>JAFGXV010000049.1 GCA_016936455.1 Desulfuromonadaceae bacterium
AGCCGCCTTTAGGCGGCGCAAGGTTTGAACGACCGCTTTGAGCGGTTCACAAAACAAGCCCCCGGCTTTGCCGGGGGTACATGACTAGAAGGGGAGGTGAGACCGCTGGCTTTATGCGCCGAACAGTTTGCTGCGGAAAATAAAAAAGGCGGCGCCAAGTAAGCACAGGCCGGCCCACAGGTAATCCAGGGACAGTTTCTCTTTCAGAAAAAACAGGGAGAAGGGGACGAATACCGACAGGGTAATGACCTCCTGCAAAATTTTCAGCTGACCCACGGACAGAACGCTGTGACCGACGCGGTTGGCCGGCACCTGCAGCAGGTATTCAAACAGGGCAATGCCCCAGCTGACCAGTGCGGCAACGACCCAGGGCCTATGGGCCAGATTACGCAGATGGCCATACCAGGCAAAGGTCATGAAAACATTGCTGCAGCACAGCAGCAAAACGGTCACCAGCAGACGGTTCATGGGCGTTTCTCCAGACGGGCACAGATGGCGGTGCCAGAGTACTCCCGGTGTCCGGTTTTGACAATCGCAATTCAGGGGGGGCTTTGGCGGTGTCGAGCCGCGGTGAGCTGTTGGCATTTGCCATGGCCCGCTGCTGTCAGGGGTCATCGGGCTTAGTTGATTCGAATCAGGGCATAGCCTTTGCTTTGGTAGCCGATGAGCGAGATAAAGGTATTGGCAACCAGCTGGGTTCCCGCCATCAGATCCTGCGGATCAATCTCCTGAAGTTTGGCGGCAATGGCGCAGATATCAAGACGAAGGCCCTTGCGCTGGAGATCGACCAGCTGCTGTGCCAGGCGCTCTTCCGTTTCAGCCGTGTGCCATTCGCTGCCATGGGTGACGAGGGAGGCGGCGCGTCCCCGGAATGTCAGAACCATGTGCGGAGTCAGCCCACTCGCGTGCAGCTGGTTCCATGTTGTGTCGATGACGGAGAGAAATTGCGAAAGAACCTGCGGGTCGGGCGTGCTAATGTCAAAGACCACATTGGCCGTGGTGACGCCGGTCAAGGCCTGCTGGTTGTCGATGCTGTGGAGGGGAGGTGTGTCCTGTGCCGGGCTGGAAACGGGAATCTGAAGTGCGATGGCGAGGGACAAAACGGCAATGAGGACGCGTCTGCAGGATGTGCATTTCATGGGAACCTCTCGAAGAAGCGGTTAAGAAGAAAGATCGTTCGATCTTAATTGAGGCCAGCATGGTTGTCAACGCGTTCCCGGTCAAAAGGAACAGAGTCTCAGTCCCACAGGGTGATGTCTTGGCTGCGCTGGCGTTGTTTTTTGAGCATGTCGCGGCAAAGGTCACGCTCATGTTCACAGATCATCAGATTGCTGCGGCGGGGGATCTGGCGGACATAGACTTTATAGCTGTCGCTGAGGAAGTAGATCACTCGTCCCTGTTCGCCGCCGACGGATTCGGCCTCGACCGGGATGCGTTCTTCTTTGAGAAAGCGACGGATAAAGCTGATGTTCAGCGCGCCGACCCCGTTTTCTTCCTTCTGTCCCAGCAGCGACGAGCCGCCAAAAACTTTGGCCCGCAGATTATTGCGCTGTGCTCCGAGCCTCATCAGTTCGTTGATCAGCAGCTCCATAGCGGCGACGCCATAGCGCCCGGCTTCGCTGTGCAGCAGGTTTTCCGGGCGCGTTGCCAAGGGGGCGTTGCACAGCATAAAATGATTCAGACCGCAGATTCGACGCTGGCGATCGAACAGGCACACCCCGATGCAGGAACCCAGGATGGTCGTGAACAGGGTATGGTCATTGTCCGTTGCACGAAAGTCGCCCGCATGGAGAGTGATTTTGGTGTATGACGGATCGGTTAGGGCAACAGGAGCTGACGGCATGTGATGGCCCGGGGATTAAGATGATAATCTGTTCATTGTTTTAAGCCTTCACCATACACGAGATCGCAGAAAAAAATCTATGTTCTTTTGTCCTGTCCGATGGGGGGCCTTGTGGGAGATGAGGCACCAAAAAAGGAAAGCCGGAATGAGAGCAATTCCGGCTTTCCTTTTTCTAAGGGGTCGGCTGACCGGCTTAGCGAATCAGGCGGAAGTGAAAACTGACGTAGCTGCCGTAGCGGCTGCGGGCATAGGCGTTGAGCAGCCAGTCCAATCCTTCGTTCATGGATGAAAAGGTCTTTTTCGGCGTGGCAATAGAGAGCGAAAGTTTGATGTCCGGGCTGATTTCAGCGACAACGCCTTCCACGGTCTTGCGGACAGTGCCAATAGACTTGTCCGGGGCGTCCTGACAGTAAACCACGTAATGGGTCGCGCTGCCGCCAATGCGGTAGTCCAGCGTCATCGGTGTGCGCATGCGGTTTTCCTGCAGTTTGCGCAAGGCCATATCGATGCGGGCCCGGGGGACGTCTTCGGCAGCCAGGCGCTCTTCAGCCGTCCCCTTGGTCCACAGCTTCTGCTGGGTTTTCAGCGCCTCGCGGTACCATTGGATGGCTTTTTCATAGTTGATGGTTTCGCTTTTGCCGTAGAAGAAATAGTCGCCGAGCATCAGGGCGGGTTTCGCGTCCTTTTCTTTTTCAGCGGCCAGGCGAAGCCATTTCTTGGCCTGCTCGTAGTCGGCCAGATTATGGTAGTACTCGCCCATTCGGGTCATGGCGGTGTAATTGCCTGCGTCAGCTGCGCGGATAAAACAGGCCTGGGCGTTGACGGCTGGATTGTCAGCTTTGAGTGTCCCGTTTTCGTAGAGCAGGCCCATGTTGTAAAGCAGAGCCCCATCCGCGACCGGTTGCTGCTGCAGTTGGTCAAATGCCTGATTGAACAGGGTGGTGGCGGCGGCCTGGTTTTTGCCCAGCAGGCCGGTCAGGCATTGGCTGGCATTCGTGTTGAAGACGGTATAGCCCTTGGGGAGATTGTTGCTGTAGCTTTCGGCCAGCAAGATCTGTGCAGCAGGCAGCCCACGATCGACGGCCATGTGCAGGAAATCAAGCCCGGTCTGGCGCAGGTCATCATCCTGACGGCAGACAAACTCTTTGCCGCGTTCAAAATAGTCCTGACTGTCACACTTCCAACAAATCTTGTAGCTGTAATTGTTCAGGATTGCGGCGCTGGCAATGGCAACGCAGCCGATGAAGAACAGGATGTTGAGAATCAGTCGTTTTCTGGAAGTCATTACGCCACTCTCACCCTATCAGTTGCCGGGAAGAAGATCATGCGGATTGCCGTGACAGGCCGCGCAGCCAGAGAAGCCTTTCAGCATTTCCGGGCTGTGGGGGGTGTCGTGACAGTCGGCGCAGGTGGGGACCATGCCATGCTCGTCGGCATGACAGAAGGTGCAGTTGAGCAGGCTGTGGGCCAGATGCCCCTTTTTAAGCTGCGCCACCTGATCAGAATGGCAACCTTGGCAGCCGTCATTCGGCACGTGCTCGCCGTAGGAGAGCGTACTGACATTGTGGACCGGATGGCACAGCATGCAGTTCTGGCTGCTGACAAAGGGGTTGTGGGGCTGCTCGTGGCACTCGGTGCATTTAGGCAGATAGCCGTGCTTCTGCTGATGGCAGTCACTGCAGGCCAGCTCAGAGTGCGCACTGGGTTTGGCCATGTCCGCGGCGGGTTTTTCGTGGCAGCGTGCGCAGAGCGGTTCAAGCCGGTCAAGAGGCAGGCTGGCAATGGGGGCGTGCGCGTTGACGTGACAGCTCAGGCAGTCGAGCATGGGGGCCTTGTCGCCGTGTGGGGCATCATGACAGTTGGCGCAGGCAGGAACACGCTCCGCCCAGCTCAGGCCGCGCGTAAAATTGTGAAACGTCTCATGACATTCACGGCACTCCATGCGGTGGGCTCCTCCGATATCTCGCAGGGCATTGAAGACGGCTTCATGACACTGGCCGCACTGAACCGTGGTGAACGGGGGAACATCCTGACTGTAGATATCCTCTTCAGCCTGGAGATGCTGTGATCCGGCGAGCAGCAGGGCTGATAGGAAGGCGCCGGTTACGGCTATCTGTAGCAACCTGTTTTTCATGGTTATCCTCATTCAAAAAAACCGCTATCAACTAATTGCGCAAATCGTGCGGCCCCTGGTGACACCGGCTGCAATCACGGAATTGCTGGTGGATACTGGAATCGTGCGGCTCGCCGTGGCAGTTGTCGCAGCTCAGAATTACCTTATGAGTGCGGCGGTGGCAGAAAACACAGTCCAGCTTGGCGTGGCGTGTCGTGTTGGAGGACAGGCTGGCCATGGGGGCCTTGTGGCAACTGGCGCACAGTGTCGATTTGACCTTGCCCTGCTCCAACTGCAGGTAGGTCGGCGAGTGGGGACGGTGGCAGGCCAGGCAGTCGTCATAGTTCATGCTGGCATTGTGGCCGCTGTGGCAATCGAGGCAGCTCATGGCTTCGCCGTGCTGGGCGTGGCATTCGCTGCAGTCCATGTCAGTGTGGGCGCTGGTGTGAGCCGTCATCTCACGACCGGGACCAGCATGGCAGGACAGGCACACCGGTTTGACCGGCGAAACCGACGACATGTCAATGGCCAACGGTTTATGCGGGTTGTGGCAGGCGCTACAGTTGCCGACGCGGTAATGCTCGGCATCGCTTTTGGCATGGCAGTCGTTGCAGCTGGGGATGACGTTTTCCTGCGCTGGCGGATGGTTCTGGTGACAGTCGATGCAGGCAATTTCGCTGGCATGGGCGGCACCTTCCTTTTTCAGGTTGGCAACCGGCTCTTCATGGCAGGCCGCGCACCAGTCGCTCGGCGTGTTGTCGCGCCATTGGTAATCGGTCGGCTGATGCGGATCGTGACAGCCGAGGCAGTCCTGGTAGCTCATGCCGGCTTGATGTGCCTCATGGCAGTCCAGACAGGTCGAGAACTGACCCGCCGACAGTCCGTGCTGCTGGTGACAGTCGATGCAGTTCTGTTCGGCATGCAGGCTTGGTTTGTCGGCCATGCGTTGTCCGATTCTGTCGTGGCAGGTCAGGCAGGCCGGTTTGGCCTCAGGCAGCACACTGAGATCGGTAATGCCCGGAGCGTGAGGGGCATGGCAGGACTGACAGTTTGCCAGGGCGAAATGGTGCCGGTCATCGGGGGCGTGGCAATTGCTGCACTGAGGAATGACAGCCTTGCCGGCAGGAGGGTGCCCCTCGTGACAGTCAAAGCAGCCGATTTCTGTTTTGTGCGCGCCGCCATTGTCGCGGATCTGCAGCGACGGTGCGCGGTGGCACTTGATGCAGTCGCTGTCTGTCAGCGGGATTTCCTGAACGGGATTTTTACTCTGGGCCATGGCGGATGGCTGCAGTCCACTGCTCAAAAGCAGCGCGCAGGTGGCCAGAATGAAAAGAAGTCTGTGATGACCGGTCATGATCGTAACCTAAAGCGCAAACCTCATGGGGTTTACGTCAAGAATTGGATGGAGGCTCGATAACCAGGCCGCCGTGACCCGTGCGGTCACGGCGGCGGCTGATCGATTTATTCCGCCAAGGCGTGCGGATTGAGGTGACAATCAACACAGTTGGGGAATTTCTGGTGCATGGAGCCGTGCGGTTCGTCATGGCACTCGCGGCAGCTGGTGATGGCCATATGCTGGCCGCTGTGACATGTGGCACAGTTCAGCTCGTGGTGTTTTTTCTTCGAAGCGCTGAGCATGGCTGCGATGTCATCATGACAGGGAGCGCACTGGGCCGATGCCAGGTCATCCTTGTAGGCGACTTCTTTCGGGCTGTGCGGTTTGTGACACAGGGTGCAGTCGGCAACAGTCTGACTTGCGGCATGGCCTTCATGGCAGTCGAGGCAGTTGAGGTACTGGCCTTTGCCGAGACCATGCGCCAGGTGACAGGCATTGCAGTCCTGCTCCGAGTGCAGGCTGGGGTGGGCCGCCATTTCTGCGCCCTGATCGGGGTGGCAGGTCAGGCAGGCGGGTTTGACATTGCTTTGGGCGCTGAAGTCGATCTGAAGTGGATGGTGGGGATAGTGACAGCCGCTGCATTCCGTCAATTTATAGTGGTCATTTTCAGCGGGGTCGTGGCACAGGGAGCACTTGGGGATGACGTCGGTCCCTGTCGGCGGGTGCTCTGCGTGACAGTCCTGGCAGCCCATGCCCGCATGGGCCTCGCCGTGGGCGGCCACATCCTGAACGGCCTTCACATGGCATTTAACGCAGTCGGCGTCGAGCAGGTTTTCGCTGTCTGCGGCAAGGGCGGGAGCGGCCAGCAGGGCCATCGCCATGGCAATCGGCAAAAAGAGTTTCATGATTCCATTCCTCCTGAAAACAAATTGAAATTAAAAGCACACAGATTTTGTGCGCACAGGCAGTGGTTCCGGCAGCGGTTCTGGTTTGCGTTGTCGCAAACTGTATACAATCGCGAGTCTGCTATGTAATCAGAATTAGCCCGTCAGGTCAAGAATTGACTTAAAATAAAACTCTGTTTTGATCTATTTTGAGTGGATGTCGCTCAAGGTGGCCGAGAACAGTCTGCGCATGGAGCGAAATAGCCGGAACGCCAGTTTGGCTGTCGACTTTTGTGCCAAAAAGCGTTAGCCTCTGGCCTTGAACGGGCTCGACCCTTTTCGGGTTTGAGCCGGTCTGCAGACAAGGAGGCGGAAAATGATTGATCCGAAGTGGAAGCCCGAAACCCTGGCGATCCAGGGCGGCTATCGCCCCAAGGCGACGCAGCCGCGCATCGTGCCGATTGTCCAGAGCACGACCTACAAGTTTGACAATGCCGATCATGTCGCCAGTCTGTTCGATCTTGATTGTGCCGACCATATGTACAGCCGGCTCAGTAACCCGACCTGGGCGGCGTTCGAGGAAAAAGTGGCCCAGATGGAGGGCGGTGTCGGGGCTCTGGTGACCTCTTCCGGTCAGGCGGCCATCTCTCTGGCCATTCTCAACATCTGCCGGACCGGTCAGCATGTGCTGGCGGCCTCGACGCTCTATGGCGGCACCTATTCACTGTTTCATAACACCCTGCCGAAAATGGGGATTGAGGTTACTTTCGTCGATCCGCGCCGCAGCGCCGAAGAGATCCGGGCCTGCTTTCGCGACGAAACGCGTCTGCTGTATGCTGAAACCATCGGCAATCCAGGGCTGAACGTGCTCGACTTCGAGAAATTCTCGGCCGTGGCCAAACAGATGCAGGTGCCCCTGGTTATTGACAATACCTTTGGCACGCCCTACCTGTGCCGCCCCTTTGAGCATGGTGCGGATATTGTTGTCCACTCGGCCACCAAATACATCGACGGCCATGCCACCAGCCTTGGCGGGGTGGTGGTGGACAGTGGCCGCTTCGACTGGAACTGTGGCAAGTATCCGGAACTGACGGAACCCGATCCCAGTTATCATGGCCTGCGCTATGTGGAGAAATTCGGTCCGCAGGCCTACATTGTCAAGGCGCGGACCCAGTTCATGCGCGATCTCGGCATGTGCGTCGCCCCGTTCAACGCCTTCATGTTCAACCATGGGATGGAAACCCTGCATTTGCGGATGGAGCGGCACAGCAGCAACGCCCTGGCCGTGGCCCGTCATCTCCAGCAGCACCCCATGGTCAGTTGGGTCAATTATCCCGGGCTGGAGAATCACCCGACCCATGCCCTGGCGCAGAAATACCTGCCCCGCGGCTGCAGCGGTGTGCTGACCTTCGGCATCAAAGGTGGGGTGGCCGCGGGCCGGCGCTTCATGGAGTCGACGAAGCTGATTGCCTTGGTGGTCCATGTCGGCGATGTGCGCAGCTGCGTGCTGCATCCCGCCAGCACCACCCATCGCCAGCTGACCGAGGCGCAGCAGATTGCCTCGGGGGTCTCCCCGGACCTGATTCGCCTGTCCGTAGGGATTGAGCATATCGAGGACATTCTGGCCGATATCGACCAGGCTCTCGCTCAGTGCTGATTGCCGGGTTGTGACGGCCCTGGATGAGCGCTCCGTTTTGCTTGAATCACCGGTTTGACCGGCGTTAAATTGACTGCGCCGGCGCTTTTCGACAGACAAGCGCCGCCGAATCCACTATAGTATGCGATTTGTGGAGGGCCTTTTGTCGGTTGCGTCACAGACGGGGCTGATATTGATGATATGTGTAATTACAATGCAGGAGCAGTGTTGTGGCAGAGCAGCAGGAACAACAGACCCAGGCCAAGAGTGATGCGCCGCGCAAGGAGACTGCGACCCTCAAGGGAATCGCGGCCTTGTTCGAGCGTGAAGAACTCAAGGATCTGTTCATCAAATATCTTATTCTGATCGGTGTCATTGAAGGGTTTATTTTCTTTGTCAGTTTCCTGAGCCAGCTGGGTCCGGAAAATGTGCCCTTTCCTTGGAAATCCTTCTTTTTTGCGGCGTTTATCGTGCCGCTGACCATCACTTTTTTGCTGGGCGTGATCGTGCTCGGGTTCGATCGCTACCTCTACGGCCACACTCCGGCTGACCATAGCGGTCACACCGGACTTTCAGCCGTGGAGCAGCAGAGCCGCATCCATAAGTTTCATGCCGTGATGTACGTGATTCGCCAGATTCCGTTTCTGATGGGGCTGCTGTTGCTGGTGGTGCTGTCGGCGGTGGTCTACAAGCTTGATGTGATCCTGGCGATCATCGGCCATGTCGGTGAGCAGACCGCTCACTATTTGTCCATCGCGCTGGCGGTGATTCTGGGTGCCGGGTTGATCATGGGGCTGGTCTGGATGTTCATGAGCTACAATCTGCGAAAAAAGAGCATGGAATACCAGTATCAGTACAAGAAGGACGTGGTCGAACGGACCGGACTGATTTTGCTCGATGACGATCGGGTGATGGATCAAAAGGGTAACCTGTTGACGCGTGATCAGGTGGCGCAGATCCCCCATACGCCGCAGAACAACAAGGATGAGGACGATGAGGTCATCCTGATCGAATAGCTCGTCATCACTTTTCGAGGTCGCAAAGGCCCCGTTCCTGTCCGTACGGGAGCGGGGCTTTTCTTTTTTTGGAGGATCCCATGTCGCACCAGCCCAGTTCATCGACCCCGCCGCGCACCATTTTCCGCAGTGACTATCAGCCGTTCCCGTGGCGAGTGGAAACCGTTTCCCTCTGTTTTGAACTCGATGCCCAGGCAACGCGGGTGACCGCGGAGCTGGTTGTTGAGCGCCTTCCCGATGCGGCACCGGGTTGCCCGCTGGTGCTGGATGGCGGCGAGCAGGTTTTGCTGGAACTGGCCTGCGACGGCGCGCCGCTGGCCGATGAGGTCTGGCGGCGCGATGAGCACGGGCTGACGCTGAAAGGCCTGCCCGAACGTTGTACCCTGAAACTGGTGTCGCAGATCAATCCCGAAGCCAATGCGTCTTTGGAGGGGCTCTACCTGTCGTCGGGCAATTTCTGCACCCAGTGCGAGGCCGAGGGTTTCCGCCACATCACCTTTTTCCCTGATCGCCCCGACGTCCTCTCTTGCTACACCACAACCCTGATCGCCGATGCGCAGCGCTTCCCCGTGCTGCTGTCCAATGGCAATCTGGTGGAGCAGGGTGCCCTGGCGGATGGGCGTCATTTTGCCCGCTGGCAGGATCCCTTTCCCAAGCCGTCCTACCTGTTCGCCCTGGTGGCCGGCGATCTGGTCTGTCGCGAAGAACCCTACCGCACGGGCTCGGGACGCGATGTCCTGCTGCAGGTCTACGTGGAACCGCGCAACGCCGAGAAGTGCGCCCATGCCCTGCGCTCCATGCACAAGGCCCTGCGCTGGGACGAGGAACGCTTCGGCCTGGAGTACGATCTCGACCGCTACATGATCGTTGCGGTGGATGATTTCAACATGGGGGCCATGGAGAACAAGGGGCTCAATGTCTTCAACTCCAAGTATGTGCTGGCCCTGCCCGAAACGGCCACGGACGACGACTACCTGAACATCGAGTCGGTGATCGGCCATGAGTACTTTCACAACTGGACCGGCAACCGTATCACCTGTCGCGACTGGTTCCAGCTCAGCCTCAAGGAAGGGCTGACGGTGTTCCGCGATCAGGAGTTTTCTGCGGATCTGAACTCCGCCGGTGTGAAGCGCATCGAGGACGTACGGCTGCTGAAGAGTCTTCAGTTTGCCGAGGATGCCGGGCCGACGGCTCATCCGGTGCGGCCTGAATCCTACGTCGAGATCAACAATTTCTACACCATGACCGTCTATAACAAGGGGGCCGAAGTGGTGCGGCTGTTCAAGACACTGCTGGGGTGGGACGGTTTCCTGAGTGGCATGGATCGTTACGTCGAGCGTCACGATGGCCAGGCCGTCAGCACCGATGATTTCGTTGCCGCCATGCTCGATGCCAATCCGCAGGCCGACATCGACCGGGATCAGATGACCCGCTGGTACAGCCAGGCCGGCACGCCGCTGGTGGAGGTGGACTGGCATCATGATGCGGCAGCCGCGACCCTGACCCTGTGCTGCCGCCAGTCTTGCCCGCCGACGCCGGATCAGGCAGAGAAACTCCCGCTGCTGATCCCGCTGCGCGTGGCGTTGCTTGATGTGCAGGGTCGTGCCTGTCCGTTGCGACTGGCGGGGGAGCCCGCGTCGTTAACGGCTACGGAGCGGGTTCTGGCGCTGACGCGGGCCGAGCAGACTTTTACCTTCGAACAGATCCCGGCGGGGGTGGTGCCGTCGGTGTTACGCGGTTTTTCGGCGCCGGTGAAACTGCGCCTGCCGCTGACCTCAGAGCAAAAGGCTTTTCTGATGGCCTGCGACAGCGATGCCTTCAATCGCTGGCAGGCGGCGCAGGATCTGCTGCTGGAGTGTCTGCTGCGCGCAGTGCGCGGCGAGGTGCCCCCGGAGCAGGCCGCGGATGCGCTGCTGGTCGAGGCCTTTCGTCGTTCCCTGCTCGACGAGCAGGCCGATCCGTCCCTCATCGCCCTGGCCCTGACCCTGCCGATGGAGAGTTTTATCGCCGATCAGCTTGATGAGGTGGACCCGGAACGGATTCATCAGGCCCGCGAAGGTCTGCGTCGGCAATTCGCCGTGGACACGCGGGAGGCCTTGCGCGCGACCTATCAGCGTTGCCAGGATGCGGGCCCCTACCGCCTTGACGGCGCGGCCATCGGCCGGCGGCGGCTGAAGAACCTGTGTCTGGGCTATCTGGCCGTGCTTAAAGACGAGGAAGCTGACCCGTGGCTGTGGCAGCAGGCGCGCCAGGCCGACAACATGACCGATCAGAGCGCGGCCCTGGCTCTGCTGTCGGAGCGGTCCGATCCCGAGGCGCAAAAGGAACTCGACGCTTTTTACCAGCGCTGGCAGGCCGATCCGCTGGTGGTCGATAAGTGGCTTGGCTGGCAGGCGCGCTCCAAACGCATGGATTGTCTCGACCGGGTTCAACAGCTGATGACCGGTCCGGCGTTTTCGCTGAAGAATCCCAACAAGGTGCGCGCCCTCATCGGTGCTTTTTGTCAAGGCAACCCGGCCCGCTTTCACGCCCCGGATGGCCGTGGCTACCGTTTTCTGGAGCAGCAGATTGCGGCGCTGGATGCCTTCAATCCCCAGATCGCCGCCCGGCTGGTGACGCCGCTGCTGCGCTGGCCGCGCTACGAGCCCCGACGGCGCGAGCAGATGCGCGCCGTGCTGGAGCGTTTGAGCCGTCGCGACAAGATTTCACCCGATCTGTACGAGATGGTGAACAAAAGCCTGCAGCAGGTTGTGGCGGACGAGCAGCCGTGAGTTCGTCGCGCAACGCCGGTGGTCGCGGCTTCCGTTTCGCCATTGACCGCGGTGGCACCTTCACCGATGTTTATGCCGAGTTGCCCGACGGTCGCACCCGGGTGCTCAAGCTGCTGTCCGAGGATCCCGGCAACTACGCCGATGCCCCGCGCGAAGGGATCCGCCGGATTCTGGCCGAGGAAGGCTATGCCGAAGAAGAGTTGAGCGGCGCAGCCATCGCGTCGATCCGCATGGGCACTACGGTGGCGACCAACGCGCTGCTGGAGCGGCGCGGGACCCCGACGTTGCTGGTGATCACGGCCGGTCTCGGCGATGTGCTGCACATCGGCGACCAGACGCGGCCGGAGCTGTTTGCATTGCAGGTAAAAAAGCCCGTGCCCCTGGCCGAACAGGTGCTGGAGGTCGCGGAGCGTGTCCGTCCGGCCCAGGCCGGTGAAGCGGGTGATCTGTCGGGTCGTGACGGCCGCTGCTATGTGCGGCTGCAGCCGCCGCAGGAGCAGCCCGTGCGCGAAGGCTTGCGCGCGGCCCGCGCCCAAGGCTGTGAAAGCGTGGCCGTGGTGTTCGCCCACGCCCATGCCTGTCCCGAGCATGAACTTTGGCTGGAGCGGCTGGCGCGTGAAGTCGGATTTGAACAGATTTCCCTGTCCCACCGGGTGATGCCCCTGGTCAAGCTGGTGCCGCGCGGTGAGACCTGCGTGGTGGATGCCTACCTGACGCCCGCGGTGCAGCGCTATGTGCGCAGCTTCCGCCAGGGATTCAGCGATGGCCTTCAGCACACGGACCTGCTGTTCATGGCGTCGGACGGCGGTTTGATGGCGGCGGAGGATTTTCATGGCAGCCGTGCATTGCTTTCGGGTCCGGCCGGTGGCGTGGTTGGCTATGCCCGCACCTGCGAAGCGGGCTTCCCGGGACAGCCGGTCATTGGTTTCGACATGGGCGGCACCTCCACCGATGTGTCGCGTTATGCCGGTCAGTTCGCGTTTGCCGATGAAGCCCGGGTGGCCGGCGTGCGCCTGCAGGCGCCGCAGCTCGATATCCGCACCGTGGCCGCCGGCGGCGGGTCGCGGCTGTTTTTCCGTCATGGCCTGTTCGAGGTCGGTCCCGAATCCGCCGGTTCCCATCCCGGCCCGGTCTGCTATCGCAAGAACGGCCATCTGGCCATTACTGACGCCAACCTGCTGCTGGGGCGGCTGCAGCCCGACTTCTTCCCCCACATCTTCGGTGCCGATGAAAAACAGCCTCTGGACCGGGATGCCACGGTTGCGGCGTTTGAGGGCCTGACGCGGGAGGTGAATGGCTGGATGGAGCAACAGAGCCGCCCGGCCCTGACGGCGGCGCAGGTGGCCGCGGGTTTCATTGATGTGGCGAACGAGGTGATGGCGCGGCCGATTCGCGAGGTGTCGGTGCAGCGCGGCTATGACCTGGCCGAGCATGTGTTGGCCTGCTTCGGCGGGGCCGGCGGTCAGCACGCTTGTGCCATGGCGCGCAAGCTGGGGATCCGTCGCATTCACATCCATCGCCATGCCGGTATCTTGTCCGCCTACGGCATGCGCCTGGCCCAGCGTCTGGCCAGTCGGCAGGAAGCGGCGTCCGGCGAACTGACATCCGGGCGGTTGTCCGAACTGCTGGCGCGCCTGGCGGCTCTGGAGGATGAGGCGCGAAGAGAACTGGTCGAGCAGGGCAGCGGCGGGGTTGAACTGCAGGTTGAGCGTTATCTTCAGCTGCGCTATGAGGGAACCGATCAGGGATTGTTGATCGCTGAACCGGAGGATGGGGATTACGCGGCCGCCTTCCAAACGGCTTACCGCCGCGAGTTCGGTTTCGACCTGCAGCGCCCGGTGATGGTCGATCATCTGCGGGTGCGGGTTAGCAGCCCGCCGCCCGTGCTGACGCTGCCGGCGGATGACGCAGACCACAATAGCGGCGCTCCCGAGCCACTGGCCCTGTGCGACTGCTTCTTCGACGGGGCGTGGCAGCAGACGCCGGTCTTTGCCTTTGATGCGCTGCCTCCGGGCCAGCCCCTGACCGGTCCGGCGCTGCTGATCCAGGAGACCGCCACCCTGGTCATCGAACCGGGCTGCGTTGCCTGTCTGCGCGGTGATGATCTGGTGATTGAGGTCGAAACGGCAGCCGCTGCAACTGGCACCGCGGGCAGGGAAAACACGCAGCTTGATCCGGTGCAGCTGGCGCTGTTCAGTCACCGTTTCATGTCCGTGGCCGAACAGATGGGCCAGACCCTGCGACGAACGGCGGTATCGACCAACATCAAGGAACGCTGTGACTTTTCCTGTGCTCTGTTTGATGCTTCCGGTAACTTGGTTGCCAATGCGCCCCACACGCCGGTTCATCTCGGTGCCATGAGCGAGGCGGTCAAGCAGCAGATGGTCCGCTTTGCCGGACAGCTGGAGCCGGGGGATGTGCTGCTCAGCAACCATCCGCGCCAGGGCGGCAGTCACCTGCCCGACATGACGGTGATCACGCCGCTGTGGCGCGATGACGAGGTGGTGCTCTATCTGGCCAACCGCGGTCACCATGCCGATATCGGCGGCCTCACTCCGGGCTCGATGCCGCCTTTTTCCTGCACTTTGTCCGAAGAGGGCTGCGCCATCGCCGGCATGAAGCTGGTGGAGCGCGGTGTTTTCCAGGAAGCGGCGATCCGTGCGCGTTTGGCCACGGGTGGTGTGGATCGCGCGGGCCAGCGGGTGCCGGGCACGCGGCGACTGGCGGACAATCTGTCCGATCTGCGCGCCCAGGTGGCGGCCAACCAGTGCGGTGCGCGGCTGATGGAGGAGTTGTTTGCGGGTTTCGGCACGCAGCGGGTCCAGGCTTATCTGGGCTATATCCAGGATCATGCCGAGGCTGCGGTGTGCGCAGCGTTGCGTGATTTGGCTGCGCGACACGGCGCGCACGGAACCACGGTACTGCGAGCCCGCGAGCAATTGGATGACGGCACGCCCCTGTGTCTGGCGCTGAGCATTGAACCGAATGGTCGTGCTTGCTTTGATTTTTCCGGTAGCGGCGCCCAGCAGTGGGGCAACCTCAATGCGCCGCGCGCCGTGACCCTGTCGGCGGTGCTTTACTGCCTGCGCTGTCTGGTGGAAGAGGCGCTGCCGCTGAACCAGGGCTGTCTAAGGCCGGTGCAGCTGGAGATCCCGGTCGGCTCGGTGCTCGATCCGTGCGCGAAAGCGGCGGTGGTGGGAGGCAACGTTCTGACCTCGCAGCGGCTGGTGGATCTGATCTTCCGTGCTTTCGGCTGCGTGGCGGCCTCTCAGGGCTGTATGAACAACCTGACTTTCGGCGACGAGGATTTCGGCTATTACGAGACCCTCGGCGGCGGTACGGGGGCGGGGCCGGGCTGGGCTGGGGCCGACGGCGTGCACAGTCATATGACCAATACCCGCATTACCGATGTCGAGATTCTGGAAAACCGTTATCCGGTACTGGTGCGGACTTTTTCGCTACGTCGGGGCTCGGGAGGGGAAGGTCGCTGGCGCGGTGGGGACGGTTTGGTGCGGGAACTGGAGTTTTTGCGTCCGCTGCAGGTGGCGATCCTGTCCGAGCGGCGGGTGTTCGCGCCTTATGGGCTGGAGGGTGGCGCAAACGGCCGTGTCGGGTATAATAGCCTGTTACGTGTCGACGGCAGCTGTTTCGCCCTGGGGGGCAAGAACGCCCTGCCGGTGGTGGCCGGTGACCGTATCCGTATCGAAACCCCGGGCGGCGGGGGTTACGGCGCGGTGGAACAGCGGCAGAAGAGTGGAGTCAGCCATGCGTCACAGCCAGAGTCTGTTTGAGCGCGTCCGTGAACAGGAGCAACAGGCGGAGAAGTTTCACCAGGTCGAAAGTCGCATTCTGTCGATCTTGGATTTTGAGGCTTTTTTCGAGACCCTGCTGGCGGAGATCGCCGCGGTGTTCGATGTGCCTCTGGTCTGGCTCAGTCTGATTGAGGAGAGCGAACTGCTGCGGTTGCGGCGCGAACTGGGCCCGGTGCCTGAAACACCGCAACTGGTGGTGCTGAAGCGGGAGCGGCTGCTTGAGCTGATCGGCGACGAGGGTAAACCCCTGCTGGCCAATGACAACATGGCGCGTTACCTGTCATTGCTGCCCCGCGGCAGCAGCCGGGCCATCCGTTCCATTGCGATGACGCCGATTTATCTCGATGGGTCCTGGTCGGCACCCTGAATCAGGCCGATGTAGAAGCGAAGCGTTTTGCGCCGGGACTGAATCCGGTGTTGCTTGAACGATTAGCACTGAAGGTCTCTTTGTGTCTGTCCAATGTGACGGCCCATGAGCGGCTGAAGCAGCTGGCCAATCTGGATCCCCTGACCCGCCTGCTCAACCGGCGCGTGCTGGATGCGGCGTTGCAGCGTGAATTCCAGCGCGCCCGCCGTTACGACACGGCGCTGTCGGTGGTGTTTATCGACATGAATGATTTCAAGCGGGTGAATGATCGCTATGGCCATGAAACCGGCGACCGCCTGCTGTGCCATGTGGCCATGGCGCTACGTGAGGAAAGCCGTGCCACGGACCTGGCGGCACGTTATGCCGGTGACGAGTTCGTGCTGATTTTGCCCGAGACCAGGGAAGGGGAAGCCTGCCAACTGGTCGAACGCATTCTGTCCCGGTTGGTCGCGCAGCCACTGGTTTTTGAGGATGAAGCGATTGTTGCGTCCCTGTGTTATGGTGTGGCGGCCCTGCCGGCGAGTGATGCGTCTTCGGCACAGGCCCTGCTTAAACAGGCTGACAGCGCACTCTACCTGCGCAAACGACAATTTCATGACAAGAAAGGCTTTCGCCATGCAGATTAGATCCGCCGAGTTCGTCAAGAGCGGCACCCGTCCTGCCCACTATCCCCCCGCCGATCGACCGGAGATTGCCTTTGCCGGACGCAGCAACGTGGGCAAGAGTTCGCTGGTCAACGTCCTGCTCCAGCGCAAGAACCTGGTGCGGACCTCCTCGACGCCCGGCCGGACCCAGCTGATCAACTTCTTTGATCTGAATGGCGAGCTGTCACTGGTGGATCTGCCCGGCTACGGTTTTGCCAAAGTGCCGCTGGCGGTCAAGCAGCAGTGGGGGCCCATGGTCCAGACCTACCTCAAATCGCGCGAGAATCTGTGTGCCGTGGTGTTGCTGTTCGATGTGCGGCGGGTGCCGGCCGATGAAGACCTGAAACTGCTGGACTGGCTGGAAGAGTACAATGTGCCGACCATCCCGGTGGTGACCAAGGTCGACAAGGTCAGTCGCAACAAACTTGCGCAGCAGCTGAAACCGATTGCCGAGGCCACCGGGCTGCCGGTGGAGGCTTTTACGCCCTTCTCTGCCTTGTCCCGTCAGGGACGTGACGAAGTGTGGGAGCGGATCGAGGTGGCCATCGAGGCCGCGGCGGAAGAACTCGAGTAAGAAGTGATCATGCGCGCCCACTACCTGCAGCATGTTGCGTTTGAAGGGTTGGGACAGATTGAGCCCTGGCTGAAAAACCATGGCTACCATATCAGCCGGACCGCTTTTTTTCAGCAGCAGGGGCTGCCGGATCTGGCCGGGATCGACCTGCTGATTGTGATGGGGGGTCCCATGAGTGTGAACGATGAAACGATCTTCCCTTGGTTGGCCAGGGAAAAGGCTTTCGTCCGTCAGGCGTTGCAACAGGGGGTGCCCATGCTCGGAATCTGCCTGGGTGCGCAGCTGATGGCTTCCGCCCTTGGTGCCCGGGTGTTTCCGAATGGGCAGCGCGAGATCGGCTGGTTCCCGGTACAGGGACTGCCGGTTGGTCAGGGCGCTTTTGCTTTTCCTCCGTCCCAGGAGGTGTTTCACTGGCATGGCGAAACCTTCGAGCTGCCGACCGGAGCGCAACACCTGGCGCGCAGCGCCGCTTGCGAACATCAGGCTTTTCAGGTCGGAGCCCATGCCATTGGTCTGCAGTTTCATCTGGAGACCAGCCCGGAAGCAGCGCAATCCCTTGTTCAGCACTGTCGGGAAGAGCTGACGCCGGCGCCCTATGTGCAGTCGGAAGAACAACTGCTTGATCTGACATCTTGCTATTGGGGGGCAGCGAACGGGCTGCTGGATCAGCTGCTGTGTTTTTTGACCGGCTGCTGAACGGGTAGGGCAGGGACGGCCAATGGCGACCGGTACAGGCTGACGGACGATGAAATTTCCCGGCTTTGGCGGACTGCGGCCGATGGGGCTTGACGCTCAATCACGAAATCGTTAGTCTGTCTGGTTAGTTGGGTTTGTTTGATACACTACTGAAAAAGAGCGAAAAGGACACGGCGTTATGGATGTGATCTACGTGGTCGGTGCCGGAATTGAAGGCCAGGAAGGCTTCAGTCAGCGGGCGTTGAGTCTGGTTCGCAATGCGGATGTCCTCTGTGGCAGTGAAAAATTACTGGCGCTTTTTTCCGATCTGACGGCGGAGAAGATTGTCCTCACCGCTGAATCGGAATTGCCAGCTCTGTTGCAGCAGCGCAAGGGGAAGGCGGTGGTGCTGACGGCAGGTGACCCGCTGTTCTTTGGCGTTGGTCGTGAGCTGCTGCGCAATCTGCCGCTGGAAAAGCTGGAATTTGTCCCGAACGTCAGTTCCGTTCAATTTGCTTTTGCCCGCATCAAGCAGCCGTGGGATGACGCTGTCTTTATCTCGGCGGAAAACCGTTCACTGAAAAATCTCGTTGATCGCATTGTTGCCAACGATAAGGCTGCTGTCCTGACGGATGTTCGCCACACCCCGGCACGGATAGCGGATGAGCTTATCCAGCGTGGTCGTGATGGCTATACGGCCTGGCTGTGTGAGAATCTTGGCGGAGCGGATGAACGCATCGTTCGCACCAGCGTGCAGGCGTTGCGCAAGCTCGATAGTGCGGCATTAAATGTGCTGATCCTGGTCAAATGCTACGAGGGGACGGCCCAGCCCCTGCAGCCGACGCTGGGCATTGCCGATCGCGAATTCCACACCATGAAAAAACAGATTACGCCCGAGGAAGTCCGGGTGGTCGCGCTGGCAAAATTACAGCTGCGCCAGGGCATGGTGCTGTGGGATGTCGGTGCCGGGAGTGGTTCCGTCAGCATCGAGGCGGATTTTCTGCTGTCCGAAGGGCGTATTTTTGCTATCGAACGCAACAGTGAATACGCTGGCTATCTGCGTCAGAATCTGAATAAATTCCATACGCGCAATGTGCGTGTGGTGGGTGGCGAGGCGCCGGGCTGTCTGGAAGATCTGCCCGATCCGGACCGGGTTTTTATCGGGGGTTCCGGTGGCAATCTGTGGGAACTGCTGGTGGCGGTCGATGATCGCCTGGTCGCTGGAGGGCGGGTGGTGCTGACGGCGACCACACTGGACACCCTTGTGGCCACGACGGATTTCTTTGAGAATAATGGCTACCAGCTCCAGGTGACCACCCTGAATGTGGCACGGACCAGTAACGAGACGGATTACAAGGTGTTTGAAGCGCAGAATCCTGTCTACATCATTGTCGCTGCCAAGGCGGAGAGCGAGCAATATTAATCATTGACGCGTGGCCCACCTGTGCCAGACTTTAGCAGTGGCTGTTTTGCAGGAGATAGCAGGTGAAATGAACTGCCAGCGGGTTTTCGATTGTCAGGATCGAGGGAGAAGCCGATGAAGGAACGACGCCAATATCCGCGTTTTGATACGCTGAATTTTGTATTTTTTATTCTCAGCGACAAAGGCGAAGTGCAGTTGCAGGACATGGGACGGACGCTCGATGCCAGCGAGCGGGGATTGCTGATTCAGACGGCGGTGCCGCTAGCGGCAGGGATGCACCTCAAACTCAGTATTGCTTTTGCCGACCAGTTGTTTGAGGCAACTGGCGATGTGGTACACAGTGTCGAGGATGGGGAAGGGCTGTTTAACTCCGGGGTGTCGTTTGATCCGCTCACGGCAGAGCAGCAGGTCGTGCTGAACTGTTTTCTTGAGTCATTTCCTGCCGTCTCAGAGTAGTTGGCAGAAATGGGGCGTGTTCTGCCTTGGTCGGAAGACAGCACACCGCTGATGCTGGCTCCGATGCAGGGCTTGACCAACCGGGCCATGCGGGCTGTCCAGTCGGAGATTGGGCGGCCCGATGTTTTGTTTACCGAGTACGTTCGGGTCAGTGCTGTTTCCCGCAAGCGCGTCTGTGCCAGCGATCAGCGTGAGTCGCGGCCTGTTGCTGGCCAGCCTCCGCTGGTGGTTCAGTTGATTGGCCACACCCCTTCAGCGCTGGCCGCGGCCGCGCAGCTGGTTCAGGAGCAGGGCGTCCGGCATGTCAACCTGAATATGGGCTGCCCCTTTGGCCGCTCGGCGTCAGGGGCGACAGGGGGTGCCATGCTGGCTGCTGCCGAGACGATTCCGCAGTGTTTGCGGGCCATCCGGCAGGTTGTCTCCGGTTCTTTTTCCGTCAAGGTGCGCTCTGGCTATGAGGATCCGGAGCAGATTTTCAGTTTGCTGCCCGTATTCGAGGAGACGGGGATCGACTTTCTGGTCCTCCATCCGCGGACGGTGGTCCAGAAATATGACGGTGCGGCGGATCATGCCATTACCCGGCGCGTTGTTCAGCAGACAGTGCTTCCTGTTATTGCGAACGGTGATGTGTGGAATGCCGATCAGGGGCGAACCCTGTTGGCCCGGAGCGGAGCGGCGGGGCTGATGACGGGGCGCGGGGCGATTGCTGACCCCTGGCTGTTTCTGCGGCTGCGCGGGGAATGTCCTGATATGCCATCACCGGGCGAGCGTTGTCGCGAGATCCGCCACTATCTCGGGCAATTAACTCTTGCCTACGATGAACTGTTCTGTGGTGAGCAGCAGGTGCTGGCCAAGCTGAAAAATGTGGTGGAGTTTTTTCCGGATTCATGCGCGAAAAACTGGTTCAAGGCTCTGCGCAAGTCACGCAGTTTGGCGCAATTTCGGGAGGTGCTGGCAGATTTCCCCGTGAGAGAAATCGAATGAGGGCGATAAGGCTGTTTGCTTTGCCGCTCATCTGTATTATTGTTCAGGATTCGTAGCTGTTGGTAAAATGGCGGAGAGATAGCTTGGTCGCGATTGATTGTTCGATCTTCGCGAGTGATCTGAGCACGCTGGCGTGCGCGAAAAGTGAACCGAAATCTCAATCTCTTTCCGTTGACTTTGTTTCTCGACCTGTGTTATGAAGCGACGTGTCGACTGTATACAATTTATATACAGTCTTAATCGAAACAGCCTTTTACGGCGTCCACTGTGCAGAGTGACGCTGTTACCTATCGAAAACAAGGAGTATGTACATGGAGAAAAGCCTGTCACGTTGGTTGTCGCTGGTCTGCCTGACAGCACTGCTGTGGCTGTGTGTCGGACAGAGCGCCTTTGCCGACACGCAAACCTGCCTGGAGTGTCATGAAGACGCGGTTCAGGCCGGATCCTTTATGGCGTCCGTTCATGGCGAAAACGGCATTGGCTGTCTTGATTGCCATGCCCTGAACAGTCTTGATGCGCACATGGAGGGCGAAGAGCTGCCCCCGGCAGTGGATTGCGCATCCTGCCACGATCAGCAGTCGGCTGAGCATGTCGGCAGTGTGCATGCCCAGAATGAACTGCGCTGCGTCGATTGTCACAGCGGTATCCACAACCTGAAGGCAGCTGAAGGCAAGCAGAGCATCGTCAATGTCTGTAGCAGCTGTCATGACATGGAAGGGTATGCCGAGTCGGCTCATGGCCTGGCTGTTGCGGCGGGTAACGTTGATGCGGCTTCCTGTGGCGACTGCCATGGGATCCATGGTGTCCAGAGCCTCTCCAATGCTGATGTGAAAACGGCCCGTACCTTTGGTACGGCGGTCTGTATCGAGTGCCACGGTGATGAGGAAATGATGGAGCGCAATGAGGTCTATGCCCATGCGGTTCATACCTACCTGAGCAGCTACCACGGTAAGAGCTATCGCCTCGGTTATCCCGAGCTGACCGCGACCTGTGCCGATTGCCATGGCAGCCACGCCATCTATCCGGAAGAAAATCCGGCATCGAGCCTGAATATCGAAAACCGTGCGGTCACCTGTGGCAAGTGTCACGAAGGTTCGACGCGCCTGTTCAGCCATTTCTATTCCCATGGCGATCATGCCGATTTTGATAACTACCCGGTGCTGGCCATTACCTTCTGGGCGATGACGGCTCTGCTGGTTGGTACCTTCTCCGTTTTCTGGCTCCATTCCATCCTGTGGATGATCCGTGGTCTGGCTGAGAACAAAGAGAAAAAGGCGGCCCTGGCGCGTGGCGAGGCGCATATTCACATTCCTGACGGACACCGCGTCTACAAACGCTTCAAGCGCCGTCATATCTTCATGCATCTGCTGGTTATCATCAGCTTCCTGATCTTGTCGTTGACCGGCCTGCCGCTGAAATTCGCCGACCAGCACTGGGCCAAGGTAATGATGGATTTCTATGGTGGAACCGCCAACGCGGCCTACGGACACCGCATCGGTGCCTGCATTACCTTCGTCTACTTCGGTATGGCGATCATGCTGAGCATTCACTTCCTGTTTATCCGCAAGGATATTCCGGGAATCTGGATTCAGCGTCTGTTTGGTCCGGATTCGCTGATGCCGAACTTCCGTGACATTCAGGATGTCTCCAACATGGTGCGCTGGTTCCTGTGGAAGGGACCGAAGCCGACCTTTGAGCGCTGGAATTACTGGGAGAAATTCGACTTTATCGCCGTCTTCTGGGGTATGTTTGCCATCGGTGGATCGGGCCTGATGCTGTGGTTCCCCGAGTTCTTCGGGCTGTTCCTGCCGGGCTGGGTGTTCAACGTTGCAACGATTGTCCACTCGGACGAGGCACTGCTGGCGACGGGCTTTATCTTCTCGGTTCACTTCTTCAATACGCACCTGCGTCCCGAGAAGTTCCCGATGGATTTCGTTATCTTCAATGGCGAGATGCACAAAGAGGAATTTGTTGAAGAGCGTGGCGATCAATGGAAGCGTTATGAGGAGTTGGGCATTACCGAGCAGTTCTTCAAGCCGAAGAACTCAAGCCCACTTTACAACATTATCCTGAGAAGCTTTGGCTTCATTGCCGTGGCGATTGGTTTGACCCTGTTTGTCCTGATCGTTATTTCGGTCCTGGGCGGTAGCCACTAGATAACATCCTTTTTAAGGAAAAGATGTGCTATAAAACGGGGAGCTGCGTATGCGGCTCCCCGTTTTGTTTTGATGAGGTGCCTATGTTCCAATGGTCGATGTCAGTGGGCGTACTCGCCCTGGTCTTCAATCTTCTTGGTGGCGTTTCCGCCTTGTTCGGGATCTATCTGGTTTCATTCAAGGCCGGCGTGGAGATGTTCGGCTGGGGGGATGCGCGGACGTTCGGCTACCTGTTTCTGTGTGTCGGTCTGTGCTTTGTTTTTGCCGGCATCCTGATTGCCAGTGCGCTGCGGCAGCGCTGATCTGGAAGGGGGATAAGGACTGTGCGCTTGTCTTTGCTGGTAAAATTCATGGCGGTTATCAGCGGTGTTCTGCTTGTTACCATGCTGGTGTTCGTTGTTGTCAACGTTCGTCTCCAGCGGGAAATTACTCTGGAGACCTCGCTCAACGATGCCGATTACCTCAGCGAAACCTTGCTGCGCTCGGTCTACTACCAGATGCTCGATGATAATCATCGTGTCCTCTACAAGATGATTGACGAAGTCGGTGCCATGGAGGGTATCCGGCGCATTCGCCTGTTCAACAAGGAGGGGATGATCAATTTTTCCACCAACAAACAGGAGATCGGTACCACCCTGGGGTTGGATTCGGAAGGGTGCAGTGGCTGCCATATCGGTGATGGCGCGCCGCTTTCCCAGGCGCCGACGGCAGCCCGTGGTCGTACTTTTGAGGATGAAAAAGGGGAAAGCTTTCTCGGTGTGACCAAGGCCGTTTACAATGAGCCGAGCTGCTATAATGGGGCCTGCCATTACCACACCAGCGATCGTGAGTTGAATGGTATTCTCGATGTCCAGATTTCGCTGAAAAACCGCATGAAGCAGGTCGATATCTTCCGCGATTACTTTATCGTTCTGACCTGTGTATTGCTGGTGTTGCTGTTTCTGGCGTTGCTGCTGCTCACCAAGCGCTTTATTATCTCGCCGGTGAATATCATTCTGGCGCATCAGCGTCGGCTGGCCTCCGGCGACCTGACCGGGGAGATTGAGGTTCGTTCCAACGATGAACTGGGTGAACTGGCTCATGGCGCCAATGACATGACGCGCAGCCTCAAGCAGTCGCAAGATGAGATACGCAATTGGGCGGCAACGCTGGAAAACAAGGTTGAAAAACGCACCAGACAAATTCATGAAATGCAGAGTTCCCTGGCGCGCACGGAACGGCTGGCCTCATTAGGTAAGCTCGTTGCCGGTATCGCCCATGAGATCAATAACCCGTTGACGGGCATCCTGATGTTTTCCTCGATGGCGGCGGACACGCCGGGTCTGGACAAGCAGGTCAAGGACGATTTGCACACCATTACCCGCGAAACCAAGCGCTGTGCGGAAATTGTGCGTGGGCTGCTGGATTTCGGGCGTGAGTCGATCCCGAAGAAGGTGTTTGCTTCGGTCAATGATATTCTCGACAAGACTCTGGCTCTGGTCGAGCATCAGTCCATGTTTCAGGATATTCTGATTTACCGCAATTATCATGAAGACTTGCCCGAGATTGAGGTGGATCCGAATCAGTTGGAGCAGGTGTTCATGAATATTGTCATCAATGCTGGTCAGGCGATGGATACCGGGGGCGTGCTGACGCTGGAAACATGGCAGGATGAGTACGATGTGGTCATCAAGATTTCAGATGTCGGCTGCGGAATTGCATCAGAAGACCTGGAGCGGATTTTTGACCCCTTCTTTACGACCAAGGATCAGCAGGGGACCGGTTTGGGGCTGTCTGTTTCTTACGGGATTATCAGAAACCATGGCGGAACGATTTCAGTGCAGAGTGTGATCAATGTCGGAACCACCTTCACGATCCGCCTGCCGCTCGAGGGGACGACAGAGTTTGAAGTTTTAAGCTGAAGATGTGACCTGGGGCAGGAAGCGGCCTTTTTTAGTCGAATTTCCGATCACGGGCTGAAATCTGTAATTTTTTCATCAGAGCCTGGAAGTTTGGTCGCAGCATGCCAACTTCTTCGGCGGCCCGGGTAATGTTCCAGCTGTTGCGCTTGAGGGCTTCCAGCACGAAACTTTTTTCAATCGGGATGACGGCTTCTTCACGCAGGCGCCGCTTGACATCTTTCAGTTCGTCAGCCGTCTGGGGGATGTATTCTCCCTTGCTGATCGCTTCTGCGAGCTCGCTGTCGAGAAATCCCAGGTCGGCCGGTGCCACCATGTCACCCGCGGCCAAGACCACTGCGCGCTCAATCATGTGTTCCAGTTCCCGCACGTTCCCCGGAAAGTCATACTGTTCGAGCATGGCCATGGCGGCTGGATTGATGCTTTTGATTTCCTTGCCAATTTCATTGGAAAACTTGCGCAGGAAATGGCCAACGAGTAGTGCCAGATCGCCTTTGCGGTCGCGCAGCGGCGGCATGTCGATGGGGATGGTATTGAGACGGAAGTAGAGGTCTTCGCGGAACTCTCCCTTGTCCGCCAGTTCGCGCAGGCTTTTGTTGGTGGCGGAGATCAGGCGGATGTTGATGGGCTGAGGTTTGGTGCCACCAATCGGGGTGACTTCGCGCTCCTGAATGACTCGCAGCAACTTGGCCTGGGAGCTGAGGCTGATGTTGGAGACCTCGTCCAGAAACAGTGTGCCACCATCGGCAATTTTGAACAGGCCGACCTTGGTGCGCACGGCCCCGGTAAATGATCCCTTTTCGTGGCCGAAAAGTTCGCTTTCCAGCAGTGTCTCTGCCAGGGCAGTACAGTCGACGGCGACGAAGGGTTTGTCTTTGCGTGAGCTGTTGTCGTGGATGGCACGGGCAACCAGCTCCTTGCCGGTTCCACTTTCACCGGTAATCAGCACGGTGCTGTCAGTGGGTGCCACCTGCATGATGCGGTTATAGACCTTCTGCATGGCCTGGCTGTTGCCGATAAACCGGTCAAATCCCTTCTCCTGCTTGCCCGGGTTGCCGTGCTGCTTGGCGATGTTGCTCTGGTCGATCGCTTTGCCGATAAGCTCCCTTACCTGGTCTGGCGTAAAGGGTTTGGACAGGTAGTCAAAAGCGCCATTCTTGATGGCATCAACCGCTGTTTCAACTGTGGCGTAGCCCGTTATGATAATGACAGGCACATCCGGCTGCAGAATTTTGATGGATTTCAGGACTTCCATGCCGCTCATGCCGGGCATCTTCAGGTCGCTGATGACGACGGTGAAAGGCTCACTCTGAACTTTTTCCAGCGCGGCGTGACCGCTGGCGACCGGAAGCACCTCATAGCCTTCGCTTTCAAGGATACGGCGCAGGGCCTCACGAATTACGGCTTCATCGTCGATCACGAGAATGCGCGGCTGGGACATGTGGGGAGATCCTCCAGAATTGCTCTGTGGGAAGTTGGTAAACCCGTCTTTTCTATCTTAACTGAATGGGCTTGTCAAGGCGGGCCCTGTTCGTCTTCTTGGCAGCCGCATTATTTTCAAACACTTATCTGTATAGGAAATATATACATGTTTCGCGAGGGGCTGTACAGGGCGTTGACATGATATGTGCTGACCAGATGGTCCATTTTGTTGCTCTCTGTATGTATATTGTATACAGTTCAAAGCTGTCCGGTGGAGGTCGTTTTGCTTTTTCTACGAAATAACAATAGGTTAGATAATTTTTTTTTACTCTGGCCTTCTTGTTGCTAAACAGTAGTGAGATCAGGCATACTAGCCGCGTAATGGAGTAGGTGTGCAAAATATTAGGCAGCGCCGGTTTGCCGGCATCGATTCAATGCATTGTTAAGATGGAATTGAGGAAGGAGCGACGGTACAGAAAATGAAGAGAATCCTGTTGTGTAGTGCTGTTGTGATGTTTGTGACAGCTTTTACGTTTTCCAGCCTGTGGGCGATGAGCGTGGAAGAGTGTCTGGAATGTCACAGCGATGCCGAGTTGGTAGGGGATGCAAATCAGATTAACGGCCCGGCGTTTATGGCTACTGATCACGCCGGTGAAGGCTGTGTCGCCTGCCACGAGGTCAGTGACGAGCATCCCGATGATGGTGCTGAAGTTGGGAAGGCAGCGGTGTGTGCGGATTGCCATGATGGTGTCGAGGCGACCTACTCTGCCAGTGTCCATGGTGCGAATGCGACCTGTACGGATTGCCATGATGTGCACAGAGCTCAAGCGCCAGTCAGTTTGTCCGGGATTCAGATGAACCAGTCCTGTCAGGGCTGTCACGACTATGTTGAGGTCGAGACGTCTCATGGGCGCTGGCTACCTGAGGCAGATATCCATGTGCGTTCGGTGCCCTGTGTTACCTGCCACAGCTCGACCAATCAATTTGTCGTGACTCTGTATGTCATGGAGCGTGAAGGTGGCCGCGCATATGCTGACTTCAAACTGACTGATTATGCCAAGCTGAAAGAGGAAGTTGGTTCGGATGACGTGACTCTGCTGCTGGATGTGGATCGTAATGGTGAAATCTCCCTGTCAGAGCTGAACAGTTTTTACGATGGAACGGCTAAGCACGGGATGCGCCTGTGGGCGATGATGACGCCGGAAACGGTCGATCATGATTTCAGTACCATGGATAATCGCTGGGACTGCACCTACTGTCATGCCGCGGGTCCTGAGGCCATGAGCAGCAGTTTTGTGGCGTTCCCGCAGCCTGACGGCACGTATAAGCGCCTGCCGATGCAAGCTGGCGCAACGGTTGACGCGTTGTTTGGTACCCCTGATTTCTACATGGTTGGGGCAACCCGCAGTAAAATTTTGAACTATATCGGTTTGTTGATTCTGCTGGGTGGTCTGGCCATGCCGATCGGTCATGGTAGTCTGCGTTTCCTGACCCGCAAAAATCGTAGAAAGGATCATTAATTGTCATGCAAGAACGTATTTATCTGACACCGACGCCGGTCCGCATCTGGCACTGGTTGAATGCATTAGGTATTGTGACCCTGTGTGTGACCGGGGCCCAGATTCGGTTCCCTGAGTATGTAAACTTTTTTGGTACCTATAAGGCGGCCATCCGTCTGCACCATACGGCAGGTATCGTTGTTGCTCTGTCGTTTATCCTGTGGCTGTTTTACTATGGTGTTGTCGCAAAAATGCTGGTCAAGCTCTACGTTCCGACGGGAGAAGATCTCAAGGTCGGGGCAATTCGCCAGGCGATTTTCTACTTTTTTTACTATTTCACCGGGACCAAAGAGAATCCTCACCAGGAGTCACCGACCAATAAGTTCAATCCCATGCAGAAGGGTGCTTACGTCGTCATTATGATGGTTCTTGTTCCCCTGATTATTGTCACGGGTCTCGTTCTGTTGAATCTTGAGCCGCTGCGTGAACTGTTGCATGTGTTCGGTGGCGTGCGTGTGGTCGCGGGGATTCACTTTCTGGTTGCTTGCGCGCTGTGCGCGTTTCTGCCGACCCATTTTTATCTGGCAACCTTGGGTCATACACCCTTTGCGCACTTCAAGCCCATGTGGACCGGCTGGGAAGATCATCACGATCATTAACAGCGGGTTGTTATAGAGCGTTGAAAATCAGCGAAGCAGATCTTCTGCTTCGCTGATTTTTTATCTGCATGCGGCAGCAAAACAGAACATTGGCAGACGGGCTGCTATTCGCTATGATGGTTGGCGTTGCTGTCCCTTGTGCCGCACTTTAAGGGCATTGAATCCGGATAAAGGAAGGTATCATGTCACGACCACTAGTCCATCGCACCCTTGTTCCCGTTGCACTGATCATGGCGGTTTTTGTTACGGTCTGCTTTATCCTGCTCTACAGTTACGTACGCATGGTCATGCAGGATGCTATCGTTGAGCGAGCTGTCTGCATGGCGAAAACCGTCGCCCGTTCCACCAGCTACGACATGCTGCATCAGGATCATGCCGCGCTGAACTATATGGTGATCAATATCGGTGAGAATCCGGATGTGGCCCATTTGCGCATTTTCGACAAGAAAGGCGTGATTCGCTTTTCGCGCAACGAAGGGGAGGTCGGCACGCTGGTTGACAGCAAGGCGGAAAGCTGCAATGTCTGTCACAATAGCGATTTCCCCCTTGATAGCAGTCTCGATGAGCGGGTTCGTACCTTTACGTCCGGTGAAGGCCAGAATGTTCTTGGAGTGACCTTGCCTATCCCACGTCAGGATGGTTGCGTAACGGCAGCTTGTCATGCTGGCAGTGGCAATCTGTCACTGTTGGGCACGGTTGATGTTGGCGTGTCGCAGAAGAGTCTTGAGCAGAATCTGGCTGCGGTGCGAAAGGGACTGATCGGTTTCTGGGTGATGGTTGTGCTCTTGTCGCTGGGTCTTTTTTCCGTCATAATCCAACGCAATATTTTGCAGCCCGTGGCTCGATTGGTGCGCTACGCGAAAAATGTTTGCCGCGGGGAATGTCTGGATGAAGAAGAGCCAAATGATTGTCACGAATTCCGGTACCTGGCGCGTTTGTTCCGGGAGCGCTGCCATAAGTCGAACGATGATTGTGGGCACTGATAGAAAAAGAAAACTCAGGAGCTGTATTTGATGCCACACTCCTTAGAGCCGCAGAAAGACGGAGTGGAAGACCGGTTGCGCCGCCCGGAACAGCGGGTGGCGCGAATTCAGGCCCATATCGATGAATTGCATACCCTGTCTCGCCAGGGTCTGCTCGGTTTGGCCGTCTTTTTTGTTATTAGTCTGATCGCGGTCTACTTTCAGGATAGCAATATCCTGGCCTACGTCTCGCCGGAAACACGCGATTTGCTCGGGCGGCCACCCTCACCGCTTATGATCAATATCGCGCTGGCTGTCTATAGTTTCTCGGCGTTGATTCTGACGCTGGCTCGCCTGGCTGATCGTACAGAGCAGTACAAGGGGTGGTCGCATGTCGGCTATCTGGTTGTCTTTTATATCTTCTATGCGTTTGCCCACGCGTTGCGCGTTAATGTCCTGGCGGTTATCGTTGCGGGAACCACAATTCTTGGTCTGGAATGGTACAGCCTCTGGAGTTATGCCCGCGAAGCCATAAAGCGTGAGAAAGGTATCCTGCGTAAACTGTTACGTCAGCGGCCGCAGGGGTCGCAGTCGGATTTTTCCGAGGACGAACCCTCGGGGGAGTGATTTTTCTGTCGCAGCTGGTCAGCGGATTATCTGGGCACCGTCACGATGATGTGGTCTATCTCTTCAGTTTTCCTCTTCTTTTTTATCCTTTGAGACCTAAGTTGCAGTGTTGGCAGTGACGTCCCCAGGATGTGGTGACACCGCGCATGTGGAAAAATTGTCCGCAACGTGGGCAGCGGCTGAAACTGACACCGACGCCGGCGGCTCCCGCCGCGATGAGCCAGAGCACCGCCACAACGGTTGCCCCCTTGTCGCCACCCATGATCAGGGCAACGGTTACGGCAGGCAGATAGCTGATGAAAACGCTCCAAAGGATCAGGCGTTTGCGGCGGATGACGGCAAGTTGTTCCTCCATGTTTTTAGCTTCGCTTGTTTCCATGGCACACTCCTGATGTGGGGGGGGGGAGGCTGATTCATTTTTCTAGCCTTCTTGTCCTGTCGGGAATAAGTTCATTTTATAACACGATTTCACTCTAGCCTAAAAAGCCATCTTCGAGAAGAAAAAGGCAGATGTATACAGAGAAAAATTCCAGTGTATGTTTTTTTTAGATAACTATTTTCGCTAAAAAAACAGACTGTTACATTGTTGGACGAATTTTGTAGCCAACATCGGCGAGGCCGGAAATATAAAAGAAATATACAGTTGTGGCGATACCAGAGAGCTTTTTAGTGAGTTTCGAGTTGATGGTTATGTAAATTCAGCTAGTTATAGGTTTCTGTTCACGTTGGCACCTTCCTTGTATATGAACAGTTACAACAAGATGATTGCTGATAAGGAGTGAGTCATGAAAACCTTTGTTTTGACACTTTTGCTACTGATTGCTGCCGTAAATAGCTGGGCTGCCCCGTCTGCCAAGGCGGCAGGTGCCGGCTTGCTGGTATGGTTGTTCGTCGGATTTGTCGCGCTGTTTATTGTTTCTCAGTTGATTCCTGCCCTGATTCAATGTGGCAGTTTGCTGCGTGAGTTGCTGCAGAAAAAACACGCCGTCTAATTTTCGTACTCTGTATTCAATTGATTGAGATGGCAAACGCCGGGCATCCGCCCGGCGTTTTTTTGTTTAAATATTAGATGGTTTTATCACTTTTCCACAGCCTCCTCCATTGGCTTTTAAACAATATATAGTGTATTGAATGTTTTTTGATCACCATATCTTGTGTTTACTTTTGCTTTTTCTATGGTAAATTACCTCTCATGTTTTTCGCTGGGAGGTGCAAATGCTGGAATATATTCGAAAGCGGGACGGGCGACTGGCGCCCTTTGAAGAAAAGAAGATCACTGAGGCGATCAAGAAAGCCGTGCGCGCTGTTGGTGGCCAGGATATGGACAAGGCGCAGCACATCGCGCAGCAGGTGGTTGGTATCCTGGAGATCATCTATAAAGACAACCGGGTCCCCACCGTCGAGAACGTACAGGACCTGGTTGAAAAACAGCTGATCGAAAGCGGTCACGCCCGGACAGCGAAGGCCTACATTCTTTATCGCCGCCAGCATGAACAGTTGCGTGAAACCAAATCCTTCATGCAGGAGTCGATTGAGGCTATTGATTCCTACCTGACGCAGGAAGACTGGCGTGTCAAAGAAAACGCCAATATGGGTTATTCTCTGCAGGGATTGAACAATCATATTGCATCGAATATCACCAGCAATTACTGGTTGAACAAGATTTACCCGGAAGCCATTTCCGAGGCCCACAAGCAGGGCGATTTTCATATTCACGATCTCGGTATGTTGTCGGTCTATTGCTGTGGCTGGGATCTGAAGGACCTGTTGCTCAAGGGGTTTACCGGTGCCTATGGCAAGGTGCAGAGTGCTCCTGCCAAGCATTTTCGCACCGCGCTGGGGCAGGTGGTGAATTTCTTCTATACCCTGCAGGGCGAGGCCGCCGGAGCGCAGGCGTTTGCCAATTTCGATACCCTGCTGGCCCCCTTTATCCGCTATGACGAGCTCAGCTATGAAGAGGTCCTGCAGGCCATGCAGGAGTTCATCTTCAACATGAACGTGCCGACGCGGGTCGGCTTCCAGACGCCGTTTACCAATATTACGCTTGATTTGACTGTGCCGCGGGGTATGGCGCGCGAAGGCGTCATCCGTGGTGGCGGTATCCAGGCGGAGACCTATGGCGATTTTCAGGCGGAGATGGATCTGTTCAACCGTGCCTTCTGCGAAGTGATGATGCAGGGGGATGCCTCGGGCCGTATTTTCACCTTTCCTATTCCCACCTACAACATCACCTCAGATCTTGACTGGGAGAGCGATCGTTTGCGGGCCGTGTGGGAGATGACGGCCAAATACGGTACGCCCTATTTCAGCAACTTCATCAATTCCGACATGGATCCCGAGGATGCCCGCTCCATGTGCTGCCGGCTGCGTCTCGACAACCGCGAGCTGCGGAGGCGCGGCGGCGGACTGTTCGGTTCCAATCCTCTGACCGGATCGACGGGCGTCGTGACTCTCAACCTGCCGCGGGCGGCCTATCTGTCGAGCAGCAAGGAAGAGTTCTTCAGCCGGATTGCGGCGTTGATGCAGCTGGCGGCCGAGTCACTGGAGATTAAACGCAAACAGCTGGAGCGTTTTACCGCCGAGGGACTTTATCCCTACAGCCGCTACTATCTCGAAGGCATCCATGCCCGCAGCGGCCGTTACTGGGACAACCATTTTTCCACCATTGGCCTGATCGGCATGAACGAGGCGGCGCTGAATCTGATCGGCGTCGGCATTGATAGCGCGCAGGGGGTAGCCCTGGCTGAAGAAACCCTGCTGTTTATGCGTACCCAGCTGGAAGCTTTCCAGGAGCAGAGCGGGCACCTTTACAATTTGGAAGCTACGCCGGCAGAAGGCACGAGCTTCCGTCTGGCGCAGCGCGACCGCCAGGATTTCGGTGATATCATCACCTCCGGCAGCATCCAGCCCTTTTATACCAATTCGACCCAGCTGGCCGTTGGTAGCACCGATGATATTTTCCAGGCGCTGCAACATCAGGATCGCCTGCAGACCAAATATACCGGCGGGACCGTGTTCCATGGTTTTCTCGGCGAGCGGCTCGAAGACTGGCGCAGCGCGCGTCTGCTGGTCCGCCGCATTGCTGAGAATTTCCATCTGCCGTATTTCACGATCAGCCCGACCTTTACCATCTGTCCCGTCCACGGTTACATTGCCGGGGAGCACTTCGCCTGCCCACATGAGCAGGAGGAGAAAGCCGCCTGAACGGGCGATTGTCAACCTTTTCTTCACGCTTAAAGGAGAGAACAATGCCAAAGAGATGTTCACAGCAGACCGAAGTCTATTCACGCGTGTGTGGTTTCTTCCGTCCTGTTCAGCAATGGAATAAAGGCAAGCAGGAGGAATTCCAGCAGCGCAAGGAGTATGCGGTCGCTGAGACCGAGAAGAATCGCTAGTCGCAATGGCTATAAAAGGCTTTCAGGGCACCAGCCTGCTGGACTATCCGGGGCGGATCGCCTCGCTGGTTTTTTTTTCCGGCTGCAACCTGCGCTGTCCCTACTGTCATAACCCCTCGCTGGTGCTGACGCCGGAGGAGCATGAGGACATTCCCCTTGCTGACGTGGTGGAGATGCTGCGGCAGCGCCGTGCTTTTATCGACGGCCTGGTCGTGTCCGGTGGCGAGCCGACGCTGGATCCGTTGCTTCGTCCCTTGCTGGAAGCGGTCAAAAAGCTAGGACTGCTGGTGAAGCTCGATACCAATGGGACCCGTCCCACTCTGCTTCAGGAGTTGGTCGAGCGCCAGCTTGTCGACTTCGTCAGCCTCGACGTCAAGACCGCACCGGGTCGCTATGGAGAGTTGGCTCCCGCCCCGGTTCCGCTTGCCCTTCTTGCGCAGAGCGTGGAGGTGCTGAAGGCGGCTCCGGTCGAGGTCGAGTTTCGTACCACCTGCATGCCGGGGCTGGTGGAGGAAGAGGATATTGCGGCCATGGGGGCTCTGTTGCGGGGGGCCTCAACCTGGACGTTGCAGCAGTTCGTGGCCGAGCATGCCCTGTGCGATACCGCCCGACGCACGTCGGCGCACAGCGATGAGCAGATTCGTCTGTTTGCACAGCAGGCGCGCAACTATGTGGAGCAGGTGCAGGTGCGTGGCCTGGTCTGAATTTCTGACTCAACAGATAAAAAGGAGAGAATTGTAAACGTTTTGTTTTGATTGCTCTGTTTCTTGCTCTGACCCTTCTGGTCGGCTGTGGCTCGGGGAATAAAGCGGCCGTGAGGGCCGACGGCAGCAAATATCAGGTTGCTTGCCTGATTGACGACGGTGTCACCGCGGCGATGCTGCCCGATACGGTGAACCAGTACCGCCAGGTCGCCAGCTGGATGGAGAACGATCTGGTCCGCCTGCTGACGCGTGCCGGCTACCAGGTCCGGCCCATTCAGAGCCGTTCAGACTACGCCGCTGCCCCCGGCAGCTACCTGCTGCAGGCGCGGATTACCAATTACAATCCGGGCAGTAAGGCCGCTCGCATGCTGGTCGGGTTTGGCGCTGGCGCCACGAGTCTTGATATCGAGTACCAGATTATCAACGGTCAGGGCCAGCAGCTGTACAGCAAGGCGGATGGCATCGGTTCCGGGCGCGACTGGACCTTCTGCTGCCGTGCGCTCAACGAGCGGATGGTTAGCATGCTGGGAACCCAGATCGGCCTGTAATCCCGTCTGGAAAATCGTGAACGCGCAAGCCCGGCAACCCTGTTTGTTGCCGGGCTTGTTTTGTTTCGCCAGAAAAGGCAATCTCTCCTGTGGGCTGGCAAAGAGAACCAACAGAGTATGAGGCGTTGAATCTTTTTGCAAGGCTATGGTACCTTTATGAGCTTGATTGGTAATCGCTTTTTCGCCGTAAAGAGATGCAAAAGATTGAGATGGAGAAGGGTATGAGAATAACGAAAGCGGAGGTCGAAAAGGTCGCCCGTTTATCGCGTTTGGCGCTGGCCGACGAAGAACTGGAAGCCTTGACGGGTCAGATGGACGCCATTCTGGGTTATGTCGAGCAGTTGAATGAACTGAATACCGACGGGATTGAGCCCATGGCCCATGCCGTGCCCCTGCAGAATGCATTTCGTGCGGATGAGGTCAGAGCCTCTCTGCCGATGGACAGTGCATTGCAGAATGCGCCTCATCCGGCTGAGGGCTGTTTCGGCGTGCCCAAGGTTATCGAGTAACGATCATCTCCCGGCACCTGGCCGGTACGAAAGAGAATGGACAAGCGACAATGGATTTAACCGATCTGACCATCCATGCGATGCAGCAGCAACTGGCGGATGGCCGCCTCACTTCTGTGGATCTGACCAAAGCGTTTTTGGCGCGCATTCATGCCACCGATGACCAGTTGAATGCCTTTATTACCGTGTGCGACGAGGAGGCGCTGGTCGCGGCCCGCCAGGCGGACGAACAGCGTGCGACCGGCAACGTTCAGCCGCTGACCGGCATCCCCGTGGCCCTGAAGGATATCTTTGTTACCCGGGGCGTTCGCACCACCTGTGCGTCGAAGATTCTGGGCGATTTCATGTCGCCCTACGACGGCACGGCCGTGCGCAAGCTCAAAGAGCAGGGCGCGGTGATCTTGGGCAAACTCAATATGGACGAATTCGCCATGGGCAGCTCCAACGAGAACAGCGCCTTCGGCCCGGTGCGTAATCCCTGGAATACCGGCTGCGTGCCCGGCGGTTCGTCCGGCGGTTCGGCAGCCAGCGTCGCCGCGCGTCAGACGGCGGCCAGTTTGGGGACCGACACTGGCGGTTCCATCCGCCAGCCCGCCTCCCACTGTGGCGTGGTCGGGCTCAAACCGACCTATGGCCGGGTGTCGCGCTACGGTGTCATCGCCTATGCCTCCTCCCTCGATCAGGTTGGCCCGCTGACCCGCGATGTGCGCGACTGCGCCATCCTGCTGGGGGCGATCGCCGGTTATGATCCGGCGGATTCCACCTCCGTGGACACGCCGGTACCCGACTATCTGGCCACGCTGGAGGGCGGGGTGGCCGGCAAGAAGATCGGTCTGCCCAAGGAGTATTTTATCGACGGCGTTGATGCCGATGTGAAGCGTGCGGTCCAGGCCGTGGTAGAAAAATACCGCGAACTGGGGGCCGAGATTGTCGAGGTCAGCCTGCCTCACACCCGCTATGCCGTCGCTTGCTATTATCTGGTGGCCACCGCCGAGGCCTCAAGTAATCTGGCCCGCTATGACGGAGTGCGCTATGGCCAGCGGGTGGATAAGGGCCAAGGCCTGATCGATATGTACAGTCAGACGCGCGCTGCCGGGTTCGGGCCTGAGGTCAAGCGTCGTATCATGCTCGGTACCTATGCCCTGTCGTCCGGTTATTACGACGCCTACTATCTCAAGGCCCAGAAGGTCCGTGCTCTCATTCGGCAGGATTTTCTCGACGCCTTCGAGCAGGTTGATTGTATCCTCACGCCGGTGGCGCCCAGTGCCGCTTTCGGTCTGGGGGATAAGACGTCTGATCCGCTGCAGATGTATTTGTCCGATATCTTTACACTGTCGGCCAATCTGGCCGGCATCTGCGGTCTGAGCCTGCCCTGTGGTTTGTCCGGACAGGGAGAGGCTGGTGGCGGATTACCCATCGGCGTCCAGCTCCTGGGCAAGCCCTTCGGTGAAGCCGAACTGTTGCAGATCGCCTATGCCTACGAGCAGGTATCGGGCTGGCAGGGGAAAACGCCGAAGCTGTAATTTTTTCATCCCTGTCTGGTCTTTGCAGTCCGGACAGAAAGGTTGATCGTCTTATGAGAAAGCATTACGAAGTCGTCATCGGACTGGAAGTGCATGTCCAGCTGACCACCCAAACCAAGATCTTCTGCGGCTGCTCCACCGAGTTCGGCAACAGCCCCAATTCCCAGACCTGTCCGGTCTGCCTCGGCCTGCCCGGTGCTTTGCCCGTGCTCAACCGTCAGGTGGTGGAAAACGCCATCATGGCGGGTCTGGCCACCAACTGCCGGATTGCTCCACGCTCCATCTTTGCCCGCAAGAACTACTTCTATCCCGATCTGCCCAAGGGCTACCAGATTTCTCAGTTTGAGCTGCCCATCTGTGAGCATGGTCACCTGATGATCGAAACCGAGGCAGGAGGCGAGAAGAGGATTGGCATTACCCGCATCCACATGGAAGAAGACGCCGGCAAGCTGCTGCACAGCGATGACCCCGGCACGGGCTCCCGCGTCGATCTCAACCGCGCCTGCACGCCGTTGCTGGAGGTGGTATCCGAGCCCGATATGCGCAGCAGTGACGAGGCTATCGCCTACCTGAAAAAATTGCGTCAGATTGTCATGTACCTCGGCGTGTGTGACGGCAACCTGGAAGAGGGCTCCTTCCGCTGCGATGCCAACGTTTCCGTGCGCCCTTGGGGACAGCAGGAATTCGGCACCCGCGCCGAGCTGAAAAACATCAACTCCTTCCGTTTTATCAAGGAGGCCATCGAGTACGAGATCGACCGCCAGATCGATATTGTCGAAGAGGGGAGCAAGGTAGTGCAGGAAACGCGCTTGTTTGACAGCAATGCGGGAACCACCCGCTCCATGCGCGGCAAGGAAGAGGCCCACGACTACCGCTACTTTCCCGATCCCGATCTGGTGCCGCTGGTGATTGATGAGGCTTGGATTGCGCGAGTGCGCGAGGGGTTGCCGGAGTTGCCCGAGGCCAAGACCCGGCGGTTCGTCGAGGACTTCCGCCTGCCGGCATACGATGCCGAGGTGCTGACTGCCGAGCGTGCCCTGGCCGAGTATTTCGAAGCCTGCGCCGCGCTGCACAAGGACGCCAAGATGTGTTCCAACTGGATCATGGGGGAAGTGCAGCGCAAGCTCAATGACGATGGCCGCTCCATTGTGGACTGCCCGGTTTCGCCCCAGCTGCTGTGCGGCGTTTTGACGCGCATCAGCGACAACACCATCTCCAACAAGATCGCCAAGACGGTGTTTGAGGAAATGTGGACCAGCGGCAAAGACGCCGATACCATCATCGACGAAAAGGGTCTGAAGCAGGTGACGGACACGGGCGCCATCGAGAAGATGGTCGATGACGTCATTGCTGCCAATCCGGCCCAGGCTCAGGAGTTCAGCGAAGGCAAGGACAAGCTGCTCGGTTTCTTTGTCGGCCAGGTCATGAAGTCGAGCAAGGGCAAGGCCAACCCGGCCATGGTCAATGAGCTGTTGTGCAAGAAGTTGCGGGACGCATAGCGCCTTCGGTCGATGAGTGATCTGAGAGGCTGGTTGTAACGATAAAGCCGTTGGGCCGGCGTTGTTCTTTTCATGGGCAACGTTGGTCTCGGGATCTCGTCTACTGTGAACGTCTCTCCACCGCTTCCCCTTTGACATGGAGGAACCGTCTATGCTCACTCCTGAGGAGGTTCTGGCTCAGGCCCGTGAAGATGCCCTCAAGCGGCAGGAAAGTTATCGCGAGCAGGCGCTCAAGCTCTTCCCCCATGTCTGTGGGCGCTGTTGCCGCGAGTTCGAAGGCAAGAAGCTGCGGGAACTGACGGTCCACCATCGCGACCACAATCACGATAACAACCCGTCGGACGGCAGCAACTGGGAGCTGCTGTGCCTCTACTGCCATGAACAGGAGCATGTCCGCTCCCTCGAGCAACAGCGCGCGGATGACGGCCCCAGCGTTCATCGCAAACCGACGTTGAGCCATTCCCCTTTCGATGCTCTGTCCGCGCGCTTCAAGCCGCGCCGCTGACAGGGAAGGTCTCTGTTCTACCCCTTCATTGAGTGGGGCTCTGTGGCGTCTGACGCAATTTTGCCAGGAATCGCCTGAAATGCTACGCTTTCTTAGCCTCTCTGATTAAAACACCTACCAACGAGGATTTCATGTCCATCAAGCCCATCGTCTACGAGAACGGTGTCTGTCGTATGATTGATCAGCGGTTGCTGCCCAGCCAGGAGGTGTGGATCGATTATGACGATTATCAGGGCGTGGCCGAGGCCATTCGCAGCATGGTGGTGCGGGGGGCGCCGGCTATTGGCGTGGCCGCGGCTTTTGGTGCGGCCTTTGCTGCTCGTGATATTGATGCCGCTGATTTTGAAACCTTTGAGTGCCGGTTTGCCGACTGCTGCGCCGTGCTCGGCGCGACCCGGCCGACGGCGGTCAATCTGTTTTGGGCGCTGGAACGGATGCAGCGGGTGGCGCGGGAGAATCGGACCCTGCCGCTGGTCGCACTGAAGCAGCGTTTGCTGGATGAGGCGCTGGACATCGCGGCCGAGGATGAGCGGATCAACCGCGCCATGGGCCAGCATGGCCAAGTGCTGTTTCCCGAACGGGGCACGATCTTGACCCATTGCAATGCTGGCGCGCTGGCTACGGGCGGATACGGAACCGCGCTGGGGGTGATCCGTGCGGCGGTGGAAGCTGGCAAGAAGATCGATGTTATTGCCGATGAAACCCGCCCTTTCTGGCAGGGAGCGCGTCTCACCGCATGGGAACTGGCGCAGGATGGCATTCCCGTGACCCTGATCTGTGACAACATGGCCGGTTACCTGATGCAGCAGGGCAAGATCAATGCGGTCATTGTCGGGGCGGATCGCATCAGTGCTAATGGCGATGTGGCCAATAAGATCGGCACCTACAGTGTGGCGGTGCTGGCCAGAGAACATGGCATTCCGTTTTACGTCGCGGCACCGCTGTCGACCATCGATCTGACCCTGACCGATGGCAGCCAGATCCCGATTGAGGAGCGTGATCGCCGCGAAGTCACCCACTGTGGCGGCCTGCAGCTGGCCCCTGAAGGCATTCAGGTCTACAACCCGGCTTTTGATGTGACGCCGGCGCGTTTGGTGACAGCGATTATTACCGAGCGCGGCGTGGCCAGCGGGGACTATGTCCAGCAGCTGGCGCGGTTGAAAGCGGTCTCGTTTTCATTCTGATCCCGGCGCATGATCCTCATGCGCCCCGTCATGGCGTGAAAGGTGGGTGAAATGGTGCATCAGCTTCAACAGTTCGTGACTCTTTTGCAGCAGGCTTCTTCGACGCAGAAGGCGGATCTTCTCAGCGTGGCGGTTGTTCTTGGTTTTTCCGATGGCCGGAAAACAGCGCAGAATTTGCTGGATCTTCTGGAGATGCTACCGCTGGAGAGCGGACTGCTGACGCAGGTCATTCAGGACGCGTTGGCCAGCGCCGATCCCGATATGGCGATCAATAATCTTGAGCGCTGCGTCCATCAGCTTCCGTGCGAAACTCTTAGCGCTGTGTTGCAGGAGCCCTCTTCGCGCCGGGTCCTGCTGACCATGCTTGGGGCATCGACCTTTCTGACATCCATTCTGTGCCGGTTCCCGCACTTGGCCCATGAGCTGTTCTGTGGCGGTGATCTGCTCAATACAAAAGACATCAAACAGATGCGGGGCGAGCTGGAGCAGCGTCTGTCTCCCGATGCCGATCGTGAGCTGTTGAAAAAAGTTTTGCGCCAGTACAAGCACCGTGAAGTGCTGAGGATCGCTGCGCGCGACCTGAGTGGTCTGGCCGCGCTGCAGGAGGTGACGGCGGAGCTGTCGAGTCTGGCAGCGGCCAGCCTGCAGGTGGCGTGCGAGCACTGCCAGCATCTGTTGCAGCTGGAGTACGGTCGTCCATTGCTGGATGAACCGGATGAAGAGGGACAGACCGAAGCCCTCTTTACCGTATTGGGCATGGGGAAATTCGGTGGCTGGGAGCTGAACTTTTCTTCCGACATCGATCTGATTTACTTCTATTCCTCGGCTCAGGGTCGCACCAGAGGTGGCGCTGGGGGCGCGGAAAGCTGCATCGAACTGCACAGCTACTTTGTCAAGCTGGCTGAATTGCTGACGCGGACCATCGGGCGGGCAACGGAGGATGGTTTTGTTTTCCGAGTTGATCTCAACCTGAGGCCCGAAGGACGCAGCGGTGAGCTGGCCTGCTCTTTGGCGGCGGCGGAATCCTATTACGAAAGCTGGGGCCAGAACTGGGAACGCTCCGCCATGATGAAGGCCCGTCCCGTTGCCGGATCCATTGCGCTGGGGGAAAAAGTGCTGCGTGCACTGGAGCCTTTTATTTATCGTCGCTATCTCGATTACGGCATGGTTGAGGATCTCAAGCAGATGAAGCAGAAGATCGACAGCAGCCTGACGCGTGAGCGTGAAAGCGAGAACAATCTCAAACTCGGTCGCGGCGGTATCCGTGAAATTGAATTTTTCATTCAGGCGCTGCAGCTGGTGTTCGCGGGTAAAGATCCCCTGGTGCGCGAGCGCAGCTCTCTCAAGGCGTTGCAGCTGCTGGCCAAAGCTGGTCATCTGTCGACACGGGATGCACAGACCCTGTCCGACGCCTACGTGTTCCTGCGGACGGTGGAGCACCGTATCCAGGTGGTTCAGGAGCGGCAGACCCACAGCCTGCCGACCAGTGCCGATGAATTGTTGCGTCTGGCCCGACGCAGTGGCTTTGCTGATCTGGAGACCTTTTCTCACACCCTCGAACAGCATCGCCAGCACGTGATGCGGATTTATCGTGGACTGTTCTTTGCCGGTGAAGAGGAAATGGGTGAGGAAAACAGCCGCGAAGTACGCTTCATTCTGAATGCCGATGTTGATGCGCCAGCTGACGCCGATGGTGTCAAGGACCTGCTCGAAGCGGCCGGTTTCCGCGAGGTGGACAAGGCGTTCGACGCGTTCATGCGGCTGCGCGATGGGCGTTTCGGTCCTCCCATGACTCGTCGCGTCCGGCGCTATTACGACCGCATTGTTCCGACCCTTGTTCAGGAGCTGCTCCATTCGGCGGAGCCCGATATGGCCCTGCGCCATCTGGAAACGTTCCTGCTCAGTTTGCGTTCGCATGGTAACTTTTATGCTCTGCTGGCGGAGAACCTCAAAATTATTGAGCTGCTGATCTCGCTGTTCGCTACCAGTACGCTGTTGTCACGCTTTTTTACCCAGCATCCGGAACTGCTTGATTCTCTGGTATCCAGCAGCTATGCCACCTCAACCAAGACCATTGAGGAGCAGCGAGCTGATCTGCAGCTGCGGCTACAGGGCCATGAAGAAGATTATGAATCTCAGCTGGATATCTTGCGCCGTTTCCGCAATGAGGAGTTTTTGCGTATTGCCCTGAATGATCTGCAGGGGGCAACACTGCAAGGCAGTGGGACTCTGCAGCTGAGTACTCTGGCGCAGGTGTGTCTGGAAGTCGCGGTTAGTCTGGCCCAGAAGGAGATGCTGCCCCGCTTCGGCTTGCCTTATGGCGAAGAGGGTGAGGGAGCGCAGGCCCTTGCCGAGTTTGCTGTGTTGGGCATGGGCAAACTGGGTGGCCGCGAACTCAATTATCACTCGGATCTGGATATCATTTTTATCTACAGTGGGCAGGGACAGACGCGTCCGGGGCCGGGAACCGATCTACAACGCTTTAAACCTTTGAGCAATCAGGAGTATTTTTCGCGCCTCGGCCAACGGATTATTTCGGTGTTGACGCTGGTGACGCGGGAGGGGCGTCTCTACGAAATCGATACCCGCCTGCGTCCTTCAGGCAATCAGGGTCCGCTTGTGACGAGTCTTGATGCCTATGCAAGCTATCATCAAAATCAGGCCCAGCTGTGGGAGCGACAAGCGCTGACCAAGGCGCGGGTGGTCGTTGGCTCCAGCCTGATGACGCGGCGTATCGAGCGGATCAATGAGGAAATTACTTGGAAAAAACCCCTGCCGGAAAATCTGGAAGCCGAGATCTACCGATTGCGTGGGCGGATGGAAAAAGAGATCGCCAGAGAGAGTCAGCAGCAGTTCAATATCAAGACCGGTCGCGGCGGTCTGGTCGATGTCGAGTTTCTGACCCAGTATCTGCAGCTGCGTTACGGAGAGCAGTTTCCCTCAGTTCGCCAAACCAACACCCTCCAGGCTATCCAGGCCCTCGGCAAAGAGGTGCTGATTCCTCAGACCATGGTCAACCGCCTGACCACCGGCTACAAGTTTTTACGTCGGCTGGAGAATAAGTTGCGCTTGGTTCATGATCAGTCGATCAGTGATATCGCCACGGATCAGGCCAGTCTGGCAAAGCTGGCGCGACTTCTGGGCTATCCGGGAAAATCCAAGCGTCCGGAAGATGAATTTTACGATGAGTACCGTCAGGTGACGGAAGGCTTGCGTGCGCTGTTCGATCAATACCTGGGGGAGTCCCAGCGCGCAGAGAACTAATCCGGAATCGATTGCTGGATGCCCTGCAGGTCCGGCGTGTCACTGAGTTTTGAATCGAGCAGATGGCGCGGCTGTACGTTGCGCAGGGCGTTGAGCAGGCTCTGCTTGATGTGTGGGATGTCCTTTTGCAGTTGGTGCAACAGGGCCTTCATCTTTTGCCGCTTCTGGTCCTCGCGGGCCTGCTGCGGACAGCCACAGCACACCAGGGGGATAGCTGCCTCTGCCATCCAGTTCTCGATCCATTTCTCTTCGACGTAGATCAGCGGTCGAATGACCGTGTGGCGCCCGTTGTCAGCCAGCATCCTCGCACTCATGGCCGCCAGGGTTCCAGAATAGAACTGATTCAGCAACAGGGTTTCGATCACATCATCCAGGTGGTGCCCCAGGGCCAGCTTGTTGCAGTTCAGCCGATCCGCCGCCCCGTAAAGTGCTCCGCGCCGCAGTCGCGCACAGAAGGCGCAGTAGGAACTGCCGGGACGCAAGTGCTGTTCGATGATTTCCTTTCCCTCGGTGTATTCGATGTGCAGTGTCAGGCCATGGCGGGCCACTTCGTCGGCAATGGATGTGCAATCAAAATCACCAAATCCCGGATGCACGGTCACCGGGATCAACTCATATCGAATCGGCGCCCGCAGGCGCAGTCGGAGCAGGGCATGGAACAGCGCCCAGGAATCCTTGCCGCCGGAGAGCGCGAGCAGGATCCGGTCTCCGTTGTCAATCAGTCCGAAGTCGCCAATCGCTTTTCCGGTCAGGCGCTGAATGGGCTTGAGAAGGTCCATGGTCTTCCGTCGAGATGGATGGATGGGGACAGGGTGGGCAGTGCCGATTAAACGGGATCCTGTTTCATCTGTCAACTGCAGCAGGGGGTGGGCTGTTTCAGGAAATAAAACGGGCCGGTCATTAGACCGGCCCGTTTTGTGGTTACCGCCTTATTCCGGGTTGCCGGAAGGATAGGTGGTGGGTTTCGAGCGCTTGTCGAGGCTGACAGTTTCCTGCCATTCACGCCACAGGGCCGCGCTGGACATGGTGCCGAACGGCTTGTACCAGAGCTGAACCGTAACGGTCATCTCGCGCTCCTCTGCGACTTGCCCGCCATTGTCCAGTTCTTCCACCGGGAAGAAGATGTCAAAACGCTCTTCCACTTCCTTGCCAGGGGGCAGGCCGGTGTCTTCGACAATGGAGCTCTTCTCGTAGGGACCGCGTCCCATGTTGTTGCCGCGTGCCATCAGCTGAGGCGTCGGCATGTAGATAATTTCTTTTTCGAACAATTCGTCATCGTCTTCCGTAGCTGCTTTTACCGACAGAACCAGTCGGTTAGGGGTCGGTCAGCCGTCGGGAATGGAATGGCCGGATTTGTTCTTCATCTTGACCTTGACCACGGCCTTCGGCTTCAGGGTGCTGCCGTCAAGCCACTGAGAGGCATAGGCATCAACCTCGAAGTCCAGCGCCATTTCCTGCATTTTTTCATCGCTGTAGCTCAGGATCTTGTGGCCCAGACCGCTTTTCTTCATGTGGCATTCCTGACAGGTCTCATGACCGCCTTCGGCCGTGTAGGCCCACATGTAGCTGCCGTACAGGGTGGCGCACTGGGTCGGGTTCTCCAGCTCCAGGTTCGGACCCATGCCATGGCATTGGCCGCAGAGGATGGACTCGTCCATGATCAGGCTGCGTTTCATCTTGGTGAATTTCGCGTCGTCGTGTTCACCGTCGTTGAAACCGTAAACCGTGTCGTGCTGCGGATAGCCATCGGTCCATTTGTGGGTGATGGCCATGCGGTTGTGGCACACGAGGCAGTTGATGTTTAGGCTGGTCAGGGTTTCCTGGTATGCGTCACGCTTGGCTGCGGCCTTTTTGTTGTCGGGGTCTTTCAGGGCCAGCTTGGCATTCTCATACCAGTCCAACAGGGTGTCGGCCAACTCGACAGCGACCTTGTCCTCCGCGTCAGCAAGCTGTGGCAGGTGGCACTTCATGCACCCCATAAAATGCTCAACCTTGATGTCCTTGGTGGTTTTGACGCCGGAGTATTCCCACGACATAAAGCCATTTTTCATGGCGGTGATCATGGTTGCCGCGGCACGGCCGGTTCCGTAAATGGAGCGTGCGTGGGGAGAAGCTTCCCACTGCTCGTGAGCTTCTTCATGACACTCGATACAGGACGAGGAGTCATACATGGCGATCAGCTCCTTGAGGCTGCTCGCCTTGCCGCTTTTTGCTGCAATGGTGCCGTCACGACCGACGCCGGCACCCAGCTTGGGGCTGGTGGCCGTGACGCAGGAGGTCGTTGCCAGCAGCGTCATGGCAGCGATACTGATAACTCTGAGTAATTTCATCGGCATTTCCTATTTGTTACGGTGAAAGTAAAGCTCCCGTCAGCAGGCTGACCGGGAGCTTTTCAGTAGTGCAGAGGTTTTTCTAGCAGCCGGTCAGTGCGTCCGCGCCGCCTTTGGCTTTTGATTTTTTAACTTTCATATCAACTTCGGCACCGACATCAATTTTTTTTGCATCTTTACCGTCAACTTTTACCGAAACGATGTCGCCATCAACGGCGGTAACGGTACCTTCGATTTTGCCTGCAAAGGCTGCGCTGCTGATGCCACCGATGAATGCTGCTGCTGCGATCAATACGACCAGTTTTTTCATGATATCTCTCCTTACGTTTGTTGGGTATGCCGGGGCGTTTCAACGATTGAATCGCTCCCGTTCTGTTACAGTTGTGTTGTTCTAGAACCAGGCTTCGATGGTCAGGTAGGCCTGATCCATGCGGTCGATCGGTGCCCAGAACTGTGCGTTGAGCGGATCGTCGAGGTCATCGACATCCACCGGTGCGCCCAGCCAGTTGCCGCTGCCGGTGTAATCGTACTCATAGTGCTGGAAGCCAAGGCGCATGAAGGCGGCACACTTGTCGCTGAGCAGTTCGCCAACGGGCAGATCCCAGATCATGTAGACTTCGCCAACGTGACCGCGGGTGGCCAGCTTGGACTGAGTCATGTCGTCGTGGCCGGGGGTCATGGAGATCCAGTACTTGGTGCCGTAGTTGTACTCCAGACCGAATTTCAGGCCCAGGTCATCCAGGTCGTAGCGAACGCCAGCGTAGACGCAGTAGCCGTCTTTCTCGCCCGGATCTTCCCACCAGGAGCCGAGTAGGGTGGAACCCATCTCGTCAACGCCATCCGGATCGGTATGGCTCCAGCCGCCAGACAGGAAGTAGTTGAGGTCAGCAAATTTGTTCATGTAGACAAACGAGGTGTGGTAGATGTTGCCCAGATTCTCGGTGTCCAGAGTGCCGTTACTAATAGTGTGATCAGGGTCGATAGCCAGTTCCAGCGGGTTGTAGAAAGTGACACCGTCGGGAACGTTGACAATGTTGGCGGCCAGGAAACTCTGGACGTTCAGGAACTGATGACCTTGGTCGATAACATCCCAGCTGAGCCCGCCGAAGTCCATATCATCCAGGTTATTGGCGTTGTCCAGGGGCCCTGCTTCGAAGCCACGGCCGTAGCAGAAGCGCAGTTTGCTGTAGCCCAGCTCGTCGCTGAAGATGTTTTTGAAGCGGTAGCCGAGGGAGATGCCGTCAAAGGCATAGTCCATGAAATTGACCGGTGTCGCCATGCGCTCGTCGCGACCCATGCGCAGGTTGGCAGGCGGGCCATCAGTCGTCGGACGACGACCAACGGAGAACCAGATGGGCAGATCAAATACGTTGGTCCAGTTGATGTAGCCACGGTCGACGCGCAGCACGCTGTCGTCCGGCTGACGAGTGGTGGCACCATCCATCTCGGAGAAGGAGTTCATGGTGTAAGGACCAGCGGTCGTCGGGTTGCTTTGCATACCCCATGCTTTGTACATGGCCAAGCGACCCTTGAATGTTACGTTCTCAGACACCTTTGCATTGACGCCGAGGCGGAAGCGGTTGGTGTAGAGTAGGTCGTTTTTGTAAGAGTCTTTTGCTGCCATTTCGTAACCAATGGGGCCCATTGTGCTAACATCCCACGCACCGAGTGCTGCTCCGATTGCAGCAGGAGTTTGTGGGAAACCAGCGGTGGCTAGCGCATTGAAGTTTTCAATCATGAACTTGCGATCTGCTGCAGAAACACCTTGCATCATGGAGACTGCACCCTGTACTGCCGTTGTCATCATAGCGGACTTTTCGGCAGTTGTTAGGGTGGGATTGGCATTCAGTGCCGACAAATTGAAACCTTGTCCTTGGATCATGTTCGATGTGGCATCAGCAATGCTATCTGCTGCCCAATAAGCTTTGGTGTCGGCATCACTGTAGTCGGCGCGGAAACGGTAGTCGCCAGAGAACGATATGCGGTCGTTGTTGTCCCATTTGGCTGCTTTGCTTTCCAGCAGTTCAACCACGTCGGCGTTGTCATCGGACGTTTCACGGACTTCGTTCAGTTGCTCTTGCAGAACACTGAGTTGTTCGGTCAGAAGTTGAATCTGACGGGCCAAATCCTCTGTAGTGGGCGCTGCGAAGCTGGCGGCAGGAACCAGCATCAGGGCCGCGAGAATCAGGCCGAGGGCTTTTTTCACCATGTTTTTGCCTCCTTTGGTGCGTTGTGATGTGATGGAGCCACCGCCTTTTGGCAGTGTTAAGGCGATAACTCCGGCTTTATTTTTCTTTCCGTGATTTGGCGTTGTCACCGCGATTCAGCCAAATCTCTTTATATGCGTATAACACAATGTGTGCCAGAATTGTAACCGGTTGGAATGAATAGCCATTCTAAAGGGAGATGTTTTCTGTTGACTGTTTTGCAGCGATATCACGGTTTCTGTTGCGTAAAATCGCTGTGTTAAAGAACGAAAAAAAGCGGGGTGATGTGTTCACCCCGCTTTGTGCCGTCTATGGATGTCGTTGGTGATTAGACCACCTGCTCCATGGTCCAGATGCCACAGGGACAGATGCCGGAGCAGATACCGCAGCCGATGCATAAATGGGCATCGGAAACGTATTCAAAACTGCCGTCTTCCTTCTCAATGCGGCGGATAGCCGCTTCGGGACAGGCTTCGAGACAGAAGGAACAGTCCCGGCAGGTGCCGCAGGAGATGCAGCGTGTGGTTTCTTCGCGGGCGTCATTGACCTGTAGGCGGCCGCGATTGCGCGGACGGAACAGTTCCTTGCTCAGACGGTGCTGTGGAATGACTTCCGGCTTTTTGCGTTCGATGATTTCCAGGCCGTTGAGGAAGTCGCTGCAGTAGTCAGCGGCTTCGTGCCCGTGGCCAATGGCATTGGTCAGCAGGCCGGGCCGGGTGGTGTCGCCGATGGCGAACACGTTGTCGATGCGCTCTTGTCCGGTTTTAATCTGCCAGCAGCCATTGACATTCATCATGCCGCGGTCGGTCAGCCACTCCGTCGGCACGTAGGACAGGTCCGGACGCTCACCGATGGAGATGATGACGGAGTCCGCTTCGATCAGCTCGCCGTCCTTGGTGTGCAGACCCTTTTCGCTGATTTTTTCAGTGTAGACCGGCCAACGGATTTCGCCACCCAGGGATTTGACGTGGTCAATCTCCTTCTGGTAGGCCGCCGGGCGCTGGACGTCGATGGCAATGACTTTTTTAGCCCCGGCGGTGTAGGCTCCGAGGACCACGTCCATACCGGCATTGCCGGCGCCAATGACCACGACTCTGTCGCCGATGGCCGGACGTTCGCCAGCGTTGATCTGCTTGAGGAAGTCCAGACCCTTGACCAGCCGCTCGTGACCGGGGAAGGGGATGACGACCGGGTTGTGCGCACCGGAGGCAATAACCACGGCATCATGCTGCTGACGCAGTTTGTCAAACAGTGCGCGATCGATTTTACAATTCAGCTCGGCCTTGACCCCGATGCTGAGAATGCGCTCAATCTCTTTTTCCAGGATTTCCGCGGGCAGGCGTTCTGTCGGGATGACCTGCCACAGCTTGCCACCGAGATGGCGATCGGCTTCGTAGACGGTGACCGCATGGCCCTGCAGACGCAACTGCCAGGCGGCAGACAGACCGCCGGGGCCGCCACCGATGACCGCAACGGACTTGCCCGTGTCCGCAGCGCAGGCTGGTGCCGGGATGTCGATGGACAGCTTGCCGAGCTGCTTCATGGAAACCGGCGTGTCGAGGAAGCGACGGCTGCAGGCATCCATACACAGATTCGGGCACACCATGCCGCAGACACTGCCGGGGAAGGGGGAGTAGCGCAGAACCAGCTGCAGGGCCTCGGTTTCTTTGCCCTCGCGCAGCAGTTTGAGTCGATCCTGTGTCGGGATGAACGACGGACAAGAGGACTGGCACGGAGCGGCGTAGCGCTTTTCCATCCAATGCGGGATTTTCAGCCGGTCGTCGCCACTGTTGACCAGACAGGCGACATGGTTGTAATCGTCCTTGACGATGTCGCCGAAGATGCCGCCTTCAACCCATTTGTTGAGACGGAATTCCCGGATGCTGATGCGGTCCTTGGCGTTGCGTTCCTCGTAGGTCTTGGCGACGATTTTCTTCCACTGGCCCATGTCGGACAGGGTGTCCAGCAGTTCGCTGCGATCGATACGTGTCAGAAACTCAGGCAGGCCGGCCTGCAAAAAAGCCTGGTCGGCCTGATCGAGGTCGACCAGCCAGACGTCGTCGGACAGGCCGTTAACCGGACCGCGGACGTAGACGGTGCCGCCGACCATGCCCATGCAAGCGCGATCGCCGAGTACGGAATCGAACTCTTCGCAGTCAACGCCGCAGATCACGGCCAGACCGCCACCCATGAACTCAAACGAGAACGAGCCGGTTTTACGCAGCACCCACAGTTCGGGCTGGGAAAAGGCGGGGTCGTGTTTCATCAGCGAGCCGCTGCGGGTGCCGACCTGGCCGGCGACGAAGATTTTGCCGCTGGCTGCGCAGTGTGCTGTGGTGTCGCCACTGTCGCCCTTGATGGTCAGGGTGGCGCCGGCATTCAGCCAGCCGGCATCAGCCGGTGCGGAGCCTTCGACCAGGATGTCCGTGCCATCGAGACCGAAGGAGCCGACACGTTGGCCGGGGTTCTTGACGGTGAAGGCCAGAGGGGCGCCATCCGAGGTCCACAGCGGACCACCAATGTCGTGATGGCCCGAGGAGAGAACTTCAAAGGACGTCTCGCCCTGCTCAAGGGCGGCGTAGATCTGTTGCAGCAGTTTCTGGGTGGAAATCCGCCGCTTGTTATCATCAAATCCGTTTATCTGAACAGCCATGAATTTATCCTCCTTGGCTTTCTTAACACACGTACTGGATTTTCAGGCGATTGGCGACGGCCTGATCCACCGCGACCAGGGCATCTGCACGACCGACAGGCAGTGACGAGTTGCCGATAGGCGCCATCATCTTCTTCAGTTCCTGGTCCATCGCCAAAAAGTAGTTGACGATGTTTTCCGCGACCCGTTCCGGGTTGAGGCGGTGAGCCAGGGCCGGACTCTGGGTGGTGATGCCTGCCGGGCACAGGCCGGTGTTGCAGGCATTGCAGCGCCCCATGTCATTGCCGACGCAGCCGGCCATCTGCAGAATCAGCTTGCCGGAGAATACGCCGTTGGCACCGAGGCAGATCATCTTGAAGGCATCGGCAGCCAGATCGCCGGTTTTGCCGAGACCGCCGGCCGCCCACAGCGGAATCTGACCCTGGCGGCCCTGCTGGACCGCTGCCAGATAGCAGTCACGCAGCTTGCTGACGATGGGATGTCCGGTGTGGTCGAGGGAGACTTCGTGGGCTGCCGCCGTGCCGCCATCAATGCCGTCGAGGAAGAAACCGCCGACGATGTTGTACGGATCGCGGACCAGGTTGTTGAATACCGAGACGCTGGTAGCCGAGGCGGCAACCTTGATGGCCACGGGGACGCGGAACTTGAAGGCGGCGTTGAAGGAGAGGAACATCTTCTGAACGCTCTCTTCGATGGAGTACAGGCCCTGGTGGTTGGGCGGGCTGAGCAGGTCAGCCTTGGGCACGCCGCGGATAGCCATGATGTGCTCGGCTACCTTCTGCGCCTGCAGCAGGCCACCGTCACCGGGCTTGGCTCCCTGGCCGATCTTGATCAGGACGCCGGCCGGATCTTCAACCATGTCCGGCATGGCCTTGATGATGCGGTTCCAGCCGAAGTGACCGGAGGCAATCTGCAGAATCAGATATTTAAGGTATTTGCTTTTCAGCAGTCGCACCGGCACGCCGCCTTCACCGGAGCACATGCGCACCGGCAGCCCGCATTCCTCGTTAAGGTAGGCCACGGCCATGGCGACGCCTTCCCACATGCGCCAGGACAGGGCGCCAATGGACATGTCGCCGATGATGACCGGGTAGATCCAGTTGACCGGTGGTGCCTGACCGGTGGTGGTGAGCTTGCCGTCCGGACCGACAGCCAGCGGCAGATCCTTGGCCGGCAGGATGCGGCCGAAGGGGGCCAGCATATCAAACGTGTGGCGCTGGGCGTCGAGGCTCGGGTCGGTCATCTGTGAGATGCGGCCAACACGCAGCTGATCCAGGGTGCGCGTGCTGCCGGTGAGGTTTTTGCGTCCGCCACGCTTGATGGAATCGCCACCGATGCAACGGGTGACGATGGGGTGGCGCGTGTCCGGGTTGCGCACCGGACGGATGGCGTCATTCGGGCAGACCTTTTCACAGATGCCGCAGCCGCGGCAGTAATTTTTCAGGGAGTTGACCTGCTTGATCACAGGCACGGCGGAAAAACGGGCACGCGGGTCGGGCAGATCCCCTTCGGAAAAGACCATGCGCCGTTTTTCGATTTTTGGCTCAATGGCGCGGAACGAACAGGCCGCGACACAGGAGCCACACAGGGTGCAGCGACTGGCGTCGTAGACGATTTTCCACGGCAGATCGTTGGGTGTGGTGTCGTGAATTTTTATTGTTTCCATCGTACAACCTCCAGGCTGTCGTCAATCATCACAATTTCGCGCTCGTTGGGGTAGATGTCCGTATTCCATGCGCGATCCGGCAGAATTTCGTTGATCCCGCAGACTTCAGATGAAATGACGACCGTATCATCCGTGCGTCCGACCACGACCGGGCGCAGTTTCTTGGCATCGCAGCAGGTGAACAGGGTATTGTCCGGCAGGACGCCGATTACGGTGTTCGGACCGTTGAGCTCGAGGTTGGCCAGTGACTGGCGGATGGCCCGCAGCTGCTCGGCGTCGTCGCGTTTGCTCAATTCATCAAACGGCAGGGGTGTGACGACGTGTTTGTAGTAGGGCAGCGGCCAGCCCAGTTGGCGGTGGACGTAGTGCAGGGTGTAGAGGAAGCACTGGGAGTCGGACTCGAAGCCGATGTAGCCGCGGTGCAGCTTGGCCTGTATCTCCTTGTTCTTCTGGTAGAAGGTGTTTTCACCGTTGGCCAGCGCGGTGTATCCCTGCAGGAAAAAGGGGTGGGCCGCGTAGCGAACGATGTCGTAGTTGGTGTTCTGGCGGCACTGGGCCGTGATGACCTTGGCGCTGAACTTGCCATCTTCCTGCCACAGGTTGAAAAAGGTGCCGATATCCTTCGGATCGCCAATTTCTTTCAGCGTTACCACATCGGGCCAGAAAGAGTAGACAAATCCCCTTTCCTCCGGCTCAAGCGCCTTGCGCATTTTTAGGCGCATGTCGAGCAGCAGTTCCTCTTTTTCCTTGACGCTGGCCTTGTTGTAGCTGCGGGGGTAGGAAAAAGTTTCGAACACGTAGTTGGGCATGGCAATGATGTCCAGATCATTGCTCGGGAAAGTTTCCGGAACCCATTGCAGAACGCGGCGGAAGCCGGCTTCATGCAGGATGTCCTCCGCGATCTTGAGGCCTTCATCGGTACAGGCCATGGACAGGGTCGGAAGGTCCTTGTAGGCCTCAAAAATGCCTCCCAGATCCTGCATGACCATGGCAAAGCCGGAGTTGTCGTGGCCTTTCTGTTGGGATTGCATCAACTGCAGGGCTTTGCAGGGGTGTATGTAGTTTTTGCTTTTAATCGCTCCGATACGACACATACGCTTTCCTCCTGAAATATTTTACAGGGATAAAAGCAAATATCGTGCCGATCTCATGATCTGGTTAAGTGCTTGACTTTGTGGGTGGAATTTGCAGGGGGATGGTGGCTTTAAGCTGTTTGTGAGTAGGGGTGAGTACTCAGTTCCGAGGGTGGAACTGAGTACTCTGGCAGCTCGGGGCACTAGAGCAGTTCAACCCAGTTGTGGGCGTCGGGCAGACGACCATACTGAATGCCGGTCAGGGTGTCGTACAGCTTCATGGTCAACTCGCCGGCCTGGTTGTTGCCGAGCTGGACGGTTCGATCGCGGTAGGTCAGCTGGCCGACGGGTGATACGACGGCGGCAGTCCCGGTGCCGAAGGCCTCGACCAGGCGGCCGCTCTCGGCACCGTCAAGGATTTCGTCAATGGTCAGCGCCCGCTCTTCAATCTCGTAGCCCATCTCCTTGACCAGGGTCAGGATGGAGCGACGGGTGATGCCGTTGAGGATGGTTCCCTTCAGGGGAGAGGTGACGATTTTGCCATCGTAGAGGAAACAGATGTTCATGCTGCCGACCTCTTCGACGTACTTGCGCTCGATGCCGTCGAGCCACAGCACCTGATCGTACCCCTTGGCCGCTGCCAGCGTGGAGGCGTAAAGGCTGGAAGCATAATTGCCGCCGGTTTTGGCTTCTCCTGTGCCGCCGGGTGCGACTCGGACGTATTCATCGGAAACCCAGATTTTGACGGGGTTGAGCCCGCCCTTGTAGTAGGCTGCGACCGGCGACAGAATGATATAGAACAGGTACTGGTCAGCCGGTTTGACGCCGAGAACCGGTTCGGTGGCGATCATGGTCGGACGGATGTAGAGGCTGGTTCCTGCGCTGTGGGGGACCCATTCCTGCTCCAGCTCGAGCAGTTGGCGCAGAGCCTTGAGACAGAAATCGACATCCAGTTCGGGCATGCACATGCGTGCGGCGCTGCGGTTGAAACGCTCAAAATTGTCACGTGGCCGGAACAGGGCAATGGATCCATCGGGGCGCCGGAAGGCTTTCAGGCCCTCAAAAATTTCCTGCGCATAATGGAGAACCAGTGCTGCCGGGTCGAGTTGGAAGGGGCCGTAAGGCTTGATGCAGGGTGAATGCCAGCCTTTCCCCTTGTCATACGTCATGACAAACATGCGGTTGGTGAATTCTTTACCGAAGACCAGTCCGCTTTCATCGCTGCGGGGTGTTTTCGGCGTTTCAACGGGAAGAACCTGAATTTCCATGTCGATTGCTCCTGATACAGAAAGGGAAGGCGGGCTGCCCGTGGCACAAAAAATGAGTCACAGGAAACGCGGACTGAATCGGCCGGACGGCCTGGGTCCATCTGCCAGATCAAGTGAAATTAGCTGGTTTCTAGCATATTTGCACGGGCTCAGGCAAGGAGATTGTCAGGGGTTGACAGCGGGGAGGTGTTTACGGCTGTGGGCGCTTTGGCCTGCCTAGTTCGTAGAGCAGAATTTTCATGTTGAGTGCTTCTTCGTCGCGAGAAAAGCGCAGGGATTCGCGTTTGACGATGGCTTTGCGGGAGGCTTGTTCCAGTTTGTCCGTGAGTTGGTGCTGGTTGTGATGCGTCATGGCGGTCTCCACAAAACGGGGAAGAGTCTTGTGAAGGTTAGCACGTACGCGATGGCTTTCAAGGTATAAAATACTAAAAATGGTATCGACCATTAAGGTTATGTCGATTCCCGTGGCGCGCGTGCCAGGGAAACCACCAAGACCCTGTGCCCTTGTTGGACGAGCTGGTTGCTGCAGGCGCGAACGGTTGCCGTGGTGGTAACAATATCATCAACAAGAACGATTCGCCGTGGTGATATGTTGTGCTGAACCGTAAAACAGTGGCGGAGTACGGCTTCACGCTCGAAAGGTCTCAGATCCTTGAGGGGTGGCGTTGGCCGGTTGCGGAGCAGCAGGGTGGCGCTGATGGGGCAGGTTAATTCTCGACTGAGAACGCGAGCCAGTTGCAGCGACTGGTTGAAGCCGCGTTTTCGCAGTCGATCAGGATGAAGCGGAACGGGGATGATAGCGTCTGGTTGAAAATCCGTCATCGCGGCGAGGCAGCGGGTGGACAGCAGTCGCCCGAGGGGGTGGGCTAGACGTGGCTGGTTGTGATATTTGAACTGTTGAATGGCCTGCTTCAGGGCTCCCTGGTAGAGACCGGCATAAAGCAGGTTGTCGAATGGGGGCGGATCCTGTTGGCAGCGGGTGCAGCGATGGTTGACAGAACTCGCGGCGCGAAACGGTTCACCGCAGTGGATGCACGCGGCAGGTGGTCGAATCTGGCAGTCCGTCAGGCAACGTTGGCACAGGCCGGTTTCTTCTGCGGAAAGGGGGTGATGGCAGAGAAAGCAGGCCGGGGGAAGAAGGAGATGCAGCGCCCATCGCCATTCCTGTCTCAGCCGGCGGATGAGCGCTGTCGATTGGTGTCGTAGCTGGTGAGATAAGCCTGCTGGTTCAGTCACGCCGGTGGAGCAGGTTGTGACCCGTCATCTCGTCAGGTTGGGCTAGGTTGAGCAGCCTGAGCAGGGTCGGTGCGATGTCCGCAAGAATTCCGGAATCCAGTGTCTGACTCTCGACATTGTTGGCCACATAAATCAGTGGTACCGGGTTGGTCGTGTGAGCGGTGTGCGGATTGCCACTTTCGTCCAGCATCTGCTCGCAGTTGCCGTGGTCGGCGGTAATCAGCAGGCAGCCTCCCCGCTCAAGGACGCATTCAACCACGCGTCTGGCGCATTGATCCACCGTTTCCATGGCAGTAATCGCTGCGTTGAGTACGCCGGTATGGCCCACCATGTCGGGGTTGGCAAAGTTGAGAATGACGAGGTCGGGATGACGGTTTTGAATGTGCTCGATAACCGCGTCGGCGACCAGTGTCGCGCTCATCTGCGGTTTTTTGTCGTAGGTCGCGACGTCTTTTGGAGACGGGATCAGCACCCTCTCTTCGCCCTGGTACGGTTCCTCGCTGCCACCATTGAAAAAGAAGGTGACGTGGGCGTATTTTTCCGTTTCTGCGATGTGAAGCTGGGTCATGCCGCCCCGGGCGACAACCTCGGACAAAATGTTGGGATAGCTTTCCGGCGGATAGGCAACGGGAAGGGCCAGTGATTCATCGTATTCCGTCAGACAGACATAGCCCGCCAGTTTTGGTGCCGCCGGTCGTTCAAAACCTGAAAAGTCGGGTTGGGTGAGGGCACGGGAAATTTCACGGGCGCGGTCAGCGCGGAAGTTGAAGAAGATGACACCGTCTCCATCCTCAATGCGGTTGTTTTTATCGCTGATAACGCATGGCTCGACAAATTCATCGGTCTGGGCATTGGTGTAGGCGGTTTCGATGGCCTCAGCGCTGGTTGCAAACCTGTGTCCTTCGCCCAGCGTCAGCGCCTGGTAGGTTTTTTCAACGCGATCCCAGCGCTGGTCGCGGTCCATGGCGTAGAAACGGCCGCACAGCGTGGCGATGCGTCCGCTGCCGATGGCGGAAAGCTGTTCTTCCAGTTCCTTCAGGTAGTGGATAGCACTTTGCGGTGGTGTGTCACGACCGTCGAGGAAGGCGTGAATGCAGATGTCCTCAACCTGCTGTTGCTTGGCCAGTTGAACCAGGGCGTAAAGATGCGTGTTGAGCGAGTGGACGCCACCGTCGGACAATAGGCCCATCAGGTGGAGTTTCCCGCCCTGGGCTCTGGTGCGAGCCAGGCAGTCGAGGAGCACCGGGTTGGTGAAGAAATCGCCGTCCTCGATGCTTTTGGTGATGCGGGTCAGGTCCTGATAGATGACGCGGCCAGCGCCGATGTTCATGTGGCCGACCTCGGAGTTGCCCATTTGGCCTTCGGGTAGCCCGACTGCCAAGCCGGAAGCCTGCAGCTGACTGTGGGGGTAGTTGGCAAACAGGTGATCAAGGAAGGGGGTCTGAGCCAGGAGAACGGCGTTTCCCTCCCGGCGTGAGCTGATACCCCAGCCGTCAAGGATGCACAGGACAACCGGACGGCTGGGGGTTGAAAGCGCTGAGGACATGGAGATCAGGCTCCGTGGGGGGCAACTGCCGGAGTCACGACTTCACGATCCTGAACCAGTTTGCGGAAGGCAATGCTGTAGCTTCCCCATGTGCCGCAGTTGACGCAGCGGCTGGCCCATTCGCGAGAGCTGCGGCCACATTTGTCGCAGACGTAACCCAAGTTGAGCTGATTGTCGACACCAAGGGCTTTCTGGTACTCGTCGATGGCTTCATCAATGCGGTTGCGGCGACGGTGTGCTTCGGCCAGCAGGATGTGCAGCTGGGGGAAGTCCGGAGCTGAACTCTCGACAATGTAGATCTGCTCCAGGGCCTCGTCGACCATTTCGAGGCGCAGGCAGAGCTTGCCGTAGAAGAACCGCGGCACCAGATCGCTGCTGCGGTCATTCAGGGCCTGGGTGTAGAAGGTCAGCAGCGACTGCGGGTCTTCTTTCTGGATGTAGAGGTCTTCCAGTCGGGAGAGGAAAACACTGCGGCCGAGGCGCTTGTAGCCGTCCTGCCAGACCTTGGCAGCGTCGTCCTCGTCGCCGGCCTGAGTGTATGCATCGCCGAGGGTAACGCGGGCAGCGACAAAGTCAGGCGCTTCTTTGATGATCTGTTTCAGGGCTGATGCGGCCTGGTCGCACTCCCCGTTATCCAGGTTTTGTTTGGCGATCTCGTAGCGTACCGAAAGCATCAGCTGCTTTTCTTCTTCCAGTCGGTTACTGCTTGGGCCGGCTTTCAGCAGGCGCTTCTGGAGTTCCAGCGCCTCTTCCCAGCGATTATGCTTCATCTGCAGATCGCGCAGGCTGCGAATCGCCTTGCGGTTGTCCTTTTCCAGGACCAGAATCTCTTCGTATTCCTTGCTGGCGGCATCATCCCGATCCTGCTCTTCGTAGGTGTGTGCCAACTTGAAAAGCACTTCGAGACTCTTGCCGTTAATGCTCTTGGCCTTGCGCAACAGGCTGATAGCCTCTTCACATTTACCTTCATGGCTGGCCACACTGGCCAAGGCAATGTAGCTTTCGACCTTGCCGGGTTCTTTGTCGATGGCTTTCTGCAGCAGGTTGCGCGCTTTCTTGATGTCGCCGGAAATGAGGCGGCCAACACCTTCGCGGTAGACCTGATCAATCTCTTTGATCCGCTTTTCGCCGCGCTCGCGCATGCGGTAGCGCAGCACCGTGCTCAGGATGCCATAGATGTGGACGCCGTAGCCGATGAACAGGCCGACGAGGATGCAGCCGATCACCACTACGGCGACCGGGTAGGTGACGGACTGGTCCGGCATGAAGAAAATCGTCATTTCCTGAGGATTGATCCCGGAGAAGAAGACGAAAAAAGCCAGAAAAAGAATAACAATTAGCAAAAACGACATGAGTGTCATGCGAGCCTCCTGCGGGTAGTAACCCAGGAATCAAATAGATAAGGTCAAACAATCACACTTTATAAAATTGGAGGGGGTGTTGTAAATATGTAAAACGTTGTTTTGTCAATTAGTAGGCCACCGCCCCATTTTTTTCTTCCGTGATCAGCTGTTGTGGTAGGGCTCATTGCGGATAATCGTCAGACTGCGGTAAAGCTGCTCCATTAACAACACGCGGGCCATCTGATGGGTCCAGGTCATTTTCGAGAGCGACAGCACGGTGCGACACTGTTGGCGCAGGGCATCCGTCAGGCCGTAGGCACCGCCGACAATAAAATACAGCTGTGGGGTACCGTGGATCATGTGGCGTTCAAGATCGCGGGCGAATTCCACCGAGCTTTTCTGCTCTCCCGTTTCATCCAGAGCAATGGCCACGGCGCCGGATGGGATGCGGGCGAGGATCTTTTCCGTTTCCGCCTGGCAGATGGCTGCGACGTCGGGTTGTTTTCCGCCGCGCTTTTCTTCCTTCAGTTCGATGACGTCAATGGTGGTGTAGCGCCGGATCCGCTTCTCATACTCTCTGGAGGCCTCGGCCAGAAAGTCGAGGGACAGTTTGCCAATGCAGATCAGGGTGAGTTTCATGTGTCGCGTGCGTTCCGTTGCGCTCGTCAGGCGGAAGGTTCGTCAGTGACGGGGCACTCTGCCGCCTCAGCCCATAAGCCTTCCAGGTCGTAGAAACTGCGGATCTGGGGCTGGAAAACATGCACCATCGCATCGCCATAGTCGAGTAGAACCCAGCGGCCCTCATTCATGCCTTCAATCGCCAGAGGGGTAATGTCGTGCTGCTCTTTGAGCCCCATGCGGATGTTCTCGGCGATGGCCTGAACCTGGCGGTCCGAGTTGCCGGTGGCCAGAACCAGATAGTCCGTCAGGGAAGAGAGCCCGGCAACGCGCAGCAGCCGCAGATCCAGTGCTTTTTTATCCAGAGCCAGATGGGCGCAGCGTTGGGCCAGTTGTTCAGAATTCAAAATAGTGCCTTCCCTTTAAGTGTTTGAATATAGGTGATACCGCACAATATAGTCCAACACTCCGGCGGGGATCATATCCGCGACGGAACGGTGCTCTTTCAATCGCTGCCGGACTTCTGTCGAGGAGACCGGGCAGAAGGTTTCTTCAAGAAAAAACAGGCGATTGCCGCTGGCGTGGCGGTATGCGCCAAGTTGCGAATCGTAGCAGAAATGCGGGGCGAGTGCAACGGGAAGTCGTCCGCTTTGTGGCTCAAAGCTGCTGCCCGGTCGCAAGGCGACCACCAGATGGCAGAGTGGGAAAAAGTCCGCATAGTTCTTCCAGCTGTCGAAGGCAAGAAAGGAATCCATGCCGATGAGGAGAAAAAATTCATCTTCCGGGTGGTGTCGGTGAAGTTGGCGCAGGGTGTCGATGGAATAGCTTTTCCCCTGACGCTGTGCTTCCAGGTCGCTGACGCTGAAGGCAGGGCAGTCGGCCACGGCGAGGCGCGTCATGGCCAGCCGGTGGTGGAAGGGGGTCAGCTTTTGCCGGGTTTTGTGCGGCGGCGCCGGCGCCGGAATGAAGAGGATGCGGTCCAGTTCGCAGGACCGCATCATTTCATGGGCGATGGTGAGGTGACCCCTGTGGATCGGATCAAAGCTGCCGCCGAAGATGCCGGTTCGCATGGCGGATCAGCCGCGAATCTGGCCGTCACCGAAAACGATGAATTTGCGCGTGGTCAGGTCCTCCAGCCCCATGGGACCGAAAGAGTGGAGTTTGGTGGTCGAGATACCGATCTCCGCGCCCAACCCCAGCTGGTTGCCGTCGGAAAAGCGCGAGGAGGCATTGACCATGGTCACGCTCGAATTGACGGTGCGCGTGAAGTGCTGGGCATTGCTGTAGTTGTTGGTGACGATGACCTCGGTGTGCAGGGAACCGTGGCGGCGGATGTGGGCGATGGCGGCGTCGATGTCCGCAACCACGCGCACGGCCAGGATCAGGTCGAGGTATTCCGCGTCCCAGTCGCTGTCGGTGGCGGCCACGGCCGTGTCCGTCAGCGCACAGGTGGCGGGACAGCCGCGCAGTTCAACGCCCTCATTCGCCATGGCTGCGGCGATATGGGGAATGAAGCTCGGCGCTATGTCCTGATGGACCAGCAGGGTTTCCATGGCGTTGCACACGCCGGGCCGCTGGACCTTGGCATTCAGACAGATGCGGGTCGCCATCTCCAGATCCGCTCCGGCATCGATAAAGGTGTGGCAGACCCCCTTGTAGTGTTTGATGACCGGAATCCGCGAGTACTCACTGACGAAACGGATCAGCCCCTCGCCGCCACGGGGAATGATCAGGTCAATATCGTCTTCGCACTGCAACAGCACGTTGACGGCTTCGCGCTGCGTGGTCGGCACGACCTGCAGCGCCGCCGCGGGCAGACCCATGGTTTCAAGCTGCTGGCACAGGATGGCACCGATGGCCTGATTGGAGTGGATCGCTTCGGAGCCACCGCGCAGGATGACGGCATTGCCGCTTTTCAGGCACAGACCGGCGGCATCCGCCGTCACGTTGGGCCGCGATTCGAAAATGATGCCGATGACGCCGAGGGGAATGCGCATGCGCCCGACCTGAATCCCATTGGGGCGGCGCCACATGCCGGTGACTTCGCCGACGGGATCGGGCAGGGCGGCGACCTCGCGCAGTCCGTCGGCCATGGCCTTGATGCGCTCATCGTTGAGGATCAGGCGATCGACCATGGCGCTGGCCAGGCCGTTCTGGCGCGCCGCCTGAACATCTTTGTCGTTTTCCTGCTGCAGCGATGCGCGGTGGGTTTCCAGCGCGTCGGCCATGCGTTCAAGCAGGCTGTTTTTAACCGCCGACGACAGGCCGGCCATGATGTTTGAGGCTTGACGGGCGTCTTTGGCCAGCTGTTGAATCTGGGTCGCAATGGTTTCAGGCATTGTCGTTCTCCTTTTGCGGCGGCGGGCGCTGTCCGGTTGGCAGCTGGTCAATCGTCTTCGGACTGCTCAGACAGAACCAGATTGTTGCGGTGGACCACTTCGTCGCCGTATTTGTAACCGAGGATGGTGGTGATTTCCGAGGTGTTTTTGCCCATGATCTGCAGCAGTTCCGTCAGGGTGTAGTTGGTGACACCGCGGGCCAGTTCCTTGCCCTGCTGGTCGCACAGACATACCGAGTCCCCCCGGTCGAAGGTTCCTTCCACACCGCGGATGCCTGAAGGCAACAGGCTCTTGCCGCTTTGGCTGATAGCGCGGCAGGCCCCGTCGTCGAGGAACAGCTTGCCGCGGGGCTTCTTGGTGAAGGCAATCCAGTGCTTGCGGCTGGCCAGTCGGGCTGTGGCCGGGATGAAAAAGGTTCCGACATCCTCGCCGTTGAAAAAATGCAGCAGGTTGTCAGGTGTCAGGCCGTTGATGATGGCGGTCGCCACGCCATTCATGGTGGCGCGCTTGGCCGCTTTGAGCTTGGTGGCCATGCCGCCGGTGCCGAGGTCCGTTTCCCGGACTCCGGCCATGGCTTCGATCTCGGGACTGATGCGTTCCACTTCGTGCAGCAGCCGCGCATCGGTGTGGCTGCGGGGGTCCTTGTCGAACAGGCCGTCGACATCGGACAGGATGATCAGCAGTCCGGCATCGACCAGTGTGCTGACCAAGGACGACAGGTTGTCGTTGTCGCCGAAGCGAATCTCGTCGACCACGACGGTGTCGTTTTCGTTGATGATTGGCACCACGCCGTATTCCAGCAGTGTCATCAGGGTATTGCGGGCGTTGAGGTACCGTCGCCGGTTGGCGAGGTCGTCTCTCGTCAGCAGGACCTGGGCCACGTTTTCGCCGCGCTGGCGAAAGGCACTGCGGTAGCTGCGCATCAGCCGGCTCTGGCCGATGGCGGCGGCGGCCTGTTTGAGCTGGATGGTTGGGGGGCGCCCCGTGATGCCGAGATCCTTCTTGCCGGCGGCGATGGAGCCGGAGGAGACGACCACCACCTCGTAGCCACGCTGGCGCAACTGGCAGATGTTGTCCGACAGCCGGTCCATCTGCTCATTGTTCAGACCGTTTTTGTCCGAGATGACAGCGCTGCCGATTTTGATAACAACGCGGCGGATCGGAGCAATCAGGGGTTTGCGGGGCATGATGCGTTCTCTCGCTTGGCGTCGCGTTGTTCATCCAGACGCCGGCCGATGGTGTTGACCAGTTCTTCCAGGCCGTTGCCAGTGACGGCCGAGATGCAGAATACCGGGTAGCCCTGCGCTTCAAACAGGGGCCGTGCCGTTTCGGCGCGCTCGCGCACCTCGGTAATGTCGTTTTTGGTCAGCACCACGATCTGTGGCTTGTCGAGCATGGTTGCGTCGTGCCGCTCCAGCTCGGTGTTGATCTGACGGAAATCGCGCAGCAGATCGGCCTCGTCGGCCTGGCTCAGGTCGACCAGATGGAGGAAGAAGTCCGTCCGTTCAACGTGGCGCAAAAAGCGGGTGCCCAGGCCGTGTCCTTCGCTGGCTCCGGCGATCAGTCCGGGGATATCCGCCATGACAAAGCTTTTGAAGCCGTCGTAGCGAACGACACCGAGATTGGGAACCAGGGTGGTGAAGGGGTAGTCAGCGACCTTCGGCCGGGCTGCGGACACGGCGCGGATGAGGGTGGATTTCCCGGCATTGGGCATGCCCACCAGGCCGACATCGGCCAGCAGTTTCAGCTCCAGGCGCAGCGTCACCTGTTCGCCCGGTATGCCGGGTTGGGTATGGCGCGGCGCGCGGTTGGTGCTGGTGGCGAAACGGGCATTGCCGCGGCCGCCCTGGCCGCCGGCAAGGAGCTTGAAACGCTGATTTTCATGGGTCAGATCGACCAGTAGCTCACCGGTTCCGTTGTCGTAGACCAGGGTGCCGGCCGGCACGCGAATGGTCAGGGACTCGCCGTTCTTGCCGTGGCAGTTTTTGCCCATGCCTGGCATGCCGTTGCCGGCCTTGTAATGAACATGGTAACGGAAGTCGAGCAGGGTGGTGAGGCCGGAGTCCGTCTCCAGGTAGACATCGCCGCCATCGCCGCCATCGCCGCCGTCCGGGCCGCCGTTGGGAATGAATTTTTCGCGCCGGAAGGACAGGCAGCCGCGGCCGCCGTCACCGGACCGGACATGGATTTTTACTTCATCGACAAAACGCATGATGGTGTTGTTTCTGTTTTTCGTGTTACAGGGATGTTGTTTGCGCGCAGCGACTGGGAGCATAACACAAGTCGCGACGGCGTGCCCGGGCAGATCGGCCGGGTGGTGCGAAATTCCATAAAAAAACCCGAAGTTCGTCAGTCTGAACTCCGGGTTTCTCCTGATGTGGTTCAGGAACGGCTAGTCGGCGTAAACGCTGATTTTCTGCCGTTTTTTATCCTTGCGCTCAAACTTGACAACGCCGTCGATCAGAGCGAACAGGGTGTAATCCTTGCCGCAGCCGACATTGTTGCCGGGGTGAAACGTTGTGCCCCGTTGACGTACCAGAATAGAGCCGGCAGTGACTTCCTGCCCGCCGAAACGCTTGACGCCAAGGCGCTTACCACTACTGTCGCGACCGTTCTTTGAACTGCCGACACCTTTTTTATGAGCCATGATTCGCCTCCTTAAGCCTCAATGCCCGTAATCCTGAGCCGTGTGATGGGCTGACGGTGTCCATAGGTCTTGCGATACCCTTGACGGCGCTTGGATTTGAAGACAAGAACCTTCTTGTCTTTTCCCTGCTCAACGATGCGAGCCGTTACCTTTGCGCCAGGCAATAGAGGTGCTCCGATTTTTACCTCTTCTCCGCCGACCATGAGGACCTCGCTCAGCTCAACCGTTTCACCGACTGCGCCTGCGATTTTTTCGATTTTGACTGTGTCACCTTCGGATACTTTGTACTGCTTGCCTCCGGTCTTGATCACCGCGTACATGTGCTTTCACCTCGCTCTCATGCATGTTCTGGAAAATTTTGTAGCGGTGCACCTTAGCCGCTCACCGGACAGACTGTCAAGAAGAATTTTCCCTCCTTATTTTCTCTTCACGACTGGTTGGGTTTGGAGCGGGGCAGCATTCAGTCAGCTGGCGGTTCAAATTTGTAGCCGGCGCCGTAAATGGAATGAATCAGTTCGCGTTGCGGCGCGATGGCGGCCAGCTTGCGACGCAGTTTTTTGATGTGGCTGTCCACGGTGCGGTCACAGACAATCCGTTCGTCCGGATAGATGTTCTCCATCAGCTGCTGGCGGCTGTAGAGACGACCGGGGTGGCTGGCGAGCAGGGCCAGCAGCCTGAACTCCACCGTGGTCAGATCCAGAGGCTGGCCGTCCAGGGTCGCACGCTGACGGGCGGAATCCAGCTGCAGGCCTGAGATCACAGCGGCTTCGCCCTCGCTGCGGCGCAGCACCGCCTTGACCCGGGCCACCACCTCGCGCGGACTGAAGGGTTTGCAGATGTAGTCATCCGCGCCGAGTTCCAGCCCGAGCAGGCGGTCGATTTCCTCCACCCGGGCGGTCAGCATGATCAGGGGAACCGTGGAAAAGGCTCTGATCTCGCGACAGAGGCTCAAGCCGTCCTTGCCGGGCAGCATCAGGTCGAGCAGGATCAGATCGGGGCTGTGTTCGTGCACGCGCGGCAGGGCGTCCAGCCCATTGTCCACCCAGACCGTGGCAAAGCCGGCCTGGTGTAAATAGTCGGCCAGCAAACGAGCCAGTTTTGTTTCGTCTTCGACAATCAAGACGGTTTTCGCCGTTGTTTTCTCCATTGCTTACCGTTCCGGCTGGGGAAAGAGGAGCCGGATCGACAGCCCGCCCAGGGCGGATGGATGGGCGGAGATCGTTCCCTGATGGGCCTCGGCAATGTTGCGGCAGATGGCCAGCCCCAGTCCGGCGCCACCGGTCTGCCGGTTGCGCGACGATTCAACGCGATACAGACGATCGAACAGCCGGGGCAGTTCGTTTTCGCCCACGCCCGGTCCGCTGTCGTCAAAGAGAATAAGCAGCTGGTCTTTACCGCCTGACTGCAGGGTTACCTGCAGCGTCCCACCGGGATCGGTGTATTTGAGGCTGTTGTCCAGCAGGTTGGAGAACAGCTGCTGCAGTCGTTCGGGATCGCCGAACAGCTGCGTGTCGAGATCGGCGGCACCGTTCATCACCAGCTTCAAACCGTGCCGCCTGAAATCATCCTCGTAACGGCGGAGCAGTCTTTCCAGCAGCGGCGTCAGCTCCAGCCGGACCTTGCGGTAGTTGAGCGCGCCCAGATCGGACAGGGTCAGCTGGTAGAGATCGTCGACCAGGCGAGTGAGATGGAGGGTTTCACTGTGCAGGGACTGCAGGGCCTGGGCATCGGGCTGGCGTACCCCGTCCTGCAGCGCCTCGATCTCCCCGCGCAGGACGCCGATGGGGGTGCGCAGCTCATGGGAGATGTCGGCAACCCATTGGCGACGAGCCTGTTCGTTTTTCTCCAGCGTGAGCGCCAGCAGATTGAAATCCGTGGCCAGTCGGCCAAGCTCATCACTGCCAGCCACCGGAACCCGACAGGAAAAGTCGCCGCCGCTGAGCTGGTGAGTCGCTCTGGCCAGCTGTGACAGGGGCTGTACCAGTCGACGGGCCAGCAACAGGGAAAGCAGGGCCGAGACCACCACGATGATCAGTGCGACCAGTATAAAAGTCAGCTTCTGTTCCCTTAAAAAATGCAGGTGGCGATCCTCGGTGAGTTGCTGGATCGGCTGATAACCGAGATAGCCGATCAGCTCGTCCCGGCAGTGGAGGGGCGTCAGCTTGAGGCTGTCTTCCATCGCGCCACCACCAATCAAGGGCTGGCGCTGGGCGTCAAGCAGGAAAAAGCGTTCGGGCCGATGGGGCATGAAGGGCGGCGCCGGCCCGGGGCCCGGCCCGACGCCGGCATTTCGCGGGGGGGGCGGTGGGGCGAAGGCCCGCGCGGCGGGCTCGGGCAGCCGGCGCGCACCTTCATCGGGCAGGGACTGGAAAACCAGCTGCTGCCACCGCTCAGGGTGGCGTTGCAGCGGTTCCCAGCTGCCTTGCTCGGCGTAAAACCCTTCCAGCGCAGTGGTCAGACGGGTGATCCCGGCCTGCTCCGCTTCCTTGATGAAACGGAGAAAGCCCTGCTTGAGGTTCCACTGGCTGATGCTCACCAGTCCGAAGACAGCGAGCACTGCGGCGAGCATGATCGCGCCGAAAAGGCGCTGGGTGATGCTGATTCGCACGATTGTTTTTCCTTGCGTATTCAAACGGTTCCGTCTCTGTCCCGCCAGTGATAGCACAGCCGGCGGGTAAAAATCATCGCCAATGCAGCGTTAACCCCCGTTTTCCTTATTTCTTCCACATTGTTTGCACGATTGAGGACTATTTTTAAAGCGTAAACTAAGGCGTCGTGGGCCACTGACCCATGGTTGGATCAAGCCGCCCGCCGCCCCTGACAGGAGGTTGAAGATGGCGAGGAAACGGATGGTATTCATGTCCCTGATTGGCCTGCTGGCGTTGAGCGGCAGTGCCCAGGCCATGCCCGGTGCTGGTTGTTTTGCCGGCCCGCCGCCGGATTTCGGCGTGCGAGGCCCGCACCCGCCCGGACCTCCGCCGCATTTTGAAGCGCTCCTCTCCCTCAGCCCCGAGCAGGAAAAGGCCAGCGATGAGATCCGTCAACAGGAGCAGGAGCGCAGCCGGCCGTTGCTGGAGGCCCTGCACAAAGAGCACGCCACGCTGAAGACGCTGGTGGATGCCGATCGCTTTGACGAAGCGGCGGTACGGGAAATCGCCGGGCGCATCGCCGGGCTGGAAACCGAACTCACCGTCTGTCGCATGCAGAGTCGTTTTCGGTTGCACGAGCTGTTGACGGATGATCAGAGGGCCTGTCTGAAGCAGGTTGCCGAGCAGGGCGGGCCACCCCCGAGACCACCGCGGCGGGAAGGCCCGCCACCTGCCCCCGGCGATCACTGATGATCCGGTTGTGCAGATGAAGCGAATTGTTACAAAAGGACAACAAAGGCGGCCTTGATTTGAACCGAAGAGCGACCATGAGGGAAGTTTCGGCCTGTCTGATATTCAAAAAGAGAGAATTCATGCAACGCTATCAAGATTCAGCTGAGCGAACCGCGGATCGCCTGTTGCTGCTGAGCGATCACGGCGAAGTCGAGGGCGCCATCCAATTGCTCGAAACGGAAGGCTATGTGGTTGAACAGGCGAACTGCCAGGACGTTGGCATGCAGGTGCTTGAACGCCTCAATCCGCAGGCCATTCTACTCGATCTGGAGCGACCCTCAGTCCAGTCTCTCTCCGTCTGCCGGGAGTTGCGCCAGGCGTTTGATGGTCCCATTCTGGTGCTGTCGGCAGAAACCAGCGATGTGGTGCAAATTCTCGGGCTGGAAATGGGCGCGGATGATTTTCTGTTTAAGCCGCAGCCCGCGAGTTTGTTATTGGCCAAGTTGCGGTCGTTTCTGCGCCGTAGCGAAAAAAACCGCCGCTATTGCAGAAGGTTGGTTGAGCTTGGCGGCCTGGTGGTTGACGCTGCCCGCCGCGAAGTCAGCTGTGCCGGGCAACCGGTTCCGTTGACTTCGCGTGAATTCGATCTGCTGTGGTGCCTGGCGGAAAACGCCCGCTCCATTCTCAGTCGCGAAGAGATCCATCAGGCACTTTACAACAGTGAGTACAACGGCTTTGATCGCTCCATCGATATCTATATCTCCCGTATCCGCCAGAAACTGGGCGATGACCCCCTCAACCCCCGTTATCTGAAAACCGTCCGCGGGTCCGGTTACCTGCTGGTGGAAAGTCCGGCCTGACCCGCATTCCATTCCCGACCATTCCTCTGTTTTTCAACGAAAAGCCGCCCATCCGGGCGGTTTTTTTGTGCCCTGCGCCGGCGTGTAACAGTGTGTAGAGCGTATGTAACAGTCGTTGTCGAACTCTTTCAAATCGCAACAGAAAGACAACACAAGTCCAATACAAAAGCGTTCTCGCCTGTTCGACAAGCCCAGTAACGGATTCATCCGTTCATGCTGGGCAAGGAGAATGAAAATGAGTGAGATCACCTTTGGCGGCTTAGCCACCGGGCTGGATACCGACAGCATTATCGAAGCGTTGATGGAGATCGAACGGCAGCCCGTCGAAGCGCTGGAAAACGACCTTTCCTATTACGAGTCGGAGACCACGGCTTTCGCCAAGCTGAATACCCTGCTCGGCACGTTGCAGGACAGTGTCGAGGCCATGGATACGATCAAGGAGATTTCGGCTTTCTCCGCCACGGCCAGCGACAGCAGTTTGCTCACGGCAACAACGGACAGCTCAGCCTCTGCCGGCACCTACCACATCGAAATCGTCAGCCTAGCCGAAAGCCAGAAAGACGTCAGCAGTGAGGGCTTTGCCGATACCAGCAGCGCGACCCTCAGCGGCACGCTGACCATCGGTGACACCACCATCGACTACAGCGAAGTCAGCCTCAAAGAACTGGCGAAAATGGTGAACAACGCCGATGCCGGCATGTCCGCGACGATTATCAATGACGGCACCGAAAACGGCTATCGGCTGGTTCTGACCGGCGACCAGGCCGGAGTGACCACGGAGATCGTCGGTACGGGCAGTATCAGCATCGATACCGCCACCGATGGCCATACCTATGACGCCTCCCAGGCGCACATCATTCTCGACAACGTCGATATCTACAGCAACGACAACACCCTGACCGAGGCGATCTCCGGCGTGACCCTGGATCTGCTGGAGGCCGAGGAGGGAAAAATCCTGACCCTGACGGTCGAGTCGGACACCGACGCCATCGAATCGGCGATGGACGATTTCGTTGACGCCTACAATGACATCATCGGCTGGATGAGCGATCAGAGCGACAGCGACTGGGGCAGCGATTCGGTGCTGCGTTCACTCAAAAGCAAGATGCAGGTCTTTTTAACCACCCGGCTTTTCGACAATGGTTCCTTCAGCAGCCTGGCTTCGATCGGCTTTAAAACTGATTTCGAAACCGGCGAAATCAGTATCGACAGCAGTACCCTCAGCGATGCCCTGAGCAGCGACCTGGACAGCGTACTCAGCCTGTTCGCCGGCAACGAGTCGGCAGGCAGCGATGGGATCGCCGACCTGTTTGCGGACTTCCTCGATGATCAGACCAGCAGCGTCGACGGCATCTATGCGCGGCGCAAAAAAAGCAACGACGAAAAAAGCGAGCGCATCAACAGCCGCATCGAAATGATGGAGCTGCGGCTGGAGAAGCGTGAAGAGAACCTGCGCGAGCAGTATACCGCGCTGGAAAATCTGGTTTCCGAACTCAATACCCAACTCTCTTACATCGAAGCCATCGGCAGTTGATCAACCGTCGCAGTCGTTTGACTCAAGGAGGCCCTTATGTCCGTCAGCAGCGTGACCAGCAGCACCCTCAGCAGCTATACCACCAGCACCGGAAGTACGCTCAATCAGGGCGATTTTCTCACCCTGCTGGTGGCCCAGCTGGAAAATCAGGATCCGCTCGAACCCCAGAGCAATACGGAGTTCATTGCCCAGATGGCCCAGTTCAGTTCGCTGGAGCAGCAGATCGACACCAACGAAAAACTCGACAGTCTGCTGTCGACCAATCAGTCCATTGAAACACTCTCCTCCTTCAGTTTGCTGGGACAAAACGTGGTGGCGGAGCAGGACAGTTTTACCCTGGCGGATGAGAGTATCGAACTGGGCTTCAGTCTTGAGCAGCCCGCCGAGAGCGTCAGTCTGGCCATTCTCAATGCCGAAGGCTCCGTTGTGGATACCCTGGAAGTCGAGGATGTGGCGGAAGGGATGAGCTTTGTCAGCTGGGACGGCCAGGACAGCGCTGGCAACGCGTTGCCAACCGCAGACTATTCTTGCGTGGTGACGGCCTGTTACAGCGACAACACGACGGAAACCCTGGCCACCCTGCAGCGGGCCACGGTGACCGGCATTGATACCAGTAACGGCACCGCCATCGATACCGACCAGGGATCGTTCGAGTTGACCAATCTTGTTTCCATTGCCGCCAACTGACGGGGAGGGGCGTCATGAAGAGTAAACGACAGCAGGTCATGAGCGATCCAGGGGCGATCCATTTTTCACGCCGCGCCAGTGCCCGGCTGGAGCAGGGCGGTTGGCGGTTTTCTGCCGCCATGCACAGTGGCCTCGCCGGAGCCGTCGATGATCTGGCGGCCAAAGGCTGCAAAACGGCCCTGGTGCTGTTTGATCAGCTGGCTTTGCTGGTCAGTGTCGGACCTCGCAGGGTGATTACGGCCATGGGCCGGCAGACGATGGAACAAAACCTGATGACCGATATCGACGGGGTTTTCTTCGTATCGGTCTGATAACACAGAAGGAGAAAGACCATGGGACTTTCCAGCACACTCTACACCGGCATCAGCGGCCTGCAGTCCAATTCGGAGGCGATGAGCGTCGCCGGCAACAATATCTCCAACAGCAACACCGTCGGTTTCAAGTCGGGTTCAACCCTGTTTTCCGACGTCCTGTCCGCGAGCATTTCCAGCGCCAGCGGTTCGTCTCAGGTGGGGCGTGGCGTCCAGATTTCGACGGTCGGTACCACCTTCAGTCAGGGCTCCTTCCAGAGTACCTCAAGCAATACGGACCTGGCCATTGAGGGGGAGGGATTCTTCATGGTCAGCGCCTCGGATTCGGCCGAGGTCTTCTATACCCGAAACGGATCCTTCAGCTTTGACAGCGACGGCTATCTGGTCAACGCCTCGGGATATCGCGTGCAGGGCAAACTCTACGATGATGACGGCGAACTGCTCGGCGGTGACCCGACCGATATCCTGGTGAATTTCGACAGCCAGATTCCGGCGCATCAGACCGAAACACTGACCCTGACCACCAATCTGGATTCCGGCTCCGACATCATTGCCGCCTTCGATATTACGGATGCGGAGAATACCTCCAATTATGCGACGTCGACACAGGTCTACGACTCACTGGGGGATACCCACCTGGTGACAACCTATTTCACCAAGACAGCCGATCAGACCTGGGAGTGGCATACCGTGGTGGACAGCAGCGAGCTGGATCCGTCCGCGGCTGCGGCCACCGATCTGACGGAACTCGGCAGTGGCACCCTTACCTTTGACAGCTCCGGCAATCTGCTCAGTGGTGGCAGCGGTAGCACGGTCGCCGGGGCGATCGTCTGGAACAACGGATCCGATGCCACCCAGCAGATCGACATGACGTTCGATACCACCCAGTTCAGCAGTTCCTCCATCGTCATTTCGCAAAGTCAGGACGGCTATGCCCCGGGCGAGGTGGTGGATGTGGCCATTGACGAGGCCGGGACGGTCACGGCCAGCTATTCCAATGGCGAGACCATTGATATCGCCATGCTGACCCTGGCGACCTTTACCAACCCCAGCGGGCTATCCAAAGCCGGCGGCAGCCTTTACTCGGCCACCGCGGCTTCCGGGGACGCCAGTGTCGGCATGGCCGGTGCCTCCCAAGGCTACATCTATACCAGCAGCCTGGAGCTGTCCAATGTCGATCTGGCGCAGGAGTTCGTCAATCTGATTACCATTCAGAACGGTTACTCTGCGGCATCGCGGGTGATCACCACCACGGATGAGATGCTGCAGGAACTGATCAATCTGAAACGTTAACCATGGACGAGGCGATCATGAGCGGTGAATGGCAGGAAAAACTGCAGACTCTGGAACGGCTGATCGAGCGGGAACGTGCCTTGGCGATCGATCTTCAGGCGGACGCCCTGAAAGCGCTGCAGGAGGAAAAGGGCGCATTGCTGGTTGAGCTTCGCCGGCTGGATCCGGGCTGCCCGGAGGCTTTGAAGCCGCTGGCCGGCCGCTTGCGCGAAGACAATCGGCGTAACGCGCGGCTGCTCTACGCCAGCCTCAATCTGTTGCGCCAGACCATGAACAGCTGCTGCAGTCGCATCGCACCAAGCTGTTACGGTCGGCGCGGGCATCGGATCGACGGCCGCGCCGTCGGGATCCTCCATACAGGAAAGGTTTGAGCCATGAGTCTCACGGCATCCCTTTATATCGGTTCGAGTGGGCTGGCCATCAACCAGAAGGGCATTGAAGTCACCGGCAACAATGTCTCCAACCTGAATACTGCGGGCTATTCGAAGCAGACCCTGGAAGTGGGCACGTCGCCTACCCTCGAATACGGCGGCCAGATGATCGGCTCCGGTTCCACGGTCAGTGGGATCTCTCGGGAGACCAGTGTCTTTGTTAGCCGGCAGTTGACCGCCAAGAATGCCGAGTACGGTGAGGAGAGTGCCCGCAGCCTGATCCTGGCCGAGATCGAGCAGATTATCGATGTCGAGGATGGCAGCCTTTCCACGCACATCGACGAATTTTTCGATGCCTGGCAGGAACTCAGTACCGATCCTTCGGCCACCCTGGAGCGTCAGCAGGTGATGCAGACCGGCGAAAATCTGGCCGAGGATTTCCAGTCCCTGGTCAGCGATCTCGCCAGCGTGTCGGACAGTATCGATACCGATCTTGAGGGGAAAATCACCAGCCTGAACCAGCAGTTGCAACAGATTGCCGACCTCAACGTACAGATCGTTTCGGCCGAGTCGACCGGTATTTCTGCCAACGCATTGCGCGATGAACGCGACTTGCTGCTGCAGGAGGTTTCGCAACTCGCCGGTGTCAGCTACTACGAGGAGTCCAACGGCATGCTCTCGCTGCAGCTGGCGGGTGGTCAGCCCCTGGTCACAGCCGATACGGTCAGTACCCTGTCCACCCAGTGGAATGCCGGAACTCTTGAGGTCACCCTGAATAGCGGTGCCTCGACCCTCACGCTGGACGGCGATGATTTTGGCGGCGAACTGGGCGGCATGCTCGAACTGCGCGATGAGTACATTCCCCAACTGGTCGAACAGCTCGATATTCTTGCCTACAACCTGGCGACGGCGGTGAACAGCGTGCACAGCGCCGGTGTGGATGGCGATGGCAACAGCGGTGGCGATTTTTTCAGCTTCTCCAGCAGTGGCAGCGAGCCCTGGGACGGCGCGGCTTCCACCCTGACCATGGCGTTGACCGACACGGCGCAGGTCGCGGCAGGACTCAGTGACGAAGTGGGCGACAACGAGAACGCTCTGAACCTGGTTGCCCTGCAAAACAGTGCGCTGGTTGACGGCACCAGTACCCTGAACGCCTATTTTGCCACCATTGCCGCGGATGTCGGGCTGACGGTCAGCCAGAACAGCACGGCGCTGGAAAGTGCCGACGATACCCTGACCCAGTTGCAGAATATGCGCGATGCCGTGTGCGGCGTTTCGACCGACGAGGAAATGCTGCTTCTGGTGCAGTACCAATCCGGTTATGAGGCCGCGGCCAAGTATTTGACGGCCGTCGATGAAATGCTCGATACCCTGATGAGTATGTGAGGAGACCCGCGATGAAAGTGACCCAGATGTCCCTATACCGAACCCTCAAAGCCAACCTCGGACAAAGCAGCCGGAGCATGAATGCCCTTTATGTGCAGGCCTCAACCGGAAAAAAAATGATCGATGCCTCCGACGATCCGTCAGCGATCGGTTCGGTGTTCAGTTCGCGTACGGCGATCTCCAGTGCCGAGCGCTATCTCGAAACCATGGCTGAAACCCAGGACAATCTGGATATCCTTGACGGCTATCTCGATACGGCCGGTAACATTCTGATCCGGGCCAAGGAGATTGCCACCGCAGCCATCAACGGGACGCTGTCCGACGAGGATTACGCCACCTACGCCGCCGAGGTGGAGCAGCTGCAGAATGCCCTGCTCGATGTCGCCAATGCCCGGGTCGACGGCAAGTATCTGTTTGCCGGCTACGCCGAGGATACTCAGCCGTTCAGCGGAGATCCGGTCGTTTATCAGGGCACCAGCGACCATAAAATGGTTGAGGTCAGTGCCGGTCAGACGATTCAGACCAGTTTGAGCGGGGACGAGGTCTTTAGCTCGCCGGTGGATTGCTTTGCCGTGCTCGCTGATCTTGAAACCGCTTTGAGCAATGGTGATACCACAGCTCTGAGCAGTTCGCTGGTGGATCTGGAAAGCGCGGCTGAGCAGGTTCGTGGAAAACGCAGCTGGATGGGTAATATCAATGCTCGACTCGATGATCTTACGACACTGGCGGAAAACATGAAGCTACAGATGGAAGAGCGCCTCAGCGCCCATGAGGATGCGGATCTGGTCGAGGTGATGAGCGGTATCAGCCAGGCCGAACAGGCCTATGAGGCCGCGTTGACCGTGACGGGACGGCTGTCTCAGTTGTCGATTCTGGATTATTTATGACGGCGGGATTAGTGCAAAAACGTTCATGCGGGGGAGAAGCTATTCCACCCGCATGAACGAAAGATTTTAATGATCGCAGAGGTTGATGCCGGACAGCAGGGTGCCGCCAAGATAGCTTTTTACCAGTGCTTCGGGCGACTGGGCCGGGGCGCCGACAACCACCTGGATGCCTTGGTCGGCAAACAGCATCTGGGCCCGTTGGCCCATGCCGCCGGCGATGACCAGGGTGACGTCTTTCTCGGCCAGCCAGCGTGGCAGAAGACCCGGTTCGTGGGGCGGGGCCTGAACCGTTTCTGTACCGAGGATGACCTGATTCTCCGGATTGACCGTGATCAGGGTAAAAATTTCACAGTGGCCAAAGTGCATGGCCAGCAGATTGTTGGCGGTGGGAATGGCAATTTTCATAAAAGTTAATCTCCTTTCGGGCGTTTGCCCTGGTCTGGTTGAGAGGCCAGCTGTTGCTGTAATTGCCGCCACAGCTGGCGGATAGCTTTGGCCGTTTCATTGGCGGCATATTCGGTGACAGCCTGGACCTGTAGCTGTGCTGTGGTAAATACCGGGTCGTAGGGAATCCGGCCCAGCACGGTGACATCATTTTCGGTGGCACAGCGGGACAGGGTTTCGCTTTGTTCGGGGTTGATGTCCCATTTGTTGACGCACAGAAAGGCCGGAATGCCGAAATGGCGGCACAGTTGTGCCACTCGCTCGAAATCGTGCTGGCCCGACAGGGTCGGCTCGGTGACGATCAGAACCGCGGTGGCGCCGGTGATGGAGGCAATGACCGGACAGCCGATGCCCGGCGGACCGTCAACGAGCAGCCAATTGGCGGCCTGCTCCTGGGCCACCAGCCGCGCCTGTTCCCGTACCAGGCTGACCAGCTTGCCCGAGTTCTCCGCGCCGATGTGCAGGCGGGCATGGACCATGGAACCGAAACGGGTTTCGGAGCGGTACCACTGGCCACACTCGGCGGGTGAAAAGTCGATGGCCTGCTGCGGACAGAACTGGACGCAGACCTTGCAGCCCTCGCAGGCAAAAGGGTCGATGTGAAAAATCTCGCGTCCCTCCGGCGCGGTGGCGGGAGCGACGGCCTCGAACGCGCACAGCTCGCGGCAGGTTCCACAGCCGGTGCAGTCCTGGGGCCGGATGCGGGCCTCGTGGCCGCTGACAAAGGTTTCGCTGCGGCGGATGTCCGGGTTGAGGATCAGGTGCAGATCCGCCGCATCAACATCACAATCGGCAAAGACGGCCTGCTTCGCCAGGTGACAGAAGGCTGCGGTCAGGCTGGTCTTGCCGGTGCCACCCTTGCCGCTGATGATGACCAGTTCTTTCATGCCAGTCCTCCCGGACAGAGTTGGTGCAGCCAGTTTTGCAGCAGCTGGCGCTGTTGTGGCAGAGCCTCCAGCAGGGTCTCGCCCCGCGAGTAGGCTTCGGCCACGTGCCGCAGCTCAGGGATTTCGATCACAACCTCAATCCCTTCCCTCTGGCAGTAGTCATGAACACGGCGGTCACCGCTGTCGGCGCGGTTGATGGCGACGGCGAATGGCAGCTGCAGCTGGCGCACTGTCTCCACGGCTAGCTGGAGGTCGTTGAGGCCGAAGGGGGTTGGCTCGGTGACTAGCAGCACGAAATCGCTGCCGCGCACGGCGGTGATCATCGGGCAGGAGGTGCCGGGCGGGCAGTCGAGAATCGCCAGCTTGGCCGGTGGCACATTGTGATGGTAGTTGCGCGTGGCACGGATCAGGGGGGGGGCCATCACCTGGCCGATGGCCATGCAGCCCTGGACCAGGGTGAGTTTCGCGGAGAGGCCTAGGCTGACGCTGCCGATGGTCACGTCGGTTTCGTGGATGGCCTGAGTCGGGCAGACCCGGCGGCAGCCGCCACAGCTGTGACACAGCTCTTCAAACACCATCGCCTTGTGGCCGACAATAATCAGGGCATTGAACTGACACAGCTCCGTACAGGCGCCGCAGCCGGTACAGAGCTCCGTCTCAATCAGCGGCACTCGGCGCGTGACGTCCTGCTTATCTTGCCACTGGGGGCGCACAAACAGGTGGGCATTTGGCTCTTCCACGTCGCAGTCGTAGAGGGGCGCGCCAGCAACCTGGGCCAGGGCAACGGAGAGGGTGGTTTTGCCGGTGCCGCCCTTGCCTGAGGCGACGGCGAGAACAAAGGGGTCTGTTTGCACCATGGTCGCGTCAGCTCCAGTGGCTTTCGGCATTGGCGGATTCCGCGGGCTGCAGCGTGCCGCTCAGGATCGCCTTGATCGCATCTCCCGCCGACCGATCCGAGCAGTGGTAGATCGCGATACCCGCAGCCTTTAGCACACGGAAGGCCTTGGGGCCGCAGTTGCCGGTAATGACGGCCTGTACGCCAGCGTTGACGACATTCTGCGCCGCCTGGATGCCGGCTCCCTGGGCTGCGTTGAGGTTTTGGGTGTTCGGCAGCACCGCTAGGGCATTGCTGTCGGTGTCGACGATCAGAAACTGCTTGGCACGGCCAAAGCGGCTGTCGATGGGCGTGCTTAGGGTGCTTTCTGTAGCGGATACGGCGATTTTCATGGATTCTCCTGTCGTACGGCCGGCGAGGGCGACGGGCCGGCTCGCCGGCTTCGGCCTGCTAGACTTTGCTGTTGTCGAGTTTTTGACTGAGGTTTTTCAGCTGCTCTTTCAGTTCACGCACTTCGCGCGCCAAGTCGGCGTTGTTTTCCCCGGTTGAGGGCTCGCCAGAGGAACCCAGCACGCTGATTCCGCCCATGCCCCGTCCGGCACCGCGACCCAGTCCTCGGCCCGGGCCGCAACCGGGTCCACGTCCCAGACCCCGTCCGCCTCCCGCTCCCGGCGTGCTGGCGAATCCCGGCTGATTGCTGCCGGAGCAGTATCCTGCACCGCGGCCGGTGCGACTTCCCATTCCATTCGGTCCTGTACGATCTCCTCGTGGCATTGCGATTCTCCTTTTGCAATGAGGCATTGAGCTGTGCCGTTTAGCGGTGTCGTCCGCGGCCTTGGCCGCAGCACTGACGGCGTCGGCAGCCGCAGCCCGGCATGTTCAGGCTGTGTCGGCCATTATGCAGGCTGCCGTTACGGCAGGCGCTGATCACATCGTCAATTTCGCCCGCGACAAAACCAATGACCTCGATACCAGCCTGGCAGGCGGCCATCTGTACGGGTCGCGAAATCGCACCACACACCAGACGTCGGATGCCCTGACCGGCCAGAAACCCGACCTTGTCGAAGGCGTCGCCTGCGGGCAGGGTGAGTTCCGATGGCTCTGCGTGGGGCGTGGTGAAGTCGATGCAGCGGACCCGGCTGGCCACGTCAAATACAGGAGCAATACGATCCTGCCAGATGGTAAAAGCTGTTTTCATGGTTGCTGATCCTGGTTTTGTTCTGGGGTAAAAAGAACGACAGTGTCTTTTTCAGCAACAAAAGTGCCATGTTGTGAGTAGAAGAATAATTTTTAGCTAACAGTTCGGAATAAAACGATTTTTCGAGTTATTTTTGGTTGGGAGGAGAGATTTCTTTGGGCGGAAAGGTTGCGATTGTGCAACGCTGCTGATGGTTGTTCGTTGCGTTTATGCGTCGCTGTCGGGTTGCGGTGCGCTGCGACCATCCTGTTGTGGCAATTCCAGCCCCAGCGCGTGCATTTTGCGATACAGGGTGGTTTTGTGAATGCCCAGAGCACGGGCGGTCGCCTGACGATTGAAGCGGTGCTGCTGGAGGGCAGTGAGGATGATCTGCCGTTCGCTCTGCTGTCGCGCGTTGCGAATGGGCCGCTGCGCAATGTCGACGGCGGCGGGCGCTGCGCCGCTGCCGACCAGCGCCGGTGGCAGGTGTCCGGGGTCGATCCAGTCACCACGGCACAGGATAAACGCCCGTTCGATGACGTTTTCGAGTTCGCGCACGTTGCCCGGCCAGTCGTGGGCCATGAGCAAATCGAGGGTCTGGGGGCGGCAGCCCCGGATCTGGCGGTTCTGCAGGCGGTTGAAGCGGCTGATGAAGTGCTCGGCCAGCAGCGGGATGTCCTCCTTGCGTTCCCGCAGCGGCGGCAGTTTGAGACTGACCACGTGGATGCGATAGAACAGATCCTGACGGAAGGTCCCTTCCTGAATCAGGCGGGTGAGATCGCGATGGGTGGCGGCAATGATGCGTGTCTGCAACGGCTCGGCGCGGGTGGCGCCCAGCGGCTCGAATTGGTGCTCCTGGAGGACGCGCAGCAGCCGTACCTGCAGTGCCGGGCTGATTTCACCGATTTCGTCGAGGAACAGGGTGCCGCGTCCGGCCAGTTTGAGCCGCCCCGGCTTGTCCTGTTCGGCACCGGTGAAGGCACCCTTTTTGTAGCCGAACAGCTCCGATTCCAGCAGGGTGTCGGGCAGGGCGCCGCAGTTGATGGCGACAAAGGGCTCCGCAGCGCGCGGGCTACTGCCGTGAATGGCGCGCGCCAACAGTTCCTTGCCGCTGCCAGTTTCCCCCTCGATCAGCACGCTGCTGCTGCTGGCGGCTACGGCCGGGATCAGGTGGTAGAGCTCCTCCATGCTGCGGCTGCGGCTGATGAGGTCGCCGATGCGGAACTGGCCCTTGAGCTCGTTGCGCAGGGCTTCGACTTCACTGAGGTCGCGGAAGGTTTCGGCGCCGCCGATGATGTTGCCGGCTGCATCCCGCAATACGGCGGTGGAGATGCTGATGGGGACCCGTTCACCGTCGGCGCGGATGATGAAGCCCTCGCGTTGGGCAATGGGCTGGCCGTTTTCCAGCGTTTCACGCAGGGCGCAGTGCTGCTCGCACAGGCTGCAGCGGAAGACCTCGGAACACAGCTGCCCCAGCGCGTCTTCCCGCGCCATGCCGGTAATCTGTTCCGCCGCGTGGTTAAAGTAGGTGATGCGCCAGTCCGCGTCGACGGTGAAAACACCATCACAGATGCTTTCGAGAATGGCTTCCGCCGGCGCGGTGAGGGGGGGGCTGGTCGGGCACATGGCAGGGCTACCCCGCGGCGATCTCGAACTGCTCGATATGGAAGTTGGGCCGGGCGATAATGCTGATCTGCTTCTGGAAATGCTGTTCCAGCTCTTCGACGCCGCCGTTTTCCTCATCGTAGAGCAGGGTTGCGACATCGGGATGGACCTGCAGGTTGACCCGGTAGCCCGGCAGTTCGCGCATCTCGCGCTTGAGCTTGCGGAAAATCTCGAAGGCCATGGTGGTGCGGCTCTTGACGTAGCCGGTTCCCTCACAGTAGGGGCAGGGTTCGCACAGGGTGCGGCCGATGCTTTCGCGCACCCGTTTGCGGGTCATCTCTACCAGCCCCAGCTCCGAGATCTTGAGGATATTGGTTTTGCTCTTGTCCTTTTTCAGCGCTTCTTCGAGCGCGCTGTGAACCTGCTCGCGGTGCAGTTCCTTTTCCATGTCGATAAAGTCGATGATGATCAGGCCACCGATGTTGCGCAGTCGAAGCTGGTAGGCGATCTCCTTCACCGCTTCAAGGTTGGTTCTGAGGATGGTGTCTTCCAGGTTGCGCTTGCCGACAAAGCGGCCGGTGTTGACATCCACCGCAGTCAAGGCTTCGGTCTGTTCGATGATGATATAGCCGCCGCTTTTGAGCCACACCTTGCGGCCGAGGGCACGCGAGATCTCCACTTCCAGGCCGCAGGCGTCGAACAGCGGTTCGTCCTTGTCGTACAGTTCGACGTTGCACTGCAGGCTGGGCATGTAGGTGCCCAGGAACTGGACGATCTTGTCGTATTCCTCCTGGGTATCCACCAGGATATGGCCGATATCCTCGGTGAGGATGTCGCGTAGAACCTTGCTGGTGACGTCGAGGTCGGAATGAACCAGCGCCGGGGCCGCCTTGCGTTCCTGAATGCGTTCGATGTCCTGCCACAGTTCGGCCAGAGAGGTCATGTCGGAGCGCAGGTCGTCTTCGCTTTTGCTTTCCGCCGCCGTGCGCACGATAAAGCCGGTGCCCTCCGGCCGGATGTGCTCGACAAGACGGCGCAGCCGCTCTTTCTCGTCCTCGTTCTCAATGCGGCGGGAAATGCCGATGTGGTCGATGGTCGGCATGTAGACCAGGTGACGGCCGGGCAGGGAGATGTGGGAGGTGATGCGTGCGCCCTTGGTGCCCAGCGGTTCCTTGGCGATCTGCACCAGGATTTCCTGCCCCTCCTGCAACAGGTCTTCGATGGGCGGTAACGGATGCTCGGTTTCTTCGAGATTCTCGTTGCCCGGTGCGCTGCTGTCTCGGCTGCCGTCGACGAAGTCAGCCACAGCCTCCATCTCGTCGATAACGTCGGCCACGTAAAGAAAGGCGGCTTTTTCCAGCCCGATGTCGACAAAGGCGGCCTGCATGCCCGGCAGCACCCGGATCACCTTGCCCTTGTAGATGTTGCCGACAATACCGCGTTCGCGGGTGCGTTCGATATACAGCTCGGCAATGTGGCCGTTTTCCTGCAGCGCGACGCGGGTTTCGTGAGAGGTCTTGTTGATGACCAGTTTTTTCATCATGGTCGGGACTCCTTGCGGTGTATGTGAAATGGAATGCAAAAATTTATCAAAATAAATCAGACCGGTCTGGCTTCAATCTCCAGGGTGACTTCGGTTTTGCACAGCCCCAGACTGCGCACCCGGCTGTCATTCAGCCCAAGCAGGAAGCAGGCGATCACCACCGGGCTGCCGCGGTGCAGATCCAGCGTCAGTTGCTGGCCGTCCCAGCACAGGTCGGCAATATCCGGCCGCAGGTCGACCCGGATCGGCTTGTTGTCTTTCTGGCGCACAAACGGCAGGCTGTCGGCCGCCAGCGCCTGCTGTACCCGCAGGGCCAGGTCCGGCGGAAAATCATCCTGTCCGGTGACGACATAGCGACTGGTGCGGATGGTTGATCCGGCGGCCGGGGTCGAGAAGTCCACCTCCTCGGCGTTCAGCACGGCAAAGCCTTCCGGCAGCTGGGCGTTCATGTCGTGGCTAAAGGTTTTGGGGTCGCGCGGGGCGATCAGCTCGATATCTACCAGCTCCGCCCGACTCTCCACGCCCGTCGGCAGCGCATCGGGAAAGGAGAGGCGCGGATGGGGATGGAAACCCTGCGAATAGCGCAGCGGTGCGTTCATGCGTCGCAGGGCGCGCTGCACCACGGTCATGAATTCCAGATGGCTGATGAAGCGGGCGTTGCCGGTTTTGGCCATGCGCAGCCGCAGCTTGTAGCGGCCTGGTTCCGACGTGGGCGGCGCGGCTTCAGCGCGAAAGACCGGGGTGGCGTCGGCGTAGCGCATGGTCAGCTGCTCGAAATCGCAGATGCCGCAGCCGCTGCACTGGCCGTGGCGACAGTCCGGGGTGTAGTCGAGCTGGCGGGAACGCCGTCGCTCGCGCAGGAAAAAGGCTTTGGGAATGCCGCAGTCGAGATGATCCCACGGCAGTACCTCGTCCTCTTCGCGCTGGCGCAGGTAGAAGGCGCTGTCGATATGGCATTCCGCCATGGCCTGCTGCCAGAGATCGAAACGGAAGTGGTCACGCCAGCCGTCAAAGCGGCAGCCGAGGTCCACGGCCCGTTCGAGCAGCGCGCCGAGCCGGCGATCACCGCGGGCGAACACGCCTTCAAGCAGCGATAATGTTGCCTCATGCCATTTCAGCCGCAGTTTTTTCTTCTGCAGCTGCTCGCGTAAAGTCTGCTGCTGACGCACGGTTTGCTCCAGGCCGATCTGGGCTTCCCACTGGAATGGGGTGTGCGCCTTGGGCACAAAGGTCGAGACCGAGACGTTGACGTCGCCACCGCCTTCGGTACCGCGGGCGGTGCGTTTCACTGCGGCGGACAGTTCGACGATGCCGGCGAGGTCCTCGGCCGTTTCCGTAGGCAGGCCCATCATGAAGTAGAGTTTGATCACCCGCCAGCCCAGGCTGTAGATGGTTCTCGCGCTGCGGATCAGCTCTTCGGCCTCAATGCCTTTGTTGATGACCTGACGCAGCCGTTCGCTGCCGGCCTCAGGGGCGAGGGTGAATCCGGTCTTGCGCACCTTGCGGATTTCCTCGATCAGGTTGTCGGTCAAAGAGCCGACACGCAGACTCGGCAAAGACAGGGCGATGCGGTCCTCGGCACGGCGGGCCATCAGGTGCTGCAGCAAAGGTTCGATGGCGCTGTAGTCGCCGCTGGAGAGTGAGAGCAGCGACAGCTCATCGTAGCCGCTGCTGCACAGGGCGTTGTGGGCAATCTCGGCCAGGTGGGGTGCCTGGCGTTCGCGCACCGGGCGGTAGATGTAGCCGGCCTGGCAGAAACGGCAGCCGCGGGTGCAGCCGCGGGCGATCTCCAGCGCCACCCGGTTGTGTACCGTGTGCATGGAGGGGACCAGCGGCCGTTCGGGAAAGGGGGCGCTGTCCAGATCGGCGACGAAACGGCGCCGCACCGAGGGGTAATCGGTATCATGGGGGCGGATGGCGGCGATGCGGCCGTCCGCCTGGTAGTCGACACTGAAAAAGTGCGGCACGTAGACGCCTTCGATGCGGCTCAGCCGCTCCAGGCATTGCTGGCGGCTCTCCCCCGCCCGGCGGCTGTCGCGGATGGCCTGGCAAATCTCAACCGCAGCCTCTTCGCCGTCGCCGAGCAGGGCGGCATCGATAAAGTCGGCCAGCGGTTCGGGATTGAAGGCGCAGGGTCCGCCGACCAGGATGAGCGGATCCTCTTCGCTGCGCTGGCTGTGACGGCGGGGGATGCCGGCCAGATCGAGCATGTGCAGCACATTGGTGTAGCACAGCTCGTATTGCAGGCTGAAGCCGACGATATCCATCTGCGCCAGCGGCGTGTCCGATTCCAATGTCGAGAGCGCCACGCCGTTTTCCCTGAGCTGGTCGCCCATGTCCGGCCAAGGGCAGTAGGCCCGCTCTGCGGCGATCCACGCCGTCTGGTTGAGGACCTGATAGAGGATGGCGGAGCCGACATGGCTCATGCCGATTTCATAGACGTCGGGAAAGGCCAGGGCGAAGCGCAGATCGACTGCGGCGGGATCTTTACGCACCGAGCCGGCTTCGCCACCGAGGTAGCGACCGGGACGCTTGACGTTCAACAGGGCAGTGTTCAGTGCGGTGCGGGAATTCTTCATTGTCATTCGCGGCCAGCCTATTTAGAATAAGAGGTTCAGGCCCGGCGGCCCCGCTGGGGACGAGGACTGAATCAGGCAATGTACAATGGCGCCTGTGACAGTGACAAGTCTTTTCCTGCCCTTTTCATGCCGTGCGGACGACCCAATCGATCCGGAGAGGAGTTCATGAGCGTCAGCTTTCAACCCCAGGTGGATACGCATGTTCACAGTATCGCGTCCGGCCATGCCTACAGCACCATCGAGGAGATTGCCCGGGCTGCTCAGGCCAAAGGCTTACGTGGCGTCGCCATTACCGACCATGGGCCGGGTCTGCCCGGCGGTCCCCATTTCTATCACTTCATGGCGCTGCGGTTTGTGCCGCGTTTTATCGGGACGGTGCGGGTGCTGCGCGGTGTCGAAGCCAATATTCTCAATGACGGCCATCTCGACTTGGAGGACCACGTGCTGGAGAGGCTCGATATCGTTCTGGCCGGTTTTCACGAGGATTGCGCCTATGACGGCACCTCGTGTGCCGACCATACCCGCACTCTGCTCAGGGCGATGGAGCACCCCCACGTCGATATTATTTCCCACCCCGGGAATCCCCAGTTCCCTATCGACTATGCCGCCGTGGTCGAGCAGGCGGTACGTACCGGTACCGCGCTGGAGATCAACAGCTCGTCCTTTACCATCAGTCGGCGCAACAGCGCGCCCAACTGTCTCGAGATCGCTCGTTTGGCCGCACGCCTGGGCGCTCCCGTCGCCATTGGCAGCGATGCCCATATCTCCATGGGGGTCGGCAAGTTTCGCGAGGCGCTGCGGGCCCTGGAGCAGTGCGGGGTGGCCGTGGAGCAGGTGGTCAACCGCACGCTGGAATCAACCGTAGCCTTTTTGCAGCGAAATGGTCGGGTGGTGCCCCTGACCGAGGAGGACTGATGCAGCTGGAGCAGGAGCGGCAACAGATTGTCGACTATGGACGAAAGCTGATCCGTTCCGGACTGACCACAGGCAGTGGCGGCAACCTGAGCCTGCTGAACCGTCAGCACAATCTGATCGCCATTGGTCCCAGCGGCATCGATTATGACGAGGTGGGGGTGGAGGACGTGGTCATCGTCGATCGCCGCGGCGACATCGTTGACGGACGCTGGAAGCCGTCGAGCGAACTGGGTTTTCACCTGGCCCTCTACGACCGGCGGCCCGATGTGGCGGCCGTGGTCCATACCCACTCGGTCTACGCCACCACCATGGCCTGCCTGCACTGGGAGATCCCCGCTGTGCATTACCTGGTGGGCTTTTCCGGCAACAAGGTTCCTCTGGCACCCTACGCCACCTTCGGCACCCCGGAACTGGCGCGCAGTGTGACGCAGTCCATCGGTGGCTACAATGCCGTGCTGCTGGCCAACCACGGTCTGGTGGCCGTGGGCGGCAGCCTGAAGGCGGCGTTCAATGTGGCCGAGGAGATCGAGCTGGTGGCGCGGCTCTATTACCAGACCCGCAGTGTCGGCGAGCCGGTGCTGGTGCCCGAGGTCGAAATGACGCGGGTGCTGGAGAAATTCAAGACCTACGGCCAGCCGGACGAAACGAAAAACTGACCCTGACCCGACTTCTTTCCATCTCGTCGGGTTGACAAGGTGGGATGGGATGCTTATCTTCTCCGCCGTATTTCGATTCCTGACCAAAACTAAAATCCATTTATCCCGACAGGAGGTTTCCGATCCATGACGGCCAACACCCATGAGTTCAAAGCCGAGGTGAACAAGATCCTCGACCTGATGATCCACTCCCTCTATTCCAACAAGGAGATCTTTCTGCGCGAGCTGATCTCCAATGCGTCTGACGCCATTGACAAGGCGCGCTATGAGTCCCTGACCAATGCCGCCCTGGCCGAGGCCGATGCGGACTGGAAGATCGAGCTGATTCCCAACGTGGAGGCAGGCACCCTGACCATCCGCGACAACGGCATCGGCATGACCCGCGATGAGGCCGTCGAGGCCCTGGGCACTATTGCCCACTCTGGCACCAAGGAGTTTATCAAGCTGCTGGAAAGCCGCGAGGTGGAGAACAATCCGGAGCTGATCGGTCAGTTCGGTGTCGGCTTCTATTCCTCCTTCATGGTGGCCGACAAGGTGACCGTGATCACGCGCAAGGCCGGCGCCGACGCCAGCCACGCCGTGATCTGGGAATCCACCGCCGACGGTTCCTACACTCTGGATGACACGGAAAAGGCCGGCAAGGGCACTGATGTGATCCTGACGCTGAAGGAGGACGCCAAGAATTTTCTCGAGGAATGGGAACTCCGTCGCGTGGTCAAGCAGTACTCCGACTTCATCGAGTATCCGGTGGTGATGGAGGTGACGCGCTCCGTGCCTGATCCCGAGGATGAGGAGAAGCGGATCGACGAGACCAAGGAGGAAACCCTCAATTCGCGCAAGGCCATCTGGCTCAAGAGCAAGGACGATATCAGCCAGGAGGAGTACAACGAGTTCTACAAGCACATCTCCCACGATTTCAGCGATCCGGCCGAGGTGATCCACTACCGCGCCGAAGGCTCCACCGAATTTTCGGCCCTGCTCTATCTGCCGGGCAAACGGCCCCACGATATCTTTTATCAGGACTACAAGATCGGTCCGGCGCTGTACGTGCGGCGGGTGCAGATCATGGACCACTGCGAGGCCATGCTGCCGATCTACCTGCGCTTTGTCAAAGGGGTGGTGGAGTCCGCCGATCTGCCGCTGAATGTCAGTCGCGAGATCCTGCAGGAAAACAAGACCGTCAATGTCATCAAGAAGAACCTGACCAAGAAGGTGCTCGACACCCTGGCCAAGATGAAGAAGGACGATGGCGAAGCCTACGCCAAGTTCTATGCCGAATTCGGCCGCATTCTGAAAGAAGGTATTCACCACGACTACGAGCGGCGCGAGGCTATTGCCGATTTGCTGCTGATGGAGTCCACCACGACCGAGGCGGGCCAGACCACCACCCTGGCCGAGTATGTCGAGCGCATGCCCGCGGATCAGGAGGCCATCTATTACATCACCGGCAGCGACCGTGCCGGGGCGGAGGCGTCCCCCTATCTGGAGGTGTTCAAGGAAAAGGGCGTCGAAGTGCTGATCATGACCGACGATATCGACGATATCATCATCTCCGGCCTTGGCCAGTACAAGGAAAAAGAGTTCAAGTCGGCCATCAAGGGTGATCTCGATCTGGGCGAAACGAACAAGGAGGAGCAGCAGAAAGCCTATGGCGACCTGCTGGAGCTGATGAAGGAAGAGCTTAAGGATCTGGTGGCCGAGGTGCGCATCTCCGGTCGTCTCAAGGATTCCGCCGTCTGTCTGGTCTCAGGCGAGCACGATCTCGATCCGCAAATGGCCAAGATGTTTGCCGCCATGGGCCAGCCCCTGCCCAAAGCGCAACGGGTGCTGGAAATCAATCCCGATCATGCCCTGATTCAGGGCATGAAGCAGCTGTTTGCTGCCGACAAGGACAGCGCTCAGCTCAAGGAGTATGCCGGGCTGCTGTATGACCAGGCCCTGTTGCTGGAAGGCGACAAGCCGCGCGATGCGGTGAAGTTCGCCAAGGCCCTGTCCAGCCTGATGGCTGCAGGTGTCCGCGTCGGCTAGCTTTGGCCCGTTCTCTCGTTAACGCAAAACGCCCGCAGTTTTCTGCGGGCGTTTTGCGTTGGGGGTCAATAAAAGTCAGATCGCGTGTCGGATTCTTTTCTGGTCAGATCTTCGGTTTGTGGCAGAACAGACAGCGGTTCGGGTCGGGGTGGCCGGGTGGGAATTCCATGCCCGGCTTGCCATGGCAGCCTTTGCAGAAGGCTTCCGCCGCTTTTTTCCCCTGTTCCTGGAAGACCTTCTGGAAAGGGGCATGGGTGTCGTCGGTGGGCAGTACCGGCGTGGTCTCCTCCGGTGCCAGCCACAGAACGACCAGAACGGCTGCGCCGATGCCCAGCGTGATCAGATCGCGTTTTTTCACGAGTTATCCTTTGCTTTATTTGAAAAGAGACTGTTTGACTGCTGGTGCAGGGGGATCAGTCACTGCGGAAGAAGACCATGTAAATCAGAAAGAAGACGATGGCTGCACCACCGCCAACAAACAGAAACAGGCTGTCGGAGGATTGCTCCAGGTTCTTGTTGCCACCGTTGACGTAGTAGACCAGCGTCACCAGTGCCGTGATGCTCAGGACGCAGGATAGCAGCATTCGCCATTTCATCAACAGACAGATGACGACAAATAGCACTGCGCCAGCGATAAACCAGCCATTGTGCAGCAGGTCCAGTTCGTGGATGGTGTTGACGATCTGGTTGGTTTCGAAGGGTTTAAGCCATTCCATGAGTTGTTCCATAAGCCATTCTCCACAGTGGATCGAAAGCTGTCAGGGCTGTTTGAGCCGGCCAGGTTTTCGTGTGGATGAAACCGGTTCGGCGACAGACGTTCACACCTTAACAGGTTCTGGTGGAAATTCAAGGTCTAAAGTTGTTGAAATCCTTGACTCTACGGAGCTTTCCTGCCTATGATCACGGCCTTGAATTTTACCGGCAACATTTCTGTGCTGCGTAAGTGCTGATGAGGTGCGGTTGTGACCGACTATTCTATCGGTGTGTTTGATTCCGGCGTTGGCGGGCTGACGGTGCTCAAGGAGATTCGTCGCTATCTGCCCGGCGAGAACCTGATTTATCTCGGCGATACGGCCCGGGTGCCCTATGGTACCAAAAGTGCGGAGACGGTTGTCCGCTACGCCCAGCAGGCGGCGGCTTTTTTGTGGCACAAGCAGGTCAAAATGATCGTGGTGGCCTGTAATACGGCGTCATCGGTCGCGCTCGAGCATCTGCAGCATTCCTTTCCCGTTCCTGTTGTCGGCGTGATCGTTCCAGGAGCGCGTGAGGCGGTGCGCCTGACCCGCAGTGGCCGGATCGGGGTGATCGGCACCGAGGGGACGGTCAATAGCGACGCCTATCCACGCGAGATACACTCCCTGGCCACGGACTGCCGGGTCTGGTCAGCGGCTTGTCCGCTGTTTGTGCCTCTGGCTGAGGAAGGCTGGGCTGAGCACGAAATCGCCCGACTGGCGGCACTGGAGTATCTGGCGCCGCTGCTGGAACAGCAGATTGACACGCTGGTGCTGGGCTGTACCCATTATCCCTTGCTCAAGAACACCCTGCGCGCGCTGTTGCAGCCGGAGATTCAACTGGTTGACTCTGCGGAACAAACGGCATTGACGGTGCGCCATCTTCTGGGTGACAATGACAAATTGCTCACAGTGTCACCCGGGCGCTGCAAATTTTACGTCACGGATGTGCCGACGCGTTTTGTCCGCGTTGGTAGCGATTTCTGGGGCCAACCCCTTGGCGAAGTTGAGCGGGTCAACTTGCCACTTCTTGACGAGAAATGATGTACGCATGAAACGACAGTGGCTGTGGCTGCTGGGCTGTCTGCTGCTGGTCGCGGTCGGACTGGCCGTCGGCCGTTCTTTTCTGGATCTTCAGGCGGTTTCCGAGACGCCGCATCCCGTCCGCGAAGCTGTGGTGCAGCGCGAAGTCGTTCTTTTTTTCGGTGATCCGCAGACGCGCTACTTGCTGGATGAAGTGCGGCCTGTTGCCGATGCTCCGGACGAATTGCTGGTTTTGCGCCATGTGATTGAGGCCCTGATTGAAGGCCCCAGGGGTGAGCTGCTGCCGGTCCTTCCGTCCCAGGCGCACCTGCTGGACTTGAGCCAGGCCGCGGACGAGTTGGTGCTCGATTTCGATCAGGCGCTGATTGATTATCATCCTGGCGGGAGCAGTTCCGAGCTGTTGACGATTCATGCGCTGACCAATACGGTGGCGGCCAATTTCCCGACCATCCGTCGCTTGCGTCTGAAGGTTGACGGGCAGCCGCTGGTGACCCTGAAAGGCCATGTGGATTTGAGCCTGGCCCTTGAGGCTGATTTTTCTTTGATCCGGCAGACTGTTGAAGCGGAAATCCCGCAGCACGGGCAGCTGCCGGAAAGTTTAACCGTTGGAGAACAAACGAATGAGTTCCTTCCTCAAGACCCTCAGTGATCAGGTATTAATCCTCGACGGTGCCATGGGCACCATGCTGCAGGCGCGCGGCCTCAAGGCTGGAGACTGTCCGGAGCGGATGATTCTGGATGCCCCTGACGTGGTCAGCGGTGTGCACCGCGAATACGCCGAAGCCGGAGCTCAGATTCTGGTGACCAATACCTTTGGCGGCAGTCGGGTGAAACTGGCTCATTATGGTCTGGAAAAGCGGGTTCATGAGATCAATGCCCGGGCTGTTGAGCTGGTGCGCCAGGGCATGGCGGGGACGCAGGCCTCCTTTATCGGCGCCAGTATCGGTCCGAGCGGACGTTTCGTCGAGCCCGTCGGCGATGCCGGGTTTGATGAGATGGTCGAAATTTTTGGTGAGCAGGTGAAGGCTTTTGTCGATGCTGGTGCCGATCTCATCAGCTGCGAAACCTTTCTCGATCTGCGCGAACTGAAGGCGGCGGTCATGGCCTGTCGTGAGTATTCCAACCTGCCGATCATTGCCATGATGACCTTCGATGACGGTGGCCGTACGGTGTTGGGAACCTCGCCCGAGGCTGCCGCCGTCACCCTTGAGGCTCTGGGCGTCCACGTGGTGGGCAGCAATTGCGGATTGGGGATCGATGGCATGTACGAGATTTTGCGGCGTATGCGTCAGGTCAGTTCTCTGCCGCTGATTGCTCAGGCCAATGCCGGGCTGCCGATTCTGGTTAATGGCGAGACGGTCTTCCCGGCGTCCCCCGAGGAGATGACTGCCTACCATGAGCGTCTGATCGCGCTGGGTGTGCGCGTGATCGGCGGCTGTTGTGGCACCACGCCTGAGCATATTCGGGTCATGCGTCAGGCCCTCGATGGCTTTGATCCGCAGTGGACGGCCCCGCCACGGCGTGGCTTTCTGGCCAGCCGTACCGAGGTGGCCGCATTTGGCCCGACGCAGCGTTGCGCCATTATTGGCGAACGAATCAACCCCACGGGCAAGAAAGCTTACAGCGCGGAATTGCGGGAAGGTAAAACGGCCTATATCCGCCGCGAAGCCCAGCTCCAGGCTGAGGCCGGTGCTCATCTGCTCGATGTCAACTGCGGCGCTCCCGGCGTGGATGAGCCGCTGGCGCTGGAGCGTGCCGTTTATGCTGTGACCGGTGTGACTTCACGCCCGCTGGTGCTCGATTCCTCCGATATCATTGCCTTGGAGCGCGGTCTGAAGGCGGCCGACGGCAAGGTGTTGATCAACTCTGTCAATGGCGAAGAAAAAAGCCTGGCTGCCGTGCTGCCGCTGGCGAAAAAATATGGCGCTGCCGTGATCGGCCTGACCCTTGACGAGACCGGTATTCCCCGCACAGCCGCGGGTCGGGTGGCGATTGCGCGTAAAATTATCGCCCGGGCCGAGGCCATGGGACTGCCCCGCTGTGATCTGGTGATCGATTGCCTGGCACTGACCGTGTCGGCGGAGCAGGATCAGGCTGCCCAGACGCTGCAGGCGATCCGCACCCTGACCCGGGAGGACGGCGTGGCCACGGTTCTGGGAGTCAGCAATATCTCCTTCGGCCTGCCACAGCGTCCCCTGATTTCGTCGACCTTTTTCGCCATGGCGCTGGAAGCCGGGTTGAGTGCGGCGATTATCAACCCCAAGGACGAGCGGATGATGGAGGTCTGGCATGCGGCCATGGTGCTGACCGGCAAGGATCCGCGCGCCGAGCGCTATATCGAGGCGTATGCCGCGGTTCCGGCTCCTGAGGCCGCAGCACCTGAAGTTGCCGGCGGTGCGCCGCAGACGCTGTTCGAGCGCCTGGGGCGCTGCGTGATCCAGGGAGACAGCGACCTGGTGGTGGGGCTGGTGGAGGAAGCGCTGGCCGCTGGCCACGATGCCCTGGCCATCAGCAATGACGGCTTGTTGCCGGGACTGGAGGAGGTCGGCCGTCAGTTCGGCGCCAACCGCATCTTTTTGCCCCAGGTTCTCCTCAGCGCCGAAACCATGCAGCGCGCCTTTGGCCGGCTGAAGGAAGAACTGCGTCAGGCCGGCGTGGCCAGTCGCGGGCGGATTCTCATGGCCACGGTTGAAGGCGATATCCATGATATCGGCAAGAATATTGTCTGCACCCTGTTGGAAAATCATGGTTTCGAAGTGATCGATCTCGGCAAGAATGTCTCGGCGCAGCGTATTGTCGAGCAGGCGCAGCAGCAACAGGTGGATGCCGTAGGCCTGTCCGCGCTGATGACCACCACCCTTCAGCAGATGCAGGTGACCCTGGAGGCCCTGCGCGCAGCTGGGATCAAGGTCTTTACCATGATCGGTGGTGCGGTCGTCACCCAGGAGTACGCCGATGAGATTGGTGCCGATCTCTATGCCGTGGACGCGCTGCAGGCCGTCGAAAAGGTGAAACAGCTGCTCAAGAAAGGCTAGATGACCGATGGTTGGGGGCTATAACCACAATTTCCGCTACAAGGGCGAGGTCTACCACGTGCAGACGGAGGACAGTGGTATTGCACGGGCGCAGATCACGACCCTGCTCTATCGCGGGGGAACGATTCTCGGGCGCAAGACGATCCACTACCAGGATCTGCTTGGGCAGGCGGATCTGCCCCGGCTCGTCGAGGAGCAGATGAAAGTCCAGCATAAGCAGATGCTGCAGGAGCTGAAGGATGGTGGCTTCGATGAGCGGATAGCGGCTCTGGACATGCCGTTTGAGATGCCAGCGGAACAGCTGGCTGCGATGCCACAGCCTGATGAAGCTGAGGTGGAAGTGACGGTGGAAGCTTCCTCCCCGCCGATTGTTGTCTCTGATGCCACACGGCAGAAACGGGTCGATTCCCAGCGGCCCCAGGTCAGTTTTGACGATCAGGTCCTTGCCTATCTCAAGGCGGGACGGCCCTGATCGCCCGACAATTCATCCCGTAAAGGAAGTTCGCCTGTGCTGAAAAGCAGTCTTATTTTTCGCATTATCGTCATGAATGTTCTGCTGTTGACGGTGGGTATCGGTATTTTTACCGCGTTTCACTACAAGCGTGACCGGCAGAATATGCTGGAACTGACCATTGACGGGGCTGAAATTCTTATGGCCACCATCGAGAATGCGATTTTTAACTCTAAATGCAAGGGGGACTCAAAGAAGCTGCAGAGTACCCTGGAGTTTATTTCGAACAGTCCCAATCTGCGAGGGGTACGCATCTTTAACCCCGACACGGGCTTGGTCATCAATTCTTCCGTTTCTGAAGAAATCGACCAGCCGGTTCTGATGCAGGAGCTGGAGACGTATCGCTCCGGCAAGAGCTCGGCGCTGTTCGAGGATAAGGGCGAGGAAATTCTGGGGATCGTGCGCCCCATTCGCAGTCGCGCGTTGTGCCAGGAGTGTCATGGGCGGGAGAAAGCCGTTCTCGGTGTGCTGAATCTCAACTATTCCATGTTGTTCACCACGGAGAAGCTGGCGAAGTCTTCACGCTGTTTTTCCCTGTCGATGGTGTTTATCACGGTGCTGCTGTCGATCGGGGTCTCCGTGATTCTGATCCGTTATGTACGTAAGCCGATTCAGGTGATGACGCGACGGATGGCCCGGGTAGAGCAAGGGGAAAAGAATGTGCGCATGGTGCCCAAGTATCATGACGAGATTTCCTACCTGATGCACAGTTTCAACTCTATGCTCGACAGGCTGGAGACGGCTCAGAAGGAACTGGAGGAATTTCATTTCCAGCAGATGGAGCAGGCAGACCGGTTAGCTTCCATCGGCGAAATGGCCACGGGCATGGCACATGAGATCAAGAATCCTCTGGCCGGGATCAGCGGCGCGGTGACTGTTTTGGCCGATGATTTTCCGCCGGGGGATGAACGACGGCAGGTGGTGCAGGATATCCTGGCTCAGATCGCCCGTTTGAACAAAACGGCATCGGATTTGCTCAACTTTGGCCGTCCGGGGCTGCCGCAGCATGATTATCTGAACCTGAACGATCTGGTGAAGGAAACCCTGTTTTTCGTTGCTCAGCATCCCGAGGCTAAAAATGTCACCCAGCAGGTGGCTCTCGATGACGAACTGCCTCCAGTGTGGGTGGATCGCAAGCAGGTTCAGCAGGTGCTGCTTAATATCATGATCAATGCATTGCAGTCTATGCCCGATGGGGGTGTCCTGAACCTACGCAGTGGTGTGGTCATGGATGACGCAACGCCGCGCTCGGTTGAGGTGACCATCGGCGATACCGGTAAAGGCATTGCGGCGGATCAGCTGGAAAAAATCTTTACCCCGTTTTTTACCACCAAGTTGCGCGGTACCGGCCTGGGACTGTCTATCTGCCGGCAGTTGGTCAAGCAGAATGCCGGGCACCTCGAAGTGGAGAGTGCCCTGGGCCAAGGAACAACGTTTACCCTGACCTTTCCGGCTGCAACCCTGGCAGAATCAGGACCGCAAGAGGAACCCCATGAATAAATATCGCGTGCTGATTGTGGATGACGAGCAACTGATTCGCTGGTCGCTGGAACAGAGCTTAAAAAAGCAGGGTTACCAGGTTCAGACAGCCTGTTCGGGAGAAGACGCGCTGGAGATCGTGCGCAATGAGTCCCCGGACCTGGTGCTGCTCGATATTCAGATGCCCGGAATTGATGGCATCGAAACCCTTGAGCGGATCAAGGAAATTGATGCCGATATCAGTGTCATCATGATTACCGCTCTCGGAGTGCTGGAAACAGCGGTCAAGGCGATGCAGCTCGGTGCCTACGATTATATCAACAAGCCGTTCAATCTGGACGAGCTGTCGGTGGTCATGCGCAAGGCGCTCGAAACCCAGGCCCTGAAGAAGGAGGTCGAACACCTGCGTAGCGAAAAGAAGCGTACCCAGGGTTCGTCACGGATTATTGCCCGCAGCCACCATATGCTCAGTGTGCTGGATATGGTGGAGAAGGTCGCGCGCAGCGATGCTTCCACCGTCCTGATTCAGGGGGAGAGTGGCACCGGCAAGGAGCTGATTGCGCGTGCGCTGCATTTCGACAGTTCACGCGCAGAGCAGCCTTTTATGGCGATCAACTGCGCGGCAGTACCCGAAACCCTGCTTGAGAGCGAGTTGATCGGCCATGAAAAAGGTGCCTTTACCGATGCCAAGGCGCAGAAGAAAGGGTTATTCGAGCTGGCCAACGGCGGCACGGTCTTTCTGGATGAGATTGGCGATATGCAGATGGGGATGCAGGCCAAGCTGCTGCGCGTGCTCGAAGAGCGCTCCTTCCGGCGCATCGGCGGCACCAAGGATATCCGGGTCGATATCCGCATTGTTGCGGCGACCAATAAGGATCTGATCAAAGGTATTGAGGAGGGCACGTTTCGCAAGGACCTTTATTATCGCATCCAGGTGATACCGATCTATCTGCCGCCTCTGAGGGAGCGGCGGGATGACATCCTGCCGCTGGCGACGTTCTTTGTCGAGCATTTCAACCGCGAGTTCGGTAAAAGCTTCAGCGGTTTTACCCCACTGGCCCAACAATCCATTCTGGAGTATGACTGGCCGGGCAATATCCGGGAATTGCGGAATGTCATTGAGCGGGCTGTTATTCTTGAAGGCGGCGACCGATTGGAGCTGGAAATGCTGCCAAGCTGCCAGAGCGAGTTCGAGCCCGAGGCGGTGACCAGTGATTTTGTGCTGCCGCCGGAGGGGATAGATCTTGAAGTGGTTGAAAAACAGCTGATTCAGCAGGCGCTGTCCATGTGTCAGGGGAATCAGTCCCAGGCCGCGCGCAAGTTGCACCTGGGCGTGGACGCGTTCCGTTATCGTATGAAGAAGTTTGGTCTGCTCTAGCGGTTGACCGTTCCCTGATCCTCAGCGAGGGGTCTGATATGTCCTCATCTGTGCCGGAGCTGTTTCTGATTGACGGCTCCTCCTACATTTACCGCGCCTATTACGCCATCCGTCATCTCTCCACCTCGCAGGGGGTGCCCTGTAATGCGGTCTTCGGTTTTACCAAGATGCTGCTCAAGGTCATGCGCGATTACCAGCCGCCTCAGCTGGCCGTGGTGTTTGACGCCAAAGGGCCCACCTTCCGCAAGGACATTTATCCCGACTACAAGGCCAACCGGGCGCAGATGCCCGAGGATCTGGTGCCACAGATCCCACTGATCAAGGAGGTCGTGGCGGCGTTCAACCTGCCGGTGGTGGAACTGTCCGGCTACGAGGCCGATGATCTGATTGCCACCATTGCCCGGCATAAGGAACGGGAGGGCCTGAGCGTCACCGTGGTGACCGGCGACAAGGACCTGATGCAGATCGTCAGCGCACGGATTCATCTGCTCGACACCATGAAAGACAAGATTATTGGCCTGCCCGAAGTGGCCGAACGCTTTGGCGGCACACCGGACAAGGTGATCGAGGTGCAGGCCTTGGCCGGTGACAGTTCGGATAATGTTCCGGGTGTGCCGGGCATCGGCGAAAAAACGGCCAAGCAGCTCATTGAACAGTTTGGCAGTCTTGAACAGGTGCTGGCGCGGGTCGATGAGGTCAAAGGGGCCAAACGCCAGCAGAATCTGCGCGACTTCGCCGACCAGGCCCGCTTGTCGCGGACGCTGGTCACCTTGGTCGATACGGTGCCGCTGGATCTGCAGCAGTATGATTTCGTCCTGCAGTCTCCCGACGCACAGCGTCTGGCGGCTCTGTTTCGCCAGCTGGAATTCCAGCAGCTCTATGATGAGTTTGCCCCGCGCGAAACGGCGTCACCGGTGCAGGCGTGCGATTATGTCTGTGTCTGCGAAGAATCGCAGCTTGATGAGCTGTGCTGTGGTCTGGAGCAGGCGGGCTGTTTCAGTCTGGATACGGAGACGACCTCACTGGATCCGCTGCAGGCCGATCTGGTCGGGTTGTCCTTCAGTTGGCAACCCGGCCGTGCCTATTATGTGCCCATCGGCCATGTGGGTGGCGGGGCGGAAGAGCAACTGCCGCGTGACAAGGTGCTCACGGCTTTGCAGCCCCTGCTCGAAGATGCCGCGCTGGCCAAAGTCGGGCAGAATATCAAATACGATGCGCTGGTGCTGCGCCGGGCGGGTATCCGGCTGCAGGGCATCGTTGCCGATACCATGCTCCAGTCCTATCTGCTGTTCCCGGCGGCCCGTTCCCACGGCCTTGATGCCCTGGCGCTGGAGCATTTTGGTCACCGCATGATCAGCTATGAGTAGGTGACCGGAAAAGGCAAACAGCAGATCGGTTTTGCCGAAGTGCCCCTGGACCAGGCCTGTGGTTACGCCGCCGAAGATGCGGATCTGACCTGGCGGCTGTATGAGAAATTTGCTCCTCTGCTGTCGACGGACAGTGAGGAGAATCGGCTGGGCCAGCTCTTCTCTCAGGTGGAGATGCCGTTGCTTGCTGTGCTGGTCGAGATGGAATGGGCGGGCGTGGCCTTGGACTGTGACGGCCTGCAACAGCTCAGCGCGGATTTCGCTGGTCAGATCGGGCAGCTGGAACAGCAGATTCACCAGCTGGCCGGCCGCGCGTTCAATATCAACTCTCCCAAGCAGCTGGGGGAAGTACTGTTCGATGATCTGTCTCTGTCCCGCGGCAAGAAAACCAAGACCGGCTGGTCCACCGCCGTTGACGTGCTCACGGCTCTGGCCGATGAGCACGAAATTGTGGCCAAGGTGCTGGAGTACCGTTCGCTGACCAAGTTGAAGAGTACCTACAGCGACAGCCTGCCACCTCTGGTTGACCAGGGAGGGCGACTGCATACCTCATTCAATCAGGCGGTCACGGCAACGGGGCGCCTTTCCTCCAGCGAGCCGAATCTGCAGAATATTCCCATTCGCAGCGAGGATGGACGACGTATCCGCGAGGCTTTTGTCCCCGCGGCGGGCTGCGTTCTGCTCAGTGCCGATTATTCCCAGATTGAACTGCGTGTGATGGCCCATCTGGCCGATGAGCGCGGCCTGCGGCAGAGTTTTCTCGACAACGAGGACATTCATCGTCGTACCGCCAGTGAGGTGTTCGGCGTGTTCCCGGAAATGGTGACGGATGAAATGCGCCGCCGGGCCAAGACCATCAATTTCGGTGTCCTGTATGGCATGGGAGCATTCAGTCTGGCCAAGGACCTGGGGATTTCGAACGCCGAGGCCCGGCAGTATATCGACAGCTATTTTGCCCGCTATCCGGCCGTGCTGACCTTTATTGAGCGGCAAAAAGAGTTCGCCCGTGAGCATCAGTATGTGGAAACCCTGCTTGGGCGCCGCTGCGCCGTTGCGGATATTCTGAGCAAAAACGGTCAGATTCGCAGCTATGCCGAGCGCAACGCCGTCAATTACCCGGTGCAGGGCTCGGCGGCGGATGTCATCAAGGTGGCCATGGTCCGCATCGCGCGCAGCCTGCAGCAACAGGGTCTGGCCAGTCGCATGATCCTGCAGGTTCATGACGAACTGATTTTTGAAGTGCCGGAGGCGGAGCTGGCGACGATGCGTGAGCTGGTGCAGCGGGAAATGGAACAGGCCGTTGTTCTGTCCGTGCCTTTGGCGGTGTCCGTGGGCTGGGGAAAAAACTGGCGCGAAGCCCATTGATGTAGTCCTTGCCGTTTCGCTAACCGACTGAAATCAAAAACACCACAGTCATGGTTGGACGCCATCGTCCCCCGTGGCCTCTCGATGTTGACCAGGCAAGTCATAACAATGACTTGAATTTGCTGGATTTCGGTTATACTATCGCCCAAGGACTAAACTTCAGATGCGGTAGAGGAGGCAGTATATGATCAAGAAGATTGGCTTTATCGGCCTTGGAACAGTTGGTAAATCCATGGCCCAAAACTTGTTTAAAGGCAATTACAAGTTGACCGTGTATGACTCCCGCAAAGGAGCCATGGATGAACTGGCGGCCCTGGGGGCGATCGCAGCGAGCAGCTCGGTCGAGGCGGCCAGGGGGCAGGATATGGTGATTACTGTTCTTCCGGACCAGGGTGAGCTGAAGCAGATGCTGTCAACCGACGGCGGATTCCTCGCCGCGCTTGATCCCGGAACTCTGCTGTGCGATATGGGGACCCATTCTCTCGAGATTACGAAGGAAATTGAGAAGCTGGCAGGTCAACGCAAGATTCAGTTTCTGGATGCGCCGGTGTGGGGGACTAAAGAGCACGCAGCTCACGGTCTGCTCACCATTCTGGTTGGCGGTGATAGTTCGGTGGTCAGCCGTGGTCGTGAGGTGCTGACCTACATGGGCCTGAATATTCTCCATGTGGGTGCGGTTGGCGACGCAACCCGCATGAAGTTTGTTGTGACCCTGATGCAGTCTCATCTGATGGAGGCTCTGGCCGAGAGTCTGGTGTTTGGTGAGCGCCTGGGGTTCAGCAATGACCAGATCATGGAAGTTCTTGATGCGGGTGGCGTGGCCTCTCCGCTGCTGCATAAGAAGGGTCGCTCTGTTGCGCGCGGCGATTTTACCCGCAATCTGGCGCTGAAATACGTTTATGAAGGCCTGCGCAAGGTTAAGGAAGCGGCTGACATCACCGGTGCCCGCCTGCCGGCGATGGAATCGGTGCTTGATGTCTACGGGGAAGCTATGGCGGATGGTCGCGGTGAAGAGGATTTCTCGGCGGTTATCAAGGTGCTTAAAAAATAGTCCGGGTTCTCAGATGATAACGGGATGCGGGGAAGCTTCGGCTTCCCCGCTTTTGTTTTTCCCGTTTGTTCAAACCGGTCTTTTAACTGCAGGGAACAAAACAGCGATGCGAAAAATTATTTCACTGACGGCCTTCCTCTCTTTTCTGCTGTTGCTGCTCACCAGTTTCGTTCTGTTGATCATGCCTCATGGTCGGGTGACCTACTGGGCAAACTGGACATTCTGGGGGTTGGCAAAGGACGAGTGGGATGCGTTGCATCTTAATCTGGGGTTGCTGTTTCTGGCTGTGGGGCTGTGGCATACGGTGCTGAACTGGGGCGCGATTGTGCGTTATCTTTCCGCCGTCCCCGGAAAATTGCTGTCCCCGTCTTTTCACGCCGCACTGCTGATCACGCTGTCCTTCTGTCTGGGAACCTATCTGCAGGTGGTGCCTTTTTCCTGGGGGCCGGAACTGGCTGGGTGGCTGAAGGAGCGCGGAACGCGCATCTATGGCGACCCGCCCTATGGCCATGCGGAATTGTCGCCATTGAGTATGCTGGTGCGCAATACCGGCCTTGATGCTGAGGCCGTGCGTGAGCGGATTGATGCTGAGAAACTGGTGATTGTTTCCTGGGAGGCACCGGTCAAGGAGCTGGCCGCCGCCAATGGATTGAGCCCGCAGCAGTTTTTTGAACGTCTGCAACCTGCTGTTGTACCGGGGCAGGTGCAGCCGCTGCCGCCCGTGGCGCCAGTCGGCATTGGAAAGCGTCCGCTGGCTGAAATCTGTCGGCAGTACGATCTGCCTGTCGAGGCGGTGGTGCGGATGCTGGAGCAACGGGGCTTCCCAGCGCTTCAGCCGCAGTGGACCCTTAAGGACATGGCCAGCCGGTACGAAACGACCCCCATGGCGGTCTATGAGCAGCTGCATCGTGTCAGTCTCGAACTGGTGCCTGGGCGCTAGCCCGCCGTGACGTCACAACAAAAAAGCCCCACGTCAATTTTGACGCGGGGCTTTTTTGTTGCCTGTCCGGGGCGATCGGTATCGCTTTGTTAATAGCGCCAGGTTACGCCCGCAATCAACCAGCGTCCCGGCAGCGGGACAAAGCCAGCTTCGATGCCTTTTTCGTCGAGCAGGTTGGTCGCGGTGACATGTGTCTGCCAGTGGGGATCAATTTGCCAGCTGAGCCTGCTGTCAACAACCGTAACGCTGTCACCCAGCAGTCGTTTCTCATAGCGCATTTTTAGGCTCTGCTTCACGGTTGGCCACCAGGCAAAAAGCAGCCCGGCATGGGCCTGGTGGCGGAGGTTGTTGAGACTGTATTTGGTCTCCAGACCCTGGCTGTCCATGTTCACGTCAAGGTAGGTATAGGAGAACGAAATCTGCTCCAGTGGCCTGAAAAAAGATAGCGGTTCGCGTAGCTGGCAGCCTAGTTCGATTCCGGTCGTTTCACTTTCAGCGACATTGCGTACCTGCCATGGTTGCGTTTCGCTGGTGCGAGCCCAGTCAATCAGGTCGTCACTGTCGCGGTAGAACAGGCTGGCTTCCATTTTAAGCCGTCCCTGCTGCCAGCGCAGGCCGGTTTCCCAGGTCCAGGATTGCTCAGGATTCAGATCGGGATCACCGATGTTGCTGGGGGTGCTGTAGTACATTTCAGTATAGGTCGGAATGCGGAACGATTTGGCCACCGAAGCGAACCAGTGCAGATTGCGCTGCAGCTCAAGGTTCATTTCCGCCCCCGGCCAGTATTCCCAGCCCCATTTCGAGGCGTAGACCGCCGACAGCCCCCCACCGAGGGTCAGTCGCTGGAGCAGTCGGATACGGTGGTTGAGAAACAGGCTGTGCTGGTTGCGGGCGTGGTCACCGAGGCTGCTGCTGGTGATTTGCTCCCAGTCGCCGGTGTAGCCGAAACTGGTCTTCCCGAGGCGGCTGGTTCCATTGGCCTGAAGATCAAGGCTGTAACGGTCAGTGTCGCTGCTGTTTTCGTACCATTGGTCGCCATATTGGTAACGGTAGCAGTCTTCGTGGCGATTGTAGGTGATCGATGGTCGCCAGTGGAGTGAGCCGCTATCGAGGTTGGCGGTAACATAACCCAGCCAGCTGGTTGTTCGCTCTTTCTGGCCTGACGCATCGAAGTAGTAGCGGCTGGCCCCGAAGTCCTTGTCGGTATAAGCCAGACCTGTTTCCAGCAGTTTTCCTGCAATCTCTCCACTGGTCTGGTAGTTGAATGTCTTGGTGTTGAAGCCCGTCGGTTCATTCTCGTCAAAGCCCGATGAATACTGATGGCCGGCTGCCAGCCGGTGCTGCCAGCTTCCGGTTGTCGTTACGGCTGAACCATGCAGCGCCAGATATTCGTTTTCCCCGCTGTCGAGGCGGAAACTGAGCGGTGACTGCTGCCCGGCGCGGGTGATGATGTTGATGACGCCGGCCATGGCGTTGGCTCCGTAGAGCCGGGCTCCGGGGCCCTTGATGATTTCGATGCGTTCAATGTCGTCGAGGCCAAAGGGGATATCCAGGTTGTGGTGCCCAGTCTGCGGGTTGCTGACACGGAGGCCATTGACCAGGACCAGGGTCTGCTCAAAGCTGCTGCCACGGATGCTCACGTCGGCCTGAATTCCATGGCTGCCACGCTGGCGGACGTCGACCCCGCTGACCTGCTCGAGCAGGTCGTAGAGCGAGTCGCCGGGAGCATTTTCAATGTCTTTGCGGCTGATGACGGCAACCGTTTGGCTGGTTTCATTCAGGGGCTGTGTGGTGCGTGTGGCTGTGACCACCAGAGTGCCCAGTTCGTTTTGCTGACCAGAGATGTCAGCATGGCCGGGATGGGGTAGCGCAACAAGCTGGATCAACAGGCAGAGCAGGCCAAACCAGTTGCGCTGCTGTTGGTGAATGGATGGCAGAAAGAGCATGGCGGATCCTTTGGTATGTAAACGCAGTGTTTGGTTTTGGTTGACGGTGAATTGAAGCAAAATGGCCCTGAGTTGTCAACTTTTGTTTATTGGTAATGGATTATGGTTTACGATTGGTGCGGGGCGGGCCTTTGGTGTCTGGAGTGGTTCTTGGAAAAAAGATTAATATAATGAAAAACATTCTGTAGATAGCCTGTTTTCGTGCTAAAGTATCAAAACCGTTTTTGGTCAAGGGAGACGTTTCGATGGCTGAACAGTGTAATGATCGTCGTTTGCTGGAGATGTTGCATCGGCGAAATGAAGAGCTTGAGACGCTGGTTCAGATTGGAAAGACGCTGACGTCGACTCTGGACATCGAAGAACTGACAAATATTATCATTGAGAAATCCAATCTGCTTTTCAAATCCCGTGCCTGGACCCTGCTGCTGGTTGACGAGCTGGCTGGTGACCTTATTTTTGAGGTGGTGGTTTCCGATGTCGGCCCGCAGCTCAAGGGACAACGCCTTTCCCTTGGGGAGGGGATTGCCGGCTGGGTGGCTCAGCATCGGCGCACCGTGTTGCTGGATGACGTATCGAACGATGAGCGTTTTACCGCGGCCGATCGTCGCCAAACCGGGTTCAAGCCGCGTTCTATTGCCTGTGTGCCAGTCCAGATTCAGGGTCAGTTGCTGGGTGTGATGCAACTGGTCAACGGGATGCATGATCCTCCCTTTGACCAGAATGATCTGATGCTGCTGGCGGCGATTTCTGATTATGTCGCTATCGGTATTTCAAATGCTCGCAACTTCAGCCGGGTGCACGAACTGGTGATCACCGATGATCTGACCGGATTGTTCAATGCGCGCTACTTCGACGATCTGATGGATATCGAGATCAGCCGTGCGCAGCGCTTTGGTTCACCGCTGTCGCTGGTGTTTATGGACCTTGACCACTTCAAGCAGGTCAATGACACCCACGGCCACCTGGTTGGTAGCCGCATGTTGTCGGAACTCGGTTTTCTGATCAAGGAGCGCATTCGCTCGGTGGATTTCGGTGCGCGCTATGGTGGCGACGAGTTCGTGCTGATTCTGCCCCAGACGGGCAAGCAAGGCGCCTATGAGCTGGTCAGTTATCTGAGAGAGATGATCAATAGCTATGTTCTGACCACGGAAACCGGGGCTCACGTCCAGGTGACGGCCAGTTTCGGCATTGCCACTCTGCCCGATGACGCCGACAACAAGATTGATCTGATCCGACTGGCGGATAACCGGATGTACAAAGTAAAAGAGACGACGCGTGACGCCATCATGATGGAATAGGGTAAGGCACCGTATCCCGGTGCATTTAAGAATTTTCCGCAGCCAAAAAGAAAAAGGCAGGTCCTGACGAACCTGCCTTTTTATATCCTGGAGCCACCCATCGGATTTGAACCGACGACCTACTGATTACGAATCAGTTGCTCTACCAGCTGAGCTAGGGTGGCCCGTGAATTGACGTGTTCGTTTTTTACCTGAGCTGTCGTGTCCTGTCAAGGTATAACGGCAAAGAAGCCAAGTTGCTTCGGCCGCTGGCCATCATGAAAGAAAGAGGGAAAAAGAAGTGAAGAAAATTACAGCCGACCATCAGCTCTATCGGCGTACCGTACAGCGCTGGGGAGAGGATGCGCAGTATGATCAGGCGATAGAAGAATGTGCCGAACTGATTACAGCGCTGTTGCACTATCGCCGTGACAAGGTGGCGGATCAGCAGATTATCGATGAACTGGCCGATGTCAGCCTGATGGTGGGGCAACTCAGCTGGATGTTCGGCGAAGAGCGGGTTCAGCAGGCGGTGGAACGCAAGCTGGAAAAACTGGAAGGTTTGTTGGCCGATCCGGAGCGGGACCGTCTCTGATGACGTTTTTGACCTTTTTAGGGCTAGCCGTTGCTCTGGCTATGGATGCATTTGCCGTGGCATTGGCCGCTGGTGCGGTGCTGCCCTGTGTGACGGGGCGCCACCTGTTCCGGCTGAGTTTTCATTTCGGGCTGTTTCAAGGCCTGATGCCGATTCTTGGCTGGCTGGCCGGGGTGCGACTGCAGGAGATGATTGCCGCCTATGATCACTGGGTGGCGTTCGCGTTGTTGGCCTGGGTTGGTGGCAAGATGATTTACGAAGCCTTTGCCCACGACGATGGTGAGACGCAACGCTGTGACCCGACCCGAGGCGTGACGCTGATCACCCTGTCTGTGGCAACCAGTATTGATGCTCTGGCCGTCGGTCTGACGCTGGGTGTGCTCGGGGTCAGTGTCTGGTGGCCGGCCCTGCTGATTGCCGTTGTCGCCGCGCTATTCACCTTGGCGGGCATGTTGCTCGGCTGCCGGATCGGTGAGTTGTGGGGGCGACGGATGGAGGTTGTTGGTGGCCTGGTGCTCTGTGGTCTGGGGCTGAAGATCCTTGCGGAACATTTGGGGTAAGTCGCCGGTGTCTTTTAGCTCAAAGGATTTGGTTTGACGATGAAACTTCCTCCCTTGCGGCCGGCGACGCTGTTGCGCCGTTATCAGCGTTTTCTCGCCGATATTGAATGGCCCGACGGCAGCCGCACAACGGTTCACACCCCGAATACCGGCAGCATGATGCAGTGTGCCGTGCCCGGTTCCGCGGTGCTGGTGTCAGACAGTGGTAATGCCGAGCGCAAATACCCTCAGACGCTGGAACTGATTCAGGTCAATGGCCACTGGGTTGATATCAATACCCAACGCAGTAACCGGGTGGTTGCCGAGGCGCTCCAGTCTGGTGTGATTGATGGCCTCAGTGGATTTGCCGTTCAGCCGGAGCGGAAGTTGGGCGATAGCCGCATTGATTTTTTGCTGACGAAGGCGAACTCGACGGAGCGGGAAGACAGACTGTGGCTGGAGGTGAAAAACGTGACCCTCATGGGCAGTCCGGTATGCGCCTGCTTTCCCGATGCCGTTACCGAGCGCGGCCGCCGTCATCTGCAGGAACTGATGGCCGCGGTGGCGCAGGGAGATCGGGCCGCTGTGCTGTTTCTGGTGCAGCGCGCCGAGGCTGAACTATTTTCGCCGGCCGGGGACATTGATCCGGCCTATGCCGATCAGCTACGTGCTGCGCTGGAGGCCGGTGTCGAAGTGTTTGCCTGCCAGAGCGTCACCTCGGCCGACGCAACCCGGATTGCCCGGCGTCTGCCGGTGGTGGTCTGATGCGCGCTGTCGGCCTCATCACCGAATACAATCTCTTTCATAACGGACATGCCTACCATGCCCGGCAGGCACGGCTCATCAGCGGCGCTGATGCAGTGGTGGCCGTGATGAGCGGGCATTTTCTGCAGCGTGGCGAACCCGCGCTGGTGGACAAGTGGACACGAGCCGCCATGGCTCTGAAGAACGGGGTGGATGTGGTGGTGGAACTGCCCTTCCCCTGGGCCTGTAACAGTGCGCCGCACTTTGCCCGCGGAGCGCTGGAGTGTTTGCAGACATTTGGCCCACGACTCGACAGCTTCTGTTTTGGCAGCGAGAGCGGCGATCTGGCCGCTTTGCAACACCAGGCTCGAGTTCTCAGCCGGCTCGAGGCGCAAGCGGAGTTGGAGCGACCCATGCGCCGCGGGCTGAACTGGCCCCAGGCGCGTGCACTACGTTTCGCGGCCGAGACGGCCAGCAGGACGGATGGGGTGCCGGATCTCGCCCTGCCCAACAATGTTCTGGGGCTGGCCTACCTGCAGGCGCTGGAGACCTTGCCTGCTGACTCATTGCGACCTCTAACCATTCAGCGCATCGGCAGCCACTACCATGATCGCTTTCCAGGAACCGGCTCGATCGCCAGCGCGACGGCGGTCCGCGCCCTGCTTGAGCAGGGACGTGATGTCCGGCCCTACCTGCCCGAGACAGCCTGGGCGCTGCTCCAGCAGGGGGTGCGTGAAACCGGCCTTCTCGATTGTCAGCGCTGGTGGCTGATGCAGCAGACGGCCTGCCTTGGTCCGCTTGGGCCGTTGAATTTGATTTATCAGCAACAGCCTGGTCTGTCCGAGCGCATGCAGCAGGTGGCGCTGGCGGCCTGCGATGCGGACACGCTGGTCGCCGGGCTCAAGGCACGTCACCTGACGCGTACCCGTATCCAGCGGCTACTGTGCTATGCCGCCCTGTCGGTGTCCGCCGACGAGATGGCTGACCTGCTGGCAAAGTCGCCGCCCTTCCTGATTTTGCTCGGGACCACGGCCAAGGGCGAGCAGTTCCTGAGCCAGTGCCGTAAAAGCCTCAGCGTGCCGCTGGTTGGCAATTTCTCTCGGCTGATTTCACAACTGAAGCGGTGTTACGGCGCTGATTCTCCAGCGATGAAGCGGGCCCTGGCGTTGCTAGATTTGCACAACCGGGCAACCCGCTGTTATACGCTTTTACTGCCTAAGTGGCAGGACCGTTCGCGTCACTGGGATTATGTCCGCAGTCCCTGGCGTTCGGCAGCGCGCTGAGGAGGAAAGTCGGACAGGTAAAAGTGGGTGCCGGAGCCTGATGTCAGACCTGAAGCGGGACGCCCTGTTTGACGCGGGCAATATAGTGACGGGTTTCACTGGGCATGTTTGTCAGCCCCTTGCGGTCGACATTGCCCTGTCCCCAGTTGTAGGCTGCCAGCGCATGGTCGAGGTCGCCGTCATATTTGTCGAGCAGGCGCTTGAGGTAGCGGCTGCCACCGCGCAGATTCTGCTGCGGATCGAAGCTGTCGGCAACGCCAAGTTCTTTGGCTGTTTCCGGCATCAGCTGCATCAGGCCCTGAGCGCCGGCTGGCGATACGGCGTCCGGTCGGAAAGAACTTTCAGCACAGACGACGGAGCGAATCAGGGTCGGGGAGAGGTCCACTTCCTGTGCGACCTGCTCAATCATCTGTTCGATATCGCTTTTTTCGTTCTGCTGCGGCTTGGCAACCGTTGTTTCCGGTGCTGTTTCCTGAATGGACGTGTTTTCCTGCGCGACCAGAGGTTCTTGGATGCCGCCGGGGTCGGCCGTGGGCAGCGTTTCCTTGGTGGAGGAGTAGCGGGGCGTTGTGCCGTAGCTGCCTAAGGTGTGCAGGTTGCGTTCAGTGGAGTGGGTAAAGGGGCGGATGAGGTTGAATTGGGAGAACAGTTCGTCGTCCGGTTCATGGGCGAACAGACCGAGCATGGATGCCTGCAACATGCGGATGACCTCGCGGGCCTGACTGGCCTGCTCAGTGCGATTCTGCTGAGCTTGTTTCAGTGTCCGGGCAAATCCCTGGTCTCCGGTGCTGGAGGACGAGGATGCGCTTTGCTCCGATCGGGTGAGACTGCGCAGCTGAAGCGAGGTGATGGTCATGCCGTCTCCTTCGTGTTGATCCGCTGCGTGCCGGGGTGGCCGTCGAGCAGCATGCTGTTCTTTTCGACGCTTTGTCCGTCATGCTTAAGCAGTTTTTGCCGGCCGGATTTTAACGGCCGGAACTTCGCCATCAGCTGCACCGGTTCGGTAGGGTCTGAAATGCGATAACGAGAAATCAGAAAGAAAATGAAGGAGTGAGGATGCAGGTAGAAGATGATCAGTTCTGTTTTGTCTGCGGCACGCAGAATCCGCAGGGTATGGGCGTTCATTTTGAAGTGAATCCGGAGGAACAGCGGGCGCATGCCCGGTTCACCATCCCGGTTCATTATCAGGGCTGGCAGGGGATTGTTCACGGCGGGATTCTGGCCACGCTGCTCGACGAGGTCAGTGTCTACGCGTGCCGTTCCATGGCGCCGCAGCTGGTCACCGCGGAGCTCAACGTGCGCTATCGAAAACCCGCTCCAGTCGGCCAGCCCCTCGATCTGGTGGCCGAGGTCGTTGCGACGAAGAAACGTTATTTCCTGGTCAAAGCGAGCATTGGGGCGGATGGCGTGCTGTATGCCGAATCGGAGTCGAAGATTTTTATCTGTTAAGAGTGCAGAATCAGGTCGGGCAGTTCGTTGCTGTCTTCACCCTGGTGGGGGAAGTGGTCCGCCAGCAGCTGTTGACAGTGGCCGATGGCGCGGCACAGGGCGTCGCAGGCCTGTCCGCTGTGCAGCCCGCTGACGATTTCGTCCACCACGCGCTGCCACTCTCCCGCATCAACCTTGGCATGGATGCCGGCATCCGCCAGCACCTCAACCTGTCGTTCGAACAGGCTGATGAGAATCAGAATGCCGGTGTGGTCGCGTGTTTTGTGCAGACCGTGCCAGGTGAAGAGGGTCAGGGCTTTTTCCGCCACCCGCTCTTTGCTCTCCTGGCGCGGGATCAGAAGCCGCTTCAGGCTGGGGAGACGGTGAATGCTGAATTGCAACAGCAGAAAAAACAGCAGAAAAAGTGCCGGCAGTTGCCAGAATAGATGGTGGGCATAGGACTCCATCTCCAGCCAGGGTGTTAGCCCCCACAAGAGCAACGCCAGCAGGGTCAGGCTCAGCAGGCCCGAAGCCAGCGCCACGGTATAGCGGTACTCCGCTGCGGACCCGATGACAACGGGAACAATCTCACCGCGGCTCTGCGCTTCCACTTCGGCGACCGCGTCACGAATACGTTGCTGTTCCTGTTGCGAAAAAAAACTCTCTGCAGACCCTTTTCCCATGATGCTGACTATCCCTTCCCCTACCAGTTGCCGGAGGCGCCACCGCCGCCGAAGCTGCCACCGCCGCCACTGAATCCACCGCCGCCGAAGCCGCCTCCACCGCCCATCCAGAAGGTCGAATGACGCCGGCGGCCACTGTAGGCGAACAGGCGTGGGGCAAGGAACAGCAGAAACAGCAGCCAGCCGAATGAGCTGGATTTGCGTCTTTTCGTGTGCCGGGTCGTTCCCTGATACTCACCACGGACCGCATCGGCAATGGCACTCACGCCCGCCACAATGCCGCCGTCAAAATCCCCCTGGCGAAAGCGGGGTGAGATTTCCTGGTCGATGATGCGGCCAGCCAGCAGATCCGTCAGCCGTCCCTCCAGCCCCTTGCCGACTTCGATGCGGATTTGATGTTCCTGTTTGGCGATGAGCAGCAGGATACCGTTGTCGCGACTCTGCTGGCCTAAGCGTGTATTTTCCGCCAGCTCAATGCTGTACCCGCTGAGATCACGCCCTTCCAGAGATTCGATGGTCACCACTGCAAGCTGGGTGGAATCGGATCGCTCAAACGCTTCAAGAAACTGCTCGAGTTTCAGTTCCGTGCGTGGCGCCAGCAGCGCCGCGTCGTCCGTCACATAGTGATGCAGAAGACTGGGCAGGGCGGCATGCAGATCCGTGACAACCAGCGTAAGTACAAACAGCAGTGCGAAGAACGCTGAAAGATGTTTTGCCCGATGGATCAAAATTGCACCTTGGGGCCGGTCGCGGCCGCCGCATCGGCCTTGAAGGGCTCTTTGCGCTCCAGTTGCAGCAGGTACTTGTTCGTCAGATTGTTGGGGAAGGTTCGGATGGATGTATTGAAGATCTGGACCGCCTTGTTGAAACGCTGCCTGGCCACATTGATCCGGTTTTCCGTACCTTCCAGCTGATGCTGCAGGTCACGGAAGTTCTGGCTGGCTTTCAGGTCCGGATAGCGTTCCGCGACCAGCAGCAGGCGGGACAGTGCGCCTGACATCTGTTGCTGGACTGCGGCAAATTGCTCCAGCTGCTGCGGATTGCTGAGATCCGCCGGGCTGAGCTGCACCTTGCCGACCGCTGCGCGGGCGTTGGTGACATTTTCCAGGGTTTCCTTTTCATGCGCGGCGTAGGCTTTGACGGTTTCAACCAGGTTGGGGATGAGATCCGCACGGCGCTGGTAGGTTGCTTCGACATCCGCCCAGGCGCTGATGACGGCCTCTTCGTTACTTTGAATCTGGTTGTAGCCGCAGGCTCCCAGCAGTGGAAGAAGCAGGAGTATCAATAAGGCAAAACGAGCTGTTCGCATGGTGTTCTCCTTCGATGTTGTGATGGGGTTCACTATAGGCACTGACCGGTCAAATGTAAAGGTTTCGGCCCTGTGTTGCTCTCACCAGGTGTGGGAAAAAAAGCCAAGTGGTTTAAAAAATTAGACTTGTTGACAGGAGGCGATAGAAATGGCGATTTTATAGAAAAGCGTTTTATTGAATTGAGGTTTTTTCAGGGGGGCGACGATGATGAAGCGGTACGGTGTCGATTTTTATGTCTGGCGCCAGCAGCTGGAACAGGACTGGCATCAGGTCATCCAGCGGGCACTGAAAAAGGAACAGCTCAATGGGGCGTTAGAACAATTCCTGGATGCGGTGGAACAGAAGCTCGAGCGCAAGCTGACCCCCCACGACAGCGAGCGCATTGCTTGTCGCGCCGGATGCGGCACCTGCTGCCAGGTTCATGTCGCGGTGCTACAGCCCGAGGCTGAAAATATTGCGGCCTATCTCAAAGAGAACTGGACCTCGGAGCAGCTTGAAACCCTGCAACAGCGCATGCAGAAAATGCTGGTTCGCATTGAGGGTTTGGACGAGGTTGAACGGGCGGCTGTCAGTTGCTCCTGTGTCTTTCTGTCTGATGAAGGGAGCTGCTCGATTTACCCGGTCCGACCACTTCTCTGTCGCTCCCTTACGTCTACCTGTTCAGAATCCTGCCGTCAGGCTCTGAGAATGCAGGCTCTTGGCGAGTCATGCCAGGTCGAGATGAATTTGTTCCAGAAGGAATTATTTGACACGGCGTATCTGGCCCTGGCCAGTATCTGGCAACGCTGTGGCAAGGATCACCGCGGATACGAACTGACGGCCGCGGTGTCAGAGGCTTTATAGTTTTTGAAAGAAGACAAAAATAGTTATTTTATTATTTGACAAACTGCCTCATCGCGGTTATAAGTTTCCTTAAAGAGAAAGAATGGCCGTTCTTCGCGGCTGGACGTCTCTAACCTCGTTATCCCCTGTGTGCCCCGTGAGATGCCTCCTTGATCACGGGGCTTTTTTTTTCTTCTCTTTTAGCGAATTTGTCGCTATCAGTAAGAACTCTTTTTTGCGCATGAACCAAGATGAAACATAACGGGAGGTTTTATGGTATTTCGTAATCGGCTGACGTTTCTGCTCGGTCTCGTTCTGCTCGCGGTAAGTGTCCCCGCCTGGTCTTATGATCAGCCCTCGGTCAATCTCGGTTTTACCAGTTTTGTCGATGGTGGGCCGCCGGCTGGTCCCGGTATCTATTTCAGCGAGTATCTGCAGTACTACACCTCGGACGATCTCGACTGGTTCCCGGGGGAGGACATTGAAGCCCGCGTCAGCCTGAACCAGGTGCTTTACCAGTCCGACCAGGAAGTTCTGCTTGGTGGCAAGTGGGGATTGGATGTGATTATTCCCGTCGTCAGCCTGGATGCGGATATTTTGCCCGAGAATGGCACCGGCCTCGGTGATCTGCTGGTTGGACCTTATCTGCAGTGGGATCCCGTGATGGGCGATAAGGGACCGATTTTCATGCATCGCATCGAGCTGCAGATGATCTTCCCAACCGGGCGCTATGATGACGACAAGGTTCTCAATCCTGGCAGCAACTTTTTTTCTTTCAATCCGTACTGGGCTGCAACCTGGTTTGTCACGCCGAAGCTGACGGCTTCGTGGCGCATTCACTATCTGTGGAACGCCAAAAATGAAGATCCGTTTGAGCCCTTTGGCTATCAGGATACACAGGCTGGTCAGGCGATCCATGGCAATTTTGCCGTGAGCTATGAAGTCCTTCCCAAAATGCTGCGTCTCGGTCTCAATGGCTACTTTTTCAACCAGATCACCTCTTCCGAGGTCAACGGTGTTGATCAGCCGGGCAAGGAGCGTGTTTTCGCTGTCGGGCCGGGTGCACTACTCAGCTTTTCCCAGGATACGCATCTGTTCTTCAACAGCTATTTCGAGTCGGATGCCAAGAACCGCCCCGAGGGGGAACGCTACGTCCTGCGTCTGGTGCATCACTTCTAGTCCTGCGCAGGATGAAGCCATGACGATGATCATGTCACCGCGACCAAATAACTCTTTAACCCTGCTGATGAAAAAGGATGGGATATGGGCCGCATCCGCCTGATTGCAGAATGGGAAGCGCAGGACGGCATCCTTCTGTCCTGGCCGACGGAAGCCAGCGACTGGGCACCTCTTCTTGACAAAATTGAAGCGGTTTTTGTTGAACTGGTGCGCCAGATCAGCCGTTATGAGCAGGTTGTGATTGCCGCACCCTGTCCAAAACGGGTGGAGCAACGGCTGGCCCAGAGCCAGATCGACTGTTCCGCCGTGCGCCTGTATGAGGTGGCCAACAACGATACCTGGGCCCGTGATTTCGGCCCGATCACGGTCGAGGTGGATGGTCAGCCCCGGCTCTACGATTTCGGTTTCAATGGCTGGGGCCTGAAATTCGCCGCGGATGAAGACAATCGGATCAATCGCCGTCTGCAACAGCTCGGAGCCTGGGACGTTCCCTGTCAGGTTCAACCCCTGATTCTTGAGGGCGGAAGCATTGAATGCGATGGTCGCGGAACCCTGCTGACCACCAGTGCCTGCCTGCTCAGCGACAATCGCAATCCCCATCTGACGCGAGGGGATCTGGAACTCTGGTTCCAGCAGCACCTGGGGATTCGTCAGGTGCTGTGGCTGGATCATGGCTTTCTGGCGGGTGACGACACCGATTCGCACATCGACACCCTGGCCCGGATCTGCCCGCAGGATACGATTCTGTACGTGCAGTGCGACGATCCGTCCGACGAGCATTATGCTGCCTTGAAGGCCATGGCCGAACAGTTGCACGATTTCCGGACCCAGGAGGGAACGCCTTTCCGCCTGCTGCCCCTGCCTTGGCCGGCGTCCCGCTTTGATGAGGATCAGCAGCGCCTGCCCGCAACCTATGCCAACTTTCTGGTGATCAACGGTGCCGTTCTGGTGCCGACCTATGACGATCCGGCAGACCAGCAAGCGCTAAAGGTCATTGCCCAGGCCTATCCCCAGCACGATATCATCGGGGTGAACTGTCTTCCTGTCATCTACCAGCATGGCTCACTGCACTGTCTGACTATGCAGCTGCCCAAAGGAACCCTGTCATGAACAAGCTTTCCGTCGCACTGGTTCAGCAACGCTACAGTGCAAATCGTGATGAAAACATCGCTCATTCCTGTCGCGCTATCGCTGAATCAGCGCAGCAGGGGGCTCAGCTGGTGGTACTGTCGGAACTGCATACCGGTCTTTATTTCTGCCAGACGCAAAACTGCGCGAACTTTGATCTGGCCGACACCATTCCCGGTCCGGTCACAGACACCTTCGGCCAGCTGGCACGCAAGCATCAGATCGTGCTGGTGATCTCACTGTTTGAAAAGCGCGCGCCCGGCCTGTATCACAATACCGCTGTCGTGTTCGACTCGGATGGGCGGATGGCCGGGACGTACCGCAAAATGCATATTCCCGATGATCCGGGTTATAACGAAAAATTCTATTTCACTCCCGGTGATCTCGGATTCACCCCCATTCCAACCCGTCTGGGAAAACTGGGCGTTCTGGTCTGCTGGGACCAGTGGTATCCCGAAGCCGCCCGCCTGATGGCGTTGGCTGGTGCGGAACTGCTGATCTATCCCACTGCCATCGGTTGGGACCCGGCGGATACGGAACCGGAGCAGCAGCGGCAACGCGAGGCCTGGATCACCATTCAACGCAGTCACGCCGTGGCCAATGGGCTGCCGGTGCTGTCCGTAAACCGTGTTGGCTTCGAAGAGGATCCCAGCGGGCGGACAGAGGGTGCTCTGTTCTGGGGGAGCAGTTTCGTTGCCGGTCCGCAGGGCGAGATTGTCGCCCAGGCCGACACCCAACAGGAAACCGTCCTGCTGGCGCAGATCGACCGTCAGCGCAGCGAAGATGTCCGCCGCATCTGGCCCTTTTTGCGTGACCGGCGCATTGACGCCTATGGTGATCTGGTCTGTCGCTATCGTGATCGGGGGTAGCGGAGAGGTGGGGCAGGCGCCGCTATCCATGAAGCCCGGATGGACAGCGGCGTTGAGGCAGAACGGAATAGTCGTCGCTTAAGAGATCCTGCTCTTGTAGTCCTGATAGCCGAAGCTGCGTACCACGCTGAGACGTTTGTCCTCGCTCAGCAGAACCAGGTCCGGCAGTTCCACGCCGTTGAAGGTGGTGTTTTTGACAAAGGAGTACAGGGCCATATCGGTGAAGACCAGCCGGTCTCCGCGTTTGAGCGGGGCATCGAAGGAGTAGCTGCCGATGAAATCACCGGCCAGACAGGAATTGCCGCCCAACCTGTAGGTATAGGCTTTTTCATCGGGCTGCCCCGCACCGATCAGATGAGGCCGATAGGGCATGGCCAGCACATCGGGCAGATGGGTTTCCGCTGAGCAGTCGGTGATGGCGATCTCCATGCCGTTGGTCAGGGTGTCCAGTACCGAGGTGACAAAGACGCCAGCGTGATACACCACCGCCTCGCCGGGTTCGAGATAGACCTGAATGTTGTTGTGGCGGGCGCGGAAGGCGTTGATGGTTTCCACCAGCAACTCCACGTCGTAGGTGCTGCGCGTGATATGGTGGCCGCCACCAAAATTGATCCATTTCATTTTTTCGATCAGGTGACCGAAACGCTGCTCGAAATGTTTCAGCACCCGCACCAGCACATCCGCTCCCTGCTCGCACAGGGCGTGAAAGTGAAGACCATCGATGCCGCTCAGGTCCACACCTTCCAGATCCTGCGGTTGCACACCAAAGCGCGAGCCGGCAATGCACGGATTGTACAGATCGACTTCCACTTCGGCATAACCGGGGTTGACGCGCAGGCCGACCTTTTTTTCGGCCGGAATTTTATCGCGAAAAAGCTGCCACTGGCTGACGGAGTTGAAAACGATGTGGTCCGAATAGCGCAGGGTGCGTTCAAACTGGCTGTCCGTAAACGCTGGCGAATAGGTATGTACCTCCTTGCCGAACTCCTCCCGTCCCAGCCGGGCCTCGATGGGGCCGCTGGCGCACACCCCGGACAGGTGGCGGGCGATGAGGGGAAAGACCGCGGGCAGGGCAAAGGCCTTCAGGGCCAGAAGAACTTTCGCCCCGGTGCGTTGCTGCACCGAGGCGAGAAGCTCGCAGTTGCGCCGGATGACTTCACTGCTGATGAGATAGCAGGGGGTCTTGACCCGGTTGGTGATGCGTGTTGGAAAATCGACCAACGCCTTTTGTTCGTTCATTTAGGCTGGTAACTCACCTTCGAAATCGACGACCTGCCACGGCAGCCCGCACTGGTTCAACTCGTCCATAAACGCGTCGGGGTCCAGCTGCTCCACGTTATAGACGCCTTCACCCTGCCAGATCCCCTTGACCATCATCATCGCACCGATCATGGCCGGTACGCCGGTGGTGTAGGAAACGGCCTGCGCCTGAACTTCCTGATAGGCCTCGGCGTGGTCGCAAACATTGTAGATGTACTTGCGCTGCGGGGTGCCACTCTTTTCACCGTCGAACACGCAGCCGATGACCGCCTTGCCGGTGTAGTTGGTGCCCAGTGAGCCCGGATCCGGCAGCAGCGCCTTGAGGAACTGCAGCGGGATAATCTTCTGCCCCTCGAAATCCACTTCGTCAATGCGGGTCATACCGACGTTTTCCAGCACCTTCAGGTGGGTAATGTAGTTCTGCGAGAAAGTCATCCAGAAGCGGATCCGCTCCAGTCCCTTGATATGCTTGACCAGTGATTCCATTTCCTCGTGGTAAAGCAGGTAGCTCTCGCGTACGCCGGCCTGCGGATAGTCGAAAGGAAAGTGGACGCAGTCATCATTGAGGATGGCCGGGGTCTCGACCCATTCGCCGTCTTTCCAGTGCCGCACCACCTGGGTGACCTCGCGGATGTTGATCTCGGGGTTGAAGTTGGTGGCAAAGGGATGGCCGTGGTCGCCAGCGTTGCAGTCGAGGATGTCAACAGTGCGGATGCTGTCGTAGAGATGCTTCTGGGCATAGGCGCAGAAGATGTTGGTCACGCCGGGATCGAAACCGCAGCCGAGCACGGCCATCAGACCCTTCTGCTTGAATTTGTCCTGGTAGGCCCACTGCCAGCTGTACTCGAAATGGGCTTCGTCCTTCGGCTCGTAGTTGGCGGTATCGAGGTAGTGCACGTTGGCTTCGAGGCAGGCATCCATGATAGTGAGGTCCTGGTACGGCAGGGCCACATTGATCACCATGAACGGTTGCTCGGCCTTCAGCAGCGCGGCCAGTTCCGGAACATTATCCGCGTCGACGGCGGCGGTTTGAATGTCAATGTTGTAGAGTTTCTTGACTTCTGCGGCAATCGCATCGCACTTGCTCTTGGTGCGGCTGGCCAGCATGATCTGGGTGAAAACGTCCGGATGCTGGGCGCATTTCTTGGCCACCACGTTGCCAACCCCGCCTGCGCCGATAATCAAAACTTTAGCCATGGTGATCTCCCTGAGCTGTGATGTTTTAAGGACGGATAGCAGACTATCCATCTTATGTTAGCCAAAAATTTTTTTTGCTCTCTTGCGGCCCTTCAGCGGAAATGGCTGCGATCCGATGAGGACGTCTGAACAGAGGATAGCTGTTTAAGTGTCGTAGCGCGAGTTTTTATTCTCCAACGCTCCTGCGGCGCCGGTTGCAGAATCACTCGTCCTTTTCGTAATAGGTATAGCCGCGCAGCCCTTCATCGAAGAGATGGAGGATGTTTTTGCGCTCCTTGGCATTAATATAGCCGTTTTTGATCGAATCTTCCGCCAGCCCCTTGATGCGGTTCTTCATCGCCTTGACGTCGTATTCCACATAAGTCAGGACGTCCTCGACGCTGTCCCCTTCGAGCTCCTGCGACAGGTCGTAGCTGCCATCCTCGTTGACATGGATCGACACCACGTGGGTATCACCGAACAGGTTATGCAGGTCGCCCAGGGTCTCCTGGTAGGCGCCGACGAGGAAGACGCCGAGGTAGTATTCCTCATCCTCCTTCAGATCATGGAGCATGATGCGGCTGCGGTCGTGATCCTCGGCCGGGAAGTTGTCGATCTTGCCGTCGCAGTCGCAGGTGATGTCGGAGATGATGGCCGGGTTGAGCGGCGGCTCCGTCAGGCGGTGGATCGGCATCACCGGGAAAATCTGGTCAATGGCCCAGACGTCCGGCAGCGACTGGAACAGGCTGAAGTTGCCATAGTAGATGTCATACAGCAGCTTGTCGATGTAGTGGACATCACGCGGAATATGCTTGAGCGTGGTGGCCAGGGTTGAGATCTTGATCAGGATATGGCGCACCATGTTTTCCGCCAGTGCCTTTTCACGCAGGCTGATCTGGCCATGCTTGAACAGCTGGCGTGACTGGTTGCGATAGAACAGCACGTCATTGCAGCATTCCTGAATCGTCTTCGGGGCGACCAGCTCATAGGTCGACATCAGGTTGGACAGCAGATCGTTGGTGCTCTCCGGCAGCACCTCGGGAATCGGGTGCGGGATAAACGACGACACATCCAGGATGTTGAACAGCAGGATCGAATAGTAGGCCACCGTGGCCCGCCCGGATTCGGTGATGATGGTCGGGTGGGGAATGTTGTTTTTGTCCAGCACCGTGATGATGGATTCCACCACGTCGTAGCAGTACTCCTCCGTGGAGTAGTTACGGCTGGAATGGTAGTTGGTCTGCGAGCCATCGTAGTCGACAGCCAGGCCGCCGCCGAAGTCGATGATCTGCATGTTTGCCCCTTCCTTCACCAGCTCCTCGTAAATGCGGCAGGCTTCCATGGCCCCGGCGCGGATGTCGCGGATGTCGGCGATCTGCGAGCCGATGTGGTAGTGCAGCAGCTGCAGGCAGTCAAGCATGTCGACATCCTTGAGCTTGTCGAGCACGTCGATCATCTGGCTGATGGTCAGACCAAACACGCTGTTCTCGCCGCCTGATTCGGACCACTGGCCTTCTGCCTGGGTGTTCAGCTTGGTGCGCAGGCCGATCAGCGGACGAACCTTGAGCGCCTTGGCCCGCTTGAGCACGACATCGATTTCGCCCGGCACTTCGACGACAAAGTAGCACTTGAAGCCCATCTTGACGGCGCTGAGGCCGAGGTCGATAAATTCCTCGTCCTTGTAGCCGTTACAGACCAGAAAGGCATCACGGTTGTTCAGCATGGAGATGGCGGCGATCAGTTCGGCCTTGCTGCCGGCTTCCAGCCCGTGGTTGTAGGCGCGACCATAGCGGGTAATGGTATCGATGACCTGTTCCTGCTGGTTGACCTTGATCGGGAACACCCCCTTGAACTCGCCCTGATAGCCGGTCTCCTTGATCACCTTGCGGAAGGTCTCGTGGAGCTGTTTGATCTGCGAGCCGAGGATGTTTTCAATGCGCAGGATGGCCGGCATGGCCAGCCCGCGGTCTTCGATCTCCTTGGCGATCTCATGCAGGCTGATCTGCAGGTCGCTGGAACTGCCGAAGGGGGTGACAACCACATCACCATTCTGGTTGATGGAAAAATATTCGGCGCCCCATTTGCTGATGCCGTACAGCTCGCTGGCATCGGCGATGGACCAGTTCTTGACTTTTTTCGGGGTGCGTCGCATAGGCCACTCCATGATCGGAAAACGCGTTAATTATCAATGGCGGATCAGCCGTTTTCAGCGCTGTTCTTGCCGTGAAAGACCGCCGAGCCGGGAACCGCGCAAATGTACTGAAGAACTATAGCGCTTTCAAGCGCTTTATTGAGGAAAATAGAGGAAAAAATGCGGCTGACAGCCGGTGGGAAGTGGGAAGCTCATGATTCAATCCAGGTGCTGGGGACAGGGCTGAGGGCTGCCGGACAATTTTCGAGCAAAAACCGGCCTCGGACTCCCGCTTGCATCGGGCTGTTTGTGCGAGGACGGCGCGGAAGCGATCTCTCGATGCGGCTTCCGCGCCGCACACAGATTCAGGACTGCTGGCCGCCGAGGGCTCCGCCGTGCAGGGCGGCGAACTGCATCAGCTGCTGCAGGTTCAATCCGCCGTCTTGAACAATGCCGAGAAAAATCGGCAGCAACTTGAGCATGAAAGAGCTGTCCTCCATGGCCTCGCGGGCCAGGTCGGGCAGGGTGCTCAGGATGAATTGTTGTTTTTCTTCGGTGGACAGCGCCATGATCGCGCTTTGCAGTTCTTCGACGGTCATCAGTTCAACTCCCGGATTTAATGATGAAAGGCGACAGCATACACGTCGTCATAGGTTTTGGCAAAGTGAACTTCCAGCCCTTCGCGCAGGTGAGCGGGCAGCTCCTCAAAGTCCTTGCGGTTGCTTTCAGGGAAAATGAGGGCTTTGAGGCCGCTGCGGCGGGCGGCAATGGTTTTCTCCTTGACGCCGCCAATGGGCAGGACCTGGCCGGTGAGGGTCAGCTCGCCGGTCATGCCCAGTTTTTTGCGTACCGGTTTGCCGCTGATCATGGACAGCAGCGCCGTGGTCATGGTGACGCCGGCGGACGGCCCATCCTTGGGGGTGGCACCGGCGGGCACGTGCAGGTGGACAAAGTGCTGGTCGAAAAAATCGCCGGGCAGGCCGAATTTTTCCAGGTGCCCCATGACGTAGGAGTAGGCGATCTCCGAACTTTCGATCATCACCTTGCCCAGCTGTCCCGTCTGCTTGAACCCTTTGCTTTGGCTGGCCATGGCGGTGGCCTCGATCTGCAGGGTCGCGCCGCCCAGGCTGGTCCAGGCCAGTCCGGTTACCACGCCCGGTACGCTCTTGAACACCTCGTCCTGGCTGAACACCGGTTTGCCGAGATACTTTTCCAGATCTTTTTTGCCGATGACCAGTTTTGTCTGCGGTTGCTCCGGGGTTTCCGAGGCAAAGATCATGGCTGCCTTGCGCATGATCTTCTTGATGCGGTTTTCCAGTCCGCGCACCCCCGCCTCGCGGGCGTAGTTCTCGACAATCGCTTCCACGGCGTCTTTGCGAATACTGACCTGCTGGCGGGTCAGACCGTGGTGGTCCAGGGCCTTGGGGATCAGATAGCGGCGGGCGATCTCGACCTTTTCGGCCAGAATATAACCGGACAGGCGGATGATCTCCATGCGGTCGAGCAGGGGGGCCGGAATGGTGTCGAGCTGATTGGCTGTGGCAATGAACAGGACGTTGGACAGATCGAAGGGCACATCGAGATAGTGGTCACGAAAGGAACTGTTCTGCTCGGGATCGAGCACTTCGAGCAGGGCCGAGGCCGGATCGCCGTGGAATGAGGCCCCGATCTTGTCGATTTCATCGAGCATCAGCACCGGGTTGGCACTGCCGGCCTGCTTCATGGCCTGGATGAACTTGCCGGGCATGGCGCCAATGTAGGTGCGGCGGTGCCCCTTGATTTCGGCTTCGTCACGCATGCCGCCCAGGGAGAAGCGGAAAAAATTGCGCTTGAGCGCTGCGGCTACACTCTTGCCGATAGAGGTCTTGCCCACTCCGGGCGGTCCAACCAGGCAGAGAATCGAGCCGGAGATATCCCCCTTCATCTTGCCGACGGCGATAAATTCGAGGATACGCTCCTTCACATCGTCGAGCCCGAAATGGTCGGTGTCGAGGGCCTTTTTGGCCTTGGCGATATCGTAGGAATCGCGGGTGAAACGCCCCCACGGCAGGATGGTCAGCCAGTCGAGGTAGTTGCGGCTGACCGTGTATTCCGGCGAACTGGGCTCGATCAGCTGCAACTTTTCGATTTCCTCATCGATGGCTTTCTGGGCCTCATCGTTGAGCTTGAGCCCCTCCAGCCGTTGCTGAAACTTCTCGATTTCGCTGACCTTGCCTTCTTTTTCCAGCCCCAGCTCCTTCTTGATGGCCTTGAGCTGTTCGCGTAGAAAAAATTCACGCTGCTGGCTGGAGATGCGTTTTTCGATCTGTTTGGAGATCTTGCTTTGCAGCCGTGAAACCTCGAGCTCCTTTTTCAGCAGCACCAGCACCTGTTCGATGCGGTCATGCACGTCAAAGGTTTCCAGCACCTGCTGCAGCTCTTGGCCGTCGGCCGACGTCAGATTGGCGGCGAAGTCCGCCAGTCGGCCCGGATCGTCCATGCTGGAGCGGCCGAGGAACATCTTGATCTCCTCGGAGTAGAGGGGGTTGATCTGAACCAGCTCCTTCAATGTCGAGATGATGGCCATGGAATAGGCCTTCAGCTCCTGGCGGGCGGAAAGGTCTTTTTCAAAATGGTAATCCACCTCGGCAAACAGGCCGTTGGGAGTGACGTGCAACTCGGTGATGGTGAAGCGTTCCAGGCAGTTGACCAGAATCTGGACACTGTCTTCATCCTCTTTGAGGACCTTGACGATTTTTCCAACCACACCGACGGCGTGCAGGTTCTCGGCTTCATCGCGGGCGTCCATGTGGCGGACCAGCACCATGCCCAGTGTCTGGCTTGGTCCTTCGACAGCCCGTTTGATGACGGCGATTTTTTCGGCACCGGTGATGTTGAGCGGGATCAGAATCGACGGAAAGGCCGGCCGGGGACGCAGCGGGATGATGGGAATCTTGTGCGGCAGAATGTCTGTCGCCAGCACCAGCCCTTCATGACTGTCGTCAATCTCAGGGGTGGGCGCCTGTTGCTCGGGGGCTGGCGCTTGTTCAGGTTTTTCTTGCTCGGAATGCTCTTCACTCATGATCGCTAAAACCTCGTATTCTGTCTGCAAGGTGTCTGGTAGATGAGAGTCGTGCGCGGCGAATTCTGTGAAATTAATCACTTGCTGTGCGGATGTCAACCGGTCAGGCGCTCAAACGTGGCAGAGAGGGAACGGGTGGCAGGGCATAACGACGGATTCAGGCGGTTGTGATGGAGCCGTACTGAGGGGGGGCGGGCTGGAGGCGGAGGGTCAGGCGTTCGAGGTGGCGCTGTTGCAGAGACAGCAGCGATCGCAGGAAACCATGATGTTTTCCGCCATGCCGCGGCCGAGTGCGAGTTTGACGCCCTTGGCACAGATAACCAGTGGTCCGTTGCTGCCCGAGACGATTTCGACGGCTTCACCGGGGATCAGACCCATCGCCTGAAGTTTCTGGCGCATGTGCAGACCGCCGAGAAAACCTCGGATAAAAACCGTTTCACCTGGTTTGCATTGGGTGAGGGGACACATGGTGTGTTTTTTCCTGCTGTTCATCGTGAGGGTCGAATCTCTGTTTTGAACGTCGACAAAAATACACCGACAGTCTACGAGTAGTGGACAGTGAAGGTCAAGATTAAATTGAAAATGGTTTTCATTTTTGTTCTGGTTCAGGGGCGTCGTATCAGCATGGACAGCAGATAGAGACTGCCGCAGAGTAGAGCGGTCAGCGCCCCGGCCGGCAGATCGAAGTGAAAGGACAGGGCTAGCCCGGCCACGGTGGCGATGCTGCCGATCAGGGTGGCCAGAATCATCATGCCGCTTAAGCTGGTGACAAACAGCCGGGCGGTGGCGGCAGGCAGAGTCAGCAGGGCGATCACCAGGATCAGGCCGACAATCTGGATCAGAATAACCACGGTCAAAGCAATCAGGCACAGCAGTAACGTTTGCAACACAGAAACGCGCAATCCCCGGATGACGGCGAACTCCGGGTCGAAGCAGACCAGAAGCAGCTGGCGGTAGAGCAGCAGGGTCAACGCCAGAATGGCGGTGTCAAGCAATGCGATGAACAGCAGGTCCTGTGGTGCAATCATCAGGATATTGCCGAACAGGTAACTCATCAGATCCACGTTGTAACCCGGAGTTCGAGCGATGAACAGGATCCCGGTCGCCATCCCCACGGCCCACAGCGCGCTGATGATGGTGTCTTCCTGCTGGCTGGCACAGTGGTTGACCCAGCTGATCAGCAGTGCGGCCGCCAGGGCACTGAGCAAGGCTCCGCTCATGGGGGGCTGACCAAGGAAATAGGCAAGGCCCATGCCGCCGAGTACCGCATGGGCGATTCCCCCGGCCATGTAACCGATGCGACGTACTACCACATAGGATCCGACGATGCCACAGGCAACGCTGGCCAGCAGGGCCCCAACGAAGGCGTAGAGCAGAAAATCCAGCTGAAAAACAGCCTCAAAAAAGGTCATGACTGTTCTCCTGGCGACAGGTGCGTACTGTGGTCGACCATGGACAGGGGGATACCATAAAGCCGTTCCATCAGGCTGTTACGAACCGGAGCCGTGGCATGGCAGACCAGGGTACGGTTCAGACAGGCCACGCGCTGGACGCAGCGGGTGATAAAGCCCATATCGTGAGAAATCAGTACGATACTGATTTTGTCGTGCAGTCGATGCAGCAGGCTGAAGACATTCTCACCATGTTCCGGATCGATATTGGCTGTTGGTTCATCAAGGAGCAGAATTTCCGGTTCGCTGGCCAGTGCCCGGGCGATCAGCACCCGCTGGCGCTGGCCACCGGACAGAGCTGTCATCGGGCGCTGCTGCAGCTCAAGAATATCCGTTTGCTCCATGACTGAGGTGACCACAGCCTGATCCTGCGCGCTGTAGCGCAGCTGAAAGCCGCCATTGCGGCCGAGCCGGCCCTGGAGCACAGTCTGGCGGACGGTGATGGGAAAGGCACTGTCAAAGGTTGCAAACTGAGGGACATAGCCCAGGCGGCTGCGCGCTTGTCGTGGGGTCTGGCCGAAAACGCGGATTTCGCCACTGGTGGGGGTCAGCAGGCCGAGGATCAGCTTCAGCAGGGTGCTCTTGCCGCCGCCGTTGGGGCCGACGACGCCGAGAAACTCTTTTTCCTGCAGCTGCAGGTCGATGTTTTCGAGGATCGTCCGTTCTCCATAATGAAAACTGACATTGTTCAGGCTGATTGTGGTTGCCATCAGTTCTTCAGCGCCTCCTTCAGTGCTGCAGCCGTGCGGCGCAAGGCCTGATCAAGATTTTCTTCCAGCGGATCCAGAGGGACGACGCGGGCGCCGATCTGGTTGGCCAGGGTTGTTGCCGCCTTGCCGCTGAATTGCTGCTGAACAAAAATGATGCGGATCTGTTGCTGGCGGGCCTGTTCGATCAGCCGCGCCAGGCTCTGGCCGCCGGGCTCTTTCCCCTCCTGCTCAATCGCGACCTGCTCCAGCCCGTAGCGTTGGGCAAAGTAGCCCCATGCCGGGTGAAAAACCATGAAGCGGCGTCCCTTCAGAGGAAGCAGCTGCTGGCTGAGAGACTGATGCAACGCTTCGAGCTCCTGTTCAAGGACCATGAAACGGTGCTGGTAGGCAGTGCTGTTTGCCGGGTCGAGGCTGGCCAGGGTGTCACGCATGGTGGCGGCCATGCGAATGCAGCGCAGTGGGTCCAGCCACAGGTGCGGATCCAGCTCGGTGTGGTCGTGTGTTGCCGTGTCGGCCTGTTCCGGGTGGTGATGGGCAGGAGCCTCGAGTAAGTCGATGCCGTGCCGCAGGTCGACAATCAACAGTTGTGGTGCGCTGCGCCGCAGTCGCGGTAGCCAGACGTCTTCAAAGGGGACGCCAATGGCAAATAACGCATCGCTGCCCAAGATGGTGGCCATCTGCCGTGGTGAGGGGTCCCAAGTGGTCGGATTCTGTCCAGGGCGGATGATGACCTGAATTTGGGCATCCTTTTCAACCAGCTTCTGCAGCAGGTATTTTTGCGGGGCGACGCTGACGGACAGGTGCAACGGCGCAGCCTTCAGCTGGGTCGGGGCCATCAGTGTCAGTGCGAGGAGGGGGAACAGCAACAGGCGGTAGAGCATCTGGCCTCCGGGGTGATGTGGCAGAAAGAAATTTTTAGCATGGCAATTTTACACGACAATCGGTAATTTGAGACTGTTTTTATTTTCTTTGATGAAAGGACGATTAATCTATGCGTTGCTTCAAACTGTCCGTTTTGTTCCCGGCTGCAGTACTGTGCCTGCTCGCGGCCGGCTGTCAGGATCCATCAACCCCTGAACAGGGCCAGAAAAAAACAGCTGATGCAGAGGCTCTGACCCGCTTGGAGCAGAAAATCGGTTATGCGATTGGTCTGGATATTGGCAGCAATTTTGCCAAAAACGGTTTTCCTCTGGATGATCAGGCGGTGCTGCTGGGACTGCGTGATGCACGTAACCAGGCTGAACCGCGACTGAGTCAGGAGGAAATGGCCCAGGCGCTGATGGATTTCCAGCAGCAGGCGCAGCAGCAGATGTTGGAGCGCCACGAGAAAATGATTACGGAAAACGGGGCCAAAGCCAAGGCTTATCTTGAAGAAAACAGCCACAGGGACGGCGTTCAGGTGCTGGAGAGCGGTCTGCAGTATCGGGTGGAGCAGGCCGGTTCCGGCAATACGCCGCAGGCCGACGATGTGGTTCGCGTTCACTACCGGGGCATGACCAGTGATGGTGAGGAGTTCGACAGTTCCTATCGTCGTGGCGAGCCGGTGGAGTTCCCCGTCAGTGCCGTCATCCCGGGCTGGAGCGAGGCGCTGCAGCTTATGAAAGAAGGAGATAAGTGGCAGCTGGTGATTCCGCCAGCGCTGGCCTACGGCGAAGAAGGGCGCGGCGAGGCGATTGCGCCCAACAGTCTGCTGATTTTTGAAGTCGAGCTGCTTGAGGTGGTCAAGGCCGCCGAGGCCGCCGAGGCCGAAACGCTGGACGCCGCACCGGAACAGGAAAAACCGGCCGTCGAGTAGGGGCCGGTTTACAGCAACGCACCGCAGTCCTTGCAGTAGCGTGAGCCGGGAAGGTGGCCCTCGCTGCTGCACTGGGGACAAGCCTGGGTTGAGATCTCCTGCGTTGTTGCGGCGCGCTGCAGACCGACCGTGACGATGCCGGTGGGGACGGCAATGATGCCGTAGCCCAGAATCATAATCAGGGAGGCAATGAACTGCCCGAGGTCGGTGCGCGGGGAGATATCGCCGTAGCCGACGGTGGTCAGGGTAACGATGGCCCAGTAAATAAACAAGGTAATCCCCCGGCTATGCCGGGGGACAGTCAAAGTTTGACAGTTCCGGGAAAAAACTGAAAGCCTCCCATCCG
>JAFGXV010000050.1 GCA_016936455.1 Desulfuromonadaceae bacterium
CGAGGGGGTCGGGGTGCGCAAGTACTACGCCGACCCATCGCAGAGCAACAAGGAACTGGCCCTGTTCGCGACCAAGGATTTTGCCGGGGACCACGAAGGGATCTCCATCTACACCCAGCCCAACGGCCAGGGCTACATTCTGGTATCGGATCAGCAGGCCAATGAGTTTCACATCTTCCCCCGTCAGGGTACAACGGACGACCCCCATCACCATCCGCTGCTTAAGGTGGTGGAACTCGCCACCTGCGAAAGTGACGGCTCCGAAGTCACCTCAAAGCCGTTGGGCAAGAATTTCCCTCATGGGATGTTTGTCGCCATGTCCGACAACTGCACCTTCCAGATTTACAAATGGGAGCAGATTGCCGGTGACGACCTGTAATGGCCCGGCCATGAAAAACCGCCTTGCATTCATTCACCAAGCCTTCATAGGATAGGACCATGATGATCACTGCCCTGGATAAAAGCCATCGCCCGCTGCGCGATGTCCTGGTTGTTCTGACCCTCGCCACCCTGCCCTGGCTGGCCGGCTGCAATAATCAGTGTGAACCGGAAACCACCCGCCCTGCCGCCGCGCACAGCAAGCAGACCGCGCCAAGCGCTGTCGAGGAAGTGGACAGCACCGCCGTCGCAGCGCTGGAGCCGCAACAGGTGGAAGCCGCACCAGCGCCCCATGCTAAAAACGTCATCCTGCTCATCGGTGACGGCATGGGTTTCAACCATTTGCGCGCCGGCAGTCTGTATCGCAGCGGCGAACTCGATGCGCCGCCCTACCGCGACTTTGACGTCCATATCGCCATGAGTACCTATCTCTATGGCGGCCATTACGCGGCCGACCAAGTGTGGCAGGAGTTCGACCGGGTCAAGCAGGGCGCGACCGACTCGGCCGCCGCCGCCACGGCCCTGGCCTGCGGCACCAAGACCTACAGCGGCGCACTGGGTGTGAACTGCCAACGACAACCGATTATCAATATCGTGGAACAGGCTGAAAAAGAAGGAATGTCGACGGGGATCGTCACCAGTGTGCCCTTGAGTCATGCCACACCGGCCGGCTTTGTTGTTCACAACGTATCCCGGCGCAACTACGAGGAGATCGCTCGCGAGATGATTCTCGGCAGCGGCGTTGACGTGCTGATGGGCGGAGGGCACCCCTGGTACGACAATGACGGCGTCTTACTGGAAGTAGCGCAGAGTTACCAGTATATCGGCGGTGAAAAGCTGTGGCATCAGTTGCAGGAAGGGGAAGTCGGCGGCGATGCCGATGGCGACGGGGTTGACGACCACTGGACCCTGATCGAAAGCCGTGATGACTTTCAGCAGCTGGCTGAGGGCCCCACGCCCCGCCGCCTGCTCGGCGTGCCGCGTATTGCCGAAACCCTGCAGCAGGGCCGCCAGCTCGAAGGGGAAGACGGCTACGGCAGCCACGTGACCACCGCTGTTGTCGAACCCTACAGCGTGCCGCTGATCACCACGGTGCCCACCCTGGTCGAGATGTCGCAGGCCGCGCTCAACGTGCTCGACAACAACGACAAAGACTTCTTCCTTATGATTGAAGGCGGCGCTATTGACTGGGCCAGCCACGACAACCAGTCCGACCGTCTCATCGAGGAACAGGTGGACTTCGACAATACGGTTGCCGCCGTGTGTGCCTGGGTGGAACACCACAGCTCCTGGCAAGATACCCTGGTGATCGTCACCGCGGACCACGAATGCGGTTACCTCACCGGCCCGGATTCCAACCCGCTCTGGAACCCGGTCACCTCCAACGGCCCCGGTAAACTACCCGGTTTCGAGTGGCACCACACCAGCCACACCAACTCCCTGGTGCCGCTACTGGCCCGTGGTCTCCACGCCGACCAGCTCGCCGCCCGCGCCTCCAACAGCGATCCGGTGCGCGGTCCCTATGCCGACAGCACCGATCTGTTCCCGTTGATGAAATTCGTGCTATCACAGGACAACTGAGGACAGACACAACGGGAAGGGAATAAATTCGGCCCAAGGGCTGTGAAGTAGTCACCCTGCTGTCTTTGTTACCAGCAGGGTGACTACTCCGACTCCAGGCATTCATGCGCTCACGGGCTTTTTCAAACGCCAACCAAAATGACACACTCTCTCGGTGCACCGATCACAACTCACAGAGGTTTTTGCTGCGAAAAAGACAGCCGGAATTGGATGAATCAACTGGGCAAATTACGGTTTCGAAAATAACTGCCGCGACAAATCATTGCCCACGGCACTGTATGGAGGCGAGGAAGGAAAACAAGCAGCTCTCGGCGGAGCAGACGAAAGGAGGCAGGCTAGGCCACGACCCGCCGCACCAGCAGACGGCTGAGCCCATACAGCGGCAGAGCGCTCACCAGTGCCACCAGCAGCCATAGCGCGAGGGCATGGAGATTCACCTGGCCCAGATCAATCAGGGCGGACAGGGGAGAATGCAGCAGATTCTGAAACAGCTCTTGTGACAGCGGCCGGTCATCGAACAGCAGACCACCACCACAGAAAAATGGCCACAGCAGCGCCAATTGCAGAGGATAGAGCAGGTAGTTGATGGCCTGAATCACGGCATGATTCAGGCGCAGCGCAGCCGCCAGCACGAAACACAGCAGACTGGTGCCCCACAGCAGCGGCATGATTCCCAGCAGCAGCCCCAGACTCAGGCACAGCGCCAGCTGGTGCGGACTGGACCCCTGCTGCAGAAACTCCGTTGCCCGGGTACGCCAGTGCCGCGCCATCGCGTTTTAAATCCGCTCCTGACGCACGTGAAAGCGCAGAGCAACGCCGGTCACCGAGCTGCAGCCGGTGTAGAGGAACAGGGTCCACCACAGCAGGGCCAGCGACAGCAGGATCTCCGGTCGCCACAGGGCGGTCAGCCCTGCCGCCAGATCCGGCACACCTACCACGGCTGCCGGTGCCCACAGGGCCACGGCGCTGACATAGAACAGGCTGAACAGCCCCATCCACTGGTAAGCGCTGAAACGCTGCTCGCCGCGATAATCGGCACGCAGCAGCTCCGAGGCGATGCGCCAGCCCTGGGTCACCAGCGCCGGCAGCAGAAAGGCGGTGCCATAGTGCTGCAGCAGAAACAGCGCCGTGGCGATCAGGCCGGTGCCGACGTAGAGAAACGCCGTCAACGCCTGGACCGGCACCACCTTGCAACCGTGCAGGCCGTCGGCATAGGCGATCTTCTTGGTCTGGCCCTCGAACACCAGGTGGAAACGGTGAAACAGCCGCTGCAACCGGGGGGAACAGGCGGACAGCGGCTTGCCGTAACAGCAGCCGAAACTGATGCAGGCCAGGCGGCCGAAACCCTCACCGAAGGCGTAGGCGATGGCCAGCGCCGCCAGGGTCGGCCGCAGCGGCAACGCCGGCTGCCACAGCAGCAGATTGACCAGTCCGACCAGCCAGGGTGCGGCCAGAATGCCGACAAACACCGCTCCGCCGACGGTAAAGGTGTGAGCCTTGCCCTCGACCCAGCGGGCCACCGCTCTCGATGCCGGGACGCACAGCGCCAGCAGCAGAAAAGCCAGCAGCAGCAGCGCTGCCAGGGACAGATGCAGCGAGCGCAGCAACACCACCAGCGTAGCCAGAGCAATGGCATAGGCGTTGGCCGTCAGCAGGCCGTAAAAGGTCAGATTGACACCGGACCACTCGCCATTGTCCTGGCGCTTGAGCGGCACGCTGGCCAGAATCTGCCAGCGCTCCCGGGGCAGCACCCGGACCCCCCATGTCAGGTAGGCCAGGGCCAGCAAGCTGAACAGCAACAAAAAAAAGACGGTTAGCATCAGTAGGTGTTCTCCTGAAATGTGAGCCTGCTGCAAACAGGCTGGCAGCGCCCATGACGGGACGCCAGCCTCATAGGCAATATCCCCCGCGGCGGCGGGCAATGGTGCTGCGCACCTCCACCTCGGTCTCCACCAGCGGTTTCTGGAAACCAAGGGTAAAGCGGCTAGAGACATCGACCCGCTGCTGATTACGCAGCAGATCGGCACAGAACTCGATGCGCCGCGGCTCGAACAGCAAAACCACGGTGCTGCTGCCCGGCCGGAACAGGCTCTTGGGCTGGCCTTTGCGCAGCTGCAGGCCCGGTCTCTGGGCCACCACCGGGGTATAGCCCTCACCCTCACAGTAGCAGGGCTCCAGATCGCCAATCATCAGCGCCACCACCTCGATCATCGCCACCAGGCCAACCCCGCTGCCGCCCTCGACATCGGTATCGATAAGGGTCACCAGCCGGCGATTCTTGGAATAGGGCGTCACCTCGGCCACCACCGCCCCCGGATTGCAGGCGTGATAGCGATCCCCCAGTTCATACTGGTCGACGAGCTCTCCGCTGACCGGCAGGTGATTATAGTGGTACTTGTCCGGTGTCAGGCGGAACACGGCATAATCGGCGGCAGCAAAGCGTTCACACCAGCGGGGCTTGTCGTCCCCCAGCAGTTCGCGCAGGGAAAAGAACTTCTCCTTCAAATACAGGCTGTCCTGCTCGGCCAGCGACCCCATCAGCATGCGGCTGTCGGCCGGTGCAACCACGGTCGCCTGATCGTTTGCCATGGGGCGGCACTGCCAGTAGCGGATCTTGCGCTCGAAGATGCGACGCGGCGTGTTCAGACGTTCGAGAGGATCGAGACATTCGGACAGATCCACCCCGCAGCGGCGCAGAAAGCGTTCCTGACCGAGCAGCGGGCTGACCGCGTCGAGATCGAAGTTGATGGTGCCTAGCCAGTGCGACATGCGCGCGCTGGTCAGGGCTTTGAACAGGGGCGGCGCCTGCTCGCGCAGCGGCTGGTACATCCAGCGCACCAGGCGATCGGCAAATAGCTGCTCCGTGCGCGGCAGGCCGCTAGCACGCTCGATATACTGATGACAGGCCGTCATCGTTCACCTCCTCCAGGGGATCGCGGCTGCTCAGCCGGCGATCGCGGTCGATACTCAGCAGCACCAGGTTGATCAGCGCCAGCAGTTCACTGCCGCGCAGCCGCTGGTGATCCCACAGCCGGATGCGTCGCTCGCAGCCCTTTTCCAGCCCCTGCGGCGACCACTGGGCCACCCAGGGCGCCAGCAGCGCATCGCTGCGCAAATCCTCTTCCAGCAGCGGCAGCTCGCGCCGCAGCATGGCGAAACTCTCGCGCAGGTGGTCGGCGCGCAGCCGGGTGCGGTAAAAATGCTCTGCCGTGCGATTGAAGTCATCCGCCTCCATCTTCAGCGCGGAACGTCCGCCGCTCTGGCACAAAATATCTTCCGTCAGCTGGCCCGCCGCGGAAAAGGTCTGCGGTTCCTCAATGCGGTGGCGCAGATCGGTCAGCAGATCGTGGGCATCAAGCTGTTCGATCAGCTCCGCGCCGTCCTGCTCCAGCACCGCGATCAGTGCCCGACAATAGTCTTTCTGATGCACACGCAGGTAGCCGGGATAGCGGCGGCTGTGGCGGATATTCTCCGTCTGGCGCAGAATGCGCAGCAGCAGGCGGTTGCGGGTATTGCGGCGCACGAAGAAGGTCGGCAGGCCCAACGCCCGGCCGAAAAAAATCTGCCGGCGCTCGCTTTCGCACTGGGGCGAATCCGGAATATGGCGGTGGTTGTAGCGGCCTTCGGCCATGTAGCGGAAGGACAGCGCCGTGATCAGCTGCTGCAGCCGCACCGCGCCGGCCATGTCGCGCTCGAACGACGGGAACAGGCTGTAGTAGCGCCCCTCGAAGCCGCTGAAGCCCATGCCGGCGTATTCACGCGCCTTGAAGAACTGGTACAGCGACATGCGCTCATCGAACACGCCCATGGCATCGAGATCGCTGAGCAGTTTCTTCTGGTTACCCGCGACCCCGTTTAGCGCCGGGCTCTCGGCGGTACTCAGAAAGCTGACCGGATAGTCCACCAGCCGGAAATCGGGCACGACATCCCCCCGCAACCGGAACAGCCGGCTGAGGCCGCTATCGAGCCACTCCGGCCCGAAGGGCGTCAGGGTCTGGCCGAACACGCGCAGGTCGGCTTTTTTGCGCCAGCGTCGCCACATCATCCGCAGATGGGTGTAATCGAGTTCGTGGGGCAGAAACCCCAGCGCCTTTTCCGGATGAAAATCGGCGAAGCCGAGGCGATAGGGGGCCGCGCTGTAACTGGAGGCGAACAGGGGCAGGAAGTGCTCCTGAATCTTGATCGACAGATCGGCGCAGGCCTTTTCGGCCGCCAGCGGATACAGGCCATCGGACTGACCGCGCTGCTCGCTGAGCAGCCGGCTGCCGAGGCTGACGTGGACCCCGTTATTGGCCAGGCTGATATTGGACATGTTCGGCAGCACCACCAGGTTGCGGGTGATGATGCCGGCCTCGCGCAGTTTGGCCACCGCATTGAGCTGGCTGCGGCTGAGCACCTGGTGGCAGAGCTGCATGTAGCGGTACTTGTCCTCGCCACGGTCCCAGCCCGACAGGCAGGGGCTCATGAACAGCTCCCGGTAAAAGGCATCGGGGATCAGCTCGTTGAGCTGTTTCTGGCGCCGCGGCGGATGGGGCGCACAGTAGACCAGGGCCTGCTGGCCGTTTTCGCGCAGGCCGAACTGTTCGTTGGCATAATGGATCAGCAGCTGCGTCAACAGATAGCGCTGCTGCGCCTCGCGCGCCAGCGCCTGCCCGGTATTGGACCCATGGCGCTCATTGACGACGTAGAGTGAAAAGGTTTCCGGCGAGGTGTTGTCGTTGAGAAAATGCTTCTGCAAAGCCGTTGCCGTCGCGTGGATCGGCTCCGGCAACCGGGGCTGGCAGCCGATGACGTCGGCCAGGGCCAGCTTGATCAGGTAACTGATGGGCAGGCGCAGCCATTCGCTGCCGTCCTGGGCGATGAAACGGAAGCGCTGCTGGTCACTGCGCTGGCCCGAGGCGGGGTTGCCCTTATCGGCCATCAGGTCGCGCTGCAGCACGCGCAGGGCGTAGTCGCTGAGGCGGTGACGCTCAAAACGGACCCAGCTGTTTTCCCACACCGTGGCGGGATTGTCGCTGAGAAAACGCTGCAACTGGTCGACACAGCGTTCGGGCGTTTCGCCACTGGCCGCACGTTTGACCAGATTGGCGAAAAAGCGCGACTGTTCGATGGCCAGCGGCAAATCCACCTGGTGACGTTCGCCCTCGACCACGGCCTGCAGTTCCGTCTCGCTGCCCGCTGTCACATCGCCGGCGTGGAACGGCAACCGCTCGGCCTCTCCCCCGCTCAGCCGCTCCAGTATCTCCTTGATCGCCACCCCATCGATCGACGTCGTTGTCTCCCGCTTTGCACAAAGCAGCTGGGGTCTGTCCCGTTCAACCATGGCTCCTCCTTCCTGACTCGCAGAACCAGCCCGATTGAACGTATCTTTAACCACAGGACAATGAGGATTCCGTGTGGATTGCGTTATGTCCCCATTAGTCCGGATGGCTAGCAGCTGCGGCGGTTGATAAACAGCGAATTGCCGGGTTTCTTCTTGGCCTGGGTTTTCGATTCAGCGGCCAGAGCCGAGATGTCGTGGTGGCTGCAGCGCTGGCAACCGCCCTCGAAGAGAACGGCACCGATGGACAGGCTGGTAAAGGGATAAAACGCCGGATTGCCCTGCCGGTCTTTGGCCGCAATCCCCTTCAGTTCCCGATGCTCCTCGTCGTAGAGTTCAACCACCTCCTCAGCAAAATGATCCATGAGCAGTTCACAGCGCTCGCGCCAGTCATCACCGCGAAAAATGACCAGAAAATCGTCCCCGCCGATGTGGCCGATGAAATCCTGGCTGGCGTCACAGCACTCCTGCAGCAGCCGTCCCAGCAGGCGGATCACCATGTCGCCCCGGCTGTAACCGTAAACGTCGTTGAACGGCTTGAAATGATCGAGATCGACATAGCAGGCGGTAAAAGGCTGCCTGTCCGCCATCAGTTTTTCGAGATGCTCATTGATCGGCACACTGCCGGGCAACAGGGTCAGAGGATTGGCGTAGCGGGCATTGCGGATCTGCAGATCCGTAATCCGCTTCAACAGATCCGTGACCATGCCAATCCCCCGGTAGCGTCCCTTTTCCGTGATGATGAAGCAGGTACAACGCTGCGGGTCCTGGGTGTCGCTGGTAATGATCTGGCTGAGCTTCTCAATCGGAGTATCAATGTCGATGCGCAGCGTATGGCGGTCGGTGAACTCATGGATCGGCTGGTTGCCGTGCAGATCGCGTCCGAAACGCGAAGCCAGAATATTCATGGCATCGTAACGGTGCAGCATGCCGACGGCAAAATCGTCATCAATGACGGGCAGGGTCGCCAGCTCGGGCGAATTGACCAGCAGCTCTCCGGCCTGATTGAGGGTGGTCTGGGGATGAATGGTCGGCACGCTGCGGATCAGGCTGGCAACGGTTTCAGTACGCCATTTCAGACCCGACTCCTCGCAACCCGCCTTCTGCATCAGCAGATCACAGGGCAGTTCCAGCGGCGGTGTCGGACTCGGGCGGGAGAAATAGTAGCCCTGCCCCAGGGTCACGCCCATACACTGCACGATGTAGCATTCTTCGGCGGTCTCGACACCCTCGGCAATGGTCTGGCAGCCGACACTCTCGGCGATATCCTGCAGGCTCTTGATCAGCTGCTTCTTGTGCGGATCGCGATTGATCGACTGGATAAAGTACTTGTCGAACTTGACGTAATCGGGTTTCAGTTCCGACCACAGACGAAGGCTGGCGTAGGCAGCGCCCAGGTCATCCAGCGCGACCTGAAATCCCGAGCGCCGGTAATGCTCCAGGGCACTGCGGATGATTTCGACATCCAGAATCGGGAAGTTTTCCGTCAGCTCGATCACCACCCGGTTGCTGTCAAGACCGTGTTTTTCCAGGGCCTGCCGGGTAAAGCCCTTGGGAAAATGGGGCTGGAGCAACGATTTCGGGCTGATGTTGAGAAACAGTTTCCCCGGCAGATTCAGGCGGGTGAAATACTCGATGTTGACGTCGCGACACAGGATCTCCAGTTCCACCAGCCGGTTGAGCTGCATCGCCGCCTGGAACAGCAGTCCCGGCGGGTGCAGGGCCGAGTCGGAAGGACCGCGGATCAGCCCTTCGTAACCGATAATCTTGCCCGCGTTCAGGTCGACGATCGGCTGGAAATGGGGAAGCAGACGCCGCTCCCGGATAATGGAATCAAACAGTTGGGCTAGGGAGCTCTGCTCATCCGCCTCGGCGGCGGTCCCATGAAAATCCTCGTCGATCACGACAATACCACCGGTATACAGCATGGTTTTATCCTTTTAGTCAGGGTGAGCGGTTTACAGATCAGCCATTGACAACGCGGCGCGGCACGTCCCGTTCCACGCAACAGGGCAGCGCAGCCAGTACCGGGTTTTCCTCCTCGCTGTCGGCAATGGTAAAGGTCTCCAGCAGACGGCGCAGACGCTGGGCTTCGCGGGTGAAGGCCTGAGCCGATTGGCTGCTCTGGCGCGCCACCTGAGTGGTTTTCAGGTTGATCTCGTCCATCTTCCTCAGCGACTGATCAATGCGGGTGATCTCACGCTGCTGTTCCGAAGAGGAGTGCGAAACCGTTTCGACGATCCCTGAAAGCTGGCCCACCTCCTGCACGATTTCGTCGAGGCGACAGGCGGCCGTATTGGCGATGGCCACGCCATTGCGCGCCTTGCCGATGGAGCCTTCAATAAGCTCAGCGGTTTCCGCCGCCGCCCGCGCGCTGCGCGCCGCCAGATTGCGAACCTCTTCGGCGACTACGGCAAAACCCTTGCCATGCTGGCCGGCGCGGGCCGCCTCGACGGCGGCATTGAGGGCCAGTAGATTGGTCTGGAAAGCGATCTCATCGATCACCTTGATGATCTGGGCCACGTTGTTGCCGCTGCGATGAATCTCATCCATGGCCTGAACCATCAGCTGGATCTGCTGGCGGCCCTGCTCGGCACACTCATGGGCCTGGGACGACAGGCGGCCGGCTCGCTGCGTGCCGGCGACATTCTCCCGTGACAACGTAACGATGGAGTTCATCGAACCGGAAATCTGCTGCTGGGCCGCACTCTGACTCTCGGCATTGCCCGTCAGCACCAGGCTGCTATCGAGGGTCTGCCGGGAGTAGCCCTCGACATTCAGGCACAGGCTGCGGATACGCTGAACCAGTTCACACAATGACTGGTTGGTGCGCTCCAGGGGCTGACGGATCAGCCCTTGGGCCTCGAAGGTGAAATCCCCCTGCGCGAGGGATTCGAAGGCCGTCATGATCTCGTGCTGCATGTGATCGGCAAAGGTGTTCAGCAACGTCCCGAGCTGACCAATCTCGTCCTGGCGGGCAACGCTTACCCGCGCGGAGAGGTCGCCCTGATCGAGTCGGCGGATCATGCTGATGGTGGCATTCAGCGGCCTGTCAATGGAGCGGGTGACCAGCCAGGCCAGCAGAGCACTGAGAACAAGCACCAAAACGGCAACACCGGTCAGCAGTCTGTCAATCCGGGAGGTCTGCTCGTTGGCCAGGGTCTGCGCTGCCAGCACGTCGGCGGAGTGAAGACGGACCTGCTCCCCATTGGCCACCATGTGCGCGATGAGACCCTGTTTCAGGTCCGCGATGCGGGTCTCAATATCATCACACAGCGTCTTGACCGGTCCGGCAAGCAGGGCCGTCAGGCGCTCCTGGCCAGCAATCACGGCCTGCTCCCGGCCAAGAACCTGGTCCAAGTTGACGGAGATCGACTTGACCAGCGGCGGGAAATTGTCGCGATAGAGGTGGTGCGCCTCTTCCCAGCGGCTGAAAAACAGCAGATTGTCCAGCTTGCGGCTGGCATTCCACAGTTTCTCGTTTTCCGCACGACTCTTTTCAAAAGCCTCGCGCAACACCGGCATCTGGGCGCTGAACCGCTGGTAGAGCGGTCCGGCCATGAACTGTTCGAGCTCGGTATCGGCCAGATCCTCAGCCAGCAGTTCGCCGATGGTGCTGTGGACAAAGATCATATTGGCCACCTTGAGCGTCCAGTAGAGTTGCGAACGCTTGAGCTCGGTCAGGGCTGTGGCAAGTCCCTGATGCCGCGCCTGCCAGCGGCTATGGATCGGTTCGATCTGCTGCGCCAGCTGCGCGCGTTTTTCGGCCAGTTCATGATAGAGAGCTGCGGCTTGCGGCAGGGTTTTCTCGATTTCCTGCCGCAGGGGGCCATCCAGCAGCGCATCGAGGGCCTCGGTGACGGGAATGTTGCGGAGCTTCTCCACCGGCTCATTGGCCAGCATGGCCAGACTCAGTTGAGAGATACGCTGGTGATGCTGGGCCTGGGCCCGACTGAGGGCGCTGATCCAGTCCGTGATGGTAATGCTTTTCTGCTGCGCCACCAGCGCCTCGTCAAAAGCCTCGGCCACGTGCGTGGAGGCGCCGGCGATCTGCCGGGTTCCCCAGAAAGAAAAGGCCCCGACGACAAATACCAGCAGAACGATGAACGAAAAACTCAGAATCAGGCGGCGGGCAATGGAGGGTTGTTGCAGGCGCGACAGGCGCCAGTCTTTGGTCCAGCTTGCTCGAATAGTCATGACAGGTTCCCCACAGTGAAGGACAGAGACATTGATGCCTCCATCTACCCCCGAGCTGTTAGCCTAAGGTTTCGAGTAGGTGAGGATACGGTGAGAGCGGCCCTGGCACGCACGACGGTGAATAAAAAATGCGGTGTTTCACACAGGAAAGCACCGCATCGTTTCGAGCTGGGACAGACGAAGTCTGAAGGGATTTTACGCCCCCGACCGTTTGGTGAGACGGTCCGGCTCCCGCGGCAGACGAATACTGAAGGTGCTGCCCTGACCGGGGGTACTGACGACGTCAATGCGACCGTCGTGGATCTGCACGATGTGTTTGACAATGGCCAGGCCGAGTCCGCTGCCGCCAGCCTGTCGGCTGCGGGCCTTGTCCACCCGGTAGAAGCGCTCGAACAGCCGCGGCAGATGTTCGGACTCAATGCCGCAGCCCCTGTCCTCCACCTCGATCACGGCGGCATCCTCCTGGACAAAGCAGCGGATGACGACCTCGCTGTCTTTCGAACTGTACTTGACCGCATTGTCGATCAGATTGCTCAAGGCCTGCTCCAGCAGCGGCGCATTCATCTCCACCTGCAGCAGGTCTTCGCACTCAAGTTTCAGCTGGATGCCCCGCTGCTGCGCCGTCATGACGCAATCGTTGACCGCCTCCTGTACCACCGGCGCCAGCCGGGCTTTCTGCAGCACAAAGCCCTGATGCTCTTCACCCAGTTCAATGCGCGACAGGCTCATCAGGTCCTCAATAATGACGGTCAGACGGTCGACCTGACGTTCGACAATGTGGAGAAATCGCTCACTTTCTTCGCGGTTATCGAGAGCACCATCAAGCAAAGTTTCGACAAAGCCCTTGATGGCGGTAATCGGTGTCTTCAGCTCATGGGAGACATTGGCGACGAAATCGCGGCGCATGGTCTCCAGCCGCCGCAGACGCGTTGTATCGTTGAGCACCACCAGCGCACCGATGGCGCTGTCGCCCTCGCCGCGCAGCGGCGTGCCGTGCACCTGCAGGCTGATCTCCTGTCCATCGTGGAACAGCTGCAGATCTTTTTCCAGCGACGCATCACCGCCCAGCGCCTCGCGCACGAAATCGAGCAGCTCGGCACGACGGACCACCTCCTGCAGACTGCGGCCGACGGATTCACCGCCATCCACTTCCAGCAGGCGTGCGGCGGCCTGGTTCAGACGCAGAATGTTTTCCGCCGAATCCACGGCAATCACCCCTTCAACCATGCTGCCCAGCACCGCTTCCTGCTCCTGACGCTGTTTGTCAATCGTACTGATGCGCTCGTTGAGCTGCCGCGCCATCTGATTGAGAGCTTGAGCCAGGTCGACGATTTCGCTGGAGCCGGTCACGTAAAGCCGCTGATGCAGGTAGCCATCGGCGTAGCCTTTGGCTTTCAGGCGGATCTGCTCCAGAGGCCGGCTGATGCGGCGGGAAATGACCAGACAGATCAGAGCCACCAGCACAATCACCACCAGACCACCGAGCACGATGCGCTGGCGCAGGTGGCTGATAGCCGTTTCGACCTCGTCCATGGATTTGGCCGTGCGCACCACGGCCTGAATTCCCTGCGGCGTCGTCACCGGCAACGCCAGATAGACCATCTCCTTGTTCACAGTGCGGCTGTAACGCTCCGAAATACCGGTCTCGCCCTGTAGCGCCTGCACAACTTCCGGCCGCCGGGCGTGGTTTTCCATGCGCTGCGGTTCTTCTTCACTGTCACCGAGGACATCGCCACCGGGAAGCACCACAGTAACCCGGGTTTTGGTGCGCAGACCGGCTTCACGGCACAGATCCTGAATCTTGTGCGCCGCCGTGCTCGGCTCGTCTTCCAGCAAACGGCCGACCTGAAAGGCCACCAGCGTGGCCTGGGCGGACAGGGACTCGCGCAGGCTCTGATGCTGGAACCGCTTGAGAACGGCACTGGAGTACCAGATCCCCAGCAGGATGGCGACCAGCGTTACCATAAAAAAAGCCGGATAGATCTGCCATAGCAGACGTGTCCCCTTGTGATCCTTTTTCTTCATGATCTTCATCGCAGTCCTCTACGAAACAACAACCGGCAACCGTGCAGCCTGCCGCTCAGTCACGAAAACGGTAGCCGACCCCCCGCACCGTTTCGATGGCGCGGCCGCACTCGCCGAGTTTGCGGCGCAGGCCGACAATCTGGACATCAACGGCGCGATCGGTGACGGAATAGTCCTCACCGCGCACGGCATTGACGATCTGGTAGCGGGTAAACACCCAGCCGGGACGGCTGGCGAGAAAATAGAGCACGCGAAACTCGGTGAATGTCAGCTCCACGCTCCTGCCATGGACAAGCACCTCGTTGCGCCCGGGATGAATCGTCAGCCCGTGACGCTCAATCACCTCGGAGGAGGTTTCATCATCGCCCGGATCGGCTTCCTGATCACGCCGCAGCACCGCCTTGATGCGAGCCAACAGCACCTTGGGGCTGAACGGCTTGGTCACATAGTCGGCGGCCCCCAGCTCCAGCCCGGTCACGATGTCGGCTTCCTCACCCTTGGCCGTCAGCATGACAATGGGCACGGCGCGGGTTTTTACATCACGCTTCAGCGCCCGGCAAACGTCCAGGCCGTCCATGGCCGGCAGCATCAGATCCAGCAGGACCAGATCGGGGAGGTAATGGCGCACACACTGCAGGCCTTCTTCGCCGGTCGTCGCCGTCAGCACTTGATAGCCTTCGCGCACCAGATTGTAGTGAATCAGGGCCAGGATATCTTCCTCGTCCTCAACAATCAGTATGGTCTTTTTATCCGTCATAGCCACCAATCCTTTTGGTAAGCATCCAATGACACCCGTGTAAGAATTACGTTAGCTTCCTGCAAGGTTCCTGTAAAACCTCTTGCGGTGCTCCGATAAAATCCTTTCTCGTTCCTTGGCTGTCCAGCCGCCGCTAAAAAGACACATTGCACCCGCGACAAACAGTTTTCTATGCTATATGTTAGACCAAATGGGACCGCGAATAGACCGCCAAAGAGACTGCGATGAATCGACACAATCCACCGGTGACGACTGACACCTTCGACCTGGAGCTACTGGCAAAATTTGTCTACGAGCTGAATATCACTCGCCGGCAGATTGCCGCCTATCCCCCGGGACACCCCCTGATCAGTCAGGCGCTGGACAAGGCTGTTGATCTGATCAACCAGGTGCTTGAATTCAGCCCGGTTCTGAAACTGGGCGTCGCCGAAGATCAACTCCTGCTCTCTGACGGCCTTCTGGACGCCAACAATCCAGTTTTCAAAGACTTTTCACGCTGCCTGTTCGACCGTCAAATCGCCCTGCTGCACATCCGTCAGGGCGTCACGCGCCGGCAACTTGCGATCCTCTGCGGCCTGCTGGCCCGTGGGCCGGAAGAACTGGCGGAACAGGGAGGCGCGACTGCCCTCCTGGCAGACCTCGACGCCCCCGCCATCCACCTGGAGGCAGTTGATTATACGGCGTTTACCCCCAGGGAGCTAAATAAAAACAGAGCGTTATCCAAAGAGGTCTATGATCGGAACCAGAGGTCCCTGTGGCAGCGCTTCATCTTTGGCCTGCTGGACGGCAGGCTGGAACGGAATGAAGGTCTTGTCGACAACGCCGTTCCGTTTGATGCAATCTGGCTGGCAAACGTACTCAACAGCCAAAACCCGGGCAGCGACAGCCCCTCGTCGGAAAAATCATACGATGCCGCCATCAGCACCTTCGTCCGGGAGCTGGCCCAGGAGGAACACCCTTACGCCGAGACCATGGAGCAATTCAGGATGCTGGTCAAGGGACTGAACAGGCCGTTACGCCACCAGTTCCTGCGCAGCACTTTCCGAGCCAGTTCGAGACATCCCGACCTGACGAAGCGTCTCGGTGGCCAGATCAGCCGCGATGAGCTTGTGGAACTGCTGGCCGCGAAAGCGCCCGATCAGTTGCCAGCCAATGTCCTGACGATTCTCGCCGCCCTTGCACCCCTGAACCAGCCAAACGCCAACAGATTGCCCGGCGACTCCAGGCCTCTGGCCGCCCCGGATAAGGAGGAGCTCATTCATCACCTGATCAGCCAGGATCAGGCTCCGGAGTATGTGCCCTCAGACTATCAGTCAGCTATGGAACGCATCATTCACAGCAAACCCAGGGCCGTTCCCAGAGAATACGCGAGGCAGCTGCTGGATGAACTGCAGTGCCGCAACCTGGAACAGAAAAATCAGGAAATCATCTTTCTGCTGTTGCGATTGACAAATGAAGACGCCTATGACGCCTTCAGGACCAACCTCAGGGAGCAATGGGAGATGGCCCTTGAGACGGGGGACTTTGATCAACTCAACGCGGCCCATCAACAGTTGACCGAAATCAGCCAGCAGTGGCCAGCCCATCGAATCTTTTGCCTCGAGCTACTGAACGACTTTGACCAGCCTGACTTTCTCGACAGCCTCCTCTGCGGTTTATCCCTGTGGGGTAAAGCGAGCCATCCCCCCGTCCGACAGCTGTTGAACCGTATCGGCCCCTCGACCATCGACCTTCTCCTGCAGCGGCTGAGCGAAGAAAAAACTGCGGCACTACGCCATTACTACATCCACTGTCTGGCCGACTTTGGCGATCAGGCAATCAACCCCCTGCTGAAGCGGCTTCGCGACCACCGCTGGTATTACGTCCGCAACCTGCTCACCATTCTGCGTCTAATCGGGCAAGCGGTTCCGGTGAAAGCCGTCGTCCATCTTGAACAACACCCCCATCCGCGAGTCTGGCAGGAACTGATCCAGCTCTACCGCCAGGTCGCCTTCGAGCACGGCGAGCAGCTGATCCTGAACACGCTAGAAAATCCGAAATCTTCCCAGCACCGCAACGCAATCCAGCAAGCCGCGCTCTACCGCACAACGCGAGTCGGCACCGCACTCATCAAACAATTGCGAAACCGGCCTCTGAGCCGCGAAACTCTGGACGAAAAAATTGCCCTGGTCCATAGCCTGGCCAGACTCTCCACGAATGAAGCCCTGGTGGAACTTGACCAACTGTTTCACAGCAACTCGCTGCGCCATCCCCTCCTGTTCAACCAGCTGCGCAACGCGATCCTGGAGATGCTGCCCAACTTTCCGGAACGCACCTCCCAAGCTGCCGAGAGAAGCACAACCGACGATGGAAGGGCGACGTCATGAATCCGCCAGTCGTCATCCAGCAACAGTTTGTCCGCCTGCTGGCCATTGCCATGGCCAACAACAATCTCTACTCTCCCCAGCATCCGCAAGTGATCCAGCAACGCAACGCCGCCCGCGCGCTACACGAAACATTGCTGGGCGAGCGGCATGCCGTGCGGCTGATGGTCGTCAACCAGCAACTCGTCATCGACGATATCCCGCAAAACAGCGGCCTGCATCAGCAACGACTGGTCAAGGCCATGACACGCTGCGGCGTCAGCCATATCGAGCTGAAACGCCACCTCGAGGACGCTGAACTTGGGAGCCTCATTGCCTGGCTGGCCGCCGGAGACACCTTCGGCCTCCCTGTCTCTCCCCATATCCGTCTCGGTTGTGTCACTGTCTGTTACCACCAGGCCGGCGAAGTCGAGCCATCACCTGCGGTTGCGGCTCAACAGCAGGAAAACCTGCGGCAACTGCAACAGAACTACTCGGCGGACGAACTGGAACGGTTCGCAGAAATTTACAGCGCCGCCGCAAAACAACGGCAACTCAACATGGCCGGACTGGCACAAATCGTCTCGTGCTTTATCGACGCCATGCACTATCACGCCGACCCGTTGCTGGCTTTGGCTCCGCTGCGCAAGATAGACGATTACACCTTTGTCCATTCCACCAACGTCTGCCTGCTCAATATCGCCCAGGCACGTTCCCTGGGCATCGAGGGCGCTGCGTTGCACGATATCGGTCTGGCGGCGCTTCTGCATGATGTCGGCAAGCTGTTCGTTTCCAGCGAGATTCTGAACAAACCAGACAAGCTTGACGACGAGGAATGGAAACAGATGCAGCAACATCCCCAGCGGGGCGCCATCTTTCTGCTAAAACAGTCCGGTGTGCCCCGCCTGTCGGTGATCACCGCGTTCGAACACCATCTCGGCTTTGACCAGCGCGGCTACCCGACCCTTCCCGCGCCCTGGCAACAAAGCCTGAGCAGCCAGCTCACAGCCATCTCCGATGTGTTTGACGCCCTGCGCACCTCGCGCGCCTACCGCCAGGCGCTGGAAGTGGAAAAAATCAGGGAAATTTTCCGGGACATGGCCGGAAAACAACTGCATCCCGGCCTGACGGAGAACTTTCTGACCCTGCTTGATGAACCGGGGAGCGACATGCAAACGCCATCGCAGGGCTGATCAGTTCCGGTTCACCAACTCGGCCAACGCCGCGATAAAAGCCGGCCGATCATTCAATGCCGGCACCCGCCCGAACCAGGGGACACCATGCTGCCCGGCATGGTCGCGGAATTCGACATCCACCTCTTCCAGCGTCTCGATGTGGTCGGAGACAAAGGACACCGGCACCACCAGCAGCGCCTTGCCTTCGGCACCAGCGGCGGCGATCAGTTCCAGGGTGTCGGGCTCCATCCACTGGACCGGTCCGCTGCGGCTCTGGTAGCCGATCATCGCATCGGCACAGCCGACGCGCTTCACCACCCCGGCCACGGTCTCTTCCACATGCTTCTGATACGGATCGCCGCGATCAATGAACTTCTGCGGCAGGGCGTGAGCCGAGAACAGCAGGCGCAGGTTGTCGCGCTGCGCCACCGGCACCGCCGCCAACCCCTCGCGCACACAGTCGGCCAGGGCGTCAAGATAAGCGGGCCAGTCATGCCACTCCTCGATATAGCGGCACTGAAGATCGGGATAGCCATTCTTCACCGCACGCTGGAAGTCCTTGACACTGCTGCCGGTGGTCGCCCCGGTGTAATGGGGATAGAGGGACACCACCACCGCCTCGTCAATGCCCTGCGCGCGAATGGCCTGAACCACCTCGTCGGCGCGCGGTGCCCAGTAGCGCATGGCCACGAACGGCACCCACTCTTCGCCCAGCGCGGCAGCGGTTTTTTGTGCCTGCAGCTGCGTCCAATACAACAGCGGGGATTTACCCCCGATGCGGCGGTAATTCTCGCGCACGCTCTTGGCGCGAAAGTGGGAGATCAGCTTGGCTAACGGCTTCTGCAGCAGCGCCCCCAGAGGCAGCTGGATCAGGTCGCGGTCGGCAAACAGGTTGTAAAGAAAAGGCTCGACGGCCTCAATGGAATCCGGGCCGCCCATATTGAGCAGGACCAGGGCTTTTTTGGACACTGTCATCATAAATCTCTCCGCCAAAACAAAAGGGCGATGCCCATCGCACCGCCCCCCGTCACTATTCTCACGATCAGTCAGGTCACCTCGGACCACTTACTTCTGACTCAGACGATGCACGGCCTCGACCATGAAGATGGCGTTTTCCGGCGGCACCGTCGGCAGGATGCCGTGGCCAAGGTTGAAGATGAAGCCGGGACGGCCGGCGTTCTCGTCGAGGATGCGCTGCACCTCTTTTTCGATGTAGGGCTTGGGCGCGTAAAGCACGGTCGGATCGAGGTTGCCCTGCACGGCCACATCATTGCCCAAAATATCGCGCGCCTTGCCGAGATTGATGTGCCAGTCAAGGCCGATCACGTCGCTGCCCGCTTCCTTGACCAGTTCGAGCATGGTGCCGGAGTTCTTGACGAAGTAGATCACCGGCACATCTTTGCGATTCAGTCCGGCGATCAGTTTCTGGGTGTACGGCAGCACGAACTGCTCAAAATCGTGCGGCGCCACCAGCCCGCCCCAGGTGTCGAAGATCTGGATGGCCTGGGCACCGGCGGCGATCTGCATATTAAGGTAGCGGCGGTCCATCTCGGTGATCTTTTCCATCAGCGCGTGGTAAAGGCCGGGATCGCCGTACATCATCTGCTTGAGGGAAGCAAAATCCTTGCTGCCCTTGCCTTCGACCATGTAGCAGGCCAGGGTGAAGGGCGCGCCACCGAAGCCGATCAGGGGCACGCGACCCTCGAACGCTTTACGCAGGCGCTGGATGATCGCCGGCACATAGGGCACGGCCTGGGCCATGTCCTCGGGCACGATCAGGGCGTCGACATCGGCCTGGGTGCGGATCGGCTTGGCGAACACCGGACCGGGGGTAAAATCCAGCTCCATGCCCATGGGCTCGATGGGGGTCAGGATATCGGAAAACAGGATGGCGGCATCGGCATCGAGGATGTCGATGGGCTGGATGGTCACTTCCGCCGCGCGCTCCGGATCTTTGCACAGATCGAGGAAGGTACCTTCACCACGGGAGCGCACCTCGCGGTACTGGGGCAGGTAACGGCCGGCCTGGCGCATCAGCCATACGGGCACTCGGTCAACGGGCTGGCCCCAGCAGGCCTTGAGGAAGTTGTAGTCGGTCGCCATAAGTTGATTCCTTTATTCGAAAGTTTAGTAATGCTTACTCGCCGCGGTTCTGGGCCGCTTCCTTTTCCAGCCGCTTGCGCGTCTTGATCGGGATGTAGTTACAGAACGGTTCCTCGGCCAGGTAGTCGCCGTACACCGCGTCGGCACGGGCGCGACAGCCACCGCAGACGTTGATGAACTCGCACTCGCCGCACTTGCCCTTGTACTTGGAAAAATCGCGCAGCTCGTTGAACACCCTGGAATTGAACCACAGATCCTTGAACTTCATCTGCTTGACGTTACCCACCGAGGAGTGGAAGTAGGAGCAGGGTTTGAGGTTACCGAAACAGTCGATCAGGCAAATGGACTGGGCCGCGATACAGCCCTTGCCGCCGCCGGTGGAGAAGGTCAGGCTGCGGCGCTTGAAATCGACGCCCTCGGCCTTGGCCATCTGTGGCACGATGCGGTAGTAGTGCGGTGCGCAGGTGGGACGCATGAGGATCTCGTCCTCGTGTTTTTCCTGCTCGTAGTGCCAGGCCAGAATCTCCTCGTAATCCTCCTTGCTGATCAGTTCGTTCATGATCTCCTCGCCGCGGCCGGTGGGTACGATCATGAACATGTACCAGGCGGTGGCGCCGAGGCTCTTGGCCAGCTTGAAGGTATTGCCGATATCGTGCTGGTTGCGCTTGGTAAAGGAGGAGTTGATCAGAAACTTGATGCCGTTGCGGCGGAAGGTCTCGGCTGCGCGCACCACGCCCTCAAACGCGCCCTCGCACTGGCGGAAGTTGTCGTGAATCTCGGCGGTGGAGCCATCGAGGGACAGGGACACCATCTTGATGTCAGCGTCCTTCATCTGGGCGCAGATCTCGTCCGTCACCAGAACGCCGTTGGTGGCCATGCACATGCGCAGCCCCTTGGAGGTGCCGTAGCGGGCGATGTCGAAGATATCGGGCCGCATCAGCGGCTCACCGCCGGACAGCACCAGCACCGGTTGCGACACCTCGCAGATATCGTCGATCAGCTGGTGAGCTTCCTCCAGGGTAAAATCGCCCTGGGCGGCATCCATGTCCGATGAACAACGACAGTGCACGCAGCTCAGATTACAGCGCCGGGTGGTCTCCCAGGCGATCCATTTGGGGATATATTTTTCTTCAGCAGCCATGGACATGCCCCCTTTATCTGCGGGTACGGGTTGAAATCGTTGATAGTAACCCAGTTCCCTTCGTCAGGCAAGGGAAACGGACCGGCTCACGGCTGCGCCAGCCACTGCTGCAAACGCGCCTCCAGCGTCTCCCAGCCGTCGCCCAGCCGCTGCTGCAGAAAATGCGCGAGCAGGCTGTCAAACAGCTGCTGCCCTTCTTCCAGCACGTGCATCCGCTCATAGAACACCGCCAGCTGTTCATCTTCGATTTCAGCGCTGCGATCGATGCGCACCGCCGGGCATTTAAACGAGGCCAGCTGAAACAACTCACCTTTGAGGGTCAGCCGCCACAGGTGCTCGTTCTTTTCTAGATACAGGGTGGCCTCGGCGATCTGCTTCCCCTGACGCAGGGCGGTGCACACCTCACTGAAGTTATCCTGGGGGCCAACGACCGTCACCTTCTGCAGCCCGCCGTCCGTGGTCAGCTGAAAGCGTTCATCGAGCCAAGCGGTAAAGGTTTCCTCTTCGGACGCCGGTCCCAGACGGCACACCCGGTACGCCGGAGATCCGTGCAGGGTCTGGTACGCCAGCCACAGCAGAAAATCGTAACCCAGCCAGCGCCCTTTTTCGATCTGTTCCAACACCGGGGTCTCTGCCTCGACGGCAGCCAGGGCATCCAGCGCCGGAACCAGCTCCGGCACAACGGTGCGCGCCCGCTCCAGCGGATGAAACAACACCAGCCGCAGGCCAGGGAAGGTCATCTGAAACAGGTCGGTGAACTCATCGATGGCCTTACTGCTGAGATGACACAGGGTCACGCATCCCGATGGCAGGTGCCACAGCACATCATAAACGGTCGGACTCGGCAGCACGCGCACCAGCAGGCGCTGGCGCACCAGCTCCTTCAATTCATCATTGCGCTCGCGCGGCACCCGGTGCAGGCCCGGATTCTCCTGCAGAAAACGCCGCTGCTCGCGCTGCAGTTCGCCGCGCACCAGAGCCGCCGGCACCCGCCGCTGATCACGACGCAGGGAAAAGCTCAGATAATCTTCGCGCCACCAGGATGTGGTCTGCTCAAAATCCGTCTGTTCAAAGTCGTCCAGCAGCACCCAGCCCAGGGCCAGCTCCTCGCTGCTGCGCTCGATGGAGCGCATGGCCTGCTGTTGCAGGCGTTCACCCACCTGGGCAATCCATTCCGGCGTAGGAACATAGTCCCCGGCAACACGAAACTGGGTCAAACTTACGGTATTGGAAAGCAAACCCACCACATTCTCCTTTGGTTCCTGGTACACCAAAATAAAAACGCTTCCCGCAAATCAGTACGGGAAGCGAACAGACAGATTATTGGGAAGCGACAGCAAAACGTCTGCCGCAGCCTAAAAAAGAAACAGCTCAGTCCTCGACAAGCAGGATCGCGCCGTGAGGGCAAGCCGGGATGCAGAGACCGTCGAAATCACACAAGGCCTCGTTCAGGACCGCACGACCATCTACCAGGCTAATGGCATGAAAGGGACAGACGAGAACGCATTCCCCCGAGCCCTGGCAGAGCTCACCATCAATGACGATTTTCATGGGCAACCTCCTTGACGAAAGCTTTCAGCGTTGCACTAAGCCGTCGACACCTTACACCAGAACAGATGAAGGCGCAATGCACAGATGGCTCAGGACTGGTGGCACTCAACCAGATCGCGGAAGAAAATCAGCAGGAAGCCTGCCGGGAAAAGTAGCAGAAAAGCGGCACCGAGAGTGCTGTATTCATGCCAGGCCAGCACCACGGGAATCAGCGCGTAAAGACCAAGAATCAGGTTCAGGTAGTTTTTCGATCCGGCACCGTCACCCGGCAAGCGCAATTTGGCCGCCGTGCCACGTTTCGGCGTGCGCACGAACTCGCCACCGCGCCGGAACAAGCCCTGCAAGGCAGCCAGGGAGAGACTCGGGGCCAACCCCAGCGTCACGACCGGCAGCAGCGGCAGCCACGGCAACAGGGCCCACTGCCGCCGCTGACAGGCATGGCAGAAAAAGAACAGCAGGATGGCCCCCGTGGCCAGAACAAACAGCAGGATATCCAGTTGCCACAGCCGCCAGCCCCCTTCCAGGCGCCACAACACGACAGGAAGGACCGTCAGCGCGGCCACCGCGCCAAACAGCCAGCCCAAGTTAGCGAGCAGGTGGGCCATCGCCTCTTTCTTCACCATCCAGGGCAGTTCCGTCGCCAGCAGGCGCGGCAGAATCTTGCGCGCCGTCTGGATAGAACCCTTGGCCCAGCGCTGCTGCTGGCTGCGAAACGCACCCAGGCTTTCCGGCAGTTCCGACGGCACAGCGACCTGATCCACATAGACAAACTGCCAGCCACGCAGCTGGGCGCGATAACTGAGATCGAGATCTTCCGTCACCGTGTCCGCCTGCCAACCGCCCGCATCGTCAATAGCGTGACGGCGCCAGATCCCAGCGGTTCCGTTGAAATTGAAAAACAGCCCGCGCCGGAAACGCACCTGGTGCTCGATCCCGAAATGGGGCCCGAGCAGCAACGCCTGGACCCGGGTGAGCCAGGAAGAGGTGGCATTGAGGAATCCCCAGCGCGCCTGCACCACGGCGATACCCTCATGCGAGAAATAGGGCATCAGGCGACGGAGAAAATCGCCGGGAGGCACAAAATCGGCATCGAAGACCGCAATGAACTCCCCTGCCGTCTGCACCATGGCCGCCGCCATGGCCCCGGCTTTGTAGCCGCTGCGCTGGTCACGCCGCAGCACCCGCATGGGAACACCCCGCGCCTGCCAGTCAGCAACCCGCTCATCCACAATCTGACAGGTCTCGTCCGTCGAATCGTCGAGCACCTGAATTTCCAACCGATCAGCGGGCCAATCCAGCCCAGCCACGGCATCCAGCAGCCGGGCCGCCACGAAACGCTCATTGTACAGGGGCAGCTGCACCGTCACGTGCGGGAGATCTCCCTCCAGGGGCGACGGCTCAGGCAGCGGATGACGCAGCACCTGCCGCCAGCGAAGCAGCAACCACAGCCGGTGCAAACCGTAAAACGCCAGCGCCAGCAAGGACAGAAAATGCAGAAGGGTACCGGAAGTAATGAGAAATGTTTTCATGGGGCCAGCGTATAACACGTCGTTTTTTCGCCGTCCATCTTTTTTCCAACACATTGAAATCGGCTATCAATTGCGTTTTTTGTATCAGATTTACGAATTGGTAAAAAAGAAACTGACTATGCTAGGCTCCGTGCGATAAAAGACGCCCAGGTCCTGCCACGACGACGGGGCGTTGTCATCACTTTCAATATCTCATGCAATCACATCACAACAAGGGAGAAACAACATGACAGCTACGAAAAAGATGTGGTCTCTGGCCACCCTCAGTCTGATTACGCTACTGCTGTGCGCCTCGCAGCTGTGGGCTGGCGCCTGGACGCAACCACAAGGAAAACTCTACACCCGCCTCGCCTATAGTGAGTATGAAGCTCAACGCTTCTTCAATGAGCATGGCACCAGCCACGACTACTCTCCCGGTGACGCCGCCAAGAAACGGGATTTCGACTATGACGAGCAGACCTGGTCGTTTTATGCCGAATACGGCCTGCTCGACAACCTGACCCTGATCGGCTCGTTCGATTACAAGGAACTGGAATGGACGTTCCAGTCCATTACCCTGCAACCCAGCGGCATGTACATCTCCGACAAAAACACCAAGTCTTCCGGCCTGGCCGATATCAATTTCGGGCTGCGCTTCCGCCTGCTGGCAACCGAATCCGGTGCGCTCTCCATTCAGGCCCTGTACAAAAGCGCTGAAGCTTACGACGAAAAGGACCTCGATCCCCTGGAAATCCAGCTCGGTGACGCTCAGGACGACTTTGAGCTGCGCCTGCAGTTCGGCCAATCCCTTTATCCCCTGTTCCCGGGCTACTGCAACATCGAAGCCGGCTACCGCTGGCGCAGTGAATACATGGCCGACGAATTCGTCTACCTGCTCGAAGTCGGTGCGGACATCACCAAATCTCTCTATGTTCGCACCAAGTTGGACGGAACCGCCAATGTGGGTAATGGTAACGATCCTGCGGTCACACTAGTTGACGCTAACCCCAATGAAATCGACCTGGGCAAACTGGAACTGACGGTCGGCTACAAAATTATCTCGATGCTTGCCGTTGAGGCCAGTTACTTTAACGAACTGTATGGTGCGAATACCACCAAAGGCGACACCTGGTCCCTGGCCTTGGCCGCTACCTTCTAACGCAGCTATCTAGACAAGTAACGGTTGCAACTTCTTGCAGCCGCTGTGTTCCTGCAGCCGACGCACGTGAGGATTCATGTGCGTCGTAATGTTTTTATATCAGAGATTATTTCGCGTATGAACATCACTGGGCGAACCAGCCTGATCATTCCGGTGCACAACGAAGCCGAATCCCTGCCCACGGTGCTGCGGCGCATTCCCGACTGCATTGACGAAATCATTGTCGTGGACAACGGTTCCAGCGATGGCAGCGGCGACATCGCCCGCAACCTGGGCGCCCGGGTGGTGCGCGAGGAACGTCTTGGCTACGGACAGGCCTGTCTGGCCGGACTGGCGATACTGCGTGAGAATCCGCCGCAACAAGTCGCCTTTGCCGACGGCGACGGCAGCGACAACCACCGCCAGCTGCAGCTGCTGATCGAAACCCTGGAACGCGAGCAGGCCGATCTGGTGCTGGCCCAGCGCGTGCCGAAAAATCGTGAGGCCCTGAGTATCCAGCAGCGTTTCGGCAACGGCCTGGCCACCTTCCTCATCAGTTTATTGTGGGGCGGCAGCTATCAGGACCTTGGTCCCATGCGGGTGATCCGCTGGCAGGCCCTCGAACAGCTGGGCATGCGTGATCGCTCTTTCGGCTGGACCATTGAGATGCAGATCAGGGCTTTGCAGCACAACCTGCGTTTTTGCGAGGTGCCGCTGCTCTACCTGCCCCGTCTGGCTGGCCGCTCAAAAATCAGCCGCACTCTAAAAGGGGTCCTCAACGCCGGCGGGAAAATTCTCTGGATCATCGCCCGCGAAGCCTGGGCCGACCGCGCTCAGATTTTGCGGCGCGTGCGCCGCAGGGCACTGCTCAGGATCAAAGCACTGACCGGAGCACTGAACACATAAGCAGCCAGACGACTGCTTTCGCACCATTGTCCACTTGCGGCATACAGCGCCACCACTTGGTAACTGAGCAGCACCGACCAACTCAGCGCCATGCCGGCCGCCAGCAACGCGCCGTCAACCAGAGGCAGCAGGGCGCAGAGATAGAGCGCATACCAGGGATGCAGCGTCGGGGTCAGCAGCAGAAACAGCAGCAACAGCACGGCCATGCAGCGCACCTGAGCCGGCCAGGATGGCACCGAACGCAGCCGCAGCCCAATCCACAGCAGGCCAGCGGACAACAGCGCGCCAAGCAGCAGACGCGCGTGATCGCCGCTGCCGAAGCCCTCACGCAGCTGTCGGAACAGAAAGCCGGAAAATTCCCAGTGGCGGGTATACAGCCCGAGGGTAGACAGACCGTTACGCAACTCGGGCCAGAACAGCAGACAGGCAACCAGCGACACGATCAGAAAGATCAGCAGGAAACGGATACGGCGTTGAGTATCGAGGGGGATGAGAAACAGCGGCAGCACCAGAACCGGCAGCACCTTGACCAGAACGGCACCAGCCAGACTCAAGGCACTGAACGTCAGGAAAAGAGATTGCGCATTGCGCGCCAGCAGCAGGGCCAGCAGCAGAAAAAAAACAGCCGTGACATCGACATGGGCCGAGGCCGCACTCTCGATGATGGCCAGAGGCTGCCAGGCATAGAGCACTACCCCCAGCACCGGCCGCTGCAGGGCACGCAACAGAGCGACCAGCAGCAGACAGTTCCCGAAATCAAAGGCGACGGCCAGCAGTTTCCAGCCCGTTACGCTGCCACCGGCAAGGGCGAACAGCCCCTGGGCCAGCGGCGGATAGAGGGTGACCAGCTGCGGATGGTTGATCAGTGGCTGCAGCGCCGCCTCGGCAGCTGAAGCGACCTGCACATCCGCCGGCGCCACCGCATAGGGATTGTGCCCCGACAGCAGCTGCAGACCATCCCACACATAGCGGTAAAGATCGTCAGACAGCTCCGGCGATCGGCCGACAAAGAGCAGTCGCAACAACAGAGCGCTGCAGAGAACAACCGGCAGCCAGCCGCGCCAGCGCGCCCGGCGGCTGAAGAACAGCCACAGTACCGTACAGAGGGACATCAGCCCGCCCAGTGTCACCAGCTGCGGCACCGCCCGGCGCAAGTCCGCCTCAGCGGCCACGGCCAGACAGGAGAAAACCATGACCCCGCTTAAAAACAGCAGCACCGTATCCGATCGCCCCCAACAGCGCCAGGCCGGCGCTGACGATATCCCTGGCGCCCAAACGGAACGACGGCTTTTTTTCGTATTTTTCGTGCTAGGATTGCTCATGCTCATACTCACCTGTACCACATCGGCTTTCTGCTTTTCCCTGCAGCCGCTCAGTGCTGAAGCCGCCCACAACCAGAAAGGGCTGATCGTCCTCGATGCCCGGCCCCAAAAAGGCTGGCAGCAGGGCCATCTGCCCGGTGCCTTCAGTTTCAGCTGGGAGGACTATACCAGAACCGATGACCAAGGGGTAAAATACCGCACCCTGCCGGCACAGGAACTGGCGCTGGCGTTGGGCCGTCTGGGCATCACGGAACAGTCTTCCCTTCTGATCTACGGTGATGCCGACAGCAGCTGGGGCGGCGAGGGCTGGCTGGCCTGGGCGCTGGCGTGGATCGGCCACCAGGGACCGGTTTATGTTCTCGATGGCGGCATTCAGGCATGGCAACAGAAAGGGTTCTCCCTCACGACAGAAACACCCGCCGCAACAGCAGCCGTCTACCAGACGCAGCCCCAGCCGACAGTGGCCATCGCCGCGGCGGACATCGAACGCCTGGGCACGGATATCAACCTGGTGGATACGCGCAGTTACTTCACTGAGTGGCTGCCCAGCCATTTGCCAGGCGCCATTCATATCAACTGGGAAAAATTCTTCAGCGCTCCCCAGCGACGGCCACTGTCGCCACAAGCCTGCCGTGCACTGCTCGAAGAAAACGGCATTGATCTCAACAAACCCGTGGTCTACTACTGCACCGGCGGCATCCGCTCGGGCTACGCCTGGATGGTCCATCAGCTGGCCGGCCTGCCCGGTGCCATCAACTTTGAGGGAGGAACCGAGGAATGGGCTGCTCACCGTCGCTAGCTGAAGCGGATCCGACGCCTCTGGAGAGTCTGCTGCAACGGGTCGCCAGCGACTGCAGCGACTGTGGCGCCTGCGTCAAAGACTGCGCGTTTCTCCAGCACTACGGCTCGCCGGCGCTGCTGGCCCAGGCCCTGCTGGCCGACCCACCCGGACACGAAACCGGCGTTGCTTTCCAATGCAGCCTGTGCGGCCTGTGCGAGGTCCGCTGCCCTGCAACGCTGCCGCTGGTCGAACTGTTTCTGGCCATGCGACGCCATGAGGTGGCCCAGCGGCCGGAGATTCTCAAACGCTTCAGTGGCCTGCGGGCCTATGAGAATATCGGCACTTCGCAGCGTTTTACCTGGCATGCCCTGCCACAGCACTGCGACAGCGTGTTTTTTCCCGGCTGTGCCTTGTCCGGCACGCGGCCACAACGGGTGTGGCAAGTCTACGAAGAGTTGCGCCAGCATCATCCACAGCTCGGTCTGGTGCTCGACTGCTGTACCAAGCCGTCCCATGACCTGGGTGACCAGCAGCGTTTTGATCAGCGATTCGACCAGCTGCGTGACATGCTGGCCAAACGCTCGGTCCAAACGGTGCTGACGGCCTGTCCCAACTGCTACGAGGTTTTCCGCCGTTACGCCCCCCACTGCGCAACCCGCTCCATCTACGAGGAGCTGGCGATGCGCCTGAACGAGCCGATCGCCCCGCCGTCCCGGCAAACCGCGATCACAGTGCATGATGCCTGTGTCAACCGCCAGGCGCGACCGGTTCAGCAAGCGGTGCGAACACTGCTGGAGCAGAAAGGCTTTTCCATCACGGAAATGATCAACAGCCGTCGCACCACCCTGTGCTGTGGCGAAGGCGGCTGCGTGATGGCAACGAAACCGCAGTGGGCCAACAGCTGGCGCGACAAGCGTGCGGCCCAGGCTGCCGGCTTGCCGGTCATCAGCTACTGCGCCGGCTGCGTCGAATTTCTCCAGCCCGCAACCCACAGTGTGCATCTGCTGGATCTTTACTTCGACGGTCCCGCCACGCTGGAACAGGCACCCGGTCGCGTACCCAGCCTCATCCGCTACAAAAACCGCCTGGCCCTGAAGAAAAAGGCCAGAAATCAGATTCCCGCCGTTGCCCCCGGAGCCCGCCCCATGAGCGAAACCACTGCACCGCGCATCTCGCGCACTCAGAAACTTGCCCGCCTGGCCCTGCTGCTGGCCCTGGTATCGGCCATCATCGCCCTGCGCGGCAGCGGCCTGCTGGAGCGACTTGACCCCCAGCAGATGCGCGACACCATCGCGAACTACGGCCTGCTGGCTCCCGTGATTTTCATACTGCTCTACAGTCTGGCACCGGTATTTTTCATGCCCGGCCTGCCGCTGACCCTTCTCGGTGGACTGCTGTTCGGCCCGGTGTGGGGTGTGGTCTATGCCCTCAGCGGTGCCACCCTGGGCGCCAGTCTCGCCTTCCTCGTCGCCCGCTACCTCGGACGCGACTGGATTCGCAGCAAACTGGTCGGCGAGCGCTGGCAAAAGCTGGACGAAGACGTCGCCCGCCAGGGCTGGAAGATGGTGGCCTTTACCCGTCTGATACCGCTGTTCCCCTTCAACCTGCTGAATTACGCCTTCGGTCTGACCAATATCCGCTTCAGCCATTACGCCATCACCTCGCTGGTCTGTATGGCGCCCGCGACCATTGCCTTTATCAGCCTGTCGAGCTCATTGAGCGATCTGATCCGGGGCCAGGTTTCGAAAGAGCTGATCATCGGTCTGGCACTGCTGGGGATTCTGGCCCTGCTGCCGGTGCTGTGGAAACGGCGGACCCGGCAGAACGAACGCTGTTGAGGTTCCAACGCCGCCCGGCGCGGTATCCATCGGCTGTTCGTCTCTGGCCGCTGGTGCTGCTGCTGGTTTTTTCAGGTGACAGCCTGGCCGGGGCGGAGACACTTGAACTGAAACTTTCGGCCAAGGACCCCGCAAGCTGGCAGTGCCGGCCGGAGCGAGGAAGTGGCACATTGCAGCTGGAGAACAGGACCGGGTGCTACCAGCTGGATGCCCGAAATTTGCGCCCCGCTACCGACTACGCCCTGACCACCCATAGCAGCAGCGATCCGCAACACTCGGCCTACTGGCTGGCCACAGCCACCAGCGATGCGGACGGAACCTTGCAGATCAGGGACCACTGGCAATGCTGGGGCGACAAGGTCTGGCTGGTCCCCACAGCGGACATCCGCGGCACGGCGGGAGATCACCAGCCCGACCGGTTGTGTCGCTGGCGCCCCAGTGAGTACCTGTTTGAGGAACGGCTGCTCAGCCGCGTGATGCCATCACATTAATCCCCGCACTGTTGTTTTGACTTCTCCTGCGTGGGCAGACTATACTCACCGCTGTGTAAAACTGAGTAGAATCTATCCCGCACAGGAGGGCCAGCATGTCCCTGTCCTCAACCGTCGACGTCCGCCAGCTGATTGCCAAAATCAACAATTACGGCAAGGAAAGCATTGAAGACATCCTCCACCTGATAGCCCAGTCGGCCCTGCTCCTCAGCGGCCAGAACCGCTGCCGCATCTACCTGGAAGATCTGACCAGCGGCAGCCTGAGCTGCGCCATCGCCACCGGCCGCCACGACACCGAGCTGCGCCAGATGACCTTCCCCATCACGTCGTCACGGTTTCTGATTTCACGTGTCTATGTTAATCAGGAGGAGACCCTGCAGGCCGACATGCAGACCCTCAGCAGTCCGGAAGCACGGGAGATCGCCAACCGCTTTCACATTCGTGCCAGCTATGTCCTGCCCCTGCTGCACAAGAATCGCTCCGTCGGCGTTTTGTGCATCGACAGCAGCCGTAAAGGCCACCTGCCGTCCGAGGAGCGGCAGCAGCAGCTGAAAATGCTGGTGCAGGAGGTCACCCCGTCCCTGGATATTGCCCGCAAATACCACCAGCAGCTGGTGCTGGCGCGCCGCATTGACGAAGGCAAAAGCCGCGAGGCCGCGCTGTACATGATGAAATCCGCCGTCCGTCTGGTCGAAAACCTGACTTTGGCATCTGTGCTGGTTCCCTCGCCGCTGTCTGCGGGCAACCAGGCGAAAGGACTCCAGATCCTTGCATCCTACTCCGAGCAGGCCAATGCGCAAAAGGTCTACGAGGACGAGCAGCTGATCAGCCTGCAGCAGGGGGAATCCCTGCTCTCGCGCTATATCGCCGATGACGGCTCCATCATCGACGAACGGTTCCTTGAGCCGCTCTACTTTTCCAATCTGCCCGAAGAACCGCTGCAGAAACGCTACCTGACGGAGGAACTGGGGCTTAAATCCCTCTATGCCGTGCCGCGCTACGCCCCGCACAGCCGCCGCATTCTCTGCGTCGTCAACTACTACAGCGACAAGGGCTACACCTTCACCGAGTTCGAACGCGGACTGCTCGATGCCCACGCCGAAATGGCCGAGCGGGTCATCCGCGAAATCGGTGGCGAGCACATGGAAATCCAGGTCCTGGCCGAGATCAACGACCTGCTGCAGGAACGCTATGAGGGGTTGCAGACCTTCCTCGGCCGTGTTCTGTCCAAGGCCACGGAGCTCATCGGTGCGGACACCGGCAGCATCGCACTGGCACAGGAGAAGGAAGATGGCAACTGGCTGGTGGTGGAAGAATCCGAAGGTCAGCTCATCGGCGCCAAGAGCAAAGAGTGGCTCAAACGCAATATTCCGCCGATTCGCATCGGTGGCCACGAACTGCCGCCGCATCAGCGCAGCCTGACGGGACTCGCCGCCCACACCGGGCAGCTGCAGATGATCGCGGATACGGACAACCTCGGCGCCGAGGCCTTTTATTACGCCATGTCCAACCAGATCAAGAGCGAGCTGGCGGTACCGGTTCTCAGCGACGACAAGGTGGTGGCCGTCATCTGCATCGACAGCATGCGCCCCCACTACTTTACCGATGAGCACAAGCGCATCCTGCTCATCATTGAGCGCATGATCGCCCGTTACCTGGTGGACCTGCAACGCATTGCCGCCCTCACTGACGAGGTCAACCAGCTGCGTCAGGATGTCGACTACAAGGACCCGAAAATTTCGTCCTACAAGCTCGGCAACATCATCGGCAATTCGCGCAAGGCCGAGGATGTGGTGCGCTTCATCCAGACCGTGACACCACTGGTCTTCAACCGGCTGGCCTCCTGGAACCGCAACAAGGCCGATGACACCGCCCTGGGGCTGCCGGCCATCTTCATCAGCGGTGAAACCGGCAGCGGCAAGGAATTCGTCTTTAACAACATCTACTCGCGGCTCAATGAAATGTACCAGGCTCATTTTCGACTGGGACGGGAGCTGCCGGTCAAAAAGAGCAATATTGCCGCCTACAGCGGCGAACTGACCTATTCGGAACTGTTTGGCCACAAGCGTGGCGCTTTTACCGGCGCTCACGCCGACCGCAAAGGCATTCTGGAAGAGGCCGAGGGGGGGGTGGTCTTTCTCGACGAGATCGGGGATGCCGACCCCAAAACCCAGGTCCAGCTGCTGCGCTTTCTCGACAACGGCAGCTTTGTCCGTCTTGGCGAAAACCAGACCCGGTTTGCCCGGGTGCTGCTGATCGTCGCCACCAACAAGAACCTGCCCGCCCTCATCGAACAGGGGCTGTTCCGTGAGGATCTGTACCACCGGCTGTCCGAACTGACCCTGGAGGTTCCGTCCCTCAACGAGCGCCGCGAAGACATCCCCGACCTCAGCACCCACTTTCTCGGCAAGCTCTACCGGGCGTACCGTCACCCGGATGACAGTGATGACGAACCGCCCATCCTGAACCCGGCGGCCCAGCAGCTGCTGCAGCAACACCACTACAGCGGCAACGTCAGGGAGCTGCGCTCCATCCTTTTGCGCGCCCTGTTCTTCCGTAAAGGCAAGACCATCGGCGTCGACAACATCCGCAAGGCCCTCGGGACCGCACAGAACAATCCGCCCCCACCACCACTGAACCGCAGCGGACGTCAGACCGCACAGCAGATTCTCGAAATGATTGTTCAGGGTCCGGAAGATTTCTGGAGCGCCGTATACACCCCGTACAGCAACAAACTCATCAGCCGCGATGTGGTCACGGATCTCCTGCAGCAGGCGCGAACCCTCGGTGCCAGCTCCATGCCCCGGCTGGCCACCCTGCTCAAGGCGTGCGACCCGGCCAGTGAAGAAAACGAGGAAAAGAAAAACTTTTATAAATTCAAAAACTTCCTGTACAAAACCATCCGCATTACCTGATCCGTTTCATCCCGTGACCCACCCCGTTCAGGCCGTAGTCAGCAACCCGGACACGCGTTGCAGACTACGGCTTTTTTATACCCTTCGCCAGCCAACTCAAAGAGTACACAGCAAGCACACGATCAAAAAATTAGATTAATTACTATAAATAATATTTTTGCCAAACGGTTCGCTTTTGGCTATTTTTTAAACAATATTGGCCCTATCCGAAAATAAAACAGTGGTTGGCACTCTTATTGCTCAATGAAGGACAGTTTTCATTCAAGTGCTGTCTCTTTTTTTATCACAACAAGGAGTGCCATCATGACCAAACTCGACGAGAAAATCGAATCCATGTACCAGGAAGTCCTCGCCCGCAACCCCGGCGAGACAGAATTTCACCAGGCCGTACACGAAGTTCTCGAATCCCTGGGTCCCGTTCTGGTGAAGCATCCGGAGTTTGCCGACCATCGCATCATCGAGCGTATCTGCGAACCGGAGCGCCAGATCATCTTCCGGGTGCCCTGGCAGGACGACAAGGGCAATGTCCAGATCAACCGCGGCTTCCGTGTGGAATTCAACAGCTGCCTCGGCCCCTACAAGGGCGGTCTGCGCTTCCACCCCTCCGTCTACCTGGGCATCATCAAGTTCCTCGGCTTTGAGCAGATTTTCAAGAACGCTCTGACCGGTCTGCCCATCGGTGGCGGCAAAGGCGGTTCCGACTTCGACCCCAAAGGCAAGTCGGACGCGGAAATCATGCGCTTCTGCCAGAGCTTCATGACCGAACTGTCCCGCCACATCGGCGAGCACACGGACGTGCCGGCCGGCGACATCGGCGTCGGCGGCCGCGAAATCGGTTACCTTTTCGGCCAGTACAAGCGCATCACCAACCGCTGGGAAGCCGGGGTACTCACCGGCAAGGGTCTCGACTGGGGCGGCTCACTGGTGCGCACCGAGGCCACCGGCTACGGCTCCACCTTCTTTGTCGACGAGATGCTCAAAGTGCGCAAGGACTCCTTTGACGGCAAAACCTGCGTTGTCTCCGGCAGCGGCAACGTCGCCATTTATACCATCGAGAAAATCACCGAGCTCGGCGGCAAGGTAGTGGCCTGCTCCGATTCCGGCGGCTACATCTACCACGAGAAGGGTCTGGATCTGCAACTCATCCAGCAACTCAAGGAAATCGAGCGCCGCCGCATCAAGGATTACACCGAGTACCACAAAGACGCCAAGTTTGTGGCAAAAGGCAATATCTGGGAGATCCCCTGCCAGGTTGCCATGCCGTCAGCCACCCAGAACGAAATCAACGGCAAGGACGCGGCCCTGCTGGTCAAGAACGGCTGCATCGCTGTCGGTGAAGGCGCCAACATGCCGACCACTCCGGAAGGCGTGCGCGTGTTCCTGGACGCCGGCATCGCCTACGGCCCGGGCAAAGCCGCCAATGCCGGCGGCGTCGCCACCAGCGCGCTCGAAATGCAGCAGAATGCCGGCCGCGACTCCTGGACCTTCGAGTACACGGAAAAACGCCTGCAGCAGATCATGCAGAACATTCACAACCTCTGCTACGAGACCGCTGAAGAGTACGGCACGCCGGGCAACTATGTGAACGGCGCCAACATCGCCGGCTTCATCAAAGTCGCCAACGCCATGGTCGCGTTCGGTCTTATCTGATCCGAGCACGAGCTAGACACCAAACAGGCTCCCGTCTTCAGCGGGAGCCTGTTTTTTACCTGTACCCCCCCTTCCTGTTTGCGTTACATTCATAACGCCATTTGGCCACACAAGAGAGGGAACACATGGACTCAGCGATTCGCGTGACAACAGGATACAGCAGCCTCGACAAGGTCCTTGATGACCTGCGTATCGGCGACAACGTCGTATGGGAAGTGGACAACATCTCCGACTACCGCTACTTTATCGGCCCTTTTGTCGACAGCGCTCTGAAAGAAGAGAAAAAAGTCATCTACATGCGTTTCGGCGAGCATGAACCACTGCTCGGCGCGTCACCGCATATCAAAATCTACGAACTGGATGCCCGTCAGGGCTTCGAGTTTTTCGCCACCCGCATCCATGAGATCCTCACCGAGGAAGGGCCCGGCGCCTTTTACGTCTTTGACTGCCTGTCCGACCTGCTTTCGGCCTGGACCACCGACTACATGATCGGCAATTTCTTCTGGGTAACCTGTCCCTATCTCTTTGAACTGGACACGGTGGCCTACTTCGCCCTGATTCGCCATCGCCACTCGTTCCGCACCATCGAGCGCATCCGCAAGACCACCCAGGTCCTGATCAATGTCTTTACCGCGGACAACCAGTTCTACGTTCAACCGCGCAAAGTCTGGCAGCGCTATTCCTCCACCATGTTTCTGCCGCACCGCAAGCAGGGCGAGGCCTTCATTCCCGTCACCAACAGCTATCAGGCCACCCAGCTGCTGACCAGCAAGGTCCGCAAGGAGGCCCACAGCAACCGGCATCTCGACCACTGGCACCAGCTGTTTCTGCAGGCTGAGCAGCTGGAGAAAACAGCGGCCAGCATCGAGGACAAAGCCAGAATGGTGATGCACATCTGCCGCCATCTCATCGGGCGCGATGAACGCATCCTCAATCTGGCCCAACGCTATTTCAGCCTCATGGACCTGATGAAGATCAAAGCGCGCGTCATCGGCACCGGCTTTATCGGCGGCAAGGCCGTGGGTATGCTGCTGGCGAACAAGATCCTGCTCAAAGACGAGAGTTTTGACTGGAAACAACATCTGGAGCCTCACGACTCCTTTTTCGTCGGCTCCAATGTCTATTATTCGTATATCGTTCACAATGGCTGGTGGAAACTGTTCATAGAACAGAAAAAACCGCAAAGCTATTTCAGCGCCGGGGCCCAGCTGCAACAGCTGATGCTGGAAGGCCACTTCCCCGACCCGATCCGCGAAAGCTTTCGCCTGATGCTCGAATACTATGGCCAGTATCCGATCATCGTCCGCTCCAGTTCCCTGCTCGAAGACGGCTTCGGCAACGCCTTTGCCGGCAAGTACGAGAGCTTTTTCTGCGCCAACCAGGGATCTCCGGAGGAGCGGCTGGAACGGCTGGAAGAAGCCATCCGCCGGATTTTTGCCAGTGCCATGAGTGAGGAGGCCCTGTCCTATCGCCTGCAGCGCGGGCTTGACCAGCGTGACGAACAGATGGCCCTGCTAATCCAGCGCGTTTCCGGCAGCTACCACAACCAGTACTACTTCCCCGAATTTGCCGGTGTCGGCGTTTCGTACAACAGTTTCGTGTGGGACAAGGAAATGCAGCCGGAGGCCGGCATGCTGCGTCTGGTCCTCGGTCTCGGCACCCGGGCCGTCGACCGGGTGGACGGCGACTATCCCTGCATTGTGGCACTGGATGCACCCATGAAGCGCCCGCACAAAGGCATGGAAGACGTGCGCAAGTTTTCCCAGCGCGACGTCGATATTCTGGATTTGGAGGAAAACAGCCTGCGCACCCTGTCGCTGCTGAACCTGACTCGCCACGGGGTTACGCTGCCCTGGCCGCTCTACGCTGAACGCGATTACGAGACCAGCCGTCTGCTGCGCAGTCGCAGCCTGAAAAAAGAGGATATCTGGCTGCTGACCTTTGAGCGCCTGCTGACCCAGACCCCATTCTGCGAGCTGATGCAGCGCGCGCTGAAGACACTGGAAAAGGCCTACAGCTACCCGGTCGACATCGAGTTCACCGGCAACACCGACGAGCAGGAGAATCTCCATCTGGGCATTGTCCAGTGCCGTCCGCTGCAGACCAAGGGCATCCAGGCTCTTGGCCCGCTGCCGGAAGACATCGATGCACAGCAGACCCTGTTCACCAGTGATGGCCATTTTATGGGCGGCAATACCGCCCTGCAACTGAAGTGGATCATCTGGGTCGACCCGGATGAATACAGTCGCCTGAGTCTGGCCAACAAGTATGAGGTTGCCCGACTAATCGGCCGCCTCAACAAGCGCATCGCTGACCGGGAGGACAACAAGACCATGCTGTTGGGCCCCGGCCGCTGGGGCACCTCCACCCCCGCCCTCGGCGTACCGACCTCCTTTAACGAAATCAGCAACATGAGCGTCATCGGCGAAGTCGCGTTCGAAAGCGGTGGCATGATGCCGGAGCTGTCCTACGGCTCCCACTTTTTCCAGGATCTGGTGGAAAGTGACATCTTCTATCTCGCACTCTATCCCGAGCGGGAAAACTGTGTCTTCAATCTTAACAAGCTGCTGGGCTACAGAAACGGCTTTGAAGGCATCATGCCGGCCAGCACCCAGTTCAAACGCGTGGTCCGGGTGTTCAATCTCGAAGAACAGCAGGTCATCCTGCGCTCCGACATCGTGGCGCAGAAACTGATCTGCTACGAAGAAACCCCATAGGGATGCAATAAAAAAGCCCTCCACCAGGGAGGGCTTGAGTAAAAAATGCGTTGACCGCGATCAGGTGTCCGACACCACCCGATTGCGGCCACTCTGTTTGGCCTGATACAGCAGAGCATCCGCTTGGCCGAGCATCTCTTCCAAGGTCCCGCCCAGGCTTGACGTCCCGCCGATGGACAGAGTCACCCGCAGGCTTTGTCCATCCTGCGTGGTCACCTGTAACGCTTCCACCCGGCGACGGATATCCTCAAACACCCCGTCCGCCATTCCAGGCTCCCGGCTCGGTACCAGAAGACAGAACTCTTCGCCCCCCATACGAGCCAGCAGATCCGTTTTACGCAGGCGGCCACGGATCGCTTCCGCCACCGCAACCAGAACCCGGTCTCCGGCCTCATGGCCATACTGGTCATTGACCTTTTTAAAGAAATCAATATCCAGCATGGCACAGGACAGGTAAACCAGATCGCGCTTGGCGTTAGCATACAGCTGCGGACCCGCCTCGAAAAAATAGCGTCGGTTGTGCAAGCCGGTCAATGGATCGCGAATCGCCGCTTCCCGGATATGGTGAACATGGGCCAGGTAGTCCAGGTTCTGGTTGACGCGGCAATAGAACTCTTCCGGCAGCAGGTTCTGCTTGACGATAAAATCGTTGGCGCCGCTCTTCATAAAGCGGGCTGCCATGACCCCTTCGCCCTGTCCAGACATGCCGATAATGGCCAACTGGTCCCGGCCAAACTGCTGACGCAAGGCACTGACCAGCGCCACACCATCCATTTCCGGCATATTGTAATCCGTCACCACCAGCTGGATTCCCGGCTCACGCCCGATGAGTGTCAACGCCTCACGCCCATTGGACGCCGTGTGCACCTGGTATCCGTGAACCTGCAGCAAGCTGCTGATCAGATGGCGAAAGGCCACAGAATCATCCACTACCAGCACCGGAATCTCCCGGTTACGCTGTAACCGGCGGATGGCTTCGGCCACATATTCGACGGAGCCGATCCCTTCCTTGAGGACGTAGTCGACGACCTTGTTGATCCACACCGCCTTGCGCAATTCCTCATTGAGGGTGGCGGTAAAGACAATGGCCGGGATTCCGCGCTTGACGACCTTGGCCACCACTTCACCCTGCGGCGCATCGGGCAGGTTGTAATCAAGAACCGCGGCAAAAAAATCGGCGGACTCATCAAGAACCGCCATTGCCTCCGCCAGGGTTTTGGCCCAGGCCACGCGAAAACCATAGTCCTGCTGCAATCGTTCCGAGACAACGCGGCCAAAAAAGGCAGAGTCTTCGACCAGCAGAATGTTCAAATCGTGTCGCTCCATCATCGCCTCATCGAAACAGGAAGACGTATTCAGACAACCCTACTACAGGTCGAAATAAAGTAAAGGCAGCCGCGATGCCCCGGCGTCAAACAATCACATCGCACACGAAAAAAGGGACCCGGACAACAGCGCTTCAACTTCGGCCTGATCTGCGGCGCGCCAGGGCCCGACGCAGGCAAAACACAGGCGATGGGGCTGAAGAGTCCGCCGCGCCGACTCCTCGACGGCCTGTGGCACCATCGTTGACCAGAGTCGCAGTTCATCCTCCAGCGTCCGCAGCGCACCACTGAACACCCCCCAGCCATAACGGCCACACAGATCTTCAACATTGTCGCGGCTGAACTCAAGATTATGCCGGACATTGCGCGACAGCTGAACCATCTCCGGCAAGGGAACCTCAGTGCTGCGGCCCAGTTCATCCACCAGGGTGGCCATTACCGTCACCAGCTTTTCCGGGTCGGTGGTGAAATCAATCGAAAAACATCCACCTTGCGGAAACTCTTCCAGTGTCGCATCCACATGATAGGTCAAACCGGACTCTTCGCGCAGCCGCCGCATCAGACGGCTGGCACCGCCCTCGCCAAGCAGACGACGCAGAGCCCGCAGACCAGGCGACAGCGGACTGCGCCAGCCATCCGTACGCCAGGCCAGCTGAACCGAAAGCTGGGCATCGGCATCACGCACCCAGGCGAAGCGCGGCAAAGCCGTTTCCGCCGCCACGGTCGGCAACAACGGTGGCGGCGGCGGCAACTCGACAGGCAACCAGTCGCCGAAAACCTGTTCGGCAACCTGTTGCAGCTCTTGCGCGTTCACCGGTCCGGCCAGACTGATCAGCACATTGCCGGGCACATAGTGGCGCTGGTGCCAGTGCTGGACTTGCTCAAGGGTAAAATTCCGAATCGTCTCGGGAAAACCGATGACCGGCTGGCCAAGAGGATGATTTTCCCACATCAGGCGACTGGTCTGGTTTTCGAGGCAAATATCATCCCCCTGCTCATTGAAATCGCCCTGAGCTTCTTCCAGTACAATGGCACGCTCAGTTTCGAGCTGCTGGAAACAGGGCGTGCGCAGCAGGATGGCAAACTCCTCCAGCGCCGCGGCAACAGACTGCGGATGGATGCGGGCATAGAAGCTGGTCGATTCGCAGTCGGTCGCCGCATTGACGCTGCTCCCCAGCCGCTCGAAGGCCTGTTCAATCTGCGGGCCGCCTTCATGACGGGCATTCCCGCGAAACATCATGTGTTCGACAAAATGGGACAACCCGGCTTCATCGGCCTGTTCATAACCGCTGCCGACGCGGACGTAGCAGATAATTTCAACACTGTGCAGATGCGGCAACGGGGCAATGACCAGCTGCAGGCCATTATCGAGAAGGGTGTGATGATACTCACTCATGCGTCGTGTGCAGTCCGTGAAAGAAGAAAAAACAGGGCGACCCTGAAGGGGCCGCCCGTCGTGCAACATTGAAGTCTGTGTCGATCCGACAATCACTGGCCAGCCAGGAGGCGGGCCGCCTCCTTGGCATGATAGGTAATGATCAGGTCGGCGCCTGCGCGCTTCATGCCGACCAGCGTTTCCATCATGATGCGATCGTGATCGACCCAGCCAAGCCGGGCCGCAGCCTTGATCATGGAATACTCTCCCGAGACATTGTACGCCACCAGCGGCAGATCGAAGCGTTCCTTGATGTCACGCAGGATATCCAGATAAGCCAGGGCCGGCTTGACCATCAGAAAATCGGCACACTCCTCCACATCAAGAGCCGCCTCGCGGAAAGCTTCAATGCGGTTGGCCGGGTCCATCTGGTAGCTGCGGCGATCCCCGAACTGAGGCGTTGATTCCGCGGCATCACGGAAGGGGCCATAGTAGGCACTGGCATACTTCACCGCATAACTCATGACCGGGATATGGGAGAAACCGTTCTCGTCCAGGATTTCTCGCAACGCGGCGATGCGCCCGTCCATCATGTCGCTGGGTGCCACGATATCGGCGCCGGCCTGGGCATGGGACAGGGCTTCTGCAGCCAGCAACCGCAGCGTTTCATCATTGTCCACATCACCATCCTTGATGACACCGCAGTGCCCGTGATCGGTGTACTCACACAGGCAGACATCGGTGATAACGGTCAGCTGCGGCACTGCGGCCTTGATGGCGCGAATGGTGCGCTGAATGATGCCCTCATCACTGTAGGCATCCTGACCGAGAGGATCCTTGCACTCCGGAATACCGAACAGGATCACCGCCGGGATGCCCAGCGCATACACTTCTTTGGCCTCTTCCACGATATGCTCGATGGACTGCTGAAAGATGCCCGGCATGGAGGGAATTTCACTTTTGATGTTCTCGCCAAAGGCACTGAACATGGGATAGATCAGGTCATCGACCCGCAAGTGGGTCTCACGCACCATCCGGCGCAGATTCTCCGTTCGGCGGGTGCGCCGCGAGCGATATTTGGGAAAATACATGACTACACTCCTGTCTGGTGGGGGATGAGGGTCTGTAAAGCCGACAGCAGACCATCCAGCGTATAAGGGTTCGCCTCGACAGCGATGGGCAGGGACAACTCTCGAGCCGTGTCCGAGGTCACCGGACCGATGGACGCGCAACACACCGTGGCAGGCAGGCTCCGGATGTCACCCAGCAACTCGACAAAATTCTCGACCGCCGACGAGGAGGTCAGGGTCACGACATCCACCTCGGTCAGCCGCTGCAGCAGCTCGGCACGTCGGCCCTGAGTGGGCTGGGTCGAATAGGCGATGGGATCGTCCAGCTGCGCGCCCACCGACCTCAATCCCGCTGGCAGCAGATCACGTGCCCGTTCCGCCCGCGGGTAGAGCACACGCCGGTCGCGCGCACCCCGAGAACAGAGCAGTGCCAGCAGGCTTTCCGCACGGAAATCCTCCCCCGGCACCTCAACCGGCCAGCCCAGACGCTCAATTGCCCTGGCCGTCTTCGGACCGACGCTGTAGACTTGCAGCCCGGCCGGCAACCGGAGATGGCCCTGAAGCTGCTGCAAACGCTCAGCGATGATCTCAACGGCATTGACGGACGTCAGCACCAGCCAGTCATAGTCAACCAGGCACTGGAGTGCCGCATCCAGAGGCCGCCAGTCCGGCGGCGGTGCGATCTCGATCAGGGGAAAAACCACCGGATGAGCGCCGGCGTGCCGCAGACGTTCAACGAACTCGGCCGCCTGATGAGGAGGACGGGTCACCAGCACGCGCAAGCCCGTCAAAGGGGGAACCCGTAACGCAGAAGGCTCCGCCATCCCCATGTCAGTGATCGTCCATGGATTTCAGCTCGCCTTCGGGCGCCGCGATTTCCAGATCGAACAGGCGCTGAAGAGCATCGACACACAGTTGAGCTTCCTCGTCTTCCTGCTGCTGGGCCTGCTTCAACACCCGTGTCGGCGTATGGAGAATCTTGTTGATCAGCGCCGCGCTCATGGCCTCGATGGCCTTGCGCTCACTGGCTCCCAGATGCTTGAGATTCCCCAGCGTCTTGTCGACCTCGGCCCGCCGCAGCTGCTCCACCTTGTTGCGCAGGGCGACAATGGTCGGCACCACGTCAAGACCACGCATCCAGCGCTGGAACTGGCCAATCTCATGCTCGATAATCTGTTCGGCCAGCTCGGCTTCGCGCTGGCGCTCCTTGAGATTGGCATTGACCACGCCCTGCAGGTCATCGACATCATAAAGATAGGCGTTGTTGAGATCGTTGACGCGCGGATCGATATCGCGCGGCACCGCGATATCAATAAAAAACATCGGCCGGTTCTTGCGCTGTTTGAGGGCCTGCTGCACCATTTCCGGGGAGATGATAAAACGGGTCGCGCCGGTGGACGACAGCACAATATCCACCTGATGGAGATGGTCGGGAAAGTTCTCGAACAGCACGGCCTGACCGGAAAATTCTTCCGCCAGCTTTTCAGCGCGGGCAAAGGTGCGATTGGTCACCAGAACGCGGTTGATGCCATTGTTGACAAAATGGCGCGCAGCCAGCTCACACATCTCACCGGCACCGATCAGCAGCACCTTTTTACCCTCGATGGAACCGAAAATCTTGCGCGCCAGCTCCACGGCAGCAAAGGAGACGGAAACGGCATTGCCGGCAATATTGGTTTCCGTGCGCACCCGCTTGGCCACGGAAAAGGCCTTGTGCAGAAAACGATTAAGAATCAGGCCGACGGTGCCCTGCTCGGCGGCGTGACCATAGGCTGTCTTGATCTGGCCGAGGATCTGCGGTTCACCGACCACCATGGAATCGAGACTCGCTGCCACCCGGAAGACGTGCCGAATCGCCTCCTCGCCCTGCTTGACATAGAGATGGCCATCCAGATCATCGACGCTGAGATGGTGATAGTGCGCCAGAAATTCCTTCAGCGCCCGAATCCCCGCGCCACAGTCGGGGCCACCGGCATACAGCTCCACCCGGTTGCAGGTCGAGAGAATCAGGGACTCGGCCAGCTGCGGCGATTGCGCCAGCTGATGCAGAGCCTCCGCCAGTTTTTCAGGGGCAAAAGCCACCTTTTCACGCACGGAAACCGGCGCGGTCTTGTGACTTAAACCAACAACAAAAATATCCATCGATCTATCCACAGATTAAGCAACCAGCGCACGCAGTCCACACCGGAAGCATACAACAAAAGTCATCCCGTTCGGATCAGGACCCGGCCATGGAACTGTAACTGTGCAGTCCGGGCAACAGCAGATTGACCCCCAGAAAGGTGAACAGCACAAAAACAAAACCGATAATGGCAAAGATGGCGGCACGGCGCCCGCGCCAGCCAATACTCAGGCGGCCATGCAGCAGCGCGGCATAGAGGAACCAGGTGATCAGCGCCCAGGACTCCTTCGGGTCCCAGCTCCAATAGGTTCCCCAGGCCGACTCGGCCCAGACCGCACCGGAAATGATGCCCATGGTCATCAGGGGAAAGCCGAAGGTCAAACAGCGATAATTGACCATGTCCAGGGTATCCAAAGAGGGTAGCCGGTAATAGAGTGCGGAAAACTTTTTGCTCTTGAGCATCCGCTCTTCGAGCAGATAGAACACCCCGGCGACAAAAGCCACGGCAAACACGGCATTCCCGAGAAAAGCCAGCCCCACATGCACCGGCAGCCAGAGACTGTTGAGCGCCGGGTTCAGCTCCTGAACATGCATCGGCATGACACTGCCGAACAGCATCAGGACCAGTACCAGCGTTGCCGTGGAAACCGCGAGCACATTCATGCGCAGCCGCCAGTTGACCAGAGCAAACACCCCGGCAATGGTCCAGGCAAAAAAGGACAGCGACTCGTGCAGGTTGGTAATGGGCGTATAGCCCGCCTCCAGATACCGCATCAACAGCGTCAGGGAGTGAACGGCAAAAGCACTCAGCAAGGCAATCCGCGCCCAGCGATCCCGGCCCGGCCGGTTCTGAATGACACAGACCAGATAGAGAACGGTCGTCACCGCGTAGAGCAGTAAGGACACTTTGTATAACAGGATATTCATAATCCCCTCGTCCGCAAAAGACCACCTGAACAAGCTGTAAAGCCGACTATTTTATGCCCGCCACGGGTCCACGTCAACGGCTTTCCCACCCGGCAACGCAAACCAATCGGGCCACAGCGGATCAAAATCCGAACAGCTCGGCCTCGATCAGCTCACACAGCAGGTGGACGTAGACCAGCAACACTTCACGCCCGCGTGTCCGGGTCGACGCATCCAGTGAAACGACGAGATCCGCCTCGGCCTCGAGCCAGGCCTCGCGTTCAGCGACCGACAGGACCGCGACGGGACAATCAAGCTCCTTCGCAACCGGCAGTGCCGCCAGCAACGGCAGATCGGCGGCCTCATCCAGCAGCAGCAGGCAGTCACCGCCCCGCACCAGACTCTGAAGCTGACCGGTATAAAACTGATCGAACTGACCCGCCTGACACAGGGCCGTCGCCAGCTCACGGCTGAGTGAAAGTGCCTGGACCGGCAGCGCCGGCCGCTCGACTTCCAGCCGGTGCAGCAGACAGGTTGCCAAAACTTCCGCCAGCCAGCCTAAACTGCCCCCCGCGGCAATGAATAACCGCCCCCCCCCGTTAAAAGTTTCGACTATCCGCTGCGCGATATCTTCAAGGGTCCCGGCTTCATGCGCCAGCGACCGCTCCAACAACGCATTATGATTCTGCAGCGCCACAACAATTTTATCAGACATGGTGATCTCCATCCTTTCAGGCGATGCCCCCTATCCCGCCCTCGCACGACCTGCACGTAAAGGTCAGCAGCATCCAGGAAAATCTTCCTCGCGGCGCCGCCAAACCAGGGCCGCCGACGGAATAGGCCTTGCATTTTCAGCGAGGGATTTCTATCATTATCAGATTAGCGTCTGTTGAGTCTATTCAAAGCGATCAAGCCACAGGAGGAATCACATTCATGGCCAGCGACAAAGTACACCAGTTTACCGACGATAATTTTGAAAGCGAAGTTCTTCAGGCGTCTCAGCCCGTGCTGGTTGACTTCTGGGCAACCTGGTGCGCCCCCTGTAAAGCCATCCTGCCCGTGATTGACGAAATGGCCGAAGCTTTCGATGGCCAGGTCAAGATCGGCAAAGTTAACGTCGATGAGAATCCGGCGACACCCGGCCAGTTTGGCGTGCGCGGCATCCCGACCCTGATCCTGTTCAAAGGGGGAAAGGTTGTTGATCAGCTGGTCGGTGCGGTTCCCAAGTCACAGCTGGAAGAGTTCATCAAAAAAGCTCTTTAAACGTCCCTGCCAAACCATTGAAACCATCACAGAAAAGCCCGGATTCGCTCCGGGCTTTTCTGTTTCAGTCGGACTCATCGGACGGGCTGTCAGACGGCTCTTCAACCAGAGCCTGGCGCAACCAGCGAAAGATCTGGCGATAGTTCTTTTTGTCTTCAACACCACGATAGGCTCTGAGCAGAGCTTCGAGAGAACGGAAATCGACCGCCGGAAAATTCTGCCGCAGTTCGGCCAGGGCCTCAGGCCGCTGATCAGCGGCACACAACCGGTCGCGCAATTTCTCCAATTGATGAAAACGGCGCGCCTCATCGAGCTGAAGCGCGCTCTCACCATTGAGAAAGGTCTGGACCTGCTCCAGCTGCTCCGGCTCACGCCGCAACAGGCCGGCAAGAAACTTAAGTTGCCTTTTACGCGCGCTGTGCGTGCGAATAGAACGCGCCTGCAACAGTGACGCGGAGATTTCGCTGTCCAGCGTCAGTAGTTCCAGCTGCGAGTCGGCCATTTCCAGCAGCTGGCGCACCAGCTCCTCAACGGCCTGGGCATCGCGCTTGCGCTGTGATTTGCTGACCTCTTCCATCTCTTCGGACGCAACCATCAGAACTCCTTACGGCTATCGAGCATCAGGGTAACCGGTCCGTTATTGACCAGCCGGACCTGCATGTCGGCCTGAAAAACGCCGGTTTCCACCTGCACCCCCCGCTGCCGCAGTTGCGCGACAAATTCCTGATACAGCCGATTGGCCTCGTCGGGCGGCGCGGCAGCCGAAAACCCCGGACGACGCCCCTTTCGGCAATCCGCCAACAGCGTAAACTGGGACACTGCCAGAACCGCCCCCTGAATATCGAGCACGGAGCGGTTCATTTTCCCCTCATCATCTTCAAAGATGCGTAGATTGACGATCTTGTCCACCAGGTAGTCGAGATCACTCCGAGCGTCCTGCTGTGCAACCCCCAGCAGCACCATCAGCCCTTCTCCAATCGCCCCCACCGTCTCTCCGGCCACATCAACCCGGGCTTCGCTCACCCGCTGCAGCACCGCCCTCATGCAACCCCCTGAAGACCCGCCCTCGATTGCCAGCCCTGAAGCACGTGCGCCACCTGGTGTACCCGGCACACCCGGGCATCAACAGCGGCATCCGACAGGACATCGTCCTGTTCGGCGACATGAATCGTGCGCATCCCCAGTCGCGCCGCCGTCTGCAGATTCGCCAGCGAATCCTCAATCATCACGCAATCGCCCGCCGGCAGAGCCAGACAGCGAAGAACGGCGCAGTAAGGTGGTTCGCACGGTTTTGGCAGATAGCCACTGACGCGGATATCAAAAACCTGCTCAAAACAGTCTTCGATCTGCAGGCATTCCAGTACCCGCAAGGCATGCTCCGCCGAACCGTTGGTGAACACGACCTTGCGCTGCGGCAATTGCTGCAACATCGCACGCAGAGTCGGATCCGCGTCCAGGCGGCTGGAAACGTCGATCTCATGCACATAATGCAGATAGTGTTCGGGGTCCGTGCCGTGCTCCTGCATCAAGCCACGCAGAGTCACGCCGTACTGCTGCCAGTAGTGGCGGCGCAGCTGGTCCACGCGCTCGTGAGCAATCCCCACCACTTCATGCATATAGCGGTTAATGCGCACATCAATCAGATTGAACAGCGCGCGACTGGCACTGTAGAGGGTATTGTCCAGGTCAAACAGCAACGCTTTCATCAGCAGCCTCCGGCTCTGGCCATTCCCCCTCAAACACCTCGACCGCCGGTCCGGTCATGAGAACCCGGCCCTGCTCGGTGTAGTCCATGGACAGGTCTCCCCCGGCCAGATGATTGACAATCCGGCGCTCAGTCCGGCCGGACAGAAAGCCGGCCACAGTGACGGCGGAAGAACCGGTGCCACAGGCCAGAGTCTCCCCGGCTCCCCGCTCCCAGGTGCGCTGACGGACCTCATGGCGTGACAGCACCTGAACAAACTCAACATTAATGCGTTGGGGAAACAGCGGGTGATGCTCAATACGTGGCCCCCAGACAGCGACCGGAAAGCGTTCAACCTCTTCGACGAACACGACACAGTGGGGGTTCCCCATGGACAGGCAGTGCACCGTGAACGTCTGATCATCCACCTGCAATGGCACGGCCAGAGCTTGCGCGGCGGGCTCGCCAAGCATCGGAATCTGCTGGCGCTCCATGCGCGGCACGCCCATGTCAACCGTCACCTGTGCCACCCGGCCGGCCGCATCCGGCAGAACCTGGACCGTGCGAATTCCGGCAGGGGTCTCAATCGTCAGTTCCCGGCCTGTCACCCGCCGGCGATCATAGAGGTATTTTGCGACACAACGAATACCGTTACCGCACATTTCGGCCTCGCTGCCATCGGCATTGAAAATACGCATCGCGGCATCTGCGCGGTCGGATGGCAGGATCAGAATCAAACCATCAGAACCGATTCCGAACTGGCGGTGGCTCATGCGAATAGCCAACCCGCGCGGATCAAAACGCACCAGATCGAGATTCTCGATATAGACATAATCGTTGCCAATGCCCTGCATTTTAACGAAACGCATCAAACCGATCCTTTCACTGAGCGGCACAAGGGGTCAGACAGCGTGACTTCATCTACGACACAGGTTTCCGCCAGACGATCATGCCAGCCCTGTTGGCGATCATGGTTGCGAGCAACCCAGAAACCAAAGCCGCCCGACAGGCAGGACAGCAGGCTGCCTCCAACGCGGATCAGTACCTGAGCCAAACTGAGAACAGTCTCCGAACAGGAAACCAGCCGCAGCCCAAAACAGAGCTTTCCCGGTGTCTGGCCCGTCATGTAGTGAAAAACAACGGAATAACCCAAGGCACTGGTCACAAACAGCAGATAGAGCGCCATCCGCAGCGCGCTGTCATCGACGGCCAGCGCGAGTAGATCGGTGGACCGTCCCAGCAGCCCGTCTGCCAGCCGGATTTCAGCATACCACAGCGCGCAGACCAGCAGCAAATCGAGCAGGCTGGCCAGGGCACGGCGCAGAAGCAATCGGTTCCCGTTCGGCACAGACGAAGAGTGCACTGTTCGTTTTTTACAGCAGGGTTGCGTTTCAGGGTTCACTGCGGGCGGCGGATCGTCGTCCTTAGCCGCATGGCACTGTTCAGACGTCGACGGGGAGGGGGGCGGAGCCGGAACCGCAACTCTCACATCGAACGCCGGCAAAGAATCGAACAGATCCGGCTGATCGGAAAGTCCCGTTGCCGCTGACGGCTTTCGCAACGGCAGATCCCCTCCACACTTTTTACAGTGGATCAATCCGTCAAAGCTATGATAGCCACAATGGGGACACCGCATGAGCTTTCCCTGTCCAACCCTTCTTAGTCTGCTGCTGCAATCTGATGAGACAGGTCGCCATAACGATATTGCAGAATCGACGTCAGGGCAAAACCAGCTGTTTCCGTGCGCAGGATTCGCGGGCCAAGCGCCACGGGCTGGAACCCATGACCTACCGCCAGCGCCACATCAGCATCGCTCAAACCGCCTTCCGGGCCAACCAGGATCGCCGCCGACACAGGGGTCTCCCGGGGCAGCAGCGCATCCAGCGGCTGACAGGCCCCTTCCCACAACACCAGCCGCAAACCAGCCTGACACCCGGCAAGCACATCCTGCAGAGAGCCCGGTGGCAAAACCGTGGGCAACCAGCTGCGCTGGGACTGGCGGGCTGCCTCCTGAACAATTCGTTGCCAGCGTTCAACCTTCTTGTCGAATTTCTTCTCAAAGCGCGAGAACTGACAGCGCTCACTGAACAACGGCGCAAATACCCCCACGCCAAGCTCCGTGTTCTTCTGCAGAATCAGATCGAATTTGTCGCCGGCGGGCAAGGCCTGGTAGAGAGTCAGAGGAAGGGCGGTTTCAGGTTGCTGCCAGAAACGATCAAGGGCCGCCACCGCCTTTTTGCCCGCCACGGAAAGCAGCCGCGCCTGTGCGCAACCGCCACACCCGTCACACAGCACAAAATGATATCCGACCTGACAACGCAGGACCGTACAGAGATGATGAGCCACGTCGGCAGGCAATGCCATCTCCCTGACCGCCGGGTCAAGCAGAGGAACAAAGAAACGCCTCATCCGTTCTGATGCCGATAGATGAGACAGGCCCACTCCTCTTCCAGTCGAATGTCTGGCGCCGACAGGGGAAAGGCTGAAAAACCTGCCGTCACAAGCGGTACCTTTTCCTGCAGAATCCCGGAGAGGATCAACAGACCCCCATCAGCGAGACGAGTGACCAGTTCCGACGCCAAACGCACATTTTCCTCGGCCAGAATGTTGGCCACAATGACATCGAAATCTCCGGGCAAAAGACTGAGATCGTCCTGGGTCACCTGTACCCGGTCAACCACGGCATTGACCGCGGCATTCTCTCGCGCGGTATCGCAGGCCACCGGGTCAATATCACAGGCCAGCACGAACTCCGCCCCGAGGGCGGCCGCTGCGATAGCCAGAATACCGGAACCGGTCCCAACATCGAGAACCCGCCGGACCACTGGCCGCGAATCAAAGACTTCCGCAACAGCCAGCAGGCAGAGATGGGTGGTCCCATGGGTACCGGTCCCGAACGCCATCCCCGGATCAAGGGTCACCACCACATCCTCCGGCGCAGGCTGGTAATCGTCCCAGCTCGGCTTGACCACGAGGCGACGCCCGATGCGCGTTGGCAGGAAATGCTGCTTCCAGCCCTCGGCCCAGTCTTCATGGCCCACCTCACGCCAGACCAGATCGGGCAGGGCATAGCCCGACCACATCCGCAACCGCTGCGTCAGAGAGATTTTCACCGTTTCCAGCAGATCGGGAACCGAGCTCGGCCAGGGGAAAAACGCCTTGACGGAAAAAAAATCACCGTCGGTTTCTTCCGGAGGGGGAGGGACAAAAGTATCGAGCACGCGCTCTTCTACAATCGCACCGCAGCTGCCCAGTTCAGTCAGCTCCTGACACACCAGGTCGGCGGCACAGACGGGAATCTTAAGAGTCATTTCAAGCCATTTATCAGTCATTTCGCTTATGTAGCAAAGGGATTCAGGAAAGGCAATAAAAACCTTGACAACAGCAGAGAAATTACGTCTAGATATTACGCTAGACTAATGAAACAAATTACCTCTTATGGTACAGACTGCCCGCCAAGTCCCTTAAAAAGGACGAAATACAAGATTGGCAAGAATAAATGCTTGCAGCGTCCCTACTTTCTGCTATAGAAAGTTATTAATCTCGCATTAATGAGTTTACCATGACCCTGATACAAACGGTCTTTCTGCTATCCGATGCCACGGGGGAAACTGCGGAAAAAATTGTTTCCGCCGCGCTGACCCAGTTTCAGCAACAGGGCGCGCGACTGAAACGAATCAGCAACGTCCGCAGCAAAAACCAGGTTTATGAGGCACTTGACCTCGCGGCCAAACAGCGCGCCATGGTGATTTATACCATCGTCAACCGCGAATTGTCGCGCCTGGTACACGATGAGTGTGAAGCCATCGGCCTGACCAGCTTCGACATCATGACGCCGCTGCTGGTCAGGTTTTCCGAATTTTTTGGCATCTCGCCAAACGAGATTCCCGGGTTGCTCCACGGTGTCGATGAAGGCTACTTTCGCCGCATTGAGGCCATCGAGTTTACCGTTCGCAATGATGACGGTCAGGAGACCCGGTTTCTGAACAATGCGGACATCGTCCTGGTGGGCGTCTCACGCACCAGCAAAACGCCGCTGTCCATCTATCTGTCGCACCGGGGCTGGAAGGTGGCCAACATTCCGCTCGTCAGTGGGATTGCCCCGCCCCCTGAGTTGCTGGCACTCGATCACAACCGGGTTGTCGGCCTGCTCATCAAGCCGGAACGGCTTGTGGAGCTGCGGGCGGCGCGGTTGAAAAATCTTGGGCAGGACCCGCGAAAAGCCTACGCGGATTTTGAGGAAGTTGAGGAAGAGCTGAAGGCGGCACGCCGCTTCTTTCGCAACCAGAAGTGGGCCACGGTGGATGTCACCGGCAAGGCCGTTGAAGAAACCGCCAATGAAGTGCTCGTCAAACTAAAATTGAAATGAATTTTCGGCATTAATCGTTTTCCCGCCGGTCAAAAGGAGTTCAACATGAAAGTACTTGTCGTCGAAGATGAAAAAAAGGTCGCCAGCTTCATCAAGCGTGGGCTGGAAGAAGAAAACTTTGCCGTTGACATCGCCGCCAACGGTGAGGAAGGCCTGTACATGGCTGAAAGCAACCACTACGACCTGATCCTTATGGATGTGATGCTGCCGAAAAAAGATGGACTGACCGTCATCAAGGAACTGAGGGACAAGGAAATTACTACACCGATTCTGTGCCTGACGGCCAAGGACAGTGTCGAGGACATTGTCTCCGGTCTCGACAGCGGCAGCGATGACTATCTGACCAAACCTTTTGCCTTCGCCGAGCTGCTGGCGCGCGTCAAAGCTCTGGTCCGCCGCGGCGTCAAAGATCGCGGCGCAGAAATCTTTTTCTCCGACCTGCGCCTGGACCCCGTCACCCACAAGGTCTGGCGCTCGGACAAGGAAATTGACCTGACCGCAAAGGAATACGGTCTACTGGAGTACTTCATGCGCAATCCCAACCAGGTGCTCACCCGCACCATGATTGCCGAGCACGTGTGGGACTACACCTTCGACTCGTTCACCAACATCATCGACGTCTACGTCAACTACCTGCGCAAAAAAATCGACAAGGACTTCAGCAAGAAACTGATCCACACCATCCGCGGAGTCGGCTACGTTCTCAAGGAGGACTAGGTGCTGAAATCGGCACGTGTTAACCTGGCCCTGTGGAACGGACTGGCGCTGGTTGTCGCTCTGGCAACCGGCGCCGCCCTGACTCTGTCTGTCCTGGCACCAACCGACACCGGCCTTCCCTTCTCGCCAGCGTGGCTGAAAACCACCGCTGCGCTTCTCTCGGTCCTACTGCTGCTGCTCTATGCCCTGAGAGTCCGTCGCATTGCCACCCTGCTTAATGGTCTTGAGGCGATCCGCCACCATTGCGGCAAAATCCACATCAACAGCCTCAACGAGCGCCTTCAGCTCGACCAGCCGATCACGGAACTGCATTCGGTCGCAGCAGAATACAATGGCATGCTGTCGCAGTTGGAACAGGCCGTAAAACGTATTCGCCAGTTTTCCGGTGATGCGTCGCATGAGCTACGCACCCCGCTCACCATTCTGCGCGGTGAAACGGAGGTCGCCCTGCGCTGGGGCAAGACCGTCGAAGAGTTCCGCGACACCCTGGGCTCCAATATGGAAGAGATCGACCGCATGGGCCGGATCATTGAGGATCTGCTGACCCTGGCCAAAAGCGAATCCGGCGAACTCCCCCTTTCGATCGGCTACCTCAGCCTCAGCGACCTGTTGCAGGAGCTCTACCTCCAGGGCCGCAAGCTGGCAGAGAAAAAACAGATCCAGGTCGACCTTCATCATCAGGAGCAGGGCGAAATCTGGATTCGCGGCGACGACCTGCGCCTGCGCCAACTGTTCCTGAATCTGCTCACCAATGCCATCCGCTACACTCCGGATGGCGGACAGGTCGACATCGACGTCACCTGCAGTGAGAATCAGGCCATCGTCCAGATCCGGGACACCGGCATCGGTATCGCGGCTGAACATCTGCCGCACATTTTTGAACGGTTTTACCGCACCGACGAGGCGCGCAACCGAATCGATGGCGGCACCGGCCTGGGGCTGGCCATCGTCAAATGGGTTACCGAAGCCCACCAGGGCACGATTCATGTGCAATCAACACCCGGCGAAGGCAGCACCTTTGAGATTCGCCTGCCCTACCGCCGCCGCCCGCCGGCCGAGCCCCCACAGGAAGCAGCCGTCCCTGACGTGTAAAAGCACAGAGGCCAACCCGCCTTTTCGCCCCTGCAAATAAATATGAATCCCCATTCTGTTCTGGCACAAAAACAGGTAAACTTCCCAACTGCGCCAGCCCCACGCTTCAGCTGCCGGCGTTCTCATCCAACCCTTTTCCCCATCAGAGGAGTCATGCCATGCGGACAAAAATCTTCATTGCCTTGCTGCTACTGCTGCCCACCCTGAGCTGGGCAACGGCACCTGACTTTGTGGCCCTGACCAAAGAGCTTAAACCCGCGGTTGTCAACATCAGCACCTCAAAAAAGGTCCGCTCTCTGCATGAGCGCTTTGAACGCTTCAACAGTCCGCGCTCCGAATTATTCGATGACTTTTTTGAGCATTTTTTCCGCGGACAGACCCCACCCCACCTTGAACAGAAATCTCTCGGCTCCGGTTTTATTATCTCGGAAGATGGGTACATCCTGACCAATGGTCATGTGGTCGATAATGCCGACGAAATCACCATCCAGCTTTCCGGTGGCAAGACCTACCCCGCCGCCGTCAAGGGCGTCGATCAGAAGCTGGACCTGGCACTGCTGAAAATTGATACGGACGAAAAACTGCCGGTGGTCAAACTCGGCAACAGCGAGCGGCTGGAAATCGGGGAGTGGGTCATGGCCATCGGCAATCCGTTCGGCCTCGACCAGACGGTGACGGTCGGGATCGTTTCGGCCAAGGGGCGCGTTATCGGCGCCGGCCCCTATGACAACTTCATCCAGACTGACGCCTCCATCAACCCGGGCAACTCCGGCGGCCCGCTGTTCAACACCCGCGGTGAAGTGGTCGGCATCAACACCGCCATCGTGGCCCATGGGCAGGGCATTGGTTTTGCCATTCCTGTCAACGCCGCCAAAACCATTCTGCCCCAGCTCAAGGAGACCGGGCACGTGACCCGCGGCTGGCTCGGCGTCAGCATCCAGCAGGTCTCGGAGAACCTCGCAACTTCCTTTGGTCTCGAATCGACGGACGGCGCCCTGGTGTCCTCCGTCACGGACGGCTCACCGGCGGACAGAGCCGGCGTGAAGCGCGGCGATATCATCCTGACACTCAACCGGCTGGCAATCAAATCCATGCATGATCTGCCACGGATGGTGGCGGAAATTCCCATTGGCGAGACGGCTGAACTGACCCTTTACCGCGACGGCACCACCATCAACGCCACGGTCAAGATCGGAAAGATGGAAGAAGGGGCTACCGAGACGAAGGCCGACGCCACGGGTGAAAAATCGAGCATGGGCCGGCTGGGGCTGAGCACTCAGGACCTCACCAGCGAATTGCGCCAGCGCTGGCAGATCAGTGCTGCCCAGGGAGCTGTGATCATTGCGGTGGACATCGACAGTCCGGCGGCGCAGGCCACCCTCCAGCCGGGCGATGTCATTGTTGAATTCAATGGCCGCAATATCACCGGCAACAGTGATCTGCAGCTGGCGGTCAAGGAAACCTTTTCCCGCCCGATCCAGCGACTGCTGATCCAGCGGGGTCAGGGCCTGTTTTTTGTCGCCCTCAAGATCAATCCGTAAGATCCAGCAGGTTCCAACGCAAAAGCGCCGCTGCGGGGAGGCTTCCGCAGCGGCGCTTTTTAACCAAGGAAGAAAGGAGGTCAGATTCGCCTGCCACAACGAGATCTGATGGTGTGAAGCTTAAACCGACACCTCAACAATAAACAGCGCCGGACGCGCAAACTTTTGGCACCGGAGCAACAGCAATGAGCTGTGCTTTTGCACAGTGCGCGGCTTGTACCGCTGTGGTAATTTTTCTACCATGCGAATTAAACTGAAACACCAGATTCTGATGGCGCCGGCGGCAGTGCTTTTTGTCATGGGCCTGCTGCTACTCTTTCTCCAGTATACCTACTGGGATCTCTCCGTGCAGCGTCGCCATGCCAGCGACCTGGGAAAAGTCTTTGTCTCCCTCGCCGAAGCCGATCTGGCGGCCAAACGCATTCACGCCCTGTCGGTGGCCCTACGTCGCAATTTCATCTCCAACGCACCGCGGCTCGAGGAAATGGATGTCCTGTATGGCCACCTTTCCACCGCCATTGAACGCACGCTGGAACATCTCAACGTGCCGGATGAAAGTGTCACCCTCATCAATCAGGCGGTGTGCAAACTGGATCCTGAAGAAGGGATCGACACCGAACGCTTTATCGAAGCACTCGAGATTCTTCGCCCCCAGCTGATCACCCTGATCGAAACCGCCCGCAGTCAGCGCGGCAAACTGAAAAGCCTGCAGAACAAGAATATGGATGAACTGGTGGCACGCACCGCCCTGGTTTCGCTGATTGTCATGAGCAGTGCCATTGTACTGGGTATTTTTCTGTCGCTGTTTTTTGCCCGACGGATTCTGCGCCGCATCCAGCTCATCTCCAGCGGAGCCAGCAACATCGTCCAGGGCAAGCACACGCTGCCGGCGTCTCCAGAGACCATCAGCGACGAGCTGGATGACCTGGCCCGGTCAATCCATACCATGGCGGACAAACTGATCCGCGTTGTCGGCACCGAAAAACTGCTCCAGGGTGCGGAAGACGAACGGCGACGCATTGCCCGTGACCTGCATGACCAGACCCTGTCCGACCTGTCTTCGGTGCTGCGCGACATTCAAGAGCTCAAACTCGGCGGCTGCCAGGAGCACGCCCGCCAGCTGGAAACCAAGCTGCAGAACGCCATCAATAATCTCCGCGAGGTCATGGACGACCTGCATCCGCAAACCCTCGATGTCCTCGGGTTGTCAGCGGCCCTGCAGTCGCATCTGGAAAACCACCAGCGCGCCAGCAGCATTGAGGCGCACTTCTACGCCTCCGATGCGGCAGAGCGGCTTCAGCTGTCGAAGAATCAGGAATTACAGCTGTATCGGATTGCGGCCGAAGCCATGCACAATGTCTACAAACATGCCAAGGCGACACGCATGGAGCTCAACCTCGACTGCGCTGACAGTTGCCTGACTCTGTCCGTGGAAGACAATGGCTGTGGCTTTGTACCGCAGGCAGAAAGCCTCGGACGCGGCCTGCACAATATCGAAGAGCGCGCCAGAACCATCGGAGCTCGCCTTGAATGGAAGCCATCACGGTTTTCTTCAGGCACCCGCTTTGAACTCTGCCTGCCGCTGACTCCAGCCACCAACGGCAACAATGGAAATGACCGCGGCCGGACACCCTCTGCGCCCTGAGCCCCAGACGGATCTTTTCTACGGAGGCCTTAATGCCTGTTCTCTCTATCCTGATCGCCGAAGACAATCCCAAGGATTTTGAATTTCTCGAGCAGCTGTTGCACTCCAGCGACATGGCGGACTTCACCATCGAGCGCGCCCCCAATGGCAAAGCCGCCCTGGAAATGGCCCTGAAGAAGAAGCAACCTCTTGTGATCAGCGACATTCAGATGCCGGAGCTGAATGGCATTGACTTCGCCAAAGCGCTGTGGGATCAGAAACCCGAGGCCCGCATCGTCTTCTGGAGCCAGTTCAAGGACGAGATGTACGTCCGCTCCCTGCTCAAGATCGTGCCGCCGGAAACCGTGTACGGCTACATTCTCAAATCCAATACCCGCGAGCGCATTGCCGCAGCCGTCACCACGGTACTGCTGGATGAACAATGCTGGATCGACCCCGAGGTACGCAAGGTTCAGGGACGCACCGGTCACAGCCAGACCGCCCTGTCCGACATTGAATTCGAAGCGCTGATCGACATTTCACTGGGTCTGACGGACAACCTGATCGCCCAGCGCCGCTACCTCTCCCGCCGCGGCGTTCAGAGCCGCCTCAACTCCCTGTACAACAAGCTCAGTATCGACCAGGAACAGTTTCAGGCCGAAAAGGTCGGCGATGGATTCAATCCGCGCAATCGGGCTGTGGCCGTAGCCCTGCACCGCGGGCTGATCAATCCGTTCGAGCTGGAGCATGAGGAACAGGAACTGCAGAAATGGCTGGTGCAATTCAAGAAGCGGCACAAAATCAGTGATCTGGGCAACTGACCAGACAAAAAAGGGGAGCGGACGTGCCGCTCCCCTTTTTGATCCAATCGATCCTTAGAAAAAACCGGTCACTCCGCCAGCCCCAGATGTCTGCGCGCCGCCACCAGCGCCGCATCGATATCGGGGTAGGCATGGTTCGCCCCAAGGTGGTGATAAAAAGACGATCCTTCCAGCGACCGCAGCAAAGAAGCCGTCACACCCGACAGAATCAGCCGCGTGTGCTCCCCCGTGCTCTTCTCCAGCAGATCCTCCATCACCCGCAAAGCTGTGGCATCGAGTGAAGAAATATGCCGCATGCGCAGGATCAGCACCTGGGGTGGCTCTTCTATCACGGACATGGCATCCTTGAAACGATTCGCCGCACCGAAGAAAAACGGCCCATGCACCTCAAACACCTCCACTCCTTCAGGAATATCCCGCGTCTGGATGCTCAGCACATCCTCTTCATCGAAATCTTCGTCGACTTCGCGGCTGATGTGCCGGATTTCGGTGGCATTGGCCATGCGCTGCATAAACAGCAGCGCCGAGAGCACGACACCGGTCTCAATGGCCACGGTCAGATCGACAAACACCGTCAGGAAAAAGGTACTCAACAACACCAGAATGTCATGCTTGGGCGAGCGCAGCAGCCGGACGAAATGGCGCCATTCACTCATATGGTAGGAGACCACCAGCAGAATCGCAGCCAAAGTCGGCATGGGAATCCAGGCCGCCCAGCGCCCAAAGGCGAGCATGATCAGCAAAAGGGTTAAAGCATGCACCATGCCGGCCACGGGAGTGCGGCCGCCGTTCTTGATATTGGTCGCGGTCCGGGCGATAGCCCCGGTAGCCGGAATCCCCCCGAACAGCGGCGACACCAGATTCGCCAAGCCCTGAGCCACCAGCTCCATATTGGATTTGTGCCGCATGCCGGTCATACCATCGGCCACCACGGCTGACAGCAGAGACTCGATCGCGCCAAGCATGGCGATGGTAAAGGCCGCAGGCAGCAGGTCCGGCACCATCTCCCAGTGCATCTCCGGCAGGGATGGACGCGGCAACACACTCGGCACGCCGCCGAACTCGCTGCCAATCGTCGTCACCGGCCAGTCAAGACCATGCACCAGCGCTGTCGTCACCAGCAGCGCGACGATCGAGCCGGGGATTTTGTGCGTCAGTCGTGGCCACAACACCAGAATCAGCAACGCGATCGCAGCGACCAGCAACGCCATGGGGTTCCAGCTGCCCAATGATTCGGCATAGACCTGCAACCGGGTGACAAAGCCACTCGCCGGTCGCACCAAGGTCAGGCCGAGCAGGTCACGGCCCTGGGTCACGGCAATGATCAGGGCAATGCCCGCGGTAAATCCGACGGTCATCGGATAGGGGATAAAACGGATGGCCGCCCCCAGCCGGGCGAATCCCATCACCAGCAACAGCGCTCCCGCCATCAGGGTCGCTACAGCCAGTCCTCCATAGCCATGCTGCTCGACAATGGCATAGACCACGACGATGAACGCCCCGGTCGGGCCACCGATCTGCACCCGGCTGCCGCTGAACACGGAAATGAGAAAACCGGCCACCACGGCGGTAAACAGCCCCTGTTCAGGCTTGACACCGGAGGCAATGGCAAAGGCAATCGCCAGCGGCAAAGCCACGATGCCGACAATAACGCCGGCAACCACATCATTGAGGAGCTGGGAACGGCGATACCCCTGCTTCAGGCAGCACCACAGCTCGGGAACCAAACGCGAAGTCATCAGAATCCTCCTGATTGTTCGTCGTCAGGTAGATATCAGATGGTCATGGTCTTTACACGAGGAGAAGGGTCACAGGGTAAAGGCGGGGCCAGGTGATAGGTACCTACGAATCTTGTCAAATACATATCAAGCCTCGTAAGGCGGCGGCCAACAGCCGTCGTCTGGCGGAAGGCACTTTAGACCCTTTGACCCGGCGCTGCAAGGAAGAATTTTCAGAATGTGCCCGACAAACCCTAGATGCGCCAGGGTCAACGATGAAGCTGGTAGGTGCGCACCGCCCGATTGTGCTCCTGCAGCGTCCGCGAAAAGTGATGACGGCCATTGCCCATGGCGACAAAATAGAGGAAGGATTCATCCGCCGGAAAAAGCACTGCGCGCAGTGCCGCCAGACCGGGATTGGCGATGGGACCGGGCGGCAGCCCGGCATGCAGATAGGTGTTGTAGGGCGTGTCCATACGCAGATGAGCGCGCGTCAGATTGCCATCAAAATCCTTGAGACCGTAAATCACCGTCGGATCGGCCTGCAGCGGCATGTGCCGGGCCAGTCGATTGTGGAAGACCGCCGCGATACGCGGCATTTCCTCGACACAGCCCGCCTCTTTCTGAACGATGGAGGCCAGGGTTAATGCTTGGTGCAGCGTCAGCTTTCTCTGGGCCAGAGCCTGTCGCAGGGACTCATCCAGCTTCGCAAACAACTGGCGCACCAGGGTCTCCAGCACGGCAGCTTCCGGCGTTCCAGCTGCAAAAGCATAGGTTTCAGGAAAGAGATAACCCTCCAGCGTCGCCGCCGACACCTTGAGCTGATGGAGAAAATCGGGATCGCTCAAACAGGCAAGAAATCGCTCACGCCGACCCAGCCCCGCCTCGACCAGCCGCTCAACCGTCTCCACGGCTGTCAGACCCTCCGGAAGGGTGCAGCGCACCAGTTCCACCTCGCCACGGACCAGCTTGTCGAGCACCTGCAGCGGCGTCAGGGGAGGATCGAACTGATAACTTCCGGCCTGAAGCAGGCGGCTGTCGCCCCGCAGCCGGGCCAACAGACGAAAGGCCAGCGCGTTGCGCACGACCTGATGGCGTTCCAGCTCCCGTGCCACCTGTGGCAACGACTGACCGCTGCGGATCTCGATGCGACAGCTGCGCTGAAACGGGCCGGGCTGAAAGACAAACAAGAGCATCAGCAGCAACGGCAGCAGCACCAGAGCGAAAAAAACAAGCAACCTGCCGACCAGCTGCCTCCCTCGGCGCTGAAGTCCGGCGGAATCAGAAGTTGAAGCGGTTTTCTGTGCCACGACGCAGGCGCTCGATATTGGAGCGATGGCGATAAATGACAAACGAAGCGATGACCAGCGTCGCCAGAAAAAGCAGTTCAGATCGCTCAAAGCCGTAGACCAGAAACGGGATCACCGACGCTGCGGAAATAGAGGCCAGCGAGACATAGCGCCAGCGCCACAGCATGGCGGCAAAAACCAGCAGCGCGATGCCAACAGCCGGCGGGGACAGGTAAAGATAGATTCCCAGCGCCGTAGCCACCCCCTTGCCGCCTTTGAAACCGAGGTAAACCGGATAACAGTGACCGGCGAACAGGGCGATCGCCGCCAGCGTCTGCACCCCCTCGCCGCTAAAACCCAGCAGTCCCAGAACAAGAAGGGGAATCAGGCCTTTGAGCATGTCGGCCACCAGTGTCAGAACACCCAGACGCTTTCCGGCAACGCGGTAGACATTGGTCGCGCCGATATTGCCACTGCCCTGCTGACGCACATCCCCGGCACCGGCCAGGCGGGTCAGCACAACACCACTCGGAATCGACCCGATCAGATAGGCCACCAGAACAATCATGAATAATGCCATTGCGACGCATTCTCCTGTTCTCAGAGCAACAGACCGCCCACTCGTTATACCTGCCACACGAATGGAACAAAAAAGGCACCGGTAAAACCGATGCCTTTATGTTTGTCATGGTCGGGATGAGAGGATTTGAACCTCCGGCCCCCTGCTCCCGAAGCAGGTGCGCTACCAGACTGCGCTACATCCCGATGTTATGTGCCCTCACGGACAACAGGCGGCTTATTTACCATGATCTTTGTCAAAAGGCAAGGAGGATTTAGAAAAGTTTTTCGCCAGCAATTTTAATTTCCGCGCTCAATCGGTGAAGGAGCACTCAGTCAACACTATCTTTTTTTCTTTGCATCCGCAGTCTGAAATGTTAAAAAATGTTTTATAATGAATAAACACACTGGGGCTTTGCGTATGTCGGTTCGTGGGAAAATCATTGTTCTGGTCCTGTTCCTTGAGTGCATACTCATGGTGACAGCCGGACTGCTTTTCCTCAATGAGCACAAAAAGCATGAATCTGAAACCCTTAATTACATCGGCACCAGCCTGAAAAATCATTTTCTACGCACCAGCCTAGAGACCAAGCAACGCTACGCCAGCCGTGTCGCAGGCTTTATCAACTCCAACCCGGAGATCCCTGAAGCCTTCACACAAGGAGACCGCGAAAAACTGGCCGAGATCTTGAGCAAAAAACTAGCGGTACTGCACAATGAAGATGATTTTTTTTATGCCATCACGTTCTGCTTAGACGACGGCACAGTGTTCTACCATTCAGCAACTCCTCAGCGTGAAGGCAGTAACATATCGCACATTCCCTTCGCGCAGGATTCTTTCGATAGCCAGCGACCGCAAGGCGGACTGGTTCTGTCACTGGCCGGTCTGGCTTATCGTTTCAGCTATCCGATCTTCGACCAGGGTCGTTATGCGGGCATGATTGTCTTTGTCATTAAAGCAACCCATGCCATTGGCATGATCACCAAAAACTTTGGCGTCGACTGCGGTATCCTGATTAAAAACCAGTATGCCTACCGTTTTGATCAGCAACCATACCCCACCATCGGCAACCACATCCTGGTCGCCTCTTCCGGCCTCTGGTTTACCAACCCCAGATTTCTGGAAGCCCTGCCCATAAATGACTCGCACAGCTCCTTCCGTTTTTCCGGTCAGCAATTCAGAATCTTTTACCGGCTTCCCGTTGAAAATTACCGTGGTACCGTCATCGGCGAGATCGTTACGGTGCTGAACATGACAGAACATCTTAAGAGCTTCCAGCAATCACTGGTCCATGCCGCTCTGGTTTTTGTCGCCATATTTATCGCCACCATTTTTGTCCTGTTCAATGGCGCCGGCCTGTTCCTCACCCAGGTCAAACAGTTACAGGCAGCGCTGGAAGACAAAGTACGACAGCGGACGGCTGCACTCGAACAGGTAAACCAGCAACTGTCGCAGGAGGTTCTTGAGCGTGAGCGCTCCCAGAAAGCCCTGGAAGAGCTGAGTGAGCGTGACATGCTGACCGGGCTTTATAATCGCCGTAAGTTCGACGCCTACTTTACCACCGAGTGGAATGCCGCCCACAGGGAGCAGCGCAGCCTGTCACTGCTGATGATCGACATTGACCACTTTAAGGCCTACAACGATCACTACGGTCATCTGGCCGGAGATGAGGCTCTGGCAAAAGTGGCGGCCACCCTGCAAAAAGGCGTTTCTCGCCCACGTGACTTTGTCGCACGCTACGGTGGCGAAGAGTTTATCTGCCTGCTGCCGGAAACGGCACTGAACGCAGCTCTCAGCATTGCGGAAAAATTGCGCAGTCAGGTTCAGGAACTGCAGTTCATCCACGAATTTTCCTCGACGTCACACTTCATTACCATCAGCATCGGCGTCGCCACCGCCTGCCCGACCCCGACGCAGGCGAAAGAGGATCTGATTGAGCTGGCGGATCGGGCTCTTTACAGGGCCAAAGAAGGCGGGCGCAACTGTATCCGCTGTGACTGACCGAAGAAAAGGCCCGCCCCGCCTAACCTTAAAAAAAACAATCATGAGGTATCACAGGTTGACTTCGGGACAGGGTCGGGTAGCTTTAGAAAACACCCTTCCCAACAAACCGTTCATACGATCAAACGGGCCGGAAGGAACCTGGCTTCGCCGAGCTTCGGCGCAGCGAAACCATAGAAGATCGGAACGACTGATCGATACGACAGGCGACATTTCACCGACAACCGCCGCTTGCCAAAAAAGGGAAATCACATGGAGAGTAAAACAACGGAGGCCAGCAACCAGTATCTGACATTTACCCTGGAGGATGAAGTCTTTGCGCTCGAAATCGGCAAAGTACGCGAAGTCCTGGACTACACCGAAGTCACCAGAATCCCCCAAGTCCCCAGCTATATGTGCGGCGTCATCAATCTGCGAGGCAGTGTGGTACCCGTCATTGACATGCGCAGGAAATTCGCCCTGCCGGAAAAAGAAAAAACGGTCAATACCTGCATCATCATCGCGGAGGTCACCCTTAGCGGCGATCAGGTCGTACTGGGCGCACTGGTCGATTCGGTTCGGGAAGTACTCGAACTCGACACCGGCGACATTGAGAACCCACCCCGGCTCGGGGTAGGCCTGAACACCGATTTTCTGCACGGCATGGGCAAGCACGATGAAAAATTTATTATGCTGCTCAACATCGACCGGGTTTTTTCTTCCGACGAGATTGAGCTGATCAAACACAGCGGTGAGCCTTCTGCCGCCGTCAATGAATAAGGTCACCGAGTTCTGGCTCATTCATTCCATACACATGCTTGGAGGTACAGATGTTCAAGAATTTAAAACTCGGCATTAAAATTGGTGGCGGTTTCGGCTGCCTGCTGGCGATCGCCATCTTCCTCGGCGGGCTGGCCATCTGGAACATGCGCAACGTCAACGAAAAATCGACCATCCTGGCCCATGAATACGTGCCAGAGGTTCAACTGGCCAACGAAGTCGAGCGTTCCTCTCTGGCCACCATGTATGCCCTGCGCGGCTACGGCCTGACGGCAGAAGAACACTACCTGACGGAGGGCAACAAGCATTTTGCCGCCGTCAATCAGAACTTGGAGGCTGCGCGTAAACTGGCTGAGAAAGCCAGCCATCTGACCAAACTCAAAGGCAGCCTGGATGACATTCAGGCGCAGGTCAATGAGTACGGCAAGCTGGTCGAGCAGACCGTACTGGTTAACAAGGACATGGATAAAAACCGCAAGCAGTTGGACGAGTCGGCGGCCACCTACATGACCACGGCCAAAGAATACCTCGCGTTCATGCATGAAACCTTTGACAACGACCTTGCTGCCGGCAAGGATGCCGCGCGGCTGAAAGAAATGGTGGAAAAAATCCGTCAGGCCGGTGAAGTTATCGACCTCGGCAATGGCGTGCGAATTCTGGCCTGGAAAGCCCAGACCCAGCGCTCACCCGAAGTCCTTAAAAGCGCTTATGCCAACTTCCCGAAGATCGACGCCATCATCGATGAACTGGTCGCCGTCACCAAACGACAGGCCGTCAAAGATCAGCTCAACGCCATCCGCAATGCCGGCCATCAGTACCAGAAAGCCATGCAGGATTTTCTTGAGAACTGGCTGAAAAATGAGGGCTACGGCAAAAAACGCACGGAAATCGGCCTGCAGGTCACAACCCTGTCGAGTGACCTGGCCAAGACCGGCGTCAGCAACACGGACAAGATTGCTCAGGACGCCGTGTCTTCGCTGCAGAGTGCCTCGAATGTCATGATTGGCGGCCTGGTTATCGCCCTGCTGATCGGCATCGCCATCGCCCTGCTGATTACCCGCGCCATCACCGGGCCGATCATGCAGGGCGTCGTCTTTGCCAAGTCCTTGTCTGAAGGGGACCTGACCAAAACCCTGCCTATCGATCAGAAAGACGAAGTCGGTCAGCTGGCCGCGGCCCTCAACGAGATGGTCAAGCAGCTGCAGGCTGTCGTCGCCGATGTGCGCAGTGCCAGCGACAACGTTGCCGCCGGCAGCCAGGAACTCTCCGCCAGCTCGGAAGAGATGAGCCAAGGGGCCACCGAGCAGGCCGCCGCCGCCGAAGAAGCGTCGAGCTCGATGGAGCAGATGGCCGCCAACATCCGCCAGAATGCCGACAACGCCATGCAGACGGAGAAGATCGCCATCAAGAGTGCGGAAGATGCCAAGAACGGCGGCTCCGCTGTGGCCGAAACCGTCAAGGCCATGAAAGATATCGCCGAAAAGATCAGCATCATCGAAGAGATTGCCCGCCAGACCAACCTGCTGGCGCTGAACGCTGCCATCGAAGCCGCCCGCGCCGGCGAACACGGCAA
>JAFGXV010000051.1 GCA_016936455.1 Desulfuromonadaceae bacterium
GATCGACAACTGCTGGTCAATGTGAGCCTGAAGAACTTCCGTCGTCTGCGGGTTCGACCGAGCAGCCTTCAACTCGTCATTCGACAATTTAAAAGGCGCTTGATCCGAAAAGAAAAAGGACAGGATTTCGTAACTGCAGCGCTGAAAAATCGCCAACCAGCTACGCTGCGGCACCGACGGGTTGGAGCGCAAAAAAATGACCACCGGCAAGTCGTTGTACCGGGCCCGCAACAGAAAATCGAGCACCCGCGGATGGAGCGTGCGATCCTTCAGCACGGGCTTCAACCCGGCGGGCGTCGCCTGACGAAGCGCCGTCAGGGCCTCATTTTTCAGCTCGCGGGAAGAGTCGCCGGACAGCACCAGAAACCACAGCATCACCTGATCGGTTTCGCTCAGGGCCATCTGGCCATGTACAGCGCGCAAGCGAATGATGTCGCTGGTTTCCGGCGAGAGAAGTCGAGCGACTTCAGGGGACACCTGAAGTCGCTCGGAATGGGGTTCTGACGCGTTAAACGATTCCAAAGGTTAAATCAATCCTGTTCGTTGCGTTCGGACAAAATCTTCGCCGTCAAATGGGACGGCACCTCTTCATAATGGGAAAATTCCAGGGTAAACAGGCCGCGGTCCGAGGTCATGGAACGCAGTTCCGGCGCGTAACGCAACACTTCCGCCATCGGCACCTGCGCCGTGATGGCCTGGCTGGCCGCCTGCGGCTCCACCCCCATGACCTTGCCACGCCGCGAATTGATGTCGCCGATCACGTCACCAATACACTCATCGGGCACAATGACCTCCATCTGCATGATCGGTTCCAGCAGCACCGGCTTGCACTGTTCCATCGCCCTTTTGAAACCCATGGAACCGGCAATCTTGAACGCCATTTCGGAGGAATCGACCGAATGGTGCGAACCATCGAACAGGGTGACCTTGACGTCCACCACTGGATAGCCACCCAAAGTGCCTTTCTGCATGGCCTCCTCGATCCCCTTGCTGACCGCAGGAATATACTGGCGCGGGATCACACCCCCGACAATCTTGTCAACGAATTCGTAGCCCCCGCCGGCCGGCAGCGGCTCCACCTCGATCCATACGTCACCGTACTGACCGCGCCCGCCCGACTGCTTCTTGTATTTATTCTGCAGACGTGCCCGCCCTTTGATGGTTTCACGATAGGGCACTTTAGGCGCCTGCAATTCAACGTCGACGCCGTACTTGCGTTTAAGCTTTTCCACCGCCACTTCGATATGCACCTGGCCCATGCCCGAAAGAATCAGGTCATGGGTCTGCTCATCACGACTGATCTGCAGGGTCGGATCTTCCTCGATCAGGCGCTGTAACCCGGTATGGATCTTGTCCTCGTCGCTTTTACTGCAGGCTTTGAGGGCAAACGAGATCACCGGCTTGAGCTGCATAATGCTCTCGAACTGCACCGGATCGTTGGCGCTGCACAGCGTATCCCCCGTGGCGGTGACCTTCATCTTGGCCACGGCGACAATGTCACCAGCCACCGCTTTGTCGATCGGCACCTGCTTTTTGCCCTCCATCTGATAGAGCTGGCCCACGCGTTCGACCTCGTCCTTGGTGGCATTGAGCACGGTGGAATCGGAATTGAGGGTGCCGGAATAAACCCGGAACAGGGTCAGCTTGCCGGTAAAGGGATCATTGATGGTCTTGAACACCATGGCCGAAAAAGGACCGTCTTCGCTCGGCTGCCGCTCGACGATCTCATCCGTTCCGGGCCGGGTACCGATCTGGGTGCCCTTATCGATGGGCGACGGCAGGCAATATACAATGCAGTCGAGGAGCTGGCGAACGCCGATATTGGCCGTGGCGCTGCCGCACAGCACCGGGGTAAAGACGCCGGTCAGGGTGCCTTCGCGCAAACCGTGCAGGATCTCCTCTTTCGACAGATCTTCCTGCTCGAGATATTTTTCCATCAGGCTGTCGTCGGCATCCGCCACCGCTTCCAGCAGCAGCACCCGCAGACGCTTGGCTTCATCCAGATATTCGGCCGGAATCTCTTCTTCGCAGTAGGTCCCTTTCTCGTCAAACTGGAAAATCCGTGCTTTCATGTTGACCAGATCGATGATGCCACGGAAATTGGCTTCGGAACCGATAGGCATGTTCACCAGAACACCACGACAGTCGAGCATTTTTTCCATGTCATCGACGGCGCGCAAAAAGTCGGCGCGCTCACGGTCCATCTTATTGACAAAAGCGATCAGCGGCACCTCGTATTCCTGTGCCCACTGCCAGATCTTCTGGGTCTGCGCCTTGACGCCGCTGATGGCGGAAACGATCAGCACCCCGCCGCCAAGAATCCGCAGACCATTGCGCGTACCGTGAAGAAAATTAGAGTAGCCCGGCGTGTCGACCAGGTGCAGGCTGTGATCTTTCCAGGAACAGTGATGCAGGCTGGAGCTGATGGTAATCTTGCGTTTGATTTCTTCGGGCTCAAAATCCATGTTGGAGGAACCGTCATCGACCTTGCCCAAGCGATCGGTCATGCCGGTGTTAAAAAGCATCGCCTCAACCAGTGAGGTCTTGCCCGCCCCTCCATGTGCAACAATCCCAACATTTCTCAGTGTTGCCGTGTCGTACTTTCCCATGGTCTCTCCTTTCGATGACATGTCGAAAAAACATTGTATCCAGGATCCCGTGCAGAAAAGATCACCGCCGAGGCCAATGCGTGGGTCGACAACACTTTACCCGAACCTGCTGCTGGGCTGTTGAAACGGCTGCTGGCTAAGCGTCGTTGCCCTACCCGTCTTCGTTGTGGTGCTGGTTGAGCTGATAGATCAACCGCAAACCATCTAGGGTCAGCAGCGGATCCACTTCATCAATGGTGGTTGAAACTTCGGCGATCGGACCAGCCAGGCCGCCCGTGGCGACCACTTTCGGCGTTCCGCCCACCTCCTGTTTCATCCGGTTTACAATACCGTCGACGAGACCGGCATAACCGAACATCATACCCGACTGGATGCTGTGCACCGTGTTGCGCGCCACCACCTGTGGTGGCAGCTCCAAGGCCACCCGCGGCAGTTTGCTCGCTCGCGCATGCAACGCGTCCGCCGAGATTCCCAGTCCCGGCGCAATCGCGCCCCCCTGATAGCAGCCATTTTCACAGATGTAATCAAAGGTGGTCGCGGTGCCGAAATCGACCACGATCAGGCTGCACTGGTGCTTGCGATAAGCGGCCACGGCATTGACAATACGATCGGCTCCGACTTCCTGGGGATTATCATACGCGATCGCCATACCGGTTTTCATGCCAGCGCTCACCACATAGGGTTCGGCCGAGAAATAGCTGCGGCACATCCGCACCAGGGCGTTGAGCACCGGCGGAACCACGCAGGAAACGATAACAGCCGTCACATCGGCCATGGCCAGCCCGCGGTAGGTCAGCAGATCGTTCACCAGCATGGCACATTCGTCATCCGTGCGCGTCTTGTCCGTGCCAATCCGCCAGCTGTGCAGCAGACTGTCCTCGCGATAAACTCCCAGTACCGTATTGGTATTTCCGACATCGACAACCAGTAACATCACGCATCAATCCATTTTGGCAATACAGTCAGCAGGGGCGAACATCCCCGGCATAAATCGTTTTGACTTCGCTGCCGACCTGGAGCAGCAAAGCCCCATCTCCGGCAATGCCCAGCACCGTGCCGGCCACCAGCTCACGCCCCAGATCGACCTGAACCGTGCGCCCAACCAGGTCAAACAGGCTTTCCCAGGCCAGGCGGATCGGGGTAAAGCCTTTCTCCAGCATCAGATGATAAAGCTGATCCAGCTGTGCGTAAAGCTGCTGGGCAAAAGCGATACGGGATACCGGGCGGCCCGTCGCCAGCAGCACAGACGTCGCCGGGTAACGCAAATCCGACGGAAACTGCTCCGCGCGCATATTCAGATTGACGCCGATCCCCAGCACCACGTAATGAACCCCTTCGGTTTCAGCGCTGAGTTCATTGAGCAGGCCGGCAATTTTATGGCCACCAAGCAGGATGTCATTCGGCCATTTGACCGTCACCCTGACCTGAGCCACCTGTTCCAGAGCCCGGGCGACGGCCACCGCGACCAGAAACGTCAACTGCGGCACCTCAAGCAATGACAGGCGGGGACGCAGGACAACGGAGGTGTAGAGATTGACGCCAGAGGGGGAAACCCAGTGGCGCCCCAGGCGGCCACGTCCGGAAGACTGTTCCTCCGCCACAACGACGGTGCCTTCCACGGCACCCTGCTCGGCCAGCATCTGGGCCTGCTGGTTGGTGGACCCGAGTTGCTCATGGTAATCGACCTGGCGACCGACAACCTGCCCGGGCAAGAGGCCACCGCGGATTGCCGCGGGCAGCAAGAGGTCCGGCCAGGAGCACAGGCGGTATCCCCGCGACGGCACCGCTTCAATTCCGTAGCCGGCGTCTCGCAGGTGACGCATGTGCTTCCACACCGCAGCGCGGGTAACCCCCAGCTTCTGGCTGAGATCCTCGCCGGAGAGGACCCCGCCGTCGGCCTGAAAAAACAATTCGAGAATCCGCTCGCGCAATCCTGGTTCTGCCGCGTGACGCCCCTCATCTTTGGAGACTGCGCTGTTCATTGTCTCGCCCATGCCAGTCGAACCTATTGAAACAGCATGGAAATATCAGCTGCCCGCACGGAATGCGTCAACGCGCCGACAGAGATCAGGTTCACCCCGGTGGCCGCAATCGCGGCCACCGTCTCGAGGTTGACCCCACCCGAGGCCTCGGTGACGGCACGACCATCAACCAGCTCCACGGCCTCCCGCAACAGAGCGAGATCCATATTGTCGAGCATGATGATATCGGCACCGGCATCGAGGGCTTCGCGGACCTCGTCAAGGGTTTCCGTCTCCACTTCAATCTTCAGGGTGTGGGGCGCATAGCGCCGGGCCCCCGCCACGGCGGCGGTGATCCCCCCGGCCGCGGCAATGTGATTTTCCTTGATCAGCACACCGTCATAAAGTGCCGTACGGTGATTCTGACCGCCCCCCATACGCACCGCGTACTTGTCCAGCACACGCAGCCCTGGCATGGTCTTGCGCGTATCGACAACGATGGCGTCGGTACCGGTCACGGCGGCCACAAATTCAGCGGTCAGACTGGCAATGCCGCTCATCCGCTGCAGAAGATTCAGCGCCACGCGCTCCCCCTGCAACAGCATGCGGGCATCGCCCTTGATCCAGGCCAGCACTTCGCCACGCTTGATTGAGGTGCCATCCTCTTTCAGCGCTTCGAAGGCAATCTGCGGATCGAGAACCTGAAACACGGTGCGCGCCACATCCATCCCGGCCAGGACAAAATCCTGTTTGGCCACCAGTTCGGCGCGGGCGATCGTCCCCGCGGGAATGGTCGCCAGGGTGGTCACATCACCTGACCCGATATCTTCCTGCAAGGCTCTTCTGACTATTTCTTCGACAGCAAACACATCAATCTCCACAACCCATTGAAAATATTATTTTAACATCACAGCTTCCGCCACCAATAAAAAAACGCCTGATAAAGCTGTTAGCGCCGCAGAGGGAAAACCCTTCAGCCGATCACCGCAATGTGGTACATAGGATTTCTGACTGTTTTTATACTCCGAAAGGTAGGAAAAAAACATGAACCAACGATCCAACAGCCTGTCCCTCTTTGTCCTCCTGCCGTTGCTGTCCATCGTGCTGGGCGGCTGCGTGAGCAAATCCGTCTACCAGCAGCAGGTAGACGAAGCCCAGCGTCTTCGTCAGGATCTGTCTCTGCAGCAACAGCAAGCAGAACAGCTAAAGCACGACGGCGAGCAGCTCAGTGAGCAGCTCGCAGCTTGTCAGTCCGAACGGGAACAGCAACAGATTGAGCACCAGGCTGAGCAACAGCGACGACATGCCATCTATCATGCCAGAGAGCTGGCGACACAGCAAGAAATCAACGCCGTTCATGAACAGTTATCCGCGCGTCGCGAAGAAAACCGCCAGCTCCAAACAGAACAGGAGCAGTTGCGGGATGAAATCACCGAGCTGCAACGGGCTCTCGAACGCGAGCGCATCGCCCGCGAAGCCCGCCTGGCGGCCATGTCGAGCACATACAACGAGCTGGTCGGCAATCTGGAGCAGGAACTGCAACGCGGCGAACTGACCATCAGCCAGTTGCAGGACAAGCTCAGTGTCAATCTGGTGGAAAAGATCCTTTTTGCCTCGGGAACCGCCAATCTGACCGAGGAGGGATACCGCGTGCTGAATCAGGTCGGCAAGGCGCTGGCAAAAGTCAGCGGAAAACGAATCCGGGTGGAAGGCCATACGGACAATCTGCGCATCAAACCCTCCCTGCAGCAGACCTTTCCGAGCAACTGGGAACTCTCTGCCGCCCGCGCCGCCAATGTGGTGCGCTTTTTAGAGGATAACGCGGGAATTCCCGGGGAAAAACTTGAAATTGCCGCATTCGGCCCCTACCAACCCGTTGCGGACAACAGCACGCCGGAGGGCCGGGCTGAGAACCGTCGCATTCAGATCAGTCTGGTCACGGAATAGCAAAAGAAGCCATCCGGAAAGGTCTCGCAGCCCGTTGGTTCTCACGCGGTGAGAAAAAAGGGGGGAAAGGTCCAACCATCTCCGCCAGGGGAACGCCCAGGCGGATCAGGGATTGAGTTCACGCCAGATGCTCAGCCATTCTTTTTCAAGGTTCAGAATCGGCAACTCAACGTTTTCAGCCGGTGCGCGGATAACGTCAAGCAGACAGTCCGCATCAAGCGCCGGCGAATCCTGAACGTTAAGCCGGAACAGCAGCATCTCGCTGCCGTCCTCAAAAAATCCCGTCGCATGGCCCTCGCGATAAAAAATCAGAGAACTCTGCTCCGGTGCCCGCAAGCGCAGGCTGCCCGTAAACGAGTCGCGCCCCAGCCGCTCCAGCAGTCGCTCGATATCGAGCACATCCACCAGCTGAGCGCTCACCACCGGCTCGCCGTGACAGACCGCTGGCAGCTCTGCCACCAGCTCCGGCGAAAGCCGGAAAATCTGCAACTGACAGCTGGTCTGCTGGAGCGTGCGAAAAAGTTGCTGCACGGCGTCATGCGCGCGACACACGTTGCCATCCTGCTGCCACAAGGCGGCAACGGGGCGCCCCTGCGTATAGCAGAGCACCGATTCAGCAGTGCCACAATCAAAGGCCAGGTAGCCGCTGAACTTTTTCTTCACCAGCTCCTGTAAGAAATTCACCATCTTCACACGGGCCGTGTCACTGAGCTGCTTAATGCTTTTTCCGCGCGGTAAAATCATCATTGACCCTATTTTTCAGTGATCGTCAATTTTTCAGTGATCGTCAGAGTACAACCCGGGCACCGCCATCCGCTACTCCAGCACCGCGAGTTGCTCCTGAAGCACTTCCCACTGCGCATAGCACTCGTCAAGAAGTTCTCCCAGCCCATTATATTCCGCACTTTTGCTGTTAAAAGCAAGCGTATCGCTATACAGCTGCGGTGCGGCCAGTTCTTTTTCAACCTGCTGGCGGCGCTGCTCAAGTTCTTCAATCCGCAGCTCCAGCTCCTGCAAGGTTTTCTCCAGCTTGCGCTGCTGCTTCTGCCCCTCCCGCCGACGCGCATGCTCCTGCTTGCGGTTTTCCTTATCGGCGCCTTTCTCCTCGTTCTGCGTTAACAGGGCGGACGTTTCAACGCGCTGCTGCGCGTGCCCGTCTTCGCCCAGCGCCTGTTTAGCACGCAGAAAATCCGTGTAGTTGCCGGGCCAGGAGGAAGCCTTCCCGTCCTTGACTTCGACCACCCGCGTTGCCAGGGCATCGACAAAATAGCGGTCGTGGGAAACGAAAACCAGCGTCCCGCTATAACTTTTCAGGGCATCCAGCAGCACCTCTTTGGACTGCAGATCCAGGTGATTGGTCGGCTCGTCCAGCAACAGCAGATTGGCCGGGCGCAACAACAGAATTGCCAGAGCCAGACGATTGCGCTCCCCGCCGGAAAGAACGGAAACCGATTTATGGACATCATCCCCGGAAAACAAAAAACTGCCCAGGACGTCGCGCAGCCGAGGCACCATATCCACCGGGGATGACGCGGTAATCTCTTCCAGCACGGTGCGTGTCGGATTAAGCACCTTGGCCTGATCCTGGGCGAAATAGGCCAGCTCGACCTGATGACCGATGATGCGCTGGCCGGACGAGGGCTGCTCAACACCCGAAATCAGCCGCATCAAGGTTGACTTGCCGGCGCCGTTGGCCCCCACCAGAGCAAGGCGTTCTCCGCGCTGCACCGTCAATTCGACACCCTGCAGCACCCGCTGCTCCCCATAGCGCTGGCCGGCCTGCTCCAGAACGATCAGATATTTGCCACTGCGCGGTGGCGTCGGAAAACGAAAAGCGATCCGACGGCGCTGAGGCGGGATCTGGATCCGTTCAATCTTTTCCAGCTGACGCACCCGGCTCTGGACCTGAGAAGCCTTGTTGGCCTGATAACGGAAACGGTTGATAAAAGCCTCGATGCGGGCGATCTCCTCGTCCTGCTGCTCTTTGGCCTGACGTAATGCCGATACCCGCCGCTCACGCTCCTGCAGATAAAGGGAATAATTCCCCGGATACTCCGTCAGGCCACCGTTCCACACCTCGACAATGCGCTGCACCACCTGATCCATGAAAAAGCGATCATGGGACACCAGCATCACCGTTCCGGGATAGCTGGACAGGTAGCTTTCCAGCCAGTCACGGGCCGGCAGGTCGAGATGGTTGGTCGGCTCGTCGAGCAGCAGCAGATTGGGCCGCTGCAGCAGCAGGCGGGCCAGAGCGATCCGCATCTGCCAGCCTCCGGAAAACTGCTCACAGGGTTTCTGCCGCTCGGCCTCGGAAAAACCAAGGCCATGCAGGACGCGTGCGATATCCGCCTCCAGAGTAAAACCTCCGCCATGGTGAAAGGCTTCCTGCACCTGGGCATAACGCTCCAGTCGATCGTCTCCCGCTCCCCCGGCGATCTCCTGTTCCAGTTGACGGATCTCGTCGCCCAGCGCCAGTAACTCGCCGCAGGCGCTGCGTACCTCGTCGAACAGAGAGCGGCCACGATAGGACAGCCCGTCCTGCGGCAAATAGCCGATGGTCGCCCCGCGCGCCACGATAACCTCGCCACGGTCCGCCTCAACCTGTCCGCACAGCAACTTGAGCAACGTCGACTTGCCGGCGCCATTTTCACCGCACAGCCCGATGCGCTCACCGGGCCGAAGATGCCAGCTGACCTGGGCAAAAATCTTGCGTCCGGAAAAATCAACCTCGATATTTTGTAAATGCACCATGAGTGTTTCCGTTGAAAAACTTTTGAGTGGGCCGTCATTGACCCTCCGGACAGCCTTCAGAACCTGGATTTGCCGGCAGGGCACCCTCTTTCACGCCCGGAATACAGCGATGCCGACGCAGGCTGCGTCACCATAAGCCACTGGAATCAGGCTAAAGACACCCGACATCGACCCGCATGGGGCGCGATATCGAATGCGAGGGGGCAAAAAGCGCATTAGGCTGAAGGTCAAGAACGGTCAACCACCACCCAAAACAGGGAGGACATCATGAAACGACACCTCGCAACCATCCTCGCAACGCTGTTCAGCCTGATCCTGATTCTTGGCGCCGGTAGCGTCTGGGCCAGCCAGCACGCCCCTGCTCCCCAGCACAAAAATCATCACAGTGTCCGCCCGGCGGACCGCCATGTACCGCCAGCCGCGACACAACGTCATACTCCGCGGCTGGCAGACTACGACTTCAAGCGGCCGCGTCCGCCCTATCCGGCATACCGTCCCATCCAACCGCTGCCTCATCGCATCATGCAGCCGACGGTGCGCGTCACAGCGCCGGTCGTGCAACCGGCAGCGCGCATCGTCATCCCGGCCATTCCGCTGGCACTGCTGCCACGCGTCGTCATCCAGTTCCCTTGGTAGCCCTCTGCACAACGTCGCCACAGCAGAAAACAACAACGGGCGGTCCACCTCAACGGGTGGACCGCTTTTTTCGTTTAGGCAGATATTTTAGGGCTGTAATGCCGCGTTAACCAGCGACTCAGGCCATCCAGCCCCGGGAACAACACCCGCTCCGTAATGTTGGCCTGGTCCAGCTTGTCACGAATTTCCCATTTCAGGGCCGCCGGAATAACGATCTTCTGCCACAACTGAGGGTGAGCGACCAGCCACTGATCGACGGGGCAGCGCACATCGGGCATGATGGAAAACATGCCATACTGATTCACAATCCGGTCATCAATCGACGGGGGCTCGATAAACAGCAGGTAATTGTCGAGGCTGAGTTCAGGCAGTTCCTGCAGCGCACTGACGCACTCGCTGAGCATGCCCACGGTAAAGACATTCGCCCCCTCCTCATCCAGTTTCAGCCGCAAGGGCTCCGGCAGATACCGATGGGCCAGCAGATAGTTCACAGCCCAGATGACGCCATCGCGGTCGAACTGCTCGATGTTGGCGGTCGCAAAATGAAGGGCGATATAGGGCGAATAGGTCCAGTCGAGCAGCCGCGTCGGCAAGCCATGGTGCTGAGCCAAAGCCAGCCAGTGCCACACCGAATCATGCTCGACCATGCTGCGGTGAGCGTACTTCTTGAAATTGCGCAGCAGATGCCGCTCCAGACTCCCGTAATCACCGCCAAGCCGCATCAGGGTCGTCGCCAGTGGGTAGTCGGCATCGGACAGGCCCCGAAAAGCCAGCCGCGAACGGAAGCGGCCGATCTCGTCGTCCCACGAATCGTCAAACAGCCGTTCGTGCAGTTCTGACCAACTTTTCACACGGATTGTCGTCATCTGCCGTCTCCTGAATTATCAGGTGGATCCGTAGAGGCCGTCCGGATTAATCTTCTTGCGGCAGAGTTTTCTGACGCAGAAACACCACCAGCGCCCCTTCGCCGCCATACTGACGCGGAGCCCGGCTCCACTCGGCCACCCAGACCGTGGCCCGGGTGCGCAGATAGCGCTCGACATCAGCCCGCAGCACCGCCTCGCCGTCCGGCGAGCGCAACCCCTGGCCGGTAATAATGAGCACGGTTTTCAGCCCCTGCTGGTGGCGCTGCTGAAGAAAGAGACGCACCTTCTTCAGCGCCTCATCACGCTGGCAACCATGCAGATCAAGGCTGTCCTCCGGACGCAGTCGCCCCTGGCGCAGGAGCTTCATGCGCCGGGCACTGGCCGATGGCGGGATTTGTTCATCCGCCGCGTAGCTATCCTGAAACGAGCTGTCCATGGCCCCCATCTGCAGGCGAAACAGACGATCCTCGGCTTCAGGGCTGCCATCTGACTCAAACAGCTCATCGTCGGCGGGTTCGTCCTGCTGATCCGCCCCATCGGACTGGGCCTCTTCGGCATCGCGTTCAAGGCTCTCGACCCCAAGACGCTGCATGGCCTGAAAAAAATCCGTCTCGCTCTCAGCAACCACCTCAGTGTCCGTCACCGGTGTCACCACCGGGGGAACAGCGATGGCGGGTTCTGGCTGCTGGGGGGCGGAAACAGAAAACCCCTTCATGGCATTGAAGGGGTTTGAGCGAAAGGTCTCCGCGCGTTCAGGGGCTGAGGGTTTAGACTCTTTTTTACCTGATCGTCTGGCCATATGGCACTCGCTACATCCGCGGCATTTTTCTGCGACCCTGGATCGCTTTGGTCTGCTTCTTGATCAGGGCACCGGTTTTTTCCAGATGGAACTGATACCAGATATCACCATAATCCTGCATTTTCATACGCTTGTCCTGGGCCAGCGCCTCGATGGAGGCGGACAGGCGCTCATCACCGCCGGTCTTTTTAATTCCGCGCTCCAGCACCGCTTTCGCCTTGGCCTTGTCGCCGATGGTGGCCAGACAATAGGCATACAGATTCCAGACAAAGGGCTCTTTGCGGTTGGCTGTCACAGCCTTTTCAAAGGTCTCGCTCATCTTGTTCGGCTTATTGCGCTTCATGTAGCTGACGCCGAGCATACACATGGCGACCCAGTGGCGGACAAAAGATTTTTCCAGATAAGGCAGGGCCTTGGCAAACTCGCGCCGCAGATAAAGCACGGTGCCAATCTGGGCATTGAGCTGCCCCTTGACGTAAAACTGCCACTTGGCGTATTTGAAACCGCTTTGCAGCGTCGCCACGGCCTTCTCACCGCGATTGGCCTGCAGATCACGCTGGGCCGCTTCAACCAGAGCCATCACCTTGTTCATGGTAGCGCGCGAGAGGAAGAAATAAATCAGGGCAAACAGGGCCACCGAAATCAGGCCACAGTACACCATCTGCAACTGGTAAACCATGCGGAAAGGAACCGCCGCCGCGGTAGCAATGACGAACGCAAACAGGAAATTTAACATGGAGTTGAAGTAACCTTTCTCAGTCAGTACGGCCTCTGCCGGGCAGGCAGAACAGGGCCTGTTTTTTCGCCTGACACCGCACGGGTGAAAGGCTGCGTGAGTCTAGCAACAGCCCGGGAAAAAGTAAACCCTGCGCATGAGGCAAAGTTGGAATCAGGTTCGGCTTGCCGGCACCATCAGGGTCAGCTTGTCGCCCGGATGCAGCACATGGTTTTCCGCCAGGTTGTTCCACTGCCGGATATCACCGGTTTTCACGCTGAAGCGGCGGCTGATATCCCACAGGGTATCGCCGGAACAGACCTGATAGACCAGCTTGCGCACCGGAGCCGAGGCCACCGCACGGGGCTGGCTGGTCGGCAGCGACACCATCAGCACCTGGCCGGGACGCAACAGATCGCTCCAGCCCAGCCGGTTCCATACCCGCAGCTGCTTCTCCGTTACCCCGTTATGGCGGGCGATCTTCCACAGGCTGTCGCCGGCGCGAACCGTATAATGGCGGCGCGCCGTGCGGATATAGTCATCCTGCAGTTCCTCAATGGGCCGTGAAGAATAATCACGTTGCAACGGCAGGATCAAATCCTGGCCGACACGCAGGGCGCGCGGATTCTGGATCCGGTTGAGGGCAACAATATCGTCGACCCGGATACCGTACTGGTTGGCCAACCGTCCCAGCGTATCGCCCGAGCGGATCTGGTGGCGCTTGTAGCGGGCACGCTCGTCCGGCGGCACGGTGGCGTATTTTTCCCCGAACCCCTCGGCGCTGCCTGCGGGCACCCGCAGGCGGTATGTTTTCTGCTGCGGCGGCGTACACCAGCGCTTGAGTTCGGGATTGAGCTGCTTCAGGGTCTCATAGTCACACCCGACCAGTTTGGCGACAAGCTCCAGATCCGTCGCCTGCGGCAGCAGCACCGTATCGAACTCCAGCGGCGGTTCATACTGCAGATCGCAGAAACCGTATTTTTCAGGCTGTTTGCTGATCAGCAGGGCCGCCAGGAGTTTCGGCACATAATTCTTGGTTTCGGCACGCAGATAGTCCCCTCGCGACAACGCCCAGAAATCCGTGGTCCCGTAGCGCTTGACGGCACGGCTGACCTTGCCCGGCCCGGCATTGTAGGCGGCCACAGCCAGATACCAGTTGCCATCGAACTGGTCATGCAGCGACTTCAGATAACGGGCGGCCGCAGCCGTCGCTTTTTCCACGTCACGCCGCTCATCCCGCCACCAGCTGTTTTCCAGGCCATAGAGTTTGCCCGTCGACTCAATAAACTGCCAGTGCCCCACGGCATTGGCCCAGCTGTGGGCATTACTGTTGAACCCGGACTCCACCATGGCCAGCAGCGCCATATCCCGCGGCAGGCCTTGACGGGCAAAGATCTCCTCCATCAAAGGAAGATAGCGACTGGAACGCTGCAACCAGCGGGTGAACGTCCGCCGACCATTACCGGTATAATAGTCGATCAGACAACGCACCCTGGCATTTTCAACCACGGGAAAATCAAACAGAGGCGCTTCTGCCGGTGCCTCCGTCGGACCGGCATCATCGGGCAGCGCCAGCGTCGCGGTCAACAGATCCGTATCTGCAACAGTCGGATCTTCACCCACCGTCTCATCGGGCACAGCGACCGAAACGCACTGCGGCACCGAAACATCGCCTGGATCCGACGGTGGTGATGATTCGAAAAAGCTCGCTGAAGGCAGTCCCGCACACCCGGTCAGCAGAACCATCAGCAGCATACACAAAAGTCTCACGCCAGCGTCTCCCCTGATGCGGCACGCCATGCGCCGCCAAGAAAGTTTCATTAATCAGAAAAAGCCTTTACAAATTAAACAGATGAGCCACACACCGTTCGCATCATAAGTCCGCGCACAGTATAAAAAAAGTTACCCCCTGTCAACCACAGCCTCCTCGGGCCAGAAACGCTCCTCCAAAACAGCCAGCAACCGCTCGAAGGTTTTTCGCTCCCGGGCACAGACACCGATGGCCTGATAACGGCGGCACAAGGCTTCCACATCCTCCGGCGGCAGCAGATCAATCTTGTTGAACACCAGCAGACGCGGGATCTGGCCCAACTCCAGATCGCCGATGATCTGCTCGACGGCCTGAATCTGATCCTCGAAACGCGGATTGGACAGATCCACCACATGCAGCAGCAGATCAGCATCCTCCAGTTCCTCCAGCGTGGCACGAAAAGCACCGACCAGGCTCTCCGGCAACTGGCGGATAAAGCCGACGGTATCGGTGATGATGACCTCCCGCTCCAGCGGGAAGCGCAAGCGGCGGGTTGCCGTATCCAGCGTGGCAAACAGCAGGTCCTCGGTCAGGACGTCACTGCTGGTCAAGGCATTGAGCAGGGTGGATTTGCCAGCGTTGGTGTAACCGACAATCGAAACAATCGGCACTTCACAGCGCAACCGTTTGCTGCGCCGCTGCCGACGGGCGCGGGCCATCTCCTGCAGACGTTTTTCCAGCCGGCTGATACGGTCACGGATGCGGCGGCGATCGATCTCAAGTTTGGTTTCACCCGGACCGCGGCCGCCGATGCCCCCCATCAGACGCGAAAACGCCGTCCCCTTGCCGGCCAGGCGCGGCAGAATGTATTTGAGCTGGGCCAGCTCGACCTGCACCTTGCCGTCCAGGGTATGCGCACGCCGGGCAAAGATGTCGAGGATCAGCTGCGAACGGTCGACGACCTTCAGATCGGTCAGGGCTGAAATCGAGCGGACCTGATTCGGTGTCAGATCCTGATCAAACACCAGCATGGTGGCCCGCTGCTGCAACGCTTCGATGACCACCTCTTTGAGCTTGCCTTCCCCCATCAGGTAGCGCGGATTCAGCCGCTGTGGACGCTGAATCACTTCTCCGAGCACCAGCACGTCGGCCGTGCGGGCCAGTTCACGCAACTCCTGCAGTGAATCTTCGATTTCGCGCCGTGAGCCGCGGCTGACGGACACCAGCAACACCCGCTCACGCGGGTCGGACAGATCCACTGTTTCCGCGACGCTGCCTTCGAGCTCGTCATCAAGGCCCTGCAGAAACGCCTTAATATCGAGTTGCAGCTGGAACAGATGCCGCACCGAGTGCTGTTCCACCTGTTTCTGCTGCGGATTGGACGGCAGCAGGTGGGCATAATAACAGGACTGGGGATCCCCCTGCTCGGACACCCCGATCGCCACCATCAAATCCAGGCGCAGCAGAGCCAGGTCCGTCAGGTCATCCTGGGACAGAGGCTCGTTGTTGAGGTGCGTATGGATACAGCGTAGCCCGCGCAGGCCGCTGCGGCCAAGGCCCCAGTCGCTCAGGTCGGGAATGACAATCTCCCGCTCATCGCCAAGGATGACATGGCGGATGACGCCGGAACGCTCGACAATGATGCCGATCTGGCGACGCAGTTCGCGCGACAGGCCGCACAGGTAATGGGCCAGCTCCGAAGAAATCAGTTCACGAGGCGGCACCTGTCGCTGATAGATGCGCTCCAGCGCTTTGAGTTGCGCGGCCTTCAGCCCGCCGGTCTGCCCGTAAATCATGGCTCAACCGGAACGGACAAAAAAAGGGCCCAGAGGGCCCTTTCCTGTTGTACGAAGCAGACAGCGGTTTTCATCAAGCGCTGACCACGATATTGAATCCGCCATCCACCAGATGAACTTCGCCGGTCACACCGCTGGCGAGATCGGAAAGGAAATAAACGGCGCTCTTGCCAACTTCTTCCTGGGTGACGGTACGACGCAGGGGAGCGAAATCGTCCATCAGCTTGATCTTGGCGCGGAAGTTCGCGATGCCCGAAGCGGCCAGGGTGCGGATGGGACCGGCGGAGATGGCGTTGACGCGAATCCCCTTCTCGCCCAGCTCGGCCGCCAGGTAGCGCACCGAGGACTCCAGAGCCGCCTTGGCCACGCCCATCACGTTGTAGTTCGGAACCGCGCGGTCGGAACCCAGATAGGTCAGGGTAATGATGCTGCCGCCATTTTTCATCAGCGGTTCGGCAAAACGGGTCACGGCCACCAGGGAATAGGCACTGATATCCATGGCCAGGGAAAAACCGCTGCGGCTGGTCTGGCTGAACGGATTTTTCAGGTCTTCACGATCGGCAAACGCCACGGCGTGAACGACAAAATCGAGATCACCCCAGGCCTTTTCCACCTCGGCAAAAACCGCTTCAATTTCCTCATCACTGCCGACATTGCAGGGCAGAATCAGTTCGGCGTCCAGACTTTCTGCCAGCGGCCGCACACGCTTTTCCAGCGCTTCATTGAGATAGGTAAACGCCAGCGTCGCCCCCTGCTCCTTCAGCTGCTGGGCAATGCCCCAGGCAATACTCATCTCGTTGGCCACACCGAAAATAATTCCGCGCTTTCCTGTCATCAGTCCCATAGATGTCTTTTCTCCTGATTTCTTCGCGATCAGACCGGTTCAGCCGGTCAGGTTCAAATCGTCCTTGTTTTTCCGCCCAGCACCAAACTCCGCAAACCCGGAGTCTGCGTCCTGCGGCAGAACATAGCCGTCCCTTGTAACAAAAAAAGCCGTCAAAAGCAAGCTGTTACAGCACCTTTTGGCAATCCGTCACCGCATTCAACGGCCCATGACCGGCTGTGGCTCGACATAGGGCTGCAAAAGTCGCAGCAGATCCCCCTCAGAGCGTCCACCAACAACCACCTGCCCGTCGGGGAGGATAAGAAAAGGCGTACTGCGCAGCTGCCAGTTGCGGGCAAACTGTTCCACCGCCTCGACCGTGGCCAGGGATCTGGTCTCAGCCGCCTTGGATAACCCGACATCACCGCGATACGCCTGATCTAGACGATCCAGATGCCCTGTGTCCATCAGTTCAGCGGCCAGCTCCCGATCCATGAACAGGGGCAAAAGGTGGATGCGAAAAGCCACCTGCGGCAGAGCGGCCACCACCTTTGGCAGGAGCTGATGCAGTGAGGCGCAGTGGCTGCACTGCACATCGCTGAACAGATCCACCACCACGGTGGCATCGGAGCGTCCGAGCCATAACCGTGTATCACGGGGTACCTGATCGCAGGCAACCTGCCGCGACAGATCGACCCCATCGCGCAAACGCACGATGGTGCCGGCAATGAGGTAGCGCTTGGAAAAGTCGAGATAAACGGTAAAACGTTTTCCCTGCGCCTCCCCCTCGACACGCCACAACCCGCCCACTTCCGACAGCGAAATGCGGTGAATCGTGTCAGCCCCCGGAGGCAGCAGAGACAGGGCCTCCTGCTGAGTCAGCTGGTGACAATCGCGGCATTGGCCCGCACCACAGCCCTGCGCGCCGAAGGCCAGACAACAGGACGGCAGAATCAAGGCCGTCAGCAACAGCAGCAGCCCGATGGTCCCGCTGCAGACTCTGAACTCTCTATTCATCAGCACGCTCCCCGTTCCTGATTAAATTTCAGCCCGAACGGCCGCATTTTACCAGCGATGGTGGAAAAGTGAAAACGATTCGTGTATTTTGGCGCAAGGGCTTACCAGACACAGGCGCCATCCGTCAGCACAAACCACGGCGCGACATCAGGCACCCTGCCCGCACCGTCCATATCGTCGATAAGGAAACAGTGACCATGACTACGCCATCTTCCAGCTGCTGCGGCAACCAACTGCCCGCCGGGTTCCAGTTTATCCAGCACAGCCCGCTGCCCGAACTCAATGTCAGTCTGATTCAGTTCTGCCATCCGCAGACCGGGGCCCGCTTTGTCCATATCGACTCGGCCGACCCGAACAATCTGTTTGCCGTCGCCTTCAGGACGCCGCCGTCGGACTCCACCGGCATCGCCCACATTCTTGAACACACCGTGCTGTGCGGCTCGCAGCGCTTTCCGGTGCGCGACCCCTTTTTCACCATGCTCAAGCGCAGTCTCAATACCTTCATGAACGCGTTTACGGCCGGCGACTGGACCTGTTACCCCTTTTCCAGCCAGAATCGCAAGGACTTTGACAACCTGCTGGACGTCTACCTGGATGCAGCGTTTTTTCCCCTGCTGCGCGAACAGGACTTCCGCCAGGAAGGTCACCGCCTGGAATTTGCCCAGCCTGACGATCCGACCAGCCCCCTGACCTTCAAAGGGGTGGTCTACAATGAGATGAAGGGAGCCATGGCTGACCCGGCCTCGCTGCTGTCGCGACGCATGACGCGCCACCTCTATCCGACCACCTGTTACCATCACAACTCCGGCGGCGAACCGGCTGATATTCCCGATCTGAGCTGGGAACAGCTGAAGGCGTTCCACGCCGAGTTCTACCACCCGGGCAACGCCTGCTTTTTCTCCTATGGAACCTTTCCCCTTGCAGACCAGTTGCAGCGGATTGAAGAACGGGTGCTGCGCCACTTTGCTCCCCGTACCATCGACAGTGACGTCCCGCCGGAAAAACGCCTGTCTCAGCCGATCCGCGCCGTCGAAACCTTTCCCCTTGATGCCGAGGAGGAGACCGCAGGCAAGAGCATGGTTCATCTGGCCTGGCTCACCAACGACATTTCCGACAGCTATGAACGGCTGGCCATGACCCTGCTGTCCCAGCTGCTGCTCGGCAATCCCGCCGCACCGTTGTACAAGGCGCTGCTGGATTCCGGGCTGGGCAAAAACCTGACCCCCGGTTGCGGCTACCACGACGACTACCGCACCACCTGCTTCGCCGTTGGCCTGCAAGGAACGGAGCCCGAGCAGCATCAGGCGATTGAGCAGTGCATCCTCGGCACCCTGGAACGACTGGCACAGGAAGGCTTCAGGCCCGAACGGATCGATGCCGCCATTCACCGGCTCGAACTGGCCAACCGTGAAGTCACCGGCGACAGCTACCCCTACTCCATCAACCTGCTGTTCCGTCTCCTTGGCCCCTGGCTGCACTGTGACGATCCGCTTTCAGCCCTGCAGCTCGAAGAACCGATCCAGAGACTGCGCCGTGAAGTGGCGCAGGGGGATTTTTTCGAACAGCGGATCCGCAACTGGCTGCTGACCAACCCGCACCGCCTGAGCCTGTGCCTGAAGCCCGACAAGGAGCAGCAGGCCCGCGAACTCCGGTTGGAGCAAAAACAACTGGAGCAGTTGCAGGCCGCTCTTTCGTCGGAGCAGAAACAGCAGCTGATCGACCAGGCCCGTGCTCTGCAGCACTCTCAGGAACAGGCGGAGGACTTGTCCTGCCTGCCCGATCTTGAGCTGACGGACATTGACCGCAAGGAGCCGGTGACAACCAGTGAAACCCACCATCTCGACACCGAAGAGGTGGAACTGTTTATCCAGCCGACCAACGGTCTGAGCTACATCAACCTCTTTCTGCCCTGCGACCATCTGGACGAGGATCTGCTCAACGAAGTTCCGCTGTTCTGCAGCCTGCTGACCCAGGTCGGTGCTGCCGGTGAGAGCTACATCGAAACCATGCAGCGCATGGAAGCCACCACCGGCGGCATCCGTTGCAGCAGCGAAATTCTTGATGACATTGACGACCTCGATCGTTACCGGCCGTGGATCCGGCTCAAAGGCAAAGCGCTGTGTCGCAATATCACGCCACTGTGCCAGCTGCTTGGCGATTTCAGCACCAGCGCCGATTTCAGCGATCTCGGCCGGCTGGCCACGGTCATCGGACAGTTAAAAAGCTCCTGGGAGAATGCCATCCCCGGATCGGGGCACAGTTATGCCGCGCGAGCCGCCGCCGCGCTGCTGACCCCCGCCGCCCGGCAACGCGAGCAGTGGTCCGGGTTCAGCCAGCTGAAACACGTCAAACAGGCCGCCGCCCTTTCTCCGAGCGAACTGGCACCCCTCGCGGAAAAGCTGCAGCGCATTGCGCAGCAGATATTCTGCCGTAACAGACTAAAAGTGGCCCTTACCTGTGAAAGCGAGCAGGCGCAGGAGGGGCTGCGGGCCCTTGGCACGCTGTTGCAGCGTCTTGCTGTGAGTCACCCCGGCATCAGCCGGCAAACAAATCCATTTATGCCAACCGACGGTCGACTCGGCTGGGTCTCATCCCTGCCCGTGGCCTATGTCACGCGCAGTTTCCGCACGGTCCCCTACAGCCACCCGGATGCCGCCGCGCTGAAAGTTCTGGCCGCGCTGCTGCGCGCCAATTTTCTCCATCGCGAAATCAGGGAAAAAGGCGGCGCCTATGGGGGCATGGCAAGCAGCAGCAGCGAAAGCGGAATTTTTGCCCTGCTCTCCTACCGTGACCCCCATGTCAGTCGCACCGTCAACGTCTACGACCAGTGCCTGAAGTGGGTACTCAAGGGCGATTTCAGCGACAAGGAAATTAAGGAAGCGATTCTGTCCGTCTTCAGCAGCCATGACCGTCCCAACTCACCGGCCGGGCGCGCCGCCGTCGAATTTGCCAATCAGCTGCAGGGGCTCGACCACGCTCGGCGTCAGCAGTATCGCGAACGCCTGCTCGCCGTTACCCGCAGCCAGCTGGTTGAGGCCGCGCGCACCTACCTGATCGAGACTGAACAGCCACGACCGATTTCTATTCTGGCCGGAGAAGAATTGCTTCAGCAGGGGCAGCGGGAGAATGAACTGCTGAAAGAGTTGAAAATCGAGCGCATCTGATTTCTCCCGATGCCCACCACCTCGGCAGACATCGGGAGAACAAGACCGGGGACGCGACTCAGGGATGGCAGGCCATGGCGATCTCGTCACAGTCGGGAAACTTCGGGCACTTGACACAGTCGCCCCAGATTTTTTGCGGCAGCTCGCTTTTTTCGATCACGCTGAAGCCGAGGCGACTGAAAAAATCCTGCTGATAGGTCAGGGCGAACACCCGACTGATCCCCAGCTCCCGGGCTTCCTCCAGACAGGCCTGCACCAGCTGGCGGCCACAGCCCTTGCCGCTCTGGGAACTGGATACGGCCAGTGAGCGGACTTCCGCCAGATCGGCCCACCACACCTGCAGGCTGACAATCCCGACAACCACGCCCTGCTCCTCGTAGACATAAAACGAGCGGATCACCTGATAGATCTCGGGCAGGGAACGCGACAACATTTTTCCTTCCCCAGCGTATTCGGACAGCAGTTTATGGATAGCCTGAGCATCGGCAATACGCGCTTTACGAATCATCTCTCCCCCTGACTTTGTAATAACAACGACCGGGCATGGTCCAGACTGTGCTGGTCCATGCGTGCGCCCCCCAGCATTCGCGCCAGTTCTTCGATCCTCTGGGTCGGATCAAGCTCAATCAGCCGGGTACGGGTCTGGCCGCCGCTTACCTGCTTTTCGATCCGGTACTGGATATCGGCACAGGCGGCAACCTGTGGCAGATGGGTGACACACAGAACCTGCCGTTCCCCGCCGCCCTGCGCCACACGGGCATGGGCCACCGCACGCAGGCTTTCCCCGACAGCCGTTGCGGCAATGCCGCCGATACCGGCATCCACTTCATCAAAAATCAGCGTGGCCAAACGATCGGCCAGCGGTGCGCTCTTGCGCAACGCCAGCATGACCCGCGACAGCTCGCCCCCCGAAGCAGTAGCCGCCAAAGGTCGTAATTCCTGGCCAGGATTGGCGCTGAAATAGAATTCCGCCTTTTCAAATCCGCTCGCGCCGGGTTGACTCAAGACACTGAACTCCACGGCAAAACGGGCATTCGGCATGGCGAGCGCGGCCAGCTCCTGCTCCACAGCACGGACGAGATGCTCAGCCGTTTCCCGGCGCCGCTGGGACAGAGCCGCACCAGCTTGCTGAACAAGCTGATACGCATCAGCCACTTCGCCATCCAGCCGGGACAGGGTCTCGTCACTGTGCTGCAGCTCGTCCAGTTCCTGTTCCAGGCTCTCCAGCAGGCGCAGCAGGCCGGCTTCATCCTGGCCGTATTTGCGCTGCAGAGCCTGCAGCTGCGCCAGACGCTCCTCGACCTCCTGCTGGCGCTGCTCATCAAACACCGCCTCCTGCGCCAGACCCCGCAGTTGCGCAGCAACGTCTTCCAGGGCATACAGGGATTCATTGACCGCCTGCAGCGGCTCCTGCAGGCGCGGCTCCACTTTCAGCAACCCATCCAGCTGACGCGCCAAAGCGCCCAACTGCTCGCAGACCGCGCCTTCTCCGGCATACAGCAGTTCCTCGCCCTGACCGCAACTGCTGCACAATCGTTCAGCATACTGCAAGCGCAGGCGTTCCTGAGTCAGTTCGTCACATTCACCGACCCGCAGGGCCGCCAGCTGCAGTTCGTCGCGCTGGAAGGCCAGCAGGTCCTGACGCTGCTGTTTTTCCAGCACGGTCTGTCGCAGTGCAGCCTGTCGTGCCACCAGCTGCTGCCAGCAGCGATAATATTGCTGATACGCAGCCAGCCCGCCTTCACCGCCGTCAAATCCGTCCAACAGCTCCAGATGACGTTCCACCCGCTGCAGCTGCTGCTGATCATGCTGTCCATAGATGGTCAGCAAAAACGCCGTCACCTGCTGCAATTGGCCCAGAGTGGCCAGCGAACCGTTGAGGTAAACGCGACTTTTACCCTGTGCGGACAGCACGCGCTTGATCATCAGGCTGTCCCCTTCGCTGTCACCATCAGGGGCAAAATCATTCTCCGCCAGCCAGTGACGCACCTGGGGCTGCCGGGACAAATCAAACACCGCCTCCACCGTGGCCTGCTGCTCGCCGCTGCGCACCAGATCCGTGCGCATGCGTTGCCCCAGCAACAGTCCCACGGCATCGATAATAATCGACTTGCCGGCGCCGGTTTCACCCGTCAGCACACTGAAGCCGCCGGCAAAAGAAACGTGAAGCTGTTCAACAACCGCGAGGTTGCGGATCATCAAATCCGTGAGCATACCGGCTAACGTTCTCCCCAGCGAAGTTTGGCACGCAGGACTTCGAAATAGTTTTTACTGGCGCTCTTGATCAGGCAGGTGTGTTGGTCGGCTTTGCGGATCTCAATCACATCCTGCCCCTGCAGGGCCATTCCCACCTGTCCGTCCGCCGTAAAAAACACCCGTTCCTCGGCAAAACACATCTTGATCTTGATCGTCGCCGAATCGGAAACGATAATCGGGCGGTTGGTCAGCATGTGCGGACAGATCGGCGTAATAACCAGGCAGTGGAGACCGGGATAGACGATCGGTCCGCCGGCAGCGAGGTTGTACGCCGTTGACCCTGTGGGGGAAGAGACAATCAGGCCGTCAGCCTTGAAGGTGGTCAGGTAATCATCGTCCACCCAGACCTCCATGTCGACGATGCGCGCCAGCGCCCCCTTGTTGATCACCGCATCATTGAGCACCTGATAGCTGGCCACGGTTTCGTCGCCGCGGCGCACGCTGGCGTCGAGCATGATGCGTTCGGACACGGTATAATCGTCCGCCAGCACCTTTTCCAGCTGCGGGTAAAGCTCTTCCAGGGTGATTTCCGTCAGAAAGCCCAGGCTGCCGAGATTGACACCCAGGATCGGCACCGACCGTCGCCCGACATCCCGGGCAACGGAAATCAGGGTTCCGTCACCGCCCAGGACGATGATGCAGTCGACCTGTCGTGGCACGTCCGCAGCGGCTGCACGCGGAGAGGAAACCGTCCCCCCCTGCTGTTCGATATCCGCAGCCAGCTGTTCTTCAACCACCACCTGAATCCGACGCTGTTGCAACCAGTCGCACAGCTGACGCGCGACCTGAATGGCGTCCGGATTCGTCCGTTTGGCATACAGCCCGATCCTGTTCATGACCATCCCTCAACTCTTCATTTTCAGGCGGCGACAGACAGCATTTGCGCTATCACCCCCCGCCTGCAGCCACATGACATTCCAGTCGATCAACGTGCCGGAAATGTAGCATAGCCCCTGAGCAAAGTCTATGGAGCCATGATGGCGGCTGTGCTAAAGTCGGACGGAAATATCTGGTTTCCCCCATCTGCGACAGAGAGTACTCCGGCACCCATGAGCGATCTTTTTTCCGATACCCACACTGACGGCCAGACCCCCCTGGCAGAACGCATGCGTCCGCAAACACTGGACGAAGTCGTTGGCCAGCAGCATCTTCTCGGGCCCGATGGCCCGCTACGGCGGCTGATTGAGCAGGACCAGCTTTCCTCGCTGATTTTCTGGGGCCCGCCTGGGTCGGGGAAAACCAGCCTCGCCCAGGTGATCGCCCGCCGTACCCGTAGCGAGTTCGTCTTCTTTTCCGCCATCATGCACGGCGTCAAAGACATCCGCGCCATTGTCGACCAGGCCCGCCAGCAACGGCGTCTGTACAGCCGTCGAACCCTGTTGTTCGTCGACGAAATCCACCGCCTCAACAAATCCCAGCAGGATGCCTTTCTGCCGGCGGTGGAAAAGGGAGACATCGTCCTGATTGGCGCCACCACGGAAAATCCCTCCTTCGAAGTCAATGCCGCCCTGCTGTCACGCGCGCGTGTGTTTGTCCTGCAACCGCTGGCGCTGGAGGATATTGAACAGCTGCTGCATCGCGCGCTCGACGCACCGAACGGACTGGCCGCTCAACCTCTGACCATTGAAGACGAGGCCTTGCACCAGCTGGCTCAGATGGCGGCAGGCGATGCCCGGGCGGCGCTGGGCAATCTGGAACTCATCGCCAGCATGGCCGGCGATCAGCCCGTTGACACGCGCACCCTCGCCCAGATCCTGCAACAGCAGAGCCTGCGCTACGACAAGGGCGCGGAAGAGCATTACAATGTCATCTCCGCCTTCATCAAAAGCGTACGCGGCAGCGACCCAGACGGTGCGCTCTACTGGCTGGCACGCATGATCGAAGCCGGGGAGGATCCACTGTTCATCGCCCGCAGGCTCGTCATCCTCGCCGCCGAGGACATCGGCAATGCTGATCCACGGGGCCTACAGCTGGCCGTTTCGGTCCAGCAGGGTGTGCATCTCATTGGCATGCCAGAGGGACGCATTCTTCTGGCCCAAGCCACCACCTATCTGGCCTGCGCACCCAAGAGCAACGCCTCCTATCGCGGCATTGATACTGCTCGCGCAGAAGTTCGTCGCAGCGGTGCCCTGCCCGTGCCGCTGCATCTGCGCAACGCACCGACAAAACTGATGAAAGAACTGGGCTATGGCCAGGACTACCGTTATGCCCATGATGGTGACAATGGTTATCTGGAGCAGGATTATCTTCCGGAAGCGCTGAGCGGAAGTCGGTTCTACCAGCCGGTAGAGCGCGGCTATGAAAAAACCATGGCCGAGCGCCTGCGCTTTCTGCGTCAGGAAACAACGGAACCCAACAAATAAAGGCACCTTTTCCGCAAAACGGATGAGGTGCCCTTGTGCTTTACCGCCTCATGTTCGGCCAGAGATCCCGACCCGTCCTTTTCTACACCCTGACAATCCAGAGCAGAAACAGCATCGCCAGAACACCACCCGCAACAAGTGAAACATAGAAGGTGTCGCCCTTGCGCCGACTGCGCATAAAATTAGCCACCACACCACCGAGGCCCATGATGATCCCGCCAAGCAGCAGCCAGAACACATAGTCCAGCAAGGCCGTGTTCCACTCTGTCCGTACCGGCAGATGATGAAAGCGCTCGAAAAAGGTTTCGGTCTGCGGTTTGGCATAACTGATCAAGAAAAATGCCGCCACGACGAGAACCCAGTTAAAAAACGCCATGTAAGGCAAGAGACGACGCAGCGGATCCGGCCCCCGGCGACGGTCTCGCCCGGCCCGACGATCACTCCCATAACGACTGTTATCAACACGACGGCGATCAATACGTTCCGACATGCTGTCCTCCTCTCCGATATTCACATTGCCAACTCGAATTTTTGCAGCGGCAAAGACAATGAACCTGTTAATGCAACAGCCGCCCCGCAATAGGAGTTTCACAGGATGAGCACATCCCGTCAACCACGGAAAGCTCCTGTAGGCGATACCCCGCGCGAACGATTACCGCCTGCCCACACTGGGGGCAGTGCGTTGTTTCCGCCTCCCCGGGGACATTTCCGAGATAGACATAATGTAAACCTGCAGCCAACCCGATGGATCGAGCTTTTTTCAGCGTCGCAACCGGTGTTGGCGGCACATCCGTCAGACGATAGGTCGGGAAAAACGCACTCACATGCCAGGGAGTGTCCGGCCCGAGTTCTCGGGCAATAAACTCCGTCAGCGCCGCGAGCTGTTGCTCATCGTCATTGTAGCCGGGAATGACCAGCGTTGTCACCTCCAGCCACACTTCAGCCTCCCTCAATCGGCGCAGCGTCTGCAACACCGGCTCCAATCGCCCACCGCACAGGCTGCGGTAAACGTCTTCACGAAAACTTTTCAGATCGATATTGGCCGCGGTCAGAAAGGGAATCACCTGTCGCAGAGGCTGTTCCTCGATGAAACCATTACTGACCAGTAAATTATCAATCCCCCGTGCACTCGCCAACTGGGCCGTTTCATAGACCATTTCGTAAAAGACCGTCGGCTCGGTGTAGGTATATGCAATGCTGTGACAACGCATATCCTCAGCCATAGCGACCAAATGCTGTGGCATCAGACGATCCCCGTCTATCCGACCCCGCACCTGCGAAATCGTCGCGTTCTGGCAATGGCGGCAGCTGAAATTGCAACCCATGGCCGCAAAAGAAAAACAGCGGCTTCCCGGAGCATAGTGAAATAGCGGTTTTTTCTCCACCGGATCCACATGCGTCGCGACAACCCGGCCATAGTTCAGGCTCATCAACGTCCCATCACGATTTTCGCGCACCCGGCACCGCCCCCGCTGCCCGGCTTGAATATGGCAACCATGCGGACACAATCGGCACTGCACACGCTGATCGGCTTCAGCTTCCCAGAAAAGGGCCTCTTTCATCGTCACCTCCACTCACCCGTTTTCTCAGCAGGGTTAACAGTCGAAGTTTAACAAAAAGAATGACTTTGTCCGATCAAAACCGACCCCGGGCAAGCCCTCGAACCAAAGAGAACAGAAACACACCCGCCAAAGATTAAACCCTTGACCGGCTGGAATCCAATCTCTATAATCCCCACTACTCGTGCCGAAGTGGTGGAATTGGTAGACACGTCGGTCTCAAAAACCGATGGCTTCTGGCCGTGCCGGTTCGATTCCGGCCTTCGGCACC
>JAFGXV010000052.1 GCA_016936455.1 Desulfuromonadaceae bacterium
GTGGCGCGCCAGGAAGGACTCGAACCCTCGACCCTGTGATTAGAAGTCACATGCTCTATCCAGCTGAGCTACTGGCGCCTTGAGGAAATGGTCGGGGCGAGAGGATTTGAACCTCCGACCCCCTGCTCCCAAGGCAGGTGCGCTACCAGGCTGCGCTACACCCCGACGACCAAGACGAAGATGTTTAGCATCATCGCTGTTAAAAATCAACTTTTTTGTCGAACTTTCCCGGCGACCTTCTCACAAATCCGCAAAGGGGTCAATGCCGGGTGAAATCAACGTCAATCACCGGCCCATCATCCCTGTCGCTGACGGCCGGTCTGGCGGGCATGACCTCTTTTTTCAGGGCCATAAACTCTTCCTTGTCGATCAGCCCCTGATCATACATCGACATCAACCGATCAAGCTGACGCACGCGTGAGGTCTCCGGATCTTCCAACTGGAGAGGGGCTGGCCCCACCGCACCATTGGCGCCCACACCACCTACCCGCACCGAAGCCAGGCCTCCGAGCAGGCTGATCTCCACCGCCCGATTTTTCGGCACGGCAGACAGGGTCTGCTGCAACGAGGTCTTGCCCTGACGGTAGCGCCGATAGAACCACAGCGCGCTCAGTAGCAATAACGCCAGGCCGCCTCCGAGGATCCAGGGCATATAGACCACCAGTCCACGGAAAAAAACAATAAACAATCCCAGCAGCACCAGCAGCAGCACATGCAGGAGTAAAATAAAATAACCGGCGAAGATATTTTTAACGATGCCGGAATTTTCAGCAGAGGAAGTCATGGATGAACGATCAATTCTGTTTAATTCTGCAAATCACGGCGTCGCGCTTCCACCTCACGGGCAGGGTCCTTTTTCGCAAAGAAACAATATAGCAGCAAGGGCAGGAGGGGCAACCCCTTTTGCGCAACGATTCGCTTAGGATTGTCACGGCAGACAATCCATGCTAGGTTGCCGGCTTACTCAGGCCGACAAAATAAGCTATTTGCCCTGTCATATCAAGGAGGTCAGTCCATGGAAAACAACATGCCCAAAGTTCGCCTGCATACCAGTGCCGGCGATATCGTTCTCGAACTGAATCAGGAAAAAGCCCCCATTACCGTCGAAAACTTTCTGGCCTACGTGCAATCCGGTTTCTACGACGGCAAGATCTTTCACCGCGTCATTCCCGGCTTCATGATTCAGGGAGGTGGCATGGACGCCGCGATGAACGAAGAGCGCCAGAAAACCCCGATCAAAAACGAAGCCGCCAACGGCCTGAAGAACCTCACGGGGACCATTGCCATGGCCCGCACCCAGGTGGTGGACAGCGCCACCTCCCAGTTCTTCATCAATGTCAACGACAATGACTTCCTCAACTACCGCGGCCCGAGCCCCGAAGCCTTTGGCTACGCCGTCTTCGGTCAGGTCGTCGAAGGCATGGAGGTCGTCCACGCGATTGAGAAGGTGCCCACCACCAGCCGCGGCTTTCACCAGGATGTTCCTGCGGAGCCCGTCACCATCCTGCACGCCAGCGTTGTGGAAGACTAAGCAGCCGACCGCGCGGCATTCGGGATTTTCCCGGGTGCCGCGACGCCATTCAGCACCCTGCCCCCTTCACCGCCATGACATATTTCAGATAACGCCCCTCGGGAAAGGTGACCGGACAGGGAAAATCCTCCGCCTGACCGGCGGTGTGAATCACATTCAGCCCACATCCGGCTTCCAGCGCCCCGCGACGCAACTCCTTGAGATAATCAGCCAGTTCAACCTTCTGATGGTTGGACGAGGTAACCAGCAGACCGCCCTCTTCCAGCAGGTCCAACGACAGGGCCACCAGGCGGGCCGTTCCGCCCTGGGTGGTGAAGCGATTCTTTGTGGTGGTGGAAAAGCTGGGCGGATCCATGATCACCAGGTCAAAGCGCTCCCCCTGATCAATCAGTGACGGCAACACATCGAAACAGTCACCACAGATAAAAGCATGACGCTTGGCATTGATGCGATTGAGTCCGAAGTTCTCCCGCGCCTGCTGCAGATAGTGCGGTGACGCATCGACGCTGGTCACACGCGTCGCGCCGCCGGCGGCCGCAGCGACTGAAAAAGCGCCGGTGTAACAAAACAGATTCAGCACCCGCTTGCCCTGACAACGCGCCATCAGCTCACGACGATTGGCCCGCTGATCCATGAACAGCCCGGTATTGAGTCCTTCTTCCAACTGCACCGCGTAGACCAGGTCGTTTTCCCGCACCCTGTAGCCTTCGGGGACCGGCGTCCCGGCCAACAGACGACTGAAACGCTTCGAGCCTTTTTTTTCCAGTTCGCGTGTTTCCTGCGGGCGGAACTTTTCGTAGATGCCGGCGGGCTGAAGCACCTCCTGCAGCGCCTGCACAAGACCAGAGAGATGGGGTTCCCAGCTGCGGGTGTAGAGCTGGACCATCAGATAGTCCTCGTAGCGTTCGACTGTCAAGCCGGGCAGGCCATCGCCCTCGCCATGGATCACCCGGTAGGCCGTGGTTCCGTCGAGGCGGGCGTGCTGCTGACGCAGCTGCTGCGCCCGTCGCACCTTCTCCCGAAACCAGTCGCGATGGAGGCTGAGATGAGGCGGGCCGAGAACCCGGGCAACAATACGCTGCCCCGGATCGGCCAGCGCCGTGGCCAGCGATTGGCCCGACTGGGACACCAGAGTGACCAGCTCGCCAGAACTCAAAGACGGCCATTGACGGGTAAAACGATCCTCAATCACCCAGGGGTGGCCAAGGAGAAGCATCTGCTCGGTCTGTGGGCCGACAACAACAGGGGAGTCCCCCCCTTTGGTTTTGTTTTGATCTGTTTTCCGGGTCATATTTTCTTTACAGTCCTGAGTCCTGTGGCAGAATAACGCGGTTGGCAAACAGCCTCGCCCCATGCGGCTCGAGGCGCACTCTCAATCTTGCTTGTCTGAAGGAGAAACGGATGACGGACTCCGCACGCAGCCGTACGGAAAATCATCTGAATCAGCTACTTGAGCAGGTCGAGCCGGGCTCGACGCGCTACACCATCCTGTTCAGTGCCAAACGCTTCAAATCATCCTGGATCGAACTGGGGGAACTCCTCAGCAATGTCCGGCACCAACAGCTTTATCGGGACTGGGGCTATGAGGACTTTGCCCAATACTGCAGCCGCGAAATTCGCATCCGTCGCCAGACCGCTGACAAGCTGACGCAAGCATATCATTATCTGGAACGGGAGTACCCGACATTTCTGGAGAATCGCAATGACCTGAGCGAGCAGCCGGACTTTCGCAGCGTAAATCTGTTGTGGCAGGCCAGCGAAGAACAGAACTTTTCGCCGGAAACCTTCAACGAACTGCAACAGGGGGTCTTCTCCGGCCAGCTGAGTCACCAGAATCTGGCCCGCCAGGTCCGCGACGCGCGCCGGTTACAGAAAATGGCCAGCGAAACTATCCGCCAGGACCTGAAAAACGCCCTCAGCGCCGCGCGCCGGCTTCAGTCGACTCTGGTGCCGCTAGCCCCTGCCATCGACAACTATTATCCGCCACTCGACGCGCTGATCACCCAACTCCAGCAGCACCTCGATGAACTGGACGCCGCAGGCGACGAAACGAATGCATCCTGATGAGAATGAAACGGGTTTTTCTTTCCATCCTCTTCGTCCTGATCAGCACCATAGCCCAGGCTGAATTCTATCGCTATACCGATGATCAGGGCCACATGGTCGTGGTCGATAATGCCGGACGCCTTCCCAAAGGACTGGACCCGGAACAGCATCGGCTATCCGAGCAAACAACGCGCGGCAGCTTTTCTGTCGTCAACACACCTCACAGTCCCCCGCCAGCCCCCGGTACGAGCGTCATCCCCGGGTTCGAACAAACATCGACACCCCAGTTATCAGCCTCCGCAGCGACCAGGGTTCAGATCGTCGGCAACAAGGTCATCGTTCCCGTCACCCTTCAGCACAAACGTAAAAAAATCGATCTTCGACTGCTGCTGGACACCGGGGCCAGTAGAACCCTGCTCTACCGTAATAGCGTCGACAGACTTCAGCTGCACAGCGGACGGACCATCAAGGGAACGTTAGCCAACGGACAGCAGATCAAAGCCAAAACCACTCAGCTTGACCTTTTCACCCTGGGCCCCAATCAGTTTCGAACGCTGGACCTCCTGCTGATCGACACGGAAAAAAAACAACTCGGATTTGACGGTCTGCTCGGCATGGACATTCTGCGCCAACTCAACTACGAAATCGACTTCAGCACTCAGCGATTGATTTGGCATCCATAAAAAAACACCGAGTGATGCCCGGTGTTTTTAATCGCCAAACTGTCCTGCAATGTTTAGGAATGGGGATAGAGCTGATAGGAGCTGCCCTTTTTCTCACGGCGCACCAGGGCATCACGGTCGAGCTGGAGCAAGGTGGCCTGGAGTTGTTTGCGGTTCTCATGCGGAAACTGTTTGTACAGCTCTACCTGCATCAGGCCCGGCTTCTCCTTGATCCGCTGCAGTAAACGCCAAGCCAGGGCATCCTGAACCGATGAGGCTTCAGCCACCGGACACGACGCCTCACTGGTCGGTTCTTGTGCCGTGGGTTTGGGCGCCGCCGCTTCGACCACAGACTCCTCAACGCAGGAAGCAACCAAATTGTCGCAGGATTCAGGAATGTCTGTTGCCCCTTCGCAGGGCTTGACCGGTTTTTGTTCAGTCGCGCACTGACTTTGCCGATAAAAAAAGAGCCCGAGGCCACCGAGCACCAACACCACAAATATCACTTGACCCATGCTGTCTTCCTCACCTTAAAATCCTATCCGTCACTATCCCCGACAAATTGTATACAGTTCGAAAAAAAATTCCCTTTTAGATTCAACTATTTTTACGCGAATACAAAAGCGGGGTCAAGAAAAAGCTCCCGACCCCGCACCGAACAGCTGAAAAGATGAGGCGCTGACCAAACCGGCTCAGGCGGTTTCCTCCGCCCGGAACCAGTTGTCGAACCAGGTACGATGATCCTTTTCCGCAAGGATCTTCAGATCATTGGGACCCATCCAGATGCCTCCACAGGAATTACACTGATCCAGCGGTACCCCCCGAAAAACAACGGCTTCGATCTTATCGCCACACTTCGGACAGCGATTGCGACACAGCTCACAGACCTGACTCTCAACCGCCTGCTCTTTCATCTGCTCCAGCTGCTTTTTCTCAAGATCGCGAAAATATTTGTTTTCAAATGCTTTTTCCCGTTCTTCCCAGGCATCTTTCATAGGCCACCTCATCGTCGGCTATTGGTTCAACGACATTGTCCGGTTTGTATTATCGATCTCAGACTCCAAAGAGCGATCCGACACCTCCCCGCCAGCGCTCTACTGTTTTCATTATACTTGACGGTTAACAGTTTTCAACCGGTGGGAATGTCGACATTATCCGGGGAAGCGAAAGCATAACTCCCCGCCCCATAAGCTGCATTTTTACCCAGATTACACAGGGTGCCAATTTTCAGCAGGGCTTCAAGTTCCCCGTCGGCAAACCCGGCCAGAGTAACGGAACCAACCACGCCCCCCACAGGAACCGATCTATCGTTCGCATCGAGCTCGCGCCAGTCACACCAGCTGAGGCGGTTCTCCCGTTCCTCAACGCCTTGCGCCAACCGACACAGTTCAGCAGCCTCTACCGGCAGTTCAAGTCGGCAATGTGCATACAGCAAAGATGAAACACGACGCAAAACAAAAGGGAAAAGAGTGCTGAAGCGAGGGCGAAAGAGCGGCCGTCCCTGCGACAGCAGGCGCGCAGGTGTTTGAAAAACCAGCTCGGCCCCGTCGCACAGGCGCTCTGTGCTGTTAAGCCACCAGTGCAGATCGCGGATAGGAACCTCAGAACAGCCCTGGCCCACACCGGCTCGCGTAAGCTCCTCGCTCTGGGTCAGCCACTCACCGGCAGAATTCTGCGCCTGGACCCGCCCCAGCACAAAGCGGCCGCGATCATGGCGCAATCCGGCCACGCCCAGAGCCTGAAACACCGCGAGCAGATCAACCAACCGGTCGTGGACCTGCCCCCACAAAACCAGCGGCAGGCAAAGCACATCTCCGGCCGAGTAAAACCGGCACAAATCTGGCGTTGGCTGCAGGACAAAAGCCGGTCCGGCTTTCTGATAGCGCTTGACGGCCACAGGGTCGGCAGGCAGAGGCGGTTCAAACAGGGCCGCCAGACGCTCCTGAGCCAGACGCCCGGTCAAGGCGTACTGACCAGCGCTGCGCAGACGACGGCGCAGACGCAGCAGGGTGGCGAGATCAATCTCAATCCCCTCCTGCAAAACCAGTTCAAAACGTAAACAGGCAAATTCCGCCTGATGGAGGCATTTCATCATCAGTTATCGGCTCCCATCACTTCGTCACGTTGCTTTCTGAAGCGCCTTTTGCTACTGTAACTAAACTCGGCGGCATCACTGCCAACCCCGGACATCCAGACCGGACACCCAGACATTTAATGCCGACATCAGCGCCCCACACCCGTTCGACCAGAAACCCAAACTCCCCGATCCATTGATCGTTTATCAAAGAAAGAAGACCGGTTATTCATGTTCACTTTCGACCTGTTGCACACTGATCGCCACTGCCGGGCCCGACGCGGCCGTTTTCATACTCCGCACGGTACCATTGAAACCCCCATTTTCATGCCCGTTGGCACCCACGGGGCTCTGAAAGCCATGACACCAGATCAGGTCGAAGCAACCGGCGCTCAGATCATTCTGTCCAACACCTACCATCTCCACCTCAAGCCCGGAGAAGGATTGGTGGAAAAAGCCGGCGGCCTTCACCGTTTCATGAACTGGAACAAACCGATTCTAACAGACAGTGGCGGATTTCAGGTCTTCTCGCTACCAAAAAAACGGATCACGGACAGTGGTGTATTCTTCAAGCATGAGGTCACGGGTGAAGAAATCTTTCTCGGTCCACAGGAAGCGACCCATATCCAGAATGCCCTCGGAGCCGATATCATCATGGCCTTTGACGAGTGCATCCCCTACCCCTCCAGCCACGACTACGCGGCCAAATCGATCCGTAAAACCCTGCGCTGGGCCGAGCAATGCCTCAAGGCTCACCAGCGCCCGCAGGATCAGGCCCTGTTCGGGATTGTCCAGGGCAGCGTGTTCAGCGATCTGCGCCGGGAATGCGCCGAGCAACTGACGGCGCTGAATTTTCCCGGCTACGCCATCGGCGGCGTCAGTGTCGGCGAAGGTCTGGAGCTGCTCAAGCAGGTAGTCAACGACACGGAACCCTGGCTGCCTGCGGCAAAGCCGCGCTACCTGATGGGCGTCGGCCTGCCCGAGGATATTCTCGAAAGCATTGAACGCGGCATGGACATGTTCGACTGCGTCATTCCAACCCGCTACGCCCGCAGCGCCACCCTGTTCACATCACGCGGCAAGCTGCGCCTGACCCATCGCCGCTACCGGCGCGATTTCTATCCCGTCGACTCGGCCTGCGATTGTTACTGCTGCCGGAACTTCAGCCGCGCCTATCTGCACCATCTGTATAACGCGAATGAAATTCTTTCTGCAACACTGGCGGCCATTCACAACGTCCATTTCTACCTCAACATGGTCGCTCAGGCACGCGATGCCATCAGCAAAAATGAATTCAGTGCCTTCAAGCAGGAATTTCTCGGCAACTACGGTTTTTTCGATAAAGACCAGCAGGACGACTGACCGCTGCGAGGGGTGACGGGTTGATGATCTATTCGCAGGTGCAACAGCTCAAACTGGCCTTGACGGGCAGCACAGAAGAACTGAAGGCCTTACTGATCAACAGCGCCGAGGAAGTGCTGCGTGCTGCCCTGAAAAACATCAACCTCAATGAAGACCATCTCCTGACGCTGCTGCAGCGCCATGACCTGCCGGGAGCCCTGTTCAAACCCCTTTGCGCCCACCCCTTGTCCCGTCGACAACGGGTAGCACTGCGGCTGATCGACCACCCGGCCTTGCCACCCTTACACCTGAAAAACCTGCTCGACAACCTGCTCCTGTTCGACTTGCTTAAAGTCTGCCAGCAGCCCGGTCAGGCCACGGACATTCGCATTGCTGCAGAGCAGGCGATTATCCGTCGACTGCCCACGGCTCCTCTGGGCAGCAAAGTCAGCATAGCGCGCCGCGCCAGCGCCACCGTCCTCACCGCTCTAATCATTGATGGCCACCCGCAGATCATCGAAGCCTGCCTGGACAATCCCCGCCTCAAAGAAGCGGCCCTGTTTAAATTTCTCAGTGGCAGCACGGCCACGGCAGAGACCATCTCCCAGATCGCGCGCCACCACCGCTGGAACCAGCGCCGCAACATCCGTCGGGCGATTCTCAGCCACCGTCTGACGCCACAGGTCTGGTTTCTCCAGTTCCTGCCGTCCATGCCCCCACACGAAGCCCGGCAGCTGCTGCACAGCCAACGCCTCACCGGCCAGCAGAAGTCCTGGATTCGCGATCACTTCTCTCGGCACTGACTCCATCAGGCACAAAAAAACACCGCCCCTGAAAAGGACGGTGTTTTGACAAAAACATCGCACGAAGAACCATCAGTCCACTGCAACAACAAAACTCTGGGCAAACCCTTCCGATCTCAGCCGGATGCGGGCCTGCTCGGCCTCATCCAGTGACGAATAAAGACCGCTGCGCACCCGGTAGAAACGTTGTCCGTTCACCTGCGCCTCACGCCAGTCGGCAACCCCGTACTGCTTTTTCAGCTCCTGACACAGGCGCAAAGCGTTCTGCTGAACGGTAAAGGCGCCGACCTGGACGGTGAAGGGGCCATGGAGAACGGAATCGGGCAGGGTGTAGTGGGTCTGACCGCTGCGATCCGTAGATTCATAGCCCAAAGCCGTGATACGAACCGGCGCGGTGCCCGGCCCGACAACACCGAGACGGTTTGCAGCCGTGTAGGACAAGTCGATAATCCGCCCCTCGACGAAGGGTCCACGATCATTGACCCGCACCACCTCGCAGCGTCCATTGCGCTGATTTTCCACCCGGACAAAGATCCCCAAAGGCAAGGTCTTATGCGCCGCCGTCATGGCGTACATGTCATAGATTTCGCCATTGCTGGTCTTGCGGCCATGAAAATCCTTGCCATACCAGCTGGCCAAGCCCTCCTCACTGAAGCCGCGATGGTCTAGCAGTGGCGTATAGGTTTGGCCATCGATGCTGTACGGGCGCTGCCAGCCTTTTAGCGGCGTGCCATCGGGCGCGGTGGTCACCGGCGATGGCCCACTGCAACCTCCCAGCCAGACCGCGGCTACAAACAGCGCCAGAACGGGAAGGCGCATGCGCTGCTATTCTTCCCCGGCTGCGGCCTCGGCCAGCACCGTCATGGCGCGGAACTTATCATAACGCTGTGCCACCAGTTCGTCGCCGGTCAAGCCCTGCAGCGCCGCCAGTTGTTCCTTCAACGCTTCCTTGACCGAAGCGGCTGCGGCCGGGATATCATTATGCGCACCACCAAGAGGCTCGCTGATCACGGCATCAATGATACAGCCCAGCTCCTGAATATCCGCTGCCGTCAGTTTCAGCGCTTCCGCCGCCTGGGGGCCCTTGGTGCCGTCGCTCCACAAAATCGCCGCACAGCCCTCGGGCGAGATGACGGAATAAACGGAATACTCCATCATCAGAACCCGGTTGCCCACGGCAATGGCCAGTGCGCCACCAGAACCACCCTCACCGGTGACAGTCACGATTACCGGCACCTTCAGCGCCGCCATCTCGCGCAGATTGCGGGCAATGGCTTCAGCCTGGCCACGCTCTTCGGCACCGATACCAGGATAGGCCCCGGGGGTATCAACAAAGGTGAAGATCGGCAGGCCAAACTGCTCGGCCATCTTCATGATACGCAGCGCCTTGCGATAGCCTTCGGGATTGGGCATGCCAAAATTCCGCGCCACTTTCTCCTTGGTATCGCGTCCCTTCTGGTGACCGATCACGGCGCAGGGCTGACCATCGAGACGTGCGAAGCCGCAGACCAGGGCCGCGTCATCGGCGAAATTGCGGTCGCCATGCAGCTCAAACCAGTCGGTAAATACATGCTGGATAAAATCAAGGGTAAAGGGACGGTTCGGATGACGGGCCAGCTGGGTCCGCTGCCAGCGGGTCAGCTTGGAAAAAATATCTTCGCGCAGCTTCTGGGCTTTCTTTTCCAGCTTCTGCAACTCGCTAGTGAAATCTACGTCTTCCGTGGAATACTCACGCAGTTCGTGAATCTTTTTTTCCAGATCAACCAGCGGCTTTTCAAAATCCAGATAGGCTTGCATGGACACTCTCCCGTCGCGCCAGGCCAAACGAGGCTTCCCGCCTGCCGCAGCTTATTTATCAAAAAATCTTGTCGAATCCCGTTTTCAGCTTAACCGGGGTATCTTATCCGAATCACTCAAATGTGACAACATTGTATCCGAACAATTTTTCCACCGCCTGAACGAACTCGTCGCTGGCCTCGACGCCCAGCTCCTTGGCGGCCCGGATGCGGGTTTCACTGCGATTGGGAACAATCATCTGCAACTCGACCACGCACGGACCACTGTAGCGCATCATGGTATGCTTGAGGCTCTGCAGCTGATCATCCGTCAGCCCGGGAGTGGTCAACCGGATGCTGATCTTGCGGGTCTGCCGCTGTTTCACCTCATGCAGCGGCGAAATCTCCGTGGCCAGGATCTTGCTGCTCTCCTCGCCGGCATCCAGGGTGCCCGTAACCATCAGCGGCTCGTCACCCTGCAGATGTTCCATGGCGGCCTGAAAAGCCTCGGGGAAAACCACCACCTCCACCGCGCCCGCCAGATCTTCAAGGGAGACAAACGCCATGCGATCCCCCTTCTTCGTCACCAACTCCTTCATACTGGCCACCATGCCACAGACCTTGACCTCGGATTTGTCCGCCAGTTCGGACAGACCAGAGGTATCGCAGGTGGCGAAACGCTTGATTTCCTCGCCAAACCGCGCCAGCGGATGGCCGGTGATGTAAAAACCGAGGGCCTCTTTCTCATAAAGCAGACGCTCGCGGTCCGGCCACTCCTCGATATCCGGCAGCTCGCCATAGCCGGTACCGTCCTGAGAGACCATTTCGTCCATGCCGAACAAGGACTCCTGCCCCATCTGGCGTTCGCGCTGCAACCGCTGGCCCACATCCATAGCCTCTTCCAGAACCGCCATGTACTGGGCACGACGCCCGCCGAGGGAATCGAAGGCGCCACAGCGGATCAGGGCCTCAAGCACCTTTTTGTTGACCTTGGTCAGCTCGACCCGCTCACAGAACTCGTGCAGGCTGGCGTAGGGCTTGACCTCGCGCTCCTGAATGATCGATTCCAGCGCGGCGCTACCCACCCCCTTGACCGCACCGAGACCAAAGCGCATCGCCTTGTCGTGAACGGTAAAAGAACGCACCGAGGCATTGATGTCGGGCGGAAGAACCTCAATACCCATGCTGCGGACCTCAGCGATATTCTTGATCACCTTATCGGTGTTTTCCATATCCTCGGTCAACAGGGCCGCCATGAATTCGACGGGATAATGGGCCTTGAGATACGCGGTATGGTAGGCGACCAGGGCATAGGCCGCAGAGTGGGACTTGTTGAACCCATAGGCGGCAAACATGGCCATCAGATCAAACACGGCTTCGGCTTTTTTCAGATCGAGCTTGTTTTCCTTGGCCCCGGCAAGGAACAGTTCTTTCTGTTTTTCCATCTCCTCGGCCTTCTTCTTACCCATGGCACGCCGCAACAGATCGGCGCCGCCGAGGGAGTAGTTGGCCAGCACCTGGGCGATGAGCATAACCTGCTCCTGGTAGACGATAACGCCGTAGGTGTCCTTGAGAATGGGTTCGAGCTGAGGGAAATCGTAGACGATCTCCTTTTTGCCATGCTTGCGCAAAATGAAATCGTCCACCATGCCCGAGCCAAGGGGGCCAGGACGATAGAGGGCACAGGCGGCAATAATATCCTCAAAGCAGCTGGGCTTGAGTTTGATCAGCAACTCCTTCATGCCCGAGGATTCAAGCTGGAACACGCCAGTCGTATCCCCATGGGACAGCAGCTGATAGGTCGCTTCATCATCGGTAGGCAGCAGCGCCAGATCGAAAGCCGCGTCCTTCTTGGCCCGGATCAGGCGCACCGCATTATCCAGCACCGTCAGAGTCTTGAGGCCCAGGAAGTCGAACTTGACCAGACCGATCTTCTCGACATAGCTCATGGCAAACTGGGTCACCTGACCGCCGGACTTGGGGTCCGTATACAGCGGCAGGTACTCGGTCAGCGGCTTGGGCGTCACCACCACGCCGGCGGCATGGGTCGAAGCGTGGCGCGTCAGGCCCTCCAGACGCAGGGCAATGTTCAGCAGTTCCTTGACCCGCACATCGGCCTTGGCCAGTTCCTGGATGCGGGGCTCCTGCTTCATGGCATCTTTGAGGGTGATGTTGAGGACGGCCGGCACCAGCTTGGAAATTTTTTCCACCTCGTTGTAAGGCATGTTCAGGGCACGGCCAACATCCTTGATGACACCCTTGGCGCCCAAAGTGCCGAAGGTGATGATCTGCGCCACGTTCGGCACGCCGTATTTCTGCTGCACATAGTGAATGACCTCTTCACGGCCGTAGATGCAGAAGTCGACGTCGATATCCGGCATGGAGATGCGTTCGGGGTTGAGAAAGCGCTCAAACAGCAGGTCGTAGGGAATCGGATCGATATCGGTGATGCGAATAGCGTAGGCTACCAGGCTGCCCGCCGCGCTGCCGCGCCCGGGGCCAACGGGGATGTCATGGTCCTTGGCCCAGTTGATAAAATCGGCAACGATGAGAAAATAGCCCGGGAAGCCCATCTGCTTGATGGTGCCAAGCTCGCGCTCCAACCGATCGCGATAGACCTGTTCGCACTCGGCATCAAAATCCAGTCGCTGGCTGCGAATGACTTTCAGCCGCTCTTCCAGCCCCTGCCGCGCCATCTCTTCCAGCACCTGATCGAGACTTTTATCCGCCGGTTTTTCATACTGCGGAAAATGGTAGGTCTTGAAGTCAAAATCCAGATTGCAGCGCTGGGCAATGGCCACCGTGTTGCTCAGGGCCTCCGGCACATGGGAAAACAGGGCCGCCATCTCCTCGGGCGTCCGCACATAAAAGCCGTCGTTGGCAAAACGCATGCGCTTGTCGTCATCCATGGTTTTGCCGGTCTGGATACAGAGCAGCACTTCATGGGCATAAGCGTCTTCCCGCGTCAGGTAGTGGCAATCATTGGTCGCCACCAGCGGCAGACCCAGCTCGCGACTCAGACTGATCAGCCCCTCGTTGGCCGTCGACTGCTCGGGGATGTTGTTTTCCTGCAGTTCCAGATAAAAGCGCTCGCGATCAAAGACCTGAGCGATCTCCCCGGCCCGCTGTCGCGCCTCGTCCAGACGACCCAGATTGATCAGCGTCGGAATTTCGCCACCCAGACAGGCGCTCATGGCAATCAAGCCATCGTTGTACTGACGCAGCAGTTCCCAGTCGATGCGCGGCTTGTAGTAAAATCCCTCCCGGTACGCTGACGAGACCAGATGGCACAGGTTACGGTAGCCCGTCTGGTTCTTGCACAACAGCACCAGATGATAGGACGCCTCGGAGGACCCACGCGCGTTTTTCTTATCAAACCGGCTCTCCGGCGCAACATACACCTCACAGCCAATAATCGGCTTGATCCCGGCGGCGGTAGCCTTGGTATAAAACTCGACAGCACCGAACATGTTGCCGTGATCGGTAATAGCCACAGCCGGCATTTTGCATTCCTTGACGCGCTCGATCAGATCCGGAATGCGAATGGCCCCGTCAAGCAGGCTGTACTGGCTGTGCAGATGAAGATGGACGAAATGGGCATGTTCCATGGATAGCGACGACCTGTTCAACAAAAGGGAGAAATAATTAAGAGCAGGAGGACAGGGGATCAACACCGAACTGGAGCAGCATATCCGTCAGACGCAGCAGAGGCAGACCGATCAGAGCGGTATAATCCTCTCCTTCCATGCTGGCCATCAGCGCAATGCCCAGTCCTTCAATCTTGAATGCACCGGCGCAGTCGACCGGCTGCTCCCGCTCGACATAGCGGGCAATCTGCTCCGAGCTGAGTGCTCGCAGCGTGACGGTAAAGGGCACGAAATCACTCTGCAACCGACCATTGCGGGCATCGAACAAGGTCACACCCGTATAAAAGGTGTGCTTTTTACCAGCCATCTGCTGCAGCTGACGACGAGCCGCAGCGAGCGTTCCCGGCTTGCCGAGAATGCGCCCGCGCGGATCGACAAACACCTGGTCGGCTCCGATGATCAGCGACTGCGGGAACCGCTCGGCGAGACTGCGCGCCTTGCCCGTTGCCAGATGCTTGACCAGCAGTTCCGGTGAAACCTGCTGATCAATCTGTTCTTCATAGTCAGGGGCAACCGCCTCGAACGGTAACCCGAGCTGCCGCAGCAGCTGGCGACGATAGGGACTGGTCGAGGCCAGGATCAGGGACGCAGCCATGCTCAAGACCTTATGCGGAAAGCTGGGCCAACCGGGCGAGCAGCTCAGCCGTCTTCTTCTCCATCAGAGCCTGATCAGCGCGGGACTCCACATTCAGGCGCACCACCGGCTCGGTGTTGGAGCTGCGCAGATTAAAGCGCCAGTCGCCGAAATCCATGCTCAAACCATCGACATGAGAAATCGAGTGCGCCTGAGATCCGTACTCCTGCTCCAGAGCCTTGAGGGCCCCGGGAGCATCGGCCACAGTACGATTGATTTCACCGCTGGCCGGATAGGCCGCAATGCGTTCGGCCACCAGTGCCGACAGCGGACGACCGCTACGAGCGATCAATTCCAGCACCAGCAACCAGGGAATCATGCCGCTGTCACAATAGGAAAAATCACGGAAATAGTGATGAGCGCTCATTTCGCCGCCATACACGGCATTCTCCCGGCGCATCACTTCCTTGATAAAGGCATGGCCGGACTTGCTTTCCACTGCAATACCGTTCCCGGCCGCGACGATATCAAAGGTGTTCCAGACCAGCCGTGGATCATGAACGATTTTCTCGCCCGGCTTTTTCGCCAGGAATGCTTCAGCCAGCAGGCCGACAATGTAATAGCCTTCGATGAACTGGCCTTTCTCGTCAAACAGAAAGCAGCGGTCAAAGTCCCCATCCCAGGCAATCCCGGCCATAGCCTGATTGGCCAGCACGGCATCGGCCGTGGCACTGCGATTCTCAGGCAGCAGCGGATTGGGAATGCCATTGGGGAAGCGCCCGTTCGGCTCGTGATGGACACGGATCAGCTCGCACGGCAGATGCGGTGCCAACGCGTCGATAACCGGTCCGGCACAGCCATTACCGGCATTGACCACCACCGGCCCCCTGGGCAGAGCCGCGGCATCGACATAAGACAACAGGTGCTGGATATAGGCGTCACGCACATCCAGCGACTCCACTGAACCGAAGCGGTGCGGATCGGGAAAATCCGCCTCTTCCGCCAGACGACGGATCTCCTGCAGGCCGGTATCGGCACTGATGGGTTTTGACTGCTCACGGACGAACTTCAGTCCGTTGTAATCCATCGGATTATGGCTGGCGGTGACCATGATTCCGCCGTCAACACCGGTATGAGCGGTGGCGAAATAGACCTCTTCGGTCCCGCACAATCCGATATCGAGCACATCGACCCCCGCCTCCGTCAATCCGAGGCACAGAGCCTGACTGAGCAATGGGCTGGTCAAACGGACGTCGTGGCCGACCACCACCCGCTTGGGATTCAAGAACTGGGCATAAGCCCGGCCGATACGGTAGACGATCTCTTCATCAAGTTCATCGGGGATACGGCCACGGACATCATAGGCTTTGAAGCAGGTCAGTTGCATGAGGAGAATCCTTTGCTTAAAAAGGCAAAAACGGCACCCGGATCACGAAGTCTAAAGCGGCAGTTTAACCGCGCCAACCACAGGCGTCAACCAATCCGGCTCGGCCGCCCAGAGACAAAAGGGATTAAACTGCAAAAACAAAGCGTTCTCTTCGCACCCCATCTCCGATGACAAGCTACACCAACGCTAGCACGACGGGCCAAGAATCCGATCGACGGCGTCGCTCAGATTGTCACAGACCGGCACCCCCTCGAAATCTTCTCCCAGTGCGTCTTTTGTCTTGCGGCCATGCCCGGTCAGCACCAGCAAAGAAGAAGCGCCCGCCGCTCGTCCGGCCTCCACATCGACCCACTTGTCCCCCACCATGAAAGAAGAGGTCAAATCGATGCCCAGATCGGTCGCCGCCTGCATCAGCATGCCGGGAGCTCCCTTGCGACAGGAGCAGGGCCCCACATAGGGCGGATTTCCCTTCTCCGGGTGGTGAGGACAATAATAGAAGGCATCAATCCGAGCGCCCTGTCTGGCCAGTTGATCCGCCATCACCTGATGCAATCGACAGACGTCCGCTTCTGCGTAATAGCCCCGGGCAACTCCCGACTGATTGGTTACCACCACGACCAGGAGTCCCGCCTCGTTCAGGCGACGGATGGCCGCGGCGACGCCGGGCAAAAAAACCAGATCTTGCGGACGATAGAGATAATCCACCTCTTCGTTAATGGTGCCGTCCCGGTCCAAAAAAACAGCAGAACGTGACATGGTAAAAAATCCTTATAAAAAATTCATAAGCTACTTTACATTTCAAAAAACAAATCTATTCTTTGACGATCCATTTACCCCCAACAAGGAGAAATCACATGGTTCAACGTCTTATCCGTTCATTCCTTCTACTGGTCCTTCTGCTGACACTGATGGCTCCCGGTGCCGTCATTTCGGCGGCACTGATCAACATCAACACCGCCACCGCTGAACAGCTGCAACAGGTTCAAGGCATCGGTCCGTCAACGGCCGAAAAGATCGTGGCCTACCGGCAGCAGCACGGCGCATTCACCAGTCTCGACCAACTGGTTGAAATCAAGGGGATCGGAGAAAAATCTCTGGCCAAAATAAGCGGGCAGCTTTCTCTCGAACAGTGATCGCCCGGAACACCAGAAAGCGAAAAGGGAGGGCCGACCAGCGCCCTCCCTTTTTGCCCTCTATTCCCACTCGATGGTTGCCGGTGGCTTACTGGAAATATCGTAGGTCACGCGGTTGATTCCCTTGACCTCGTTGATAATGCGGTTACTGATCCGGGCCAGATCGGCATAGGGCATGGGGTACCAGCCGGCGGTCATGAAATCCTTGGTCTCCACTGCTCGCAGAGCCACCACATACTCGTAGGTCCGGCCGTCTCCCATCACTCCCACGCTCTTGACCGGCAGAAACACGGCAAAAGCCTGGCTGATCTTTTCATAGTGGCCGCTGCGGTAGAGTTCCTCAATATAGATGGCATCCGCCTGGCGCAGGATATCGGCATACTCCTTCTTGACCTCGCCCAGAATGCGCACCCCCAGCCCCGGCCCCGGGAAGGGATGTCGCCACACCATCTGATGCGGCAGACCCAGCTCTTCACCAACGGTGCGCACCTCGTCCTTGAACAGCTCGCGCAACGGTTCCAGCAATTGAAGCTTCATGTAGTCGGGCAGGCCACCGACATTGTGATGGCTCTTGATATTGTGAGCCTTGCCGGTCTTGGCCCCGGCGGACTCGATGACATCGGGATAGATGGTGCCCTGCGCCAGCCACTTCGCGTCGGTCAGCTTATTGGACTCCTCTTCGAAGATGTCGACAAACAGGCCGCCAATGATCTTGCGTTTGCGCTCCGGGTCTGTCACACCGGCCAGAGCCTCCAGAAAGCGCGCCTCGGCATCGACACGGATCACCTTGACACCGAGATTATCGGCAAACGTCTGCATGACCTGATCGCCTTCATGAAGCCGCAGCAAACCATTGTCAACAAACACACAGGTCAACTGATCACCGATGGCACGATGAATCAGGGCTGCCGCCACGGAGGAATCGACACCTCCGGACAGCCCAAGAATCACCTGATCGCTGCCAACCTGCTCGCGGATGCGGGCAATGGCATCCACGATGATCTGGCCGGGCGTCCACTGGCCGCTGCACTGGCAGATACGCCGGACAAAGGTATCAATCAGCACCTCACCGCGCGGAGTATGGTTGACTTCCGGGTGGAACTGCACGCCGTAGAGCTGGCGCGCCACATTCTGGATGGCGCACACCGGCGCATTATCCGTCCCCGCGACCACCTCGAAGCCCTGAGCCACCTGGTCCACATGATCACCGTGGCTCATCCATACCGGACTTTTGCCATCGACAAAAAATCCGTCGAACAGCGGGCCGGGCGTGCCCTGCGACAGCAGGTCGGCATGGCCATATTCCCGCTTGCCGGCTGGAACCACCTGGCCGCCAAAATGACGGTTCATCAGCTGCATGCCGTAACAGATACCAAGAACCGGCACACCGAGCTCAAACAGCGCTTCCTCCACCGCCGGGGCACCCTCGTCATAAACAGATTTGGGCCCACCGGAAAGGATAATCCCCTTGGGCGCGAAGTCCCGGATAGCCTGCAGTGCCATATCGAACGGGTGCAGCTCGCAATAGACATGGGCCTCACGCACCCGCCGGGCAATCAACTGGGTGTACTGGGAACCGAAATCGAGAATCAGTATTTTTTCACTGTGTAGATCCGCCATTGCTCTCTCCTGTCGCGCCCTGATCCGAGCGCCGAGCTGTAAAAGCAGCAAAAGCCCGCAGAAACAACACGGGCTTTTTACTGACATACACCTTGTATTGGTTTACCCCTACGACGGCCGCTCGATGCGATAATTGGGCGCCTCGTGGGTAATATTGACATCATGCACATGGGACTCGCGCAGTCCAGCATTGGTAATGCGGATAAACTTGGCCTTCTGCTGCAGTTCCTCGATGGTGCGGCAGCCGGTATAGCCCATGCCGGCACGCAGGCCACCAATCAGCTGATGCACATTGGAGGACAGGGTTCCGCGAAAGGGAACGCGTCCCTCAATCCCCTCGGGCACCAGTTTGACTTCGCTCTCGACGTCGCCCTGGAAATAGCGGTCTTTGCTGCCACGCTTCATGGCACCGAGACTGCCCATGCCACGATACGACTTGTAGGTGCGACCCTGGTAGAGAATGGTTTCGCCCGGCGACTCGTCGGTGCCGGCGAACAGCGAACCGATCATGATCACATCCGCCCCGGCGGCTACAGCCTTGGGCAGTTCGCCGGAGTACTTGATGCCACCATCGGCGATCAGCGGAATGCCTGCACGCTGGGTCACCCGCGCGACATCGGAAATGGCGGTGATCTGCGGCACTCCGACCCCCGCCACCACGCGGGTGGTACAGATGGAACCCGGACCGATACCGACCTTGACTGCGTCGACGCCGGCCTTGATCAGAGCGGAGGCCGCTTCCGCCGTAGCGATATTGCCGGCGATAATCTGCAGTCCGGGATAGCTGCGCTTGACTTCGACGATTTCGTTCAGCACGCCCTGTGAATGGCCATGCGCGGTGTCGATGACCACCACGTCTACCCCCGCCCGTACCAGCAGTTCCAGTCGTTCGTAGCAGTCGCCGCCAACCCCGACAGCGGCCGCAGCCCGCAGGCGCCCGTAGTCATCCTTGCAGGCCAGGGGATATTTACGCACTTTTTCAATATCCTTGATGGTGATCAAGCCCTTGAGAGCATAGTCCTCATCAACCACCAGCAGTTTCTCAATACGATGCTTGTGCAGATGGAATTTCGCTTCTTCCAGGGTGGTTCCCGGCGGCACCGTCACCAGGTTCTCCTTGGTCATTACCGTTTCGATCGGCTGATTGAGCTGGGTTTCAAAGCGCAGATCGCGGTTGGTCAGGATGCCGACCAGTTTCCCGTTTTCGGTAATCGGCACCCCGGAAATACGGTACTTCTCCATCAACTGCAGGGCCTCGAAAATTTTCTGTTTCGGGTGCATGGTAATGGGGTCGACAATCATGCCGCTTTCCGACTTCTTGACCTGATCCACCTCCAACGCCTGCTCATGGGGCGTCAGATTCTTGTGGATGACACCAATACCGCCCTCGCGCGCCATGCAAATGGCGGTTCTCGCCTCGGTGACCGTATCCATCGCGGCCGACATCAGCGGGATATTCAGCCGGATCTGGCGGGTCAGTTTGGTGGTCAGGTCCACCTCTTTGGGCAATACTTCGGAGTGGGCAGGAATGAGAAGAACGTCATCAAACGTCAGTCCTTCACGTAACTCGGGGTCTAGCATGGTGGTCTCCTTACAGATGCTAAAAGGCGGGTAAAATCAATTCGTCATACTAGTATTGAACGGGGAGAGCGTCAAGGCCAAGCGCACCGTTCAGCCGGCTCTTTACTGCGGGATAAAAACCTCTGCGCTGTCAATGCGGTAAACCACAGCCGTCAGCAGCGCGATCGCCGCCTCCAGGTCCGCCAGCGACAGGACCTCGACCGGCGAATGCATGTAGCGCAGGGGCACACTGATCAGTGCGGCCGCCACGCCGCCGCGGCTGAGCTGCATGACGTTGGCATCGGTCCCCGTCGCACGCGGCATGCCCATGATCTGCAGCGGAATCTTTTCATCGGCTGCCGTATCGCGCAGCAGTTCGAACAGCACCGGGTTGATGTTGGCGCCACGTGCCAGAATCGGGCCGCCACCAACCTTGAGCTCGCCCAGTTCCTTCTGATCAATACCGGGCACGTCACTGGCGAAACCGACATCCACCGCGATCCCGACATCGGGATTGACCCCATAGGCACTGGCTGTGGCTCCGCGCAAACCGATCTCTTCCTGCACCGTGGTCACGGTGTACAGATCGACTGCCGGTCGGCCACGACGCTGCACCTCCTGCATGACCCGGGTGACGATAAACGCCCCCATCTTGTCATCAAAGGCCCGCGAGGTTACCCGGTCCCCCTGTAGCCGCTCCAAACTCGGCACAAAGGTCACCGGATCGCCAATCGCCACCCGTTCAAGGGTTTCGCTCTTGCTGGCGCAGCCGATATCGATAAACTGATCCTTGAACTTGACCACAGTTTCGCGGTCCTTGGCTTCCATCAGATGAATCGGCTTCTTGCCGACAACACCCAGCACCGGACCGCTGGCGGTATGAACATGAACACGCTGTCCCGGCACCAGATGGGCATCAACCCCGCCGATGGGCGCAAAATAGAGAAAGCCCTGCTCATCGATAAAGCGCACCATGAAACCAATTTCATCACAATGGCCAGCCAGCATGACCCGCGGCCGCGTTTCTCCCAGGCCCAGCAGTTCGGCGATGACGTTACCCATGACATCGGTACGCACCGTATCCGCGACGCCGGTCAGTTCACGGCGAATGATCCGCTGCAGCGGCTGCTCGAACCCGGACGGGCTCGGGGTGCGCGACAACTCTTCCAGCAAGGCAAAGGAACGTTCATCCATATCAGTTTTCTCCTGAATCGTTGTCAACAAGCTCACCCAGGTGCGAATTATTCAGACAGCGCCGGATGCGCACGGAAGCCATTTCACCGATCAGCGTCTGCGGACCTTCGAGATTCACAATCCGCCCCCAGACATTTCTTCCGTAAATCTGCCCATTGCCAGTGCGGCTGGGGCCCTCAACCAGAACCTCCTGCAGCGTACCGACATCCTGCTGCCAGATTTCGCCGCTGATCCGTTTCTGGGTCACCAGCAGTCGATCAAACCAGCGCTGTTTTTCTTCGGCACCAACCGGATCGGCCAGGTCCAGGGCCTTGGTCTGGGGACGCGGTGAATAGAGAAAGGTATAGGCATCGGCAAAGCGCACCTGCTCGAGCATATCAAGAGTCTGCTCGAAGTCATCCAGGGTTTCCCCCGGGAAGCCGACAATCAGATCCGTCGTCAGGCGGATCTGGGGACAGGCCTGCCGCAGCGCAGCGATCCGCTCCCGGTACTGCTCCCGGCCATAGCCGCGATTCATGGCCCGCAGAATCCGGTCGGAACCGCTTTGCAGCGCCAGGTGCATGTGGGGACACAATTTGTCGAGGCTGGCAAAACAGTCAATCAGCTCATTGGACAGGTCTTTGGGGTGGGAAGAGGTAAACCGTAAGCGTTGCAAGCCGTCGATGGCATGGACCTGCCGCAGCAGCTCGGCAAAGCTCAGGTCGCCGCTACCCTTCTGGCCGTAGGAGTTGACATTCTGCCCCAGCAGCGTCACCTCGCGCACCCCGCTGGCAACCAGGCTCTCAACCTCCGCCAGAATATCCCCGCTGCGCCGACTGACCTCACGACCGCGCACATAGGGCACCACGCAGTAGGTACAGAAATTATCGCAGCCCTGCATCACCGTCACAAAGCGACTGACCGCGGCGCTGGCGTCGCGCTGCGGGAACTGATCCAGCCGCTGCGGCCCGACATAATGGGTGGTTTCACAGCGCCGCCGGCGGCGGGTCTCAACATCCCTGACCAGCTCGGGCAGACGGTGAACGTTGTGAGTACCAAAAACGATGTCCAGATAAGGAACTTTTTCCAGCAACCGAAGCCCCTCCTGCTGGGCAACACAGCCGCCCACAGCAAGAATCAGATCCGGCCGTTGATCCTTCAGGGGCTTGCAGCGCCCGAGATGACCATAGACCTTGCGCTCCGCCCGATCGCGGACCGAGCAGGTATTGAGAAGAATCAGATCTGCCTGCTCAGGCGTCGCGACCTGACGATAGCCAATCGTCCCCAGCAACATGGCGATCCACTCGGAATCGACCATATTCATCTGGCAACCAAAGGTCTCCAGATAGAAAGATTTTAAGAGGTCAGAAGCCATGTTCATTTGATGAGGTCAGCGGTAAACGGCGGCAAGAAAATTGGACGATATCACCAGATTCCCCCTGAAAAGTCAACGGCTAATCGCTGTTGGTGCGACAGCTCTCGGCCGGGCGCAGATAATCTTCCAGCAGCTGGCAAAGCTGCTGGGGATATTCCAGGCAACACAGGCGCAAGCGACGGGCACCGAATTCCAGATAAAGATGCCCCAACTGAGACGATATCGGCTCCAGGCGCAGATAACTGAGCTGGCTGAGGGGATAGCGCAACAGCGTCCGCCGACCGGGCCGTATCAGTAATTCATCCGGCGTCAGAGCATAAAAAACCCCCTCCCACTGCCAGCGCGCCCACACCAGACGACCGACACTGGATGCCAGCCCCAACAATAAGACACCGCAGGGAAGCACCGTCCACCAAAGGCTGTTTCCCTGCCGCCACAGTGTCAACGCCATCCACAGCCACACCCCGGCCAGCAGACTGACCAGCCCCCCGAACAGTGCTCGCCAGCCCTGACGAAAAACAAAACAGCGTGGTGCCGGTCGCCCCTGCCACAAAAAGCGCTGCGCATCCACCTGCATATCCGACCACTCCATTGCCTGATCCTTTTTGTCTGATTTAATCGAAATAAGGTATTTTGTGAGCTATTTTTTCATAGCAAAGCCCTATCGGTTGGTGTATCGTGTCGCGGTTTTGCCCATCCCGTTTTTCGCACTGAAGGAGTCCACGCGCCATGAACCAGCAGATCCGCAATATCGCCATTATCGCCCACGTTGACCACGGGAAGACCACCCTGGTGGATGCCATGCTCCATCAGTCTGGCATTTTCCGCGCCAATCAGGTCATCACGGAACGCATCATGGACAGCAACGATCTGGAAAAGGAGCGCGGCATCACGATCCTGTCGAAAAATCTCTCCATTCAACACAATGGTCTGACGATCAACATTGTCGACACCCCGGGCCATGCGGACTTCGGCGGCGAAGTGGAGCGCGTCCTGAAAATGGTCGATTCCGTGCTGCTGCTGGTCGATGCCTTTGACGGTCCCATGCCACAGACCCGCTTTGTCCTGAAGAAATCTCTCGACCTGGGCTTGAAGCCCATCGTCGTTATCAACAAGATCGACCGCCCGGGTGCCCGCCCGCGCGAAGTCGTCGACATGGTGTTCGACCTGTTCTGCGAACTGGATGCCAACGAGGAACAACTGGAGTTCCCCATCGTCTTCGCCAGCGCCAAAAGCGGCTATGCCCGCTTTGAGCCCGATGACGATACCCGCGACCTGGAACCGTTGTTTGACACCATCCGCAAGCATGTGCCGCCGCCGACCGGCGACGCGGCCGCGCCGTTTCAGTTTCTGGTCACCAGCATTGACTATAACGACTATATCGGCCGCATTGCCACGGGGAAAATCTTCAATGGCACCGTTCAGGAAGGCGAGACGGTCGCCCGTATCGACAAAAACGGAAAGGTCAGCCAGGGCCGTATCTCGAAACTGATTGGCTACCAGGGACTGCAGCAGGTCAGTATCAAGCAGGCAAGCGCCGGTGAAATTGTCACCATCGCCGGGTTTGACGAAATCAGCATCAGTGAAACACTGGCGGACAGCACCCGCCCTCAGGCGCTGCCCTATGTCAACATTGATGAGCCGACCCTGTCAATGAACTTTATGGTCAACAACTCGCCCTTTGCCGGCACGGAAGGGAAATATGTCACTTCGCGCAACGTCTATGACCGCCTGATGCGCGAATTGCGCACCAATGTCTCCCTGCGCGTCGAAGAAACCGCCAACACCGACACCTTCAAGGTCTCGGGGCGCGGCGAACTGCACCTGTCCATTTTGATCGAGAACATGCGTCGCGAGGGCTATGAACTGGCGGTCTCCAAGCCGGAAGTAATTTTCAAGGAAGACAACGGCGTCATTCTGGAGCCGATTGAATATCTGTGCATTGACGTTCCCGAGGAATTCCAGGGTACCGTCATTGAAAAGCTGGGGCAGCGCAAGGCTGAAATGATTTCCATGAAGCCGATGGATGGCGTCAACCGCCTTGAGTTCAAGATCCCGGCACGCGGCCTGATCGGATTCAGGACGGAATTTCTGACCGACACCCGCGGCACCGGCACCATGGCTCACAGCTTTGACGAATATGCCGCTTACAAAGGCGATATCGAAGGTCGGAAAAACGGCGTCCTCATTGCCATGGAACCAGGGGAAACGGTCGCCTACGCCCTGTTCAACCTGCAAGATCGCGGTATTCTCTTTGTCGGACCGGGCATCAAAGTCTACGCCGGCATGATTGTCGGCCAGCACGCCAAAGAAAATGACCTCATTGTCAATACCGGCAAGGGCAAAAAGCTGACTAACGTTCGCGCCTCGGGCAGTGATGACGCGATCCGCCTCACCACCCCGCGCAACCTGTCGCTTGAACAGGCGCTGGAATACATTGACGAAGACGAACTGGTCGAAATCACGCCAAAATCAATCCGGCTGCGTAAAAAGATTCTTGACGCCAACGAGCGGAAAAAAGTAGAAAAGCGTAAATAGCTTTCTGGACCACTAGAACGAGACATCAGGAGGGGATGTGGAATATCTGCTCAGTCTGGAAGAACAACAACGCCTGCTGGCCATGGCCCGCAACGCGATCGAAGATCATATCTGTTCGGGGAAAGTCACGGTCACACCGTGCGAAGAGCGGCGTTTAAATCTGAAAAACGGCTGTTTCGTCACCATCAAGAAACGAGGTGAATTGCGCGGCTGTATCGGCAACTTCCAGTCAGAGTTGCCCCTGTTCAAAAACGTGGCACAAATGGCCGTGGCGGCAGCTAGCAATGATCCCCGCTTCTACCATCTTGAGAGCAATGAACTTCCCGACATCAGCCTGCAGATTTCGGTGCTGTCGCCCTTAGAGAAAATCTCCTCCATCGAGGAGATCCAGGTGGGCGAGCACGGTATTTACGTTGAAAAGGATTACCACCACGGTGTCCTTCTGCCGCAGGTTGCCACCGAGCACAACTGGGACCGCCAGACCTTCCTCAGCCAGACCTGCCTCAAGGCAGGACTCCCCCCGCGAGCCTGGGAAGAAGAGGATACGGACATCTATACGTTTAGCGCCCAGATTTTCGGAGAATAGCTCTCCCACCAGGGACCTCACCTGATATCTATCTGACCCGAGCGATGCGACATCAGCCGCCCCCGTCGTTCGGGTTTCGCTTTTCACACCTCAAGCACGACCTTTCTCAAACCAGTAAACGTTGCGCCTGATGCAGCAGTGGCTGAAACGGCCGCCAATGACAACGCGCCGCTCCTGATCCATACTCAGGCGGCAAGGTGCAGTGGATCAAATCATCAAGCAATGTTTCCAGATTCGGGATCAGTGCCAGGCACTGACAGGGTCGCTCGCTCGTCGTAAATGCGCACCCATTCTCGCGCTGCGCAGTACATCCCTGTTCGGACTCAGTGGGTGCCGGGATCAGAACACCGCCAACGTCACGCAAAGCCAGCGACCGCTGTCGCAACAAGCCCACCAGCTCCTGAGCTGTGGGAATACGACCCGCAAAAAAAATACGCCAGAAACGCTCCGGTTCGCTCCAGAGCCCAGGATGCCCCTGACAGCACCGCCCACGGCACTGTTTACAGAGTTGTGCGTCGTATTGTGCTCCCTCCATCTCCACCTCCTTGTGGTTTGACGGTAAGCCTCCAAAACGGCAGCTTAAAAAAAAAGGGGGCGCCAGCTGGCACCCCCTTTTATTATCTGACGAATCAGATGATCGCGCTGATTAGAGACCAGCAGCTTTCTCGAGCATAGCCGTCGTAACAGACTTCGGACGCTCGATAGCGTAGCCCAGAGCGCGGTCCCAAGTGATGTTAGCGAGGCAACCCAGTGCACGGCCGATACCGAACAGTACAGTGTAGAACTCGTACTGGGTAACACCGTAGTACCACTGGATAACACCGGACTGAGCATCAACGTTCGGCCACGGATTCTTCGCTTTGCCGTGCTCAAGCAGAACGCCCGGAGCTACTTCGAAGATCATCTTGACCAATTGGAACAGCGGGTACTCAGCGAGGCCCGGAGTCTTGATACAGAACTCACGCTGTGAAGTGTAACGGGGGTCGGTCTTACGCAGAACGGCATGGCCGTAACCCGGAATAACCTGTCCGCTGTTCAGCGTATCCCACAGAGCGGCTTTCAGTTCGTCCTCGGTGGGCACTTTGCCGCCCAGTTTTGCCATGAAGTTCTGGGTCCAGCGGAGAACTTCCTCGTTAGCCAGGCCATGCAGAGGACCTGCCAGACCGTTGATACCAGCAGAGTATGCCAGGTAAGCATCGGACAGTGCCGAAGCGACCAGGTGAGTGGTGTGAGCGGAAACGTTCCCGGACTCATGGTCAGAGTGCAGGATGAAGTACATACGGGCAACGTCCTTGTACTCGTCGCTCTGGCCGATCATGTGAGCGAACTGACCGCCCATGTCGAGGTTCGGATCAGCAGGAATATGCACATCGCCTTTGTACTTCATGCGGTAGATGTACGCACCGAGGGGACCCAGTTTCGCCATCAGGTTGTTGGAGTCTTCCAACATGTCTTCCCAGCAGGTCATCTTGTTGAATTTGCCGGCAGCATAATTACCAGCAAATACGGACTCACGCTGCATGGCAACGATACCAGCAGAGAACATAACCATCGGGTGAGAGTCGCGGGGCAGAGCACGCAGAACGTCGATAACGTACTGAGGCAGAGCAGCTTTGCTCTTCCAGTCTTCGACAACTTCCAGAGTCTGCTCCATGGTCGGAACATCGCCGGTCAGCAGCAGCCACCAGAAACCTTCTACATAAGGATAGTCGCTACCCGGAACTTTCGGCAGTGCGGCAAAAGTCTCAGGAATGGTCATGCCGCGGAAGCGGATACCTTCCATGGGGTCCAGATAGGAAATGTCGGTAACGAGGCACTTGATACCACGAGCGCCGCCGATAGCCTGGCCGATAGTGACTTCGCCCAGGGAAACATCACCAAACTCTTTGACCAGCTTGGTGGTGCGGGGACGATGCGCGTCGATCTTCGCTTTCAAGACTTGTTTCAATGTGGACATCTTTTTCTCTCCTTATAATGGAATGAAAAGTGGTGGACGATACCACCATGGACTACATAGGCTCAAGCCGGGTATCCCCCGACATCCGACCTGAAACCCTACAATATCAACCGTTCAAATCTACCTAGCGATCCGGTGCGGACTCAGCTTCTGCTCACCCAGCATCAGACTCAAATAGGGTTTTAACAAACCCACCCACTGGCGTCAAGGTTATTTTTGTATACTGTATTCATAAACGGATTCATACCTTTTTCCATATTTCCAATCCATTGGCCTCATGCTAGGATGCGTGAATCATGACTGTTCCCACCCTTCAAATCGGTCAGCTCCACTTAAAAAACAATGTTATACTCGCGCCCATGGCTGGGATCACCAATCTTGCCTACCGGGCCATCCACAAAAAAGCCGGAGCCGGCTTGGTCTATTCAGAGATGATCAGCGCCAACGGCCTGATCCGAGATGGTCGCAAAACCCTTGAGCTCCTTGCCTCAGAGCCATCGGAAGCGCCCCTTGCCGCGCAGCTGTTTGGCGATGACCCTGACGTACTCAGCCAGGCCGCGCGCATTGCGACCCCCATGGCGCACCTGCTGGACATCAACATGGGCTGTCCGGTCAAGAAAGTCGTCCGCTCCGGTGCCGGCAGTGCCCTGCTCCACCATCCCCAAAAAGTTGCCGAGATCGTTCGCGCCGTCCGCCATGTCACGCAGCTGCCGCTGACCATCAAAATCCGCTCCGGCTGGAGTCAACAGGAGATCAATTACCTTGAGATCGGCCACATCGCTCAGGAAGAAGGGGCTGATGCCGTCACCCTGCACCCCAGGACCCGCTGTCAGGGGTTCAGTGGCCATGCCGACTGGGATCAGATCGCCCAGCTCAAAAATGCACTGACGATTCCCGTCATCGGCAGCGGCGATATTTTCACGCCGCAGGAGGCACTGGATAAACTGTCACACAGCGGTTGTGATGGCATCATGATTGGACGGGGTGGCTATGGGAACCCCTGGCTGATTGAAAACATTCTGCGACTGATGAGAGGGGACACACCAGTTATGCCATCGCGCATGCAGCGGGGAGAAACCGCTCTTGAGCATCTGCAACGTCACATCGCCCAGATCGGCGCCCAGGCTGCCCTGCCGGACATGCGCAAACACCTGTGCTGGTACGCGCGCGGACTGAGCGGTGCTACCGAGTTCCGGGCGAGGGTAAACCAGACGACACAACGCGAGGTCATGGAGGAGCTTATCCGCGGCTTTTTTTTCGAGGACAACGCATGAAAGACTCCGGGCCACGGCATCCACAGGCGTTGAATGTCTTTGAAAACATCCATGCCGCCATCATCGTGATCGGCATGGATGACCGGATCGTCGACCTCAATCCGGCCGCCGAATCCCTCACCGGGTTCTCGCGTCGGCAGGCTCTTGACCAGGCCTTTTCCAGCCGGTTCCGAAGCCAGACGGCTCTGGTCTACCTGGTTTCCACCGCACGCACATCCGGGCGCTCGGTTTCCGACCATGACACCATCCTTCTGGAGCGTCCACAGCAATCAGCTATCCCCATCAGCGCCTCGGCCGCACCGCTCTACAACGACAGTGGCGACCAGGAAGGGGTCATTCTCACGCTACACAATGCCTCCCACCTCAGACAGCTGGAACAGGAGATTCAACGCTCGGACCGTCTCGCCATGCTCGGCACGCTGGCCGCCGGGCTTGCGCATGAAATCAAGAACCCCCTCGGCGGCATCAAAGGTGCAGCGCAGCTGCTGGCCATGGAACTGACGGAGCGCCCCGATCTGCTTGAATACACCGAAGTGATGATCCGCGAAAGCAACCGTGTCAACGAGATCATTGAAGAGCTGATGAACCTGACGCGCCCGCGAAGTGCCAAATTCCGCGACGTTAATCTGTCGAAAGTCCTCGGTGAAATCGTGCTGTTGCAACAACAATCCCCGCAAGCCGCTTCAACCCGGATTGTGTTGCAACTTGATCCCAGCATTCCACCCATTGCCGGAGACCCGGCCCTGCTAACCCGGCTGTTTCTGAATCTGATTAAAAACGCCTTGGAAGCGACGCACGATCGTGAAGGCGGCCAGGTGCGCATTTCATCGCGCATCGACACCGAGCACCACCTCAACCGTCCGGGTCAGGGCCAGATCGCCTTTGTTGTCATCCGCATCCAGGACAACGGCTGCGGCATCGACGACGACCAGATGGGCGAGATTTTCACGCCCTTTTACACCACAAAAAACCAGGGCACCGGATTGGGGCTGGCCCTGTGCCAAAAAATCGTGCATGATCACGACGGTCTGCTCCACTGCGAGAGCCAGGCAGGCGTTGGCACACGCTGCAGCGTCTACCTTCCATTGCCCCCTAACAACCCCTGCATGTAAATCGAGTTCGTCCTATGTCTTTGAATCGAGTCCTTGTCGTTGATGATGAAGAAAGCTTACGCTGGGTTCTGTCCAAGGCGCTGTCGCGTCTGGGTCTGACTGTTGACCTGGCGGACTGTGGCGAAGCAGCCCGACGGCTGCTGACCGCAGGAGGGTATGATCTGGTACTGCTCGACATCAAAATGCCCGACGTCTCCGGCCTCGACCTGCTGGAAGAGATCCGCAAAAAACTACCCCGGCTGCCCGTCATCATGATGACGGCCGAGTCATCAATGAAAAATGCCGTTGAGGCCATGAAGCGCGGCGCCTACGACTACATTACCAAGCCGTTCGACCTTGATGCGCTGGAAGCGCTGGTCATCAAAGCCAAAAACTTTGCCGAAAACCAGGCAGAAGTCACCCGGCTGCACAGTGCCATCAAAGATCAGCAACAGTCCGAGCGCTCGATCATCGGTGCCAGCCAGCCGATGCAGGAGGTCTACAAGCTGCTTGGCAGGGTCTCGAACTCAGACATCACCGTGCTGATTACCGGCGAATCGGGAACCGGCAAGGAACTGATCGCACGCGCCATCCACCAGAACAGCCACCGGCTCGGTCACCCCTTTGTTGCACTCAACTGCGCGGCGATTCCACGCGAACTGCTGGAGAGTGAGTTGTTCGGTTTTGAAAAAGGGGCGTTTACCGGAGCCACGGAGCGAAAGATCGGCAAGTTTGAGCAGGCGGACAAGGGGACGATTTTTCTCGATGAGATCGGGGACATGCCCCTTGAGCTGCAGGCAAAGCTGCTGCGCGTCATTCAGGAAAAGGAGGTCACCCGCACCGGTGGCAACCGCTCAATCCCCATTGACGTTCGAATTGTTGCGGCCACCAATCAGGACCTGGAGCAGCGGGTTTCAGCACGTGAATTCCGCGAAGACCTCTACTACCGGCTTAATGTGCTGCCAATCCAGCTCCCCCCCCTGCGCGAGCGCCGGGAGGACATCCCGCTGCTGATCGACTTTTTCATTCACAAAGCCAACCAGGAATTTAGCACCACCATTCAGGGCTGCAGCGAATCAACCCTCAAGGCACTACAGATGGCGGACTGGCCCGGCAACGTGCGCCAGCTTGAAAACACCATCCAGCGGGCCTGCCTGCTCAGCCAGGATCAGCTGCTTCAACTGAGCGACTTCCCGCAACTGAGTCGAACCGAAACGGAGGAAGAAGATCGCTCCCTGGAAGCCCTGATCGAAAACAAGCTGCGTAACTCACTGGATGAAAAAGAGGTCCTGGAAATCCACGACCTCTATGAAATGGTTCTGCACCAGATGGAGCGCCCGCTGATCCGCATCATCCTCAACAAAACCCGCGGCAATCAGCTGCGGACAGCCGAAATCCTCGGCATCAACCGCAATACCCTGCGCAAAAAAATGAAGATCCTTGGACTGGACGCCGACTGCTACAAAAACGACTGATACGCAATCCGAAACGACCGTCCGTCTTAATAGGTCTCAGAGCGCCCGGACTGATTTTCAAAACGGGTGTATTCGCCCAGGAACGTCAGATGAACGGTCCCGATTGGGCCGTTACGCTGTTTGCCGATCACAATCTCGGCATCACGCTCGTGACCTTTGTCACAGGAACCGTCACGCCGCTTGCACGCCTCGCAATAAACCGCCTCGCGGTAAACGAACATGATTACGTCGGCGTCCTGCTCAATCGCGCCGGATTCACGCAAGTCGGCCATGATCGGACGCTTGTCAGTACGGTTTTCGAGTGAACGGTTCAGCTGCGACAGCGCTATAACGGGCACGTTCAACTCCTTGGCCAGGGCCTTGAGCGAACGGGAAATCTCTGAAATCTCCTGCTGACGGTTCTCGGCGTTGTGGCCCTGCATCAACTGCAGGTAGTCGACCACCACCAACCCCAGATTGTATTCCGCCTTCAACCGCCGGGCCTTGGCCCGCAGCTCGAGCACACTGATGGCCGGGGTGTCATCGATAAAAATCTGTGCCTCCGACAACAGTCCGGCGCCATTGGTCAGCTTCGGCCAATCGGAATCGCCCAGATGACCGGTACGCAAACGGCTGGCATCAACCCGGGAGACAGAGCACAGCATCCTCTGCACCAGCTGTTCCTTGCTCATCTCCAGCGAAAAAATGACGGCTGAAACCGGCTCGTTGGCATGCACCGTGGCATGCTCCACCACGTTGACACAGAAAGCCGTCTTGCCCATGGAGGGACGGCCGGCAACAATAATCAGATCACCGCCCTGCAAACCGGCAGTCATGGTGTCAAGATCAGTAAAACCCGTTGGAATACCTGTGACCAGCTCTTTGCGCTCGTACAGCTTTTCGATGGCGGCAAAGGTATCCTGAAGGATCTCGCGGGTGGAAAAATAAGATGGTCGACTGCGCATGCCGGCAATCTCAAAAATCGATTTTTCCGCCCAGTCCAGGGTCTGCTCAATCTCCTTGCCCTCATAACCGCGACTGGCAATTTCTGTCGCCACCTCAATCATGTGCCGCGCCACCGATTTTTCCTTAACCAGTCGGGCGTAATACGCCAGATTGGCCGCCGTCGGCACATAGTCTACCAGCGTCGCAAGATAAACACTGCCGCCAACCCCTTCCAGCTGATCCCGCTTTTTCAACTCAGCCGTCAGGGTGACCAGGTCAGCCGGCTCACTGCGATCGGAAAGAGCAATCAGTGCCTTGAAAATCTCGCGATGAGCCGGACGGTAAAAATCGGCTGGCACCAGCAGTTCCAGCGCGCGATTGAGTGCTTCGTTTTCCAGCAGGATTCCGCCGAGCACCGACATTTCGGCTTCAAGATTCTGAGGTGGAACACGATGGCTGATTTCCTGAGTCATAAAAGCTGACCATCCCAAACGAGTAAAACAGAGCGAGCAGACGAAAAAAGCCCGCACCTCCAGCGAACAAGCACTGAGAGTACGGGCTTATCTTCCTGAACAGAGATTATTCAGCAGCCGTTACGCTGACCTTGACCGAAGCGACAACGGCACCGGGCAACTTCACACCGACGCTGTGCTCACCCAGCATCTTGATCGGTTCGTCCAGCTGAATTTTCTTGCGATCCACATCAATGCCAGCTTCAGCAAGTTTGTCGCAGATATCAGCACTGGTAACGGAACCAAACAGCTTGCCCTCTTCACCGGCACGCAGTGAAAATGCGCAATTCAGAGCTTCAATGCGGGCCTTGACCGCTTCAGAAGTCTGGGCAATTTTTTGAGCCTTACGCTCAGCCTGGCGCTTCTGGTGTTCGAATTCCTTCACGCTACTTTTGTTGGCAACAACTGCAAAGCCTTTCGGCAGCAGATAATTGCGGGCATAACCAGGCTTCACTTTTACGATTGAGCCGATTTCACCCAATCCTTCTACGCTTTCAGTTAGAATAATTTCCATCGTTCTCCTCCTTAAAGGATCTACGTCGTCTTTACACGCGGTTTACGAAAATCAAACCAGAGGTCAAATACACCGAGCGCGGTAACAATTGCCGGCAGGGGGTTGACCGCAAGCATGATCACATAGGTAAACACTTGCGACAGAGTCGAAAATGCTTTCTTCTTCAAAAAGTACGTCACAATGGCTGCACCCTGCAGAAAATAGAGGGGCAGCAAAACGGTCAGCAGGTTGAGCGCAGACCATTTCACGGCATCTGCCGGAACAAGCAGGCCGAATCCCGCCACAATCAGTAACCACACCAGCCACTCATTGAGCTTGAAATGACGAAACGCCGTTCCGGGGACATAGTAATTGCCACGGCCCATGTGCGACAGCAACATCACGGCGACCAGATCAACCACGGACAGGGCCACAATGGCAATACCGACAAAAGCCTGGCGCAGAAAACGCGCCGAGCGCTCAAGGAATGCCATAATTTCTTCAACTTGCGCGGCATCCATCCCCGCCTGATCATAAACAGCCTGGGCCTGGCTGATTTCGTGGTCGATATAGCCCTGCACCACGGCGGTTAACGTGGTTTCGTGACTCCCGGCATACCATAGCCCCAGAGCGGCAAGCAACCCGAGACTGGCAACGACAGCCTGCAATGTAGCAACAGGCCAGCCGGTTCCACGGCGCAGGGAAAAAACGAGAACCAGCGCCGGCACACCAAACTGAAACAGGTACAGCACCATGGACACCGGCGTTGATAGAGCCAGTTGCATCCCCGCGATCACGAGGACTGTAAACAGTCCGGCGATCAGGCCATGTCGCATCCCGGCATACGCGGCCGGAGCAACAAGCAGCAGATGCAGCAGCGCCCCCATCGGACCTAGATAGGCCGTGGACAACAACAGGCCCACGGCGATCAGGCTGCTGATCAGTACGGTAACAAAAGAATTACCGCCAGGTCGCACGAGAGGCTGCACAGCATTCACCATCAACAATCGCTTATTCGACCGTCCGGTTCGAAGTGAAGGACAGCAACGCGATATTGCGCGCGCGCTTAATAGCTTCGGTAATCTTGCGCTGGTGGGTGGCACAGTTGCCGGAGATACGGCGCGGAACGATCTTACCGCGCTCCGAGATAAAATAGCGCAGAGTGCGAACATCTTTGTAATCAATCTTCAAGCTGCTGTCGGCACAGAAGCGACATCCTTTACGACGGCCAAAACGACGGCGAGGAGCACCTTTTTTTGCAAAAGCCATATATAAAATCCTTTATTTTTGAATTGGTTTGGAAGCAGATTACTCTGCGTCGTCGGACTCTTCTTCGTCCGTCTCATCAACAACCGGTGCAGCTGCGGTTTCCGGCTCAAGACCATTCTCCAGCAGCACAGTCTGAAACTTGATCACCGACTCATCAATCCGCATACGGCGCTCAAACTCACGAACGACCTCATTGCCCGCGTTGTAGTTGACCAGAACATAAATGCCCTGCTCACACTTTTTGACGGGATAAGCCAGACGCTTGGTGCCCCATTCAGCAACCTTGAGGATTTCCGCGTTCTGCTCGGTCAGTACGCCTTTGTACTTGTCCAATGCAGCCGCGTATTGATCCCCGACCAGCTGAGGGTTGAGAATAAAAATGGTTTCATAGGTACGCATCTAAAACATCCTCCTTATGGATATGTAGCCCCGGTCTTCCCCGGAGCAAGGAGCGAGCATGACGCCCATGCCCGACTTGCAGAATTGCGACTTTTAACACACTGCACACGAAAAGTCTACAGCCTTTACACCACGAGGGCCACGGCAGCTTTTCGGCTCAGACGTTGAAACGGAAGTGCATGACATCCCCATCCTGCACCCGGTACTCCTTACCTTCCACGCGCAACAGCCCTTTCTCACGGGCCTTGGCCTCGCCACCACAGGCGATAAAATCCTGATAGGCGATCACCTCAGCGCGGATAAATCCGCGCTCGAAGTCCGTATGAATCACTCCAGCAGCCTGGGGAGCGGTTGCATTGGCGCGAATTGTCCAGGCCCGCACTTCCTTGACGCCCGCCGTGAAGTACGTGCTCAAACCCAGCAGGCGATACCCCGCCTGAATCATGCGGTCCAGTCCCGGCTCACTGAGTCCCATCTCCTGCAGGAAGTCCGCTTTCTCAGCGGCATCCAGCTCCGCGATCTCCGACTCGATCTTGCCACAGATGATCACCACTTCAGCGCCCTGCTCACGCGCATAGTCGCGAACCTTGTCCACATGGGCGTGACGCCCTTCGAGGTCATCCTCGGCCACATTGGCCACATACATGACCGGCTTCATAGTGATCAGGTGGAGATCGCGGACTCGCAGCAACTCCTCAGCAGAGAGGTCCGTTACACGGGCCGGCTTGCCTTCATTCAAGCAGGCTTCCACCTTCTGCAACACCGCCAGCTCAGCCTGACTTTCCTTGTCTCCACTTTTGGCCGTCTTCTGGATGCGCTGAAGTCTCCGTTCGACCCCTTCGAGATCGGCCAAATTCAGCTCAGTCTGGATCACATCGATATCGCGTAGCGGGTCGACGGAACCTTCGACATGGATCACATTCTCATCTTCGAAGCAACGCACAATGTTGGCAATGGCGTCCACCTGACGGATATGACCGAGAAACTGATTACCCAGGCCTTCCCCTTTGCTCGCCCCCTTGACCAGGCCGGCGATATCGACAAATTCCATCGTGGTGGGCAGCACCCGCTGCGGCTTGACAATTTCAGCCAGGGCATCAAGGCGACGATCCGGCACCGCCACAATTCCGACATTTGGCTCAATGGTGCAGAAAGGATAATTGGCCGACTCGGCACCAGCCGAGGTAATGGCATTAAAGATTGTCGACTTGCCAACGTTGGGCAACCCGACGATTCCGCATTTAAAACCCATGATCTGTTATCACTCCAAACGACGATAGCCGGAGCTTAAAGCCCCGGCTATCTGTCCTGTTACGGTTTACCCAAAGATCAAACCAGCAGCGGTGCAATCACCAGCGAGACAACACTCATCAACTTGATCAGAATGTTCATGGCCGGGCCGGACGTATCTTTGAACGGGTCGCCGACGGTGTCACCAACAACGGCTGCCTTATGCGCATCGCCGCCTTTTTTCTCACCTTCGATCTTGCCGGTTTCGATAAATTTCTTCGCGTTATCCCACGCACCTCCACCATTGGACATCATCAGAGCCAGCAGGACACCAGCCAAGGTCGCACCGGCCAGCATGCCGCCCAGCGCCTCTTTACCCAACAGGAAGCCGATCAATACCGGTGCCACAACAGCAACCACACCGGGCAGGACCATTTCTTTCAATGCGGCCTGAGCTGAGATATCGATACACTTCTCCGGCTCGGGCTTGACGCCTGGCTTGCCTTCGAGCAGGCCGGGGATCTCACGGAACTGACGACGAATTTCGTCAACCATCTTACCGGCGGCACGACCAACACTGGTCATGGTCAAAGCACCGATAAAGAACGGCAGTGCGCCACCGATCAGCAGACCGACAACGACGCGCGGCTCAATCAGGTTAATGGCATCAAGACCAACGGTTGTCGCATAAGCAGAAAACAGGGCCAGAGCCGTCAGAGCGGCAGAACCAATCGCAAAGCCTTTACCGACCGCAGCAGTGGTATTGCCAATCGCGTCAAGACCATCGGTAATCTCACGCACTTCGGGTCCCAGAGCTGCCATCTCAGAAATACCACCCGCATTGTCAGCGATGGGGCCATACGCATCAACGGTCATGGTTACACCAACGGTCGCCAGCATACCAACCGCCGCGATACCGATGCCGTACAGACCGGCGAAGTAGTTGGCCAGCAGGATGCCGACACAGATAACCAGGATCGGAGCAGCACAGCTCTCCAGACCAACAGCCAGACCTGCGATGATATTGGTTGCCGGACCGGTCTTGCTGGCCTGAGCAATACGGCGAACCGGAGCAGCCGCGGTATAGTACTCGGTGATCAGGCCGATTGCGATACCAGCCAGGGAACCACCCACCAGCGCCAGGAATACACCGAATTTAAGACCCATAATCAGGATGATAAAAAGAGATGCACCCAGAAAGCCACCAGCAGCAACAAAGGTCGTCAGACGCAGGGCCTCAGCGGGATCCTTATCCTGAAAGCGCTTCATGGAGTAGATACCAGCGCCAGAGAACAGCAGGCCGAAACAGGCCAGTACCAGCGGCAGCGCCATGGCAGCAGACTGAACGTTTTCACCCCCCAGAGCTGCGAGCAGCTCTGGGCTGGCAGCCGCCGCGATGGCGATGGTCGCAATAATGGAGCCGACGTAGGATTCAAAAATGTCCGCGCCCATGCCAGCCGTGTCACCAACACAATCGCCTACATTGTCAGCGATAACGCCGGGGTTACGGGGATCATCCTCAGGAATACCGGCTTCGACCTTACCAACCAGGTCAGCACCGACGTCCGCAGCTTTGGTATAGATACCACCACCAACACGGGCAAACAGTGCGATCGAAGAAGCACCCATGGCAAAGCCGTTGATGTAACGGGCCGTCTCGGCATCACCACCGAAGAAGGCATACGCAATGCCCACACCGACCAAGCCAAGGGATGCCACGGAAAGACCCATGACAGCGCCGCCATTGTAGGACACCTCGAGGGCACGGGCCTGACCATGCAGACGTGCAGCCTCAGCAGTACGAACGTTGGCACGGGTAGCCGCCTTCATGCCGATAAAACCGCAAGTCATGGAGCAAACAGCACCGCCAAGAAAGGCAAATGCCGTCTGAATGCCCATACCCGCCAGAATCAGCAGGAAGACACCGGCAATAAAAATCGCCAGAACGCGATATTCACGCTTCAAAAAAGCCATGGCGCCATCGTGAATGGCGGTAGAAATCTCCTCCATTACGGCATTACCAACCGGCTCAACTTTAACCTTGTTGTACAGCATGATAGCGGCTGCAAAACCGACTATCCCCAGAACTACGGCAAAATACGCCATCGACCGTTCTCCCTCTGTTCAATGTTACGGGTTTAAAATATTCTGTCCATTTACCGAACACATAGCGCGCTGCAACCCCTGATCAATCAGGGAAACGACAGCGTCTGCGGCAAAATCCAACACTTTATCAAGCTCTTTTTTTTCTGCAGCGGAAAAAGCACGCAGCACATAGCTGGCGACATCTTCAGCACCCGGCGGCCGACCGACCCCGACCCGGACACGGATAAATTCTTTACTTCCGAGCACACTGCAGATATGGCGTAACCCGTTATGGCCGCCATGACCGCCACCACTTTTGAGTCTCACGACCCCAAACGGCAGGTCAATCTCATCGTGTATGACAACCAAATCCCCCGGTGAATCACCGAGGGATTGGATGGCGGAGCCAATGCTGGCTCCACTGAGATTCATAAATGTCTGCGGCTTGAGAATCAGAACCTGTTGCGAACCGATGCGCCCTTGACCACACAAGGCCTGATAGCTTTTTTTCTTCAGGGCGATCCCGAATCGCTGAGCCAGGAGATCGGCCACCATGAAGCCGACATTGTGACGGGTATCTTGGTAGCGATCACCGGGATTCCCCAGGCCCGCTATGATCATTAAGCTTCTTCTTCAGCGCCCGCAGCTTCTTCTTCGCTCGGTTTGCGGCCAACAACGGTGATTACCGTAAAATTGACATCGTGAACGAGCTCAACACCTTCCGGGGCCGCGATATCATCAATATGTACGACATCACCGATGGCCAAGGCTTCCACATTGATATCAATCGATGCCGGCACACTGGTGGGCAAGCAGAACACTTCCAGTTCCTTGCGGATAACCTGCAGAGAGCCACCTTCTTTTTCACCAGCCGATTTACCGACAGCATTGACGGGCACCATGAACGACGCCTTGTTCTTCATGTCAATGGCCTGGAAATCAATGTGCATCGGGGTGCGGCGGATCGCATCATACTGAATATCCTTGACGACAGCCAAAACGCCATCAAAAGGGCCGTCGCCCTTCAAAGTCAGTAGAGTATTCCAGCCAGCCTCGGTATTTATAGCTTCTTCCAGGGTTTTCGGTGCGACATTCACCGCGCAGGGCTCGATGTGCGAACCATAAACAACCCCCGGAACCAGACCCTCGCGGCGCGCACTGCGTGCGCCCCCTTTTCCAATACGCTGGCGCAGGCTTACGTTCAATTCTTTCTGTACCATGATCTCTTTCCTCCGTTAAAACACTACCCTTCGTCCGACATGGCTCGGTCGGCGATGGCAGTGGATATTGACTGATTAAACGAACAGTGAGCTGACGGACTCGTCGGAATGAATACGCCGAATCGCTTCTGCCAGCAGTTTGGAAACAGGCAGCAGGCGCAGCTTGCTGCAGTGATCCACCTTCTCGGCACAAGGAATGGTGTCGGTGACCACCACTTCTTCCAGACAGCTCTTTTCAATACGCTCCAGCGCCGGACCGGAAAGAACCGGATGGGTCGCATAAGCAAAAACCTGCTTTGCCCCTTCTGCCTTCAACGCCTCGGCGGCATGGCAAAGGGTTCCAGCGGTGTCAATCATGTCATCGACAATGATACACAGCTGATCCTTGACATCCCCAATAATGTGCATCACCTCGGAAACGTTCGGCCCACTGCGCCGTTTATCGATAATGGCCAGTCCGGCATCCAGTCGCTTGGCAAACGCGCGGGCACGCTCCGTACCACCGGCATCGGGCGACACGACGACAACACGCTGATTGAAACGGGACTGGATATCCTCCAGCAACACCGGAGCCGCATAGAGATGGTCAACCGGAATATCGAAAAATCCCTGAATCTGCCCCGCGTGCAGATCCATGGTAACAATGCGATCGACACCGGCCACGGAGATGAGATCGGCCACCAGCTTGCTGGTGATCGGTGTCCGCGGCGCCACCTTGCGATCCTGACGCGCATAGCCAAAATACGGAATGACAGCTGTGATACTGCCCGCCGAAGCTCGTTTCAGGGCATCGGTCATGATCAGCAGTTCCATCAGGGTATTATTGCTGGGGGCACTGGTTGACTGAATCAGATAAACATCTCTACCGCGTACATTTTCCCCAATTTCAACCATGATCTCACCATCGGAGAACGTCTTCACGTTGGCACTACCCAGAGGGACCGACAGATCTGAGCAGATATCCTTGGCCAAACCACGATTCGAATTACCAGCAAAAATCTTAAACTTATTCACAGTACTGTCCTGACACAGGAAAGATCATCCCCGCGGATGACAAAAACAAAAAAAACCTCTTAACGCACGCCGGTCTTCGGCGAAACGGCTTTCGCAAGAGGTCTTTGTGGCTGGGGCGCCAGGATTCGAACCTGGGAATGCCGGAATCAAAATCCGGTGCCTTACCGCTTGGCGACGCCCCATCATGTTCTACAGCAAACCAACAGATTGCGCGACCAACCGGCACGCGCAACGTGCTCGGCTTTATACAACAAACCCCTGGCACTGTAAACAAAAAAATTGCAAATTCAGGCTCTCAGGGATGGCCGGCACGGAGCAAACCAACGTCAACAACCGGCTCAACGATCCGCACCCACCAGGGGTGATTGCGTTGCAACCACTCCGCCACCGATTCAGCATCATTGCGGTCATCAAACAGGGCAAAAACCGTGGCCCCGCTCCCGGACATCAGAACACCGTGCGAGGAGCAGCCGCTCACCACATTCTTGACCTGCTCGACAACTGGCGCAGAAGCAAAAGCCGGAGCCTCGAGATCGTTATGCAGCAACGCCGCCAGCTCCCTCACGACCGTAAAGGCCGCCAGCTTGACAGGCGGTAGAGAATATTGTTTCAGGGTGCGATAAACCTGCCCTGTCGACACCTCGACCCCCGGGTTGACCAGCAGAAAAAAACATTCCGGAATCTGGTCGACAGGCTGTAGACGCTCCCCAACCCCTTCGGCCCAGGCCGTTGCCGCACCCAGAAAAAAGGGCACGTCTGCCCCCAACTTCAGCGCCTCGGCGGCCAGAACCGATGTGTCAAGATTCAGACCGAGTTCAGCGTTAAGCGCCATCAGCACCGTTGCGGCATCGGAAGAGCCTCCGCCCAGGCCGGCCGCCAGAGGAATCCGCTTGGTGAGACGCAACAGGACGCCGCGGCCCGACCGGTCGTAGCAGCACATCGCTTCAGCCGCGCGAACAGCAATATTTTCCTTCCCCCTGGGAATTCGCGCATCCTCACACTGGAACGCAATGCCTGGCTGATCGGTCAATATGACTTCGAGATCATCATACAGTGACACTTTCTGCATCAGCATGCAGAGTTCATGATAGCCGTCAGAGCGGCGGGAGAGAACATGCAGGCAGAGATTAATCTTTGCTGGCGCCAGATAGACCGCCATACGCACCACCTTCGATGCAAAAGTTACAATAAAAAACCGAACATCACGTGTTCGGTCCGACAGACAGGGCGGCCGCGCTGGCCCAGTGAGCCCGCAGCCTCAGCTACCTGAGACTATCCAGTGCCGCCTGGGTCCAGTCAAGGGCTTCCAGATACACCTGTGCCACCCGATCAGCACTGAGGGCCGACTGCTCGACCTCTTCCCACTGCGCACGTTCATAATTCTCCACGCACCGCAATGTTTGACCCAAAACATTGTGACGATGCAGCAATGCCTCATTCACCTCGTCTGCCAAAGGCAGATTTTTCAGCACATCTTCCATCGGCAGATCAAAAATCGTATCGAGCAATGAAAACAGTCCAACGGTAAAAAACATGCTCTTGCGTTCAGCATCATCACCATCGCTGAGCAATTCACACATCTTGGCGCGCTGCAACGACATGGTCATCAGCTCTTCAGGTTTTTCGTTGACACTGCCGATAGAAACGATACAGGCCCAGTTGCGAATATGCTGCAGCCCGAGATAAACAATCGCCTGGCGAATCGACTTGACCTCGGCAATCAGGCTGTAAAAACTGGAGTTGATCTGGCGCAACAGCTTAACACTGAGATTCACATCGGTTTCGATGACCTGCTGCAATTTCTGCAGATCAATGTCCGGCCGCTGCAGTTCCATCATCAGGCGCAGCATGGCCAGCCGACTCGGCGGCACCTTCTTGCCCGTAACAACCTGAGGCTTGCTAAAAAAATAACCCTGAAAATAATCAAAGCCAAGCCGGAGACAGTACTGAAACATCTCATCATTCTCGACTTTTTCCGCCAGCAACTTCAGGGGCTTGATCTTTCTCAGGCGGTGGACTTGGGCGGCGATCTGGGCCCGAGTCTGGGCCAGGACATCCACCTTGATGATATCGGCCAGCTCGACCAGCGGCACCAGCTCGTCGGTCAGGACAAAGTCATCCAGCGCAATAACATGACCAGCCTCAGACAGCGATCGTACCGCCTCAAGGACCTCTGGATCAGCCGACACGGTCTCCAGCACCTCGACAACAAGCTGTGTGGTTGAGAAGGGGATGGTCGACCCCTGAATCAGAAACCCCCGGGTAAAATTACAGAAGGCCTTGTGCGACCCGACCAGGCGATCGAGCCCGACATCAACCAGCGAATTCACAACCACTTCAGAGCTCGCGGCTTCGACATCCGTAATCACCGCATGACCGACATCCGCATGACGGTAAAGCAGCTCGTAGGCATAAACCTTCAGATTGCGGTCAAAGATAGGCTGCCTGCCGATAAAAATCGTATTCATGCGCCATTTCGCCCCTGATTGAGACCTTCCACCGGAAGGGGTCGTAAAACATTAACGTGAAATCATAACAGACTTGCGTCCCTCTCACCAGACAAAAGAAAATAAGAGAAAAGCTGAAACACCAGTTCTCACTCTTCCTTTTTCTGCAGCGCACGCAATAGGTTGACATAGCGCTGCAATTGTCGGTCAACCTGCCCGTTGACACTGTCTTCGGGCCACCGGCCATCGACGCACTCTCCCGCAGCGGTTCCCGTCAACAACGCAATCCCCTCATCAATTGTTTCCATCGACCAGACGTGAAACTCTCCTTGATCGCAGGCTTCAACAACCTCGGGGCGGAGCATCAGATGCTGTACGTTCGATGCCGGAATCATGACCCCCTGACTACCGGTAAGACCCTGTCGCTTACACACCGCAAAAAAACCTTCGATCTTTTCATTGACCCCACCAATGGCCTGAATCTGTCCACGTTGATTAACAGAACCGGTCACCGCCACGTCCTGGCGCAACGGGATCCCCGACAAGCGCGACATCAAGGCAAACAGTTCAGCCGCCGAGGCACTATCACCATCGACACCACCGTAAGATTGCTCAAAACAGATCGACGCAGAAAAAGCGACGGGCTTATCCTGGCCAAAACGCTGGGCAAAAAATCCGGACAGCACCATCAGGCCCTTATCGTGGATGGAGCCCGACAACTTGGCCTCACGATCGATGCTGATCACCCCCTCTTTGCCCAGCCAGGTACTCACGGTAATCCGCGTCGGCATGCCAAACTGATAATCCGCGGACTGGTAAACGGACAGACCATTCACCTGGCCGACTTCACGCCCCTGCGCAGACAGTAGCACCGTACCCTCATCAACCATCTCGCGCAGCAACTGTTCAACCCGATCATTACGATACCTGGAAGCGTCCAGCGCCATCCGGACATGCTGCTGCCGCACCCGAGCATCGTTCTGACGTCTGGCATAATAGGCCGATTCCCTGACCAGATCAGACAGATAGAGAAAATGAGATGACAGGCGCTTTTGATCGCCGGCCTGACGGGCCGCCTCCTCGACCACCGCCGCAACGCCATCCCGTCCATAGGGCAGCAACTGATTCTTGGTGCACTGGGTAGCAATAAACTGGGCATACAGCGCCACGTTTTGCCAGGTATTGGGCATCGCAGAATCGAAGTCCGCCTTGACCTTGAAGTATTTGGTAAAATCGGAATCATACTGGCACAGCATTTGATAAAGATAAGGCTCACCGATCATGATGATTTTACAGCGAAGCGGAATCGGTTCCGGTTTCAACGCAGCCATGGCGATCAACCGGGTCTGCTCCGCCAGGTCCTCCATGCAGATCTCCCGGTTCCGAACACAGCGCTTCAGCGCCTCGTAGGAAAAATAATTCATCAGCACGTCGCGACAGTTGAGAACCAGATAACCACCATTCGCGCGATGGAGTGCACCGGATTTCATCCGCGTGAAATTCGTGACAGCATTACCCATATGCACAACGTGTTCGATGCGTCCGAACAGATTGAAGTAAGTGGGGTTCGGCTCAAAAACCACCGGCGCTCCCGTACTCTCGGCATGACTGACAAAAAGATTAACCAGGTAACGATCCCAATAGCTCCCCTCCTGAGGTTCAACAAGACTCGCCAACAACTGCTTCTTTTTAACAGGTCGCACCTGATCAAGATTGGCGACAACATCATCTCGACAGCGCTTCAGGTGAGCAATCACCCACTCATGCTCCTGATAGGTCGCCTCTAGCGGCTCAAAAAGATGCTGGGTCGTCATGGTCACAACCTCTGTTTCCATCTCGCCAATGGCATCCTGCAATTGCTGCTCGATCTGGCGTGTCTCGGCCATGGCCTCGGCCAGCTGCCGCTGCACTTCGATCCCTTTCTGGTCGATCTCCTGCTGCTCATCCTCACCCAGAGCATCGTATTCAGTCTGCGTCAGGGGCTGGCCCTCATGGGAAGGCACCAGTACCAGACCACTGACACTGCGCTGCAGCACAAATCCTGATTCCTGCGCCCTCTTCTCCAGATTTTCAAAAATTTTTTTACTTTTCTTCTGATACTCGGAGGCAATCTGCGCCCGGTATTCGTCGTACTCCTTGCTCTCGAAAATCTTTGGAATCTGCTCCGCCAGTTTTTTTACCAGCGTTGCAACATCCTCCTGCAACTTCAGTCCCACCCCCGCCGGCAGCGCATAACAATTCGGATGCGACCCCGTATCAAGATCGTGAACATAGCACCAGTCCTCGGGAATTGCCTCGGATGATGCGCGCGCGTCCAGCAAGCGACGAATCGTCGAAGAGCGCCCGGTACCAGACGGCCCGACAAGAAAGAGATTAAAGCCGTCATCCGGCATCCCCAGTGCAAAGTCCACCGCCGTCAGCGCGCGCTCCTGGCCGATCGCATCATGGAGTGGAACCAGATCGCCAGTCGTTTCGAATTCGAACTGTTCGGGGCAGCAATGCCAGCGCAAACTTTCAACCGTCAAACGATTTAATGTCATTGAAATCTCCTTCCGGAAGGCTGGATGGTCTTGAAAAATAATAGAGGCCATCCCGACAACAAGCAATCGCGAACAGCGAACGTCCGGATTTTGGCGATCAAACTCCCCGCAAAAAATTGACAAAAAAAAGCCGGGAAATCCCCGGCTTTTGTATTCATGTGTTGTTTAATCCTACCCCAGATATTGCTGTTGATTCCGAGCCCGGTTGGCCACGATGGTCGAGTCCAGCAATTCGCCGCAGCAGCTGCACTTCCACGCCTGAAACGAGCGGACAAAATCAAAGTATTTCTCAGAGTACATTCGCCCCTTGCATTTCGGACATTTCATAATGACGCCTCCCTTGTGATTCCCTTCCAGATAGCCGCAACACAACAAACCAATCCAAAATGTTCCTGCGAATGAAGATTACACAAAGAATGCCAAAAGCAGCCCACGCAGCAGAAATAATTATAACACCTTTATTTTACACAGATAAATGATTAAAAAAAACCAGCAATTTCGGCAATTCGCTTCGTGCTCAATCCAGGAACCCGACCAAGCCGCTCCAACCTTCCAAAATCGCCATTTTCATGACGGTCGTGCTCAATCCGTGCCGCAAGGGCCGGCCCAATCCCTGGAAGAGCGCACCAATCTCGAACACTCATCCGGTCGGGATGGAGCGGAACCCCTAGAATCATGCGCTTTTCCGCATTCATCATCGAACTTTCAGCAGCGGGGCAACCCGTTGAAAGCTCGACAAATTTGACATGCTCACCAGCAGCTGGCCTCAAAGATCCCAGCAACGCAATCTGGCCTTCGGTCAACCACCCAACCGTCGTCATTTTAATGTCGCAACCAAAATTATTTACGTCACAAATATGACTTCCGTCCTTTGTTTCGATTTCTACCCATATCGGGGCACGTGCTGGCTGAACCGAAAACGGCCCCTTTTCCATTCGGAAAAGAGGCCGTTTCACATTCACAACCACACCAAGTACCAGCAGCACTCCCAGCACAACAAGCAGACCGGAAGTCCCGCGATGGGAACGATTATTGTTGGGCATCCTTGACCAGCTTATACTGCAGCGCATCAATCAGGGCATGATAGGAAGCATCGATAATATTGTCACTCACCCCCACCGTTCCCCAGCGCGAATCACCATCGCCAGACTCGATCAGAACCCGGGTCACAGATGCCGTCCCCTTGCCGGCCGGCAAAACACGCACCTTGTAATCGAACAGTCGCATTTCTCTGAGCTGTGGGTAAAAATGCTCCAATGCTTTGCGCAGCGCATTGTCAAGGGCATTGACCGGGCCCTCACCCTCGGCGGCGGTATGCTCAATACGTCCCCCGACCTTGACCTTGACAGTCGCTTCCGACATCGGCTTGTCACCTTCCTTGAGCTTGGTATCAATCACGCGGAAGCCAATAACAGAAAAGAAATGGCGCAGACTGCCCAGGGCCTTGCGCATCAACAGCTCAAAAGAAGCTTCAGCCCCCTCAAACTGATAGCCCTGATTTTCCATTTCCTTGATTTCTTCAAGAATTTCAAGGGTGAGCGGATCCTTGCTGTCCAGGTTGATATTGAACTGCTCAGCCTTGGCCAGAATATTGGCGCGACCGGAAAGGTCTGAAACCAGCACGCGGGTGGTATTACCGACCAGTTCCGGACGAATATGCTCATAGGTTTCGGGATGACGCTGAATGGCCGACACATGCACCCCGCCCTTATGAGCAAACGCAGAATTCCCGACATAAGGCTGATGCTTATTGGGAATCAAGTTCGCCAGTTCATAAATAGAGCGAGAAACCTGACGCAGGCTGTGCAGTTGCTCATCCGTGACGCAGTCCTTGCCCAGTTTCAGCTTCAGCGCCGGGATTATGGAACACAGATTGGCATTGCCACAGCGCTCACCAAAGCCGTTAATCGTTCCCTGGACATGAACGGCACCACAAGCAACAGCCATCAGGGAGTTGGCCACGGCGCATTCGCTGTCATTGTGTGCATGAATGCCCAGAGGTGTTTTGACCGTTGCCTGAACGGCCTTCATAATTTCCGGGAATTCCGATGGCAGGGTGCCCCCATTGGTGTCACACAGCACAATACAATCAACACCGGCCTCTTCCGCCGCCTTGAGGGTTTTCAGTGCGTATTCCGGATTCGCTTTATAGCCATCAAAAAAGTGCTCGGCATCATAAATGACCTCGCCGATATTCTCTTTCAGGTATTGCAGCGAGTCAAAAATCAGCTCGAGATTTTCGTCCAGAGAGATGCGCAAGGCCTCATGAACATGAAAATCCCAGGTCTTACCGAAAATAGTCACTGTATCCGGTGCCGCCTGAATCAGCGTCTGGATGTTATTATCCTCGGCGGGGGTGGTCTTGGCGCGACGGGTTGAACCGAAAGCGGCAATCTTGGCCTGCGACAGGGTCACATTCTTGATCTCCTGAAAGAATGCAATATCCTTCGGATTGGATCCCGGCCACCCGCCTTCAATATAATGAATCCCCAACTCGTCCAACTTCTGGGCGATACGAACCTTGTCGCTGACCAGAAATGAAATATCCTCGGCCTGCGTTCCATCGCGCAAGGTGGTATCGTACAGCATGATACGGCTCATTTGTTCCTCCCCCGCCTGTTGCTTTTCTCTAAGCGTTTAGCTATCGCTCCCCAGGCCAAATGCGTCATGCAGAACGCGAACAGCCAGCTCGGTATACTTATCCTCAATCACACAGGAGATCTTGATCTCACTGGTCGAAATCATCAGCAGGTTCACGCCTTCAGCGGACAGGGCACTGAACATCTTGCTGGCGACACCGGAATGTGAGCGCATGCCCACGCCGACAATGGAAACCTTGGCCACCTTGTCATCGCTGGTCACGCCGCCAGCACCGATGGCCTTGGCCGCTTCATCGATAATCTTGAGGGCCTTTTTCAGGTCGGTGCGAGGCACCGTAAAGGTCAGATCCGTCAGCCCCTGCGTCGAGACGTTCTGGATAATCATGTCGACGGTGATATTGGCCTCGGAAAGCGGTGAAAACAGTTTGGCGGCAATCCCAGGTCTGTCGGGGACTTGCAGCACGGAAATTTTTGCCTCATCTTTATTGTAGGTCACACCCGAAACCAGAACGGTCTCCATCTCTGCATCCTCCTTCATCACCAGCGTACCGGGATTGTCGTTAAAACTTGAACGGACATGGATCACCACATCGTATTTTTTCGCGAATTCAACGGAGCGGATCTGCAACACCTTGGCACCAAGGGAAGCCATCTCCAGCATTTCTTCATAGGAAATCTTTTCGATCTTGCTGGCATTGGACACAATGCGCGGATCTGTCGTATAGACACCGTCTACGTCGGTATAGATCTCACACACATCGGCCTTCAGACCGGCCGCCACGGCAACGGCCGAGGTATCGGAACCACCACGGCCAAGGGTCGTGATATTGCCTTCGCTGTCCACGCCCTGGAAGCCGGCGACAACAACAATGGTCCCGTTTTTCAGGTCCTCACGGATATTCTTTTCACCGATTTCCATGATCCGGGCACGAGAGTAGGTATTATCGGTGACGATGGGAATCTGGCTACCGAGATAGCTCTTAGCCTTGTAGCCCATTGACTGCAAACACATGGAAAGCAGGGCGATGGTCACCTGCTCACCGGTTGACACCAGAACATCGTATTCCCGCTCACTGGGAAATTCGCACATCTCATTGGCCAAAGCGACCAGTTTGTTGGTCTCCCCAGACATCGCGGAAACAATAACGATGACATCGTTTCCCTCGTCATAGGTCCGCGCTACGCGTTGGGCCACGTTGCGAATCTTGTCAATTGTCCCGACCGACGTTCCACCATATTTCTGTACGACCAGAGCCATTTTAGGTGTTCCTCCTTGCTGGCTGCCCCTGCAGCCGCGATCTACAATAGGCTCCGCTAACTCGGAGCATAGAGGTTTGTAACAAGATTTCAGAACCGGGTCAAAACAATTCCTGATTAGCGCTAATCTTCAGCCAGTCTGAGCCAAGACTCAGAGCGAGGGCCGGTTTGGCATCCTGCGAACAAAAGTCGCGGGA
>JAFGXV010000053.1 GCA_016936455.1 Desulfuromonadaceae bacterium
AATCGAATCGGAATGCCGGTCGCTTTCCCGCCGGAACGGTGGTCGCTTTCCTGTCGGAATCGTGGTCGGATTCGGCCGGAATACGCACCAGGCTGTTGGGCGGCAACTGGCGGACATCCATGCCACCGGCAGCCAGGTCTTCTTCCTTCAACGCCTTGCGACCACTCCACAGGCGGATATCGAGGACAAACAGAATCAGGTGTTCCAGGGTTTCAAAGGTCATGGGCATCTCTCCTTCAGAGGGCAAGACTAAGCCGCCGAATCCAGTTCCGGGGCGGCAATGGCGAAATGGGTTTCAATACATTTGTGCAGCATGCGGCGCACACAGGGTTCGACCCCAAAACCGAAGGCCTTGTCAAAACCGTGGTAAACAGGCTGGACATCGCTGCGCCGACCACCGGTGATCAGGCGCTTGCCCCAGCGCATCAGATCCCGAAGAGAGATGGGCATGGGGCAATGTCCCTGCTCGTAGGCCTTGCGGATATCTTCTGCCGTGCGCACCATGGCCGTGGCCACGGTGGCGTCAAAGCCCGGCAGCTGCTTAAGCAGAATCTCGCGTTCAAGATCCGGATCGGGATAGTGCATGTGCCACTTTTCGAAGCGGTTGAGGGTGGCGCCGTTCACCACCCGGGTGCCGGTGTAGAGATCCTGGCCCTGGCCATCACCACGGGTATTGGCTGTTGCGGCCAGTCGGACCAGGGGCGAGGGCACAATCTGGCGACCGTCTTGCAGCGTCACGGTCTCGCGCTCCAGCAGCCGGTGGCAGGCCATTAAGGTTTCGGGATTGAACGCGTCGATTTCGTCAAACAGGATGGCGTATCCCAGAGCGTAGGCCCGCAGCAGGGGCCCGGGGATAAACCGGGTACTGCCATCCACCAGCTGGGTGCGCCCCAGGATGTCGTCGGGCTCGGTATCGGCCTTGGCGCTGACGATGACCGTCGGAACATTGAGGGCGGAAAACAGGCTTTTTAAACAGGCGCTCTTGCCACAGCCAGCCGGTCCGCTGATCCACAACGGATCGGCATGGGGATCCAGCAGCCATTCAATGCAGTCTCTGGCCAACGAGTCGGACCAGATGTAGGGTTCAGCGTTTGGCACATGGGGATGACCGGGCTCATAGCCCGGCACGCTCATGCGCGAATTGAGGCCAAACACCTCGTCGACGCCGTAGTCGCGTCGCTGTGGCAGGGGGAGATAGGTCTGGGACACAGTAGGATATGTTTTTTCCATGAAGGGTGCTCCTTTTAGGTGTGGCGCTGTTTTGCGCCACACAATGCAAAACGGGGCCGGTCCATCCAGAAGGAAAGACCGACCCCGGCTGCTGTTGTTGTCAGGGTGATGTGGGCTTGCCGGGTTTTGTGGTGATGGCTTAGCCCTCGCCGCTAAAGCTGCGGTAGATCTTTTCACCACAGGCATAGCCGCCATAACCTACCAGGGTGACGCCAGCCACCACAGCCCCGGCGACGAGCATGGCCGGGTTGCCATGGGCTTTGGTCCACACAAACTCGCCGGCTTTCCAGGCCACTTCAATGACATCGTGGGTTTGGTTCATACGGATTCTCTCCTCTGCTTTTTCTTGCTCTGTTGTCGGTCGCCTGTTGTTTTTTCCAACAGACAATAAATCCGGGCAACCCCTGTGGCTGCCCGGCAGCTTATCCGTGCCTGGCTCTGACCTCGTTCCCGCTTTCACCGTCCCCGGCACCGCTCACGGTAACCGCAGTCATTGCAGGCCCAGCCGTAAACGGGAAGATAGACCTGACAGTCGATGGCATGGACAACCCCACGGGCCAGAGTGAGAAACGCTTCGATCTGATCAGGCGTGCGTGTCAGTTCAATCTGTTCGAAGCTGGGGGTTTTGAGTTTGCGCAGCACGTCGAAGCGTCCATGAAACGTCTCGTTGGCGCCCAGGTAACCGTTTTCGTGCAGCAGGCAGGCGTATAGGCTCATCTGGATGGAATCGTCACACTGACTGTTTCCATAGGCGGATTTGCTGGTTTTGTGATCAACGGCGATCAGGGTGTTTGTGCGGGTATCGCGCAGCAGCAGGTCAATGACACCGACGAGTTGAAAATCGGTCGGCTTGCCCCCGGCATCAAAGAGCGGTGCGATCAGGGGCAGTTCAATGCCTTCGATGCGGATTGTGCTGAAGTCCTGTGCCTGCAGGTGCTGGTGAAAGGGTTCAAGCATGGCGCAGCCCTGGCTTTCGCAAGCGAGCAGATCCGGCAGCAGCTTGTTGTAGAGGATCGGGACGGCGCTGTCGTCAATGTGCTGGTTGAGGCCGGTGACAAACAGCTGCTGCAGGGCATCGAGGGGCAGTGGCTCTCCCCGCAGCTGGATCAGGCTGTAGCAGGCTTCAAGAGCGCTGTGCAGGGCACGGCCAAACAGCAGATTGATGCTGGTATGAGTTGGAAGAAGTCCCTGCACCTGCTGATACCGGTAGCGCTGGCTGCACAGCAAATACTGGCTGATCTGAGAGCTGCTCAGGTGCAGAGAGCGGCGTAGCTGGTTAAGAGGAACAGGTGTTTCCGGCTGGGGCGAAACGCTGCGTGTTGTGCTCATGTCATGCATGGCTGTCTCCTATGGATAGTCGTGCTCAGGCGGCCTGCTCGACGGTGATCCGGTGCTGGTGAAAGTCTTCGATCAACTCCGAAGCCTGCTCGCGGGTCAGATGATCAACCACCCGCTGGTAGCGGCCCTGGCAGTGGCTGCTGAGCTGTTGTTTGTTCATACCCAGCTTTTCTGCAAGGTTGAGCAGGTAGTTGTGCTGTTTGGCGCTCAGGCGCGACTGGGGTGCGGGGTCCAAGCCGCTGCGGGGCAAAGCGATGGAGGCGCTTGCAGGTGGGCTCGCGCATGAAGCGGTGCAAAACTCAGGATCGACTTCGCCCTCGGCATACAGGTAAAGGCCGATACCCAGCAGGGTCGCGGCTTTTTTAATGCCGTCGGTGCAGGCCGCTTTGAGGTCGCTGCCGAGATCAATGATGGCGCCGCTGTCGCGCTGACGTTTGATGTGGGCACTGCCAATGCCCTGCTTGACCGTGCCTCCGGCTCGAAGTTCGACTTTGGCCAGCACTTCATCGGCCTCACTGGAAATCCAGTGCTGACGGATGCGGCAATCCCAGTCACCTTCGAACGCCTGGTTCAGGCGGGCAATGACACTGTGGCCTTCGAGGTAGTGGAGTGTTTTGCCATAACTGCCGCTGCGCTGTTTGATGTCGCTGGCGGCAAAGGGCTGCTGCAGCTGGTCGAGGGTGGTGCTGTGCATGGTAAACCTCCTTGTTATGGGGGAAAATGAGACAAAAATGGCCGCCCCACACTGAAAAACGCTGAAGGCGGCCAAGCTAAACAGTTTGTCTATTTTCTTATAACAATCTGGAGGTGGTATTTTTGAATCGAGTAGTCAACAGGGGGAGTAATTCAGGCGTTGGCAGCGGATTGGGTGGGTTAGCGCCAGTGCTTGAGCCGCTCTTTCTGCTTGCGCTCGACGGTTACACTCTGGGCGATTAATTTGTCGACGTCTCGGCGCGCCAGATCCAATCCGTTTTCGGCAGCCTGGTACGCCACAACGCGCAACCATCCCTGGTAGTGCTCCAGGATCAGGCTCTCGGCCATGACCAGGGCTTCAAGGGGATCCTTGGGCGAGCGGTTGGCCAGAAGCTGTGTCAGACCAGTGTGCGACTCGGGATCGAGACCGAAGATGTTGAGGGCTTCGATGACGGCCATCATCATCAGTTCGGCGCTGTATTCGGTCGAGGTGGCCGTTGCCAGCGATTGAAGAGACCCGTCAGCTTTGAGATCTTTGAGGTAGCGGCGTTTTGTCCTGAGATGCTTGAGGTGATCACAGCTGGTCAGCACGCGCTCAAAGTCGCGGAAAGCTTCGCCCAGAGGGGTCTGGAGTCGTCCCGACGATTCGTCCCAAGCCTCCAACGGGATATGGGGCGGGTTGTCGACCCAGCCTAAACAATCCGGCAAGCGCTCCGGATCAGACTGCACCCATCTCTGAAGCCTGTTAAGCCGATTCATAGCACGAAAGTGATCGCCCAACAGGTTCGTAACAACCAAGGCGTCGTTGGCATTTTCAGGCGCGATGTCTTTAAGCAGCCCAAACAGGCCTGTTCTGACCTGATGTTGGGACAGGCCGATGAATTTTGCTCTCGGTTCCAGGAGCTTGAGCAACGGGTTACAGGCTTCATTCAACGGATTGGGGTGGGCCGCGCCAGGAAAAAGATTCCCGGGACGGGGTTCACTGCTCATGGGATGCTGCGTCAAATAAGCAATGGCCTGCTTGAGCTGGGAGCTGTCTTCCTTGATGCATTCCCAGCGGACATGGCCCAGGAAGTCGATCAACGACTCCAGTGTGATCGAATCTGCGAGACTGATATGGCTCGCGTTATTGGGATCATGTTGGTTTTGCTGGGCTTCAACCAGTGGGCAACTGTCACAGCTGCGGTCAAATACGCCATGGCGCAGGTGAAAATGATGCCAGCGGCAAAATCGGGGATTGAGTTGCCAGCCGGGGCGCGTTGAGGAATCGGGAGCCGTGGCGCTGAGCAAACAGTATTCGTTCATTTTTTCTGCTCCACTTGTAACAGCGACTAAATCCTACGAAATCCATTGTTTTAAATGGCTTTTTTCTGTTACATCTTCACGATTTCACCCTGTAACGGGGCGCAACAGCGTCACAGGGTGCATCTTATACCAGCGTCTGGACGCTCATGCGTTCCCTGGGCGAATCAAGGTTCTGGCGGATATGATAGACCCGCTGAGGCGGGCTGTCTGACCGGGGCAACCGCCGGGTCACATAGGGCACGCCACCGTGGGGACAAGGCTTCAACAGGTCATCTTTGACCAGATAATTCAGGGCGGCCCTTTTGTCGAGTCCTTTCAGGATCTGCCGGGTCATGACAGGCGCCTTGATAAAATAGTCTCGGGTGTCTTCATGGGTCGCGTAGTAGCCAGCGAGGTTAGGTCGACCCGTGCTGTCAAACGAGGCATCGTCGAGGTTAATAAAACGCTGAAGGTGTTGTTCTAAAAAGCTGTACAGTTGATCAAGGGTCTGCTGGCGCTGATCGTCGAGTTGTTTGTGCCGCTGATGCAGCCAGTGACTCAACAGTTTGTGTGCGGCCTGCAGGGCTTCCCCCTCCTGCCAGCCGGTGATGCCGTAGCGGGTGGCCAGTTCTCCGCCATAGCCAGCCAGAAAGAACCGCCGCGCAACCCGTCTCAGGGCGCCCTGATTTTCAGAGCGTATGGAGAAATAATGGGCTAGGAACGCCCGCTCTTGCCTATCGTATTCCTGTCGCAAGGCGTTTTTATCTTCGTCGCACAGTTTTGTCAGGTAGGCGGGCAATGCCGTGCCATAGTGCTGACAGGCCGCAGTAACGAGTTGCTGGCTGAAAGTGGCAGCATCGTTTACGCTGTGGAGATCTTCAAAGAGGGTGTCTGGCATGGCGAGATCGATTAAACGCACTTTCTGACCGTCTACCAAGGGGACATGCAAACGTTGGCAGTGCTCTTCGAGGGTGATCTCTCCAGCGGAGAGCACCAGGGTCTGCCAGGAGTAGGGAGGGCGCAATCCTCCCTGGCTCTCGGCACGCAGGCCGGCGCGACCGTTGGTGATCTGGTAGATCAGACTCTGGGCGCGGCGGGGCGGGATTTCGGCAAATTCGTCGAGCAGCAGCAGGCGATGGTTGTAGCTTGTGGCGGCTGCTTCTAGTCCGGCCTCGCTGACGTTCCAGGAGTGAATGGTGGCAGGCGGGCCAGACAGGCTGGCAACGGCGTGCAGGATACTGGTCTTGCCGCTGCTGGTGGGAGCAACCAGATGAAAGATACCAGGATCGACGCCGGTCAGAGGCATCAGGGGTGCGGCAAAGGCTAACGACTGGGCAAATAACAGACTTGGATTACCGCAACTCAGGCAGCTGACGGCTTGGCGCCAGCCATTAAGGTCACTGCGTGTGCTGCAGAGGCTGTTATTGTCGTGATCGGCACAGATGATCTGCTCGCGCTGTGGTCCGACAACTTCACCGGGCAGGACAAAGTGCTGGTCATCGACCCAGCCGCGCTGACGAACAAGACGGCAGCTCTGGCTTGGGCGCAGGGCATAAAAGAACTGCTGCAGACAGCGGGCCTCGACTGGCGAACAAACGGCCATCAACCCCTTATCGAGCAGGCGCTGGAGCAGCTTGCCGGGGCCGGAGGCAAGATCAGAATACTTCAGGATCAGTCGGCGAGACTGCCCGTGGAGATCGTTGTAGCACAGCACCAGACCCTGCTGGCTGCCATCGGCCTCGCAACAGCGACCAAGCACTTTAAACGGCGGGCACAGATACAGGGTATCCCCTCCTTCGTCCCGGTAGTACAGACCTGCAGAACTCATGCAGAAGTCAGGAGGGAGAGGGACGCCACAAGCCTGCTCCGTTCTCCCATCCTCACGAAAATATTCCATCATGGCGCCCCTGCCCCAAATGCTCCGTCCTGCTCGCGATGAGGGATCTGTCTTTTTTCACATCATGGCAACAAACAGAATCAATGCCCCGTTCTGCCGGCTAAAATTCTCTTGAGATGCTCAACATAAGCAGCGGCATCACTTTCCTGATAACCCGTTGTCGCAATCTTGTTGCCATCCGGATCGAGGAGGACAACCGTCGGGAACCCACGGACTCGGAACTTTCTCGCCAGATCTTCATTCTGCTCAACCAGCTCCTCGCTTTGCTCCTGCCATTTGGGGAAATCAACCCGAACCAGGACCAGATTTCCAGCAGCATAGTCGGCAAACTCAGGCTGGGAAAAAACCTCTTTTTCCAGCTTGATACACCAGTGGCACCAGTCGGATCCGGTAAAATCGAGCAGCAACGGCTTGCCCTGATCCTTGGCGACAAAAAGAGCCTGCTGGTAGTTCTCCATCCAGTTGGCTTCTGCCCAAACAGTGAAGGGCAGCATCAGCATCACCAGGACAAGAGCCTGAATCAAGGTCACGGCATAACGCATGGATCAATCTCCTTCAGGACAAGAAGGCGCGTCAGGCCGGTAGCTGTTAAACCAGGCGCGCTCGTTAAAAGGACGGCGTTCTTTCTGCGGCCAGACTTCCTCCGGACGACCGACAGGCAGCAGGACCTGCACTTTTTTTCCGGCAGGCAATCGAAGCAACTGGGCAACGACTGCCTCGCGGTTTTGCAGACGCAGCCAGCCATCGATCCACACGCTGGCGTACCCAAGAGCAGTGATGGCCAGTAGCATGTTTTCGACCGCCGCAGCACAGTCTTCCAGTTGAAAGTCATAGCCTTCGTAAGTTTTTTCTGGAGAACGATCCACCAGGCAGGCAATCATGGCCGGGGCCTGTTGCATGGCCTTGTTGGCCGGGTGGAGAGCGTGAAGTTGTGCCAGAATGCCCACGTCATCAATCATGACGAACTCTGTCGTCTGGGCATTCCGGCCCGAAGGGGCCTGCATTCCGGCCTGAACTATCTGCCTCAGGTCTTCACGCGATACAGGCTCGGATGACATCGGGCCACGATAGCTGTGGCGCCGGCGAATCGCTTCAAATAGTTCCATCCACACTCTCCTGAACGTTTTCCTCTATCTTAACATCGTTGGCTGAATCTGGGCCAATCAATAGTGCCTTTTTGTCAGGGCAACGCGTCCGGCCAGGGGGAAGAGAGAAACAAGGCCTCAAATTCTCCACACCCCGGCCCCGTCCAACCATCCCCCACAGCAACCAAACCGCACCCCTATCAGAGGTTCCGCGGCAGACCCAGCTGATCCCACAGGAAACCAAAATCAAACGCCCGCCCGCCTTCGCGGCGGGCCCGGTGCGCCTCAAGATGTTCATAGGATTCAAGCAACTCAATCACGGCCTGGCGCCCCTTGGCGCTGCGGATAGCTTGACGTGGTGTTTTGTTGTTCAATGCCGGGATTTTCTCGTTGATCCAGTTGGCGTACTGCTTGCGCAGGTAATCATGAACAATGGTCACCATCATCTCTGGTGGTATATCGGGAGGTGGGGCTGGCTTCACAGCGGCCTGCGCCCTGGGAGAACGGGGATCGACCATCTCTCGGCTATGGTGGCGGAGGTTCTGGCCGGCGATCTGCTCAAGCCAGCCACGGGTCTCATCAGCCAGCTTGAGCGTCGGGCAACAGACCATCAGGATATCCTTTTTTGTCAGAGTCAGTGAGGCCCGAATCCGGAAGCGACCATCCTCCAGTTCAACAATCCGGGTCCATTCCTCTTCGTTATCCCTGTTAAGGTCCGGTTGCTGAGCAAGAAGTGCCATAAGCGCTGCGCGGTCAGAGACCCGATAACGGTCAGTGGTAGCAAGAATCGGCTCACCGCTCGAAGCATCCACCAACTCGGGCAGTGGGCGCTCAGTGGTCAAGGATTCAAGCCACTGCAGGGAAATCTGCGCACTGATGACTTCGCGGGCGATCTCGGAATGCCAGTCAACACCTCTCATCTCGTAAAGAATTTCGTCCCGGCAGGCCAGCCCTTCATCACGGTTGAAGAGATAGGCCGCTCCTGAAATCACCCAGCCGCTTTCTTGCGGCACCAGCCGCACGCCCAAAATATCGCCGCGCACCAGCGATTGCGAGGCGCTGCGCTCAGCAACCCAGACATCCGGTTGCTTGGGCCGCAACAGATCGTGCAAGCGCAACCCCTCTCCGGGGCGGCTTTCGCGCACCTCATAGAGCCCCAGCATGTGCTTACTCAGTTTCTGCAGCCAGTCCTTGCCAGCCGCAGGGAACAGAGGGCCTCCCGGCCCGAGAACCAGCTCGTGAACGGGTATCCGCTCGCCTTTAATCTCCAATCGGGCATCGGCCAGAGTCCATTCGCCAATATTGATCTGCAGCTGCTGCTGCAGGTGGGGTGGCAGCGCGCTGATGGCGCGCAGTTCTTCCTTGTTGGGGTCACCAAAATAATCGTAGTGCACAGCCTCCGCCAACGCATCTGGGTATCTGGCCGCTAGCCACTCCAGGGCACGAGGTGCGGCACTGTTCTGTTCGCACAGCCGTGATGCAAGTGGCTCATTTTTACCCAGACAGCACTTTTTGTATTTTTTCCCGCTTCCGCAGGGGCAAAGCTCATTACGACCAGTCATGCGGCTCTATTTCCTTTCCGGGACAAACGGAATCAGGCCCAGCCGAAAAGCTTCCTCCTGAAGCTCGGCCGGCGCATTGCGGATATCGACCATAAAGCCGTCGACCTGAAGGATCCAGACCAGCGGGTTATCAAGCAGCTTGCTCGGAAGGGTCCAGCGGGGATCAAGTTGCGAAATGTTCAGGCTATCCTCAATGATTCTTGCCTTGGCCGTTGCCGTGCTCTTGCCGATGCCGAACAGTTCACAAACCTGCTTCAGAGGCAGGTGAGGAGTCTGGGTTTTGTCGTGCAGAAAATTTATACTGCCAATGACATAAACGCAGGCGCAAGCCCACTGTTCGGGCTTACCCTTGAGCAGAGGCGAGGGCCGCTTGCGACAAAGTTTTGCTGCCAACTCCCGCGCCATCTGACAATATTCGTCATTCAGGTTTTTGCGGCAAAACTCTTCAATGTGCTGGGAAACCTCGGTAAAAATTGGCTGTAGCGCTTTGGGCACCTTCAGGGGATCAGACATCGGCTCATTCCTATTTATCCGTTGGTAAAATTGTTCGCCTCAAACGACAAGAAGAAGAGTACGTCTTCGCGAGTCTGTGGTGAGGTCACATTAAATCTCTGTCCGGGGCGGATAAGTGACATCCACGCAACGATCAAATCTTGCCCCAGAAATAAATGCCGATCAAGACTCTACTCAACGGGTTCAAACGTTTCAAGCCGTTGTTACGACGCTGTCCGCTCCGTGCCAATTATGCACCAAGATGACTGAACCTCAACCAACAAGCTAGCCGCGTGCTACCTCTCAATTCAGGTTTCACAAAAAGCGCGCCGATAGGCGTTGTTAGCGACATTCTATTCGAGACCTTCCTTTCTGCGGATAATTGCCCCTCTTTGACAATTGCACATGGTCGCAGCACAAATGACCTTCCAGCACCGAGCTCTCGCGTTGCCGCGCCAGCTCTCGTATTACTTCTCCAAGGTGCTGCCGTATGTGACCATAGAGAACCTTTCGACGGCACTTCGGTATCCGGACAATGTGGTACTTGCACACCCATACCGAATGACATAAGCTTTGTACGTTGCTCAGCGGAAGCCCCCTTTTCTGGGAATTTTGAGCGGTTCACAGATGAAAGGCTTTCATTACTCCCGGCACTGTCAAAGTTTTTGGGTCCCCCGGCAAAGCCGGGGGGGGGCTTTCGGACTTCATTTCATAGGAGGATAGCGATGTCAGGAAAAAAGATTGCTGTTTTTTTCATGGGTTGCCTGATCTTAATGGCAGGTTTTGGCAGTGCTGTGGCCGTCGACTATCAAAGCATGACACTGGACGAATTGAATGCACTACGCGGCTCTTCGACACTCGCCGATTCAGCTGAGCGTGAAGCATTTCAACAGGCTCGTCAGGAAAAGATTCAGGCGCTTAGTCCGGAAGATCGGCAAGGGTTGAGTAGTGGAAATAGCTCCGCCAAGAAATCTGCCTCCGGCGTGCGGTTGCAGGATGGCAGTTGCAACCGATCCATGCAGCAGATGCGTCAGGGCGGTGGGCACGGCAGGCATTAATCACGCTAAAGCTGCTCACCGTACGTGTTCTGTTCCGCATCTTTTGTGCTGGTGTAATTTTTTAAGAACCTGCCCCACTACTGTCCGGAAAAAAATGATTGTACAGATGTAACCTGCTGAACTTTTAAGGTCTTTGACATAATTGTTCTTTTTTCGATTTGAATTTGTTTTGGGTG
>JAFGXV010000054.1 GCA_016936455.1 Desulfuromonadaceae bacterium
CCATCCCCTGGTTGGTGACGGGGTGGCCATCGTCCTGCTCTACACCACTCTGGCCACCCGCAGCCTGACCCAACATGCGCGGCAGGTACAACAGCCCCTGGATGCCCACGATCTTGTCCGCGCCCGCCAGCACGTGGCTTGGATGGTGGGGCGCGATACCGAACATCTGGACGAAGGGGAAATCACCCGGGCCACGGTGGAAAGCGTAGCGGAAAACAGCGTCGATGGCGTCACCGCCCCCCTGCTGTTCGCCTTCATGGGCGGCCCCATAGGAGCCATGGTCTATAAAGCGATCAACACCCTGGATTCCACGTTCGGCTACAAAAACGAGCGTTACCTGCAGTTCGGCTGGGCGGCGGCCCGCCTTGACGATGTGGCCAACTTTATTCCGGCGCGCCTGACAGCGCTCATGGTGCCAGTGGCGGCAAAAATAATCGGCTTGGATGGCCGTCAGGCGTGGGTCATGTGGCAGCGCGATCGTCAGCAGCATCCCAGCCCCAACGGTGGCCAGACCGAAGCGGCCATGGCCGGAGCCCTCAATGTGCGGCTGGGAGGAGAAAACAGCTATTTCGGCGTACCCTCCTGCCGACCCACCATGGGGGATGCCCAGCAAGACTTGTGTTCGCGCCATATCGGTGAAGTGATCCATCTGATGTGGACCACCTCGGCCCTGGTTGCCAGCGCAGCCTTCGCTGGGTGGCTGATCCTGGCCCGCTGACAGCGGGAACAGACCGGCAACAGATCGTAAGAATCGTAACCTGAACCAATAAAGAGCAAAGGACTTTTTATGCAGCAACCACCGCGCACCCCCTTGATCTACGCTTTGTACAACAACCCGTTGAGTGGCCCGCAGATCGAAGCGCGCTCTTTTGCCGTCATCGATGCCGAAGCCGAGCGTGGCAGCCGCAACGCCGATCAATGGGAGGTGGTCCGCCGCTTGATCCACACTAGCGCCGATTTTGCCCTGGCTGATCTGACCTGCTTCAGCGCCGACGCCTTCAGCGCCTGCCGCGCCGCCCTCAAAGCGGGTGCGCCGCTATATGCCGACAGCAACATGATCCGTTCCGGCATCTCCGTTGCCCGGCTGCAAGCACTGAATCCGGCCTACCAGCGCGACGCTATCTTGTGCCACGTCGCCGATGACGATGTCGCTGCCGAAGCCAAGCACCGCGGCTTGCCGCGCTCACTGTTTGCCGTGCGCAAAGCCAAAGCCAAGCTCCACGGCAGCATCGTGCTCATCGGCAACGCTCCCGTCGCCCTGCTGGAATTGAACCGGCTGGCCATGGAGGAGGGGATTCGCCCGGCCCTGGTGATTGGCATGCCCGTCGGCTTTATCCACGTATTGGAGAGTAAAGAGGAGCTGCAACGCAGCGGGTTGCCGTATGTCATTCTCAAGGGACGCCGGGGCGGTAGCCCGTTGGCGGTCGCCTGTCTGCACGCCATGTGCAGTGTTGCATTAAGGGACTGTTGAGATTTTTGGTTATTTGCTTATCAGGCCATTTTCCAAGCGCCTGTTGAAAGGAGAATCGTTTATGTATCCATGGATTCCAGCTCTGGCTTTAACCCTGAGCACCGTGCTTGTATCCCCGGCGTTGGCCACCCCGCGCCCAGTCAGCCACAGCAAACCGGCCATTGTGTTGGTGGCGTTTGGCACCTCGGTGGGCGAAGCACGCACCGTGTTTGACTTTATCGACCAACAAGCACGCCAGCGCTACGCCGGGTATGAGTTGCGCTGGGCCTTTACCTCGCAGTTCATCATCAACAAACTGAAAAAACAGGGGGTCACGACCTACAATGTGGACGAAGTGATCGCGCAACTGCGCGCCGAAGGCTACGAAAAAATAGTGTTCCAAAGCCTGCATGTAGTGCCAGGAGAGGAATACCGTTCGGTTCTGGCAGCCGATACCCACGACTTGCAGGTGGCCTTTGGCGATGCCCTGCTCACCTCCGACGATGACGTAAACGACGTAATAGAGGCCCTGGCTCCCGCCATCGATCCCGCACAGCCGACGGTCATTGTCAGCCATGGCAACGACAAACAGCCCCAATTCAATGAACGACTCAGCGCCTTTGCTCACGTCATTGAACGCCGCTATCCGCAATTGGTGGTGGCCAGTGTCGAAGGGACCATCGGCACCGCGCCGCTACAGCGCATTAAAGCCCTCAACCCAACCTGTGTGCGCTTTGTGCCGTTGATGATTGTCGCCGGAGATCACATCATAAACGATGTCCTCGGCTCCGATGGCGACAGCTGGAAAAATATCATCGCAGCACCGCACTGCGAAAGCACCCCCTCGCTGGGGTGGAACACGGCCATTTTGGCGCTCTATTTCAACCACTTGGATCGTGCTCTAGCCGAACTGGCTGAGAGCAAAGGATAAGAGATAATGCGCACGGTCTTAATCGCCACCTGGCTCGTGATTCTGGGCAGTGGCATCACATCCTCCCCAGTTCAGGCAGAGTCCTTGTCGCTGCCCAGCGCACCAGCGCTACAGCAGCGGGAGGATCAACCACACCCTGCGTCTGCGGCACGACCCAGCAAACGGGTGCGTCCCCAAGGGGAAACAGGCAAATCTCTGGCCGCCGAAACGCAGAAGGGCTCCTCGCCAGCGGCCTATAGCCGTTGGAAAAGACACCTGTCTTTCTGGCCACGCAAAGGGATGATGTTGCTGGAGCTATTGGCCATGATCTGCGTCGGCGTACTCATTGCCCAAACTCTGGAAGTATCGGGAGCGGTAAAGGTGCTGTCGATCTTCACCCTGCCCCTGACCTGGATGGGCAAGATTTCGCGCGCTGCCGGACCGGCGTTTCTCATGGCCTTTCAATCGGGTGCCATAGCCAACAGTATGCTGGTCGCACAACGCGATGGCGGCTATCTCGACAATCGGGAACTCTATACCTCGGTGTATGTGGTGTCGGCGCTATCGCTGTTTGCCCATCTGCCCACCTTTGTCGTGCCCCTCGGTATCGCCTTTGGCTGGGAGGCAACTTTGGCCCTGTTCGGGGTGCGCTTTGCCGCCATTGCCCTGCAAATCATCCTCACTCTGGTGGTGAGTCGCGTGGTGGTCAGCCGCCTCAAAATCGGCCAGCAGCGCACGGTGAAAGAGCAGATCACGCCGATACGCAGTGACCGCAGCAGCCAGGGCGCGTTCTGGGCCACCATCTGGAAGCGCTCGCGCTTTACCCTGCTGCGGCTGGTATTCTACCTGATTACAACCTTCATCGTCATGACAACTCTGGAATATTACGGAGCCTTCGAATGGTTAGCAGCGGCCATGCCACGCCTGTTTACCTTCGGCTTTCTCCCCCCGCAAGCGCTGGTGGTGATCCCGGCCCAGGCGTTGAGCCTGTACAACGGGGCTATTGCCGCCGCCAACTTTATTGATTCCGGATCCATGACCGTCCATCAGGCCGTCATCATTATTCTTTTTGGCTCCATAGTCACCGCGCCGGTGCGCACCCTGCACCATGCGTTACCCACCTATGTGGCGATTCTCGGCGCACGCCCCGGCCTGATTCTGGCGGTCAGCGCTCAGCTGATCCGTATGCTGTTTCTGTTTTTGTGCACCGCCGTTCTGATGAGCTACTGGTTTTAACCGCCTGACAAGGACGAGACGATATTTATGGCAACTTTCGATTTTATGACCCCCCAGGCCGGACATTTCTACGCCGTAGGCATCGGCCCCGGTGCTCCAGATCTTCTCACCCTGCGCGCCGCCCGGCTGGTGGAACAGTGCGATATCGTCCTCTCTCCCCAGGCAAAAAATTCGGCGAAAAGTCTGGCGTTGGCAGCAGTCCGCCCCTTTCTCGATCAACAGGAGATCATCGTCCACAACTACCCCATGGAGCGCAACGACGGGAAAACCCGCGACCGTTGGCAACAGCTGGCCCGTGACGTCGCTCAGCGCTGTGCTGCCGGGCAGTCGGTGGTGCAGGTCACCTTGGGAGATCCCCTCATCTTTGCCACCAGCTCCTATTTATTGCAGAGTCTAGCCGACCACATGCCCAGCGATCACCTGCATGTGATACCGGGAATCAGCGCCTTTCAAACCGCAGCCAGCCGTTTTGCCGAGGTGCTGACCCTGCAGGAAGACCGCCTGACCCTGATGTCGGCCACCAACCTCGACGCCGTGGCCCAGGCCCTTGACCACTGCGAAACCCTGGTGTTGTACAAAGCAGGCGGCTGCATCGAAGCGCTGATGGATCTGCTGCGTCAACGCAACCTGCTCAGCCGGGCACGGCTGGTGAGCTGCGGCGAACAGGGCGATCACGAACTGCTGGTCGACGACCTGAGCCAATGGGCCATGACACCGTTAAGCTACATGACCACCCTGATCGTCAAAATCGGCCAACGCGGCTGGCAGGAGAACGCCGCGTCATGAGCACCGAGCTGAAGGGGGGCATTACCACCGGCAGCTGCGCGGCGTTGGCCGCCAAGGCCGCGGCCTTGTTGTTGTTCCGCCATGAGCGGGTGGATCAGGTGGAGATTCCACTGCCTGACGGCAGCCGTCTGATGTGGCCCGTGGCGTCACTGGAGCTGAGGGATGATAGTGCCGAGGCCAGCATCATCAAGGATGCCGGTGACGATCCCGATGTCACCCACGGCGCACGGATTCGTGTGCGCGTGATGCCGGGCCATGGCACGGAAGTAATCTTCCGCGCCGGACCCGGCGTCGGCACCGTCACCCTGCCCGGTCTGGCTCTTGGTGTCGGTGAAGCCGCCATCAACCCGGTGCCGCGCACCATGATCACCGCGGCCATTCGCGAAGTCACCGAGCACGGTGTCATGGTCACCGTGGCCGTGGACGGCGGCGAAGAGCTGGCGGCACAAACCTTCAATCCCAAGCTCGGCATTGAAGGCGGCATCTCCATCATCGGCACCAGCGGCCGGGTACGCCCGTTCAGCGCCCAAGCTCTGCAGCAGTCGCTCAAGTGTGCTCTGGATATCTGCATCGCCAGCCACACCGCCGCCCCGGTGTTTGTGCCCGGCAACATGGGCCGCACGGCTGCGCTACGGGCCTTCCACCTCAAAAAACAGCAGGTGGTGGAGGTGAGCAACGAGTGGGGTTACATGCTCGAACAGGCGCAGCAGCAGCCCTTTGCGGCGTTGTTGCTACTCGGTCATCCCGGCAAGCTGGCCAAACTAGCCATGGGGCAGTGGAACACCCACTCCAGCCAGTCCGGCAGTGCCGTGCCCTTTGTCGCCGATCTGGCCCAGCAGGTGCTACATCGGCCCCTGGCTAACGCCACCACCGTTGAAGGAGTATTCATGGAGCACCTGACCGCCCCGCAGCGCCACCGAGTCGCGGATCGCCTCGCCGGGGCCATTCAGCGCAACACCGCCAAAACGTTTCCCGCCTCTTGGCACCCGCAGGTGGTGTTGATCAATCTCAAGGGCGACATTCTCGGCAGCACTGGGAATTTACTGCCCTGGCTGCCCCAGCCCGAGGAGGTGAAAGGATGATGCCGCCTATTATCATCGCCGGTTGCGGCCCTGGTCATGGCGACTATCTGACCACAGCGGTTCGCAACGCCGTGGCTGATGCCGAGGTGCTGGTCGGCGCGCGCCATCTACTGGAGTTGTTTCCTGAGGTCAAAGCCACGCGCCTGACCGTTGGAGCCGATATTCCGGCTGTGCTCGCTGCCATGGAGAAACATCGTGATCAACGCATGGCGGTGCTGGTGTCCGGCGACAGCGGCCTGTTCAGTCTGGCGCGCCGCGTTCAACAGCACTTCGGCCACGAGCAGTGCCGACGGATCCCCGGTATCAGCTCGGTACAGGTGGCCTGCGCCCGGCTGGGCATCGACTGGAACGATCTGCGCATTGTCAGCGCCCATGGCCGCGCCCCCGCAGCCACCGTTGACGAACTGCGGCACTGGCACAAAATCGCCATCCTCGCCGGTACCAGCGCCGCCACGGCGTGGGCCGCTGACCTGCTGGAGCAGTTGGGCGCAGACTACCGGGCCATGGTGTGTGAAAACCTCACCCTGGCCGAAGAGAAGATTCACCAATGTGATGCCGCGACATTACGCCAGGCCAGCTTGGCGTCGCGCACCATCATTATGCTGCTGCATCAGGAGGTGATGTCATGACCCAACCACAGCTGGGAACATTTTACGGCGTCGGTGTCGGCCCCGGTGACCCGGAACTGCTCACCCTCAAGGCGGTGCGCGTGCTGCACCGGTGTCACGCCATCTACGTGCCAACCTCGCGCCTCAGTCGTCAGACCTATGTTGCCGACATCGCCGCCACCCATGCGGCGGCGGATTGCGCCATTGTGCCGGTGACTTTCTCCCTGGCCGACCACGCCGCCACGCGCCAGCAGCACTGGCAGAGGACTGCCGAGGAGATCGCCGGGCGTTTGCAGGCCGGGCAGGATGTGGCCCTGGTTACCCTGGGTGATGCGCTGCTCTACTCCACCTACATCTACCTGCTGCGCGCCCTGTATGCGGTGTTCCCGCGGGCCCAGGTTGAGACGGTGCCGGGTATCAGCGCTGTCAGCGCCGTCGCCGCCCTCACCTGCTGTCCGCTCGGTGAAGGGGAGCAGCCGCTGACCATTATTCCGGCGGCCAATGATCTGGAGAAGCTGCGGGAGTTGATCACTGCGGGCAGCGGCGTGGCCATCATGAAAATCGGCCGTCGCCTGGCGCAGTTGATCGAGCTGCTCGACCAGTGTGAGGCTCTGGAGCGCAGCCTGTTTGTTGCCCGTGCCGGGTTGCCTGAGCAGCAGGTGGAACTGGATCTGAACCAGCTGCGCGATGCGCCAGCGGATACGGGGCAGCTGTCGGTGATTTTGGTTGCACCCAAATGTGAAGAGTAGAGTTATTTTGCACCAAAGTCCTCCCGTTCAGCAGCACCGAACGCAGTGAACGGTCACCGCGATGATCGTCGGCAAATGTTTGAGGACTGTGGCACACAGGCCGAGTTCTTGCCGACATCGCGGTGTGAGTGAACGCAGGGAGGGGACCCGCAGGGTGCAATGGTCGGGAGTCGTTTTTGCGCAACTTTTGACGACGCAAAAGTTGCCCGACGTGCGGGCGCGGAAGCCCGCGTCATGTGGGCACCAGCAATGAGAAAGGATGAAGTTGGCCAGAGCGATTTGTTCTATATAGCGGGCCACAGAGGAATCAAGGGCAAGGGCAAAACCCAGGTCAAGGTCGCCGGGGTTCGCCCCGGCAGGCGACACCCTTTTGACTGGCCACTCAAAAGGATGCAAAAACCGGCTGAACTTCTCCTGAACCTGGATTCACCTACATTGAGTCGGTTTCCGTCATGCTTCACAGGTTCGGCTCGCCGCCCTTTAGGTCGACGAATCGTGCTCCATATGAACTTTGGCGTAAAACGTTGATGACGATCTTATAGCTCGCTCTATTTTTCTCGTGGCACCGATCTAACGGGTGGGACGGTGCCCACCCTACGACAATAGGTTATTTAGCACCAAAGCCCTCCCGTTCAGTAGCGCCAAACGAAGAGAACGGTCACCGCGATGATCGTCGGCAAATGTTTGAGGACTGTTGCAAACAGGCCGAGTTCTTGCCGACATCGCGGAGTTAGTGAACGTAGAGAGGGAACCCGCAGGGCGCAATGGTCGGGAGTCGTTTTTGCGTCACTTTTGACGACGCAAAAGTGACCCGACGTGTGGGCGCGGAAGCCCACGTCACATGGGCACTAGGATACTTGAACAACTGATGTTCGCCAGAGCAACCAGCTCAAATAAATGAACCACTGAAAAAAAATAAAAGGAGAACCCCATGAAAGTCATCTTCGTCGGTGCCGGTCCCGGCGACCCGGACCTGCTCACCGTCAAAGCCCAGCGCCTGCTGCGCCAGTGCCGCATCTGCGTTTATGCCGGGTCCCTGGTCAGCCCGGAGGTGGTGGGCCTGGTGCCGAAAGACGCCGAGCTGCACGACTCCGCCAGTATGACTCTGGAGCAGATCGAGGCGGTGTTCGTCAGCGGTCAGCAGCGCAATACCGACGTCATCCGCCTGCACACCGGCGACCCGGCTATCTACGGTGCCATCCGTGAGCAGATGAACGTCCTCGACCGCCTCGGCATCGCCTACACGGTGGTGCCCGGCGTCAGCTCCTTTCAGGCGGCAGCCGCCGCGCTCAAGACCGAACTCACCGCGCCGGAGATCGCCCAGACCATCATCCTCAGCCGCACCTCGGGGCGCACGCCCATGCCCGCCAAGCAGGAATTGGCCGAGCTGGCGCGCACCGAATCGACCCTGTGCCTGTTTCTGTCAGTGCACAAGCTGGCCACAGTAGTGGACGAGCTGATCCCCCATTACGGCGCGGACTGCCCCATCGGCGTGGTCTTCCGCGCCAGCTGGCCGGATGAGGTGATCGTTCAGGGGACGCTGGCGGATATCGCACCCAAGGTCGCGGAGGCGGGCATCACCAAGACAGCCATGATCATTGTCGGCCCAGCGATTGGATCAGACAGGGCGCGCGACATCCCGGTGTCGAAACTGTATCACCGCCACTTCAGCCACGGCTATCGCAACGCCGAAGACAAAGATGGAGTCGGGTCATGACCACGGCCGTGATCACCTTTTCACCGCAGGGGCTCAAGGTGATGCAGCGCATTGCCGCCCACATGGCTGTGGATCAGTACCTGCATCAGGCCATCGCGACCCCGCTCGGCGTGACATCGTTTGAGCGGGTCGTGGCCCTGACCGGCGAGATTTTCAGCCGCTATGACGGCCTGGTGTATGTGGCACCATGCGGCGTGGTGGTGCGCGCCATTGCCGCGCTGGTCGACAGCAAGCTGCGCGATCCGGCCGTGGTGTGTCTTGATGTCGGTGCGCGCCACGCCATGAGCGTGCTCAGCGGTCATGAGGGCGGTGCCAACGATCTGGCCATCCGCGTCGCCAATATCACCGGCGCGGAACCAGTGATCTCCACCACCACCGAGGCGGTCAAGGATCTCATCGTCGGCATCGGCTGCCGCAAAGGTAAAAACGCCGCCGATATTGTCACCGCCGTCACCACGGCGCTGGCCGGGCTGGATCTGCCGCTGGAGCGGGTGCGCTTGCTCGCCACCGCCGATGTCAAGGCCCAAGAGGCCGGGCTGCTGGAGGCGGCAGCACAACTCAATATCCCCCTTCGGGTGATCGACTCCGACCTGATCCGCCACAGCACGCGGCCGTTCGGGCATTCGGAGTTTGTCGCCAGTCACGTACAACTGCCCGCGGTGAGTGAACCCGCGGCCTTACTCGCAGGACGGAGGACGTCATTACTACTTCAGAAAACAGCCTTCAACGGCATCACCATCGCCATTGCCAGGGAAAACTGTCCCTCGTTGGCTTAGGCCCCGGCAGCATCGCCGACCGCACCGCCCGCGCCACCGCGGCCATCTGCGCCAGCGAGGTGATCGTCGGCTACGGCCCTTACGTGGACAGCATCGCCGACCTGATTACGGATCAGCAGGTGATCACCTCGGGGATGATGAAAGAGTCTCAGCGCTGCCGCGCTGCCCTGGATGCGGCGAGGATCGGAAAACTGGTGGCGCTGATCTCGTCGGGCGATGCCGGGATGTACGGCATGGCTGGGCTGGCCATGGAGATGGCGGCGGCCGATGGCGACCACATTCCCATGGAGGTGATCCCCGGCGTTACCGCAGCCAACGCGGCGGCAGCCCTGCTCGGCGCGCCGCTGATGCTCGACAGTGCCACTATCAGCCTCAGCGACCTGCTGGTGCCGTGGGAGATGATCGTCACCCGCCTTGAAGCCGTGGCCGCCGCCGATCTGGTGGTGTCGTTGTACAACCCGCGCAGCAAAAAGCGGGTGCTGCAGCTCGAAGAGGCGACGCGCATTTTCCGCGCCCAGCGCCCCAGCACCACGCCGGTCGGCATTGCCACAGCCGTGGGCAGCGCCGATCAACAGGTGGTGCTCACCGACCTCGACCATCTGTTGGAACAGGAGGTGGGCATGCGCTCGGTGGTGATCATCGGCAACTCCACCACCTGCGTGTTGGATGGCCGCATGGTGACGCCACGCGGTTACTACGGGGGAGAATCATCGGGACAAAATCGGGAGCAGAAATAACCGATGAGTGACGCAGCCCACATTCTGCTGCTCGGCGGCACCAGTGAAACCGCGCCCCTGGCCGTCAAGCTGGCCACGGCGGGCTATCAGGTGCTGGTCTCGACAGCCACGGATGCCGCTCTCGCTGTCGGTGATCATCCGGCCATCCGCCGCCGCTGCGGCCGTTTGGACCGCGACCAGCTTGCCGCACTGATCGACTGGGAGCGGATGGCGGCGGTGATCGACGCCACCCATCCCTATGCCCGCGATGTGCATCAAGCGGCGCGGGATGCGGCCGCGCACAGCCAGCGCCCCTACCTGCGCTATCAACGTCGGGCATTGGTGGAGGCATCCGGCGACGTGGTGACGGCCCGCGATCATGACGAAGCGGCACAGCTGGCCTGCGCCGCTGGGCGGCCGGTGCTGCTCACCACCGGCTCACGTCATCTCGCCCCCTATGTGGCGGCGGCCCAGCACCACGACATCGCAGTCTGTGCCCGCATGCTCAATCATCCCGAGGCCGTGGCCGCCTGCGAGCAGGCCGGGCTGGCGGACACAGGACGCATTTTCGGTCGCGGCCCGTTCAGCCTGGAGCAAAACCGCGCCCTGATCCGCCACTACAACATCGGTGTGCTGGTCACCAAGGACAGTGGCCGCGCCGGTGGCGTGGCGGAAAAGCTCGCAGCCGCCCGCCTCGAACAGTGCCGGGTAATCGTGGTGCAACGGCCCGACGAAACATCGGATAATACGTTTGACGACATGGACCGGCTGGTCACGGCACTCCAGCAGTACTGCCCGGCTCCAACGGTCTCAAAAACAGGAGAAATGAAGTGAATAAAACAACGCGGGTTTATCTGGTGGGTGCCGGTCCCGGCGACAGCGGCCTGATCACAGTCAAAGGCAAGCGCTGCCTGCAACGCGCCGACGTGGTGCTTTACGACCGGCTGTGTAATCCGGCCCTTCTAGGCGACGTGTCCCCGGCGGCGGAACAGATTTACGTCGGCAAAAACATGGGCCATCACGCCCTGCCCCAGGCACAGATCAATGCATTACTGGTGGAGAAAGCGCGTGAGGGCAAGGTGGTGGTACGCCTCAAGGGCGGCGACCCGTTTGTGTTCGGCCGTGGCGGTGAGGAGATCGACACCCTGGCCGAGGCGGGCATACCGTTTGAAGTGGTGCCGGGCGTCACTGCCGGGTTCGCTGCCGGGGCCTACGCGGGCATCCCCCTGACCCATCGCGACTTCACCACCAGCGTCACCCTGGTCACCGGCCACGTCAACACGCGCAAAAACACCCAGCGCGATATCGACTGGCCCGCTCTCGGTCGCGGTCACGGTACCCTGGTGTTTTACATGGGGCTGACCAACATCGCCACCATCTGCGACGCGCTGATCCATCACGGCCGCGCCGCCGACACGCCGGTGGCCGTGGTCAGCCATGCCTCCACCCCGCAGCAACGCACCCTCATCGCCACCCTGGCCGATGCGCCACAGCAGGTCGCCCAACAGGGTGTCACCAGCCCAGCGGTGATCCTGATCGGTGATGTGGTGACACTGCATGAGCGCTTGGACTGGTTTCAGCGCAGCCTGACGCCGGAAGAAACACCAACACAGACACAACCCAAAGTGGCTGCCACCACGCCGCAGGATGACACCGCGCGCACCAACATCCTCATCTTCACCGGCAACGGCAAAGGTAAATCCACCGCCGCCTTCGGCATGGCGTTGCGCGCCGTCGGCCACGGCCAGCGGGTGCGCATCCTCCAGTTCATGAAAAACGATCCCGATGTCGGCGAACTGGCGGCGCTGGAGCGTCTCGGCGTGCCTGTCGAGCAATGCGGCCTCGGCTTTGTGCCCAAGCCGGATCATCCTTTGTATGCCGCGCACCACGACGCCGCCGAGCACGGGCTGGCCCGCGCCGAAGCCGCCATCTTCAGCGGCAACCACGACCTGATCATCCTCGACGAACTGTGCGGCACCGTGGCACGCGGCCTGCTCGACGAACACAGGGTGGTCGATGTGCTGCGCCGCGCTCCGGCTCCGCTGACCCTGGTGCTCACCGGTCGCCATGCCGTGCCCGCCCTCATCGATCTGGCCGATACGGTCAGCGAGATTCAGCCCATCAAGCACGCCTTTGAGCAGGGCATTCCGGCACGCAAAGGGGTGGAATTTTGAGCGGCTGTCCACGCCTGGTGATCGCCGGCAGCCACAGCGGCGTCGGCAAATCCTCCCTGACCCTGGCGCTGGTGGCAGCCCTGCGTCAACGCCGCCTCACCGTGCAGACCTTCAAGGTCGGACCGGACTACCTCGACCCCGGTCACCTCAGCCGGGTGTCGGGCCGCCCGTGCTATAACCTCGACGGCTGGATGTGCGGCCGCGACTACGTCACCCGCCTGTTTGCCGAGCGCAGCGCCGCTGCCGACATCGCCATCATCGAAGGGGTGATGGGCCTCTACGACGGCAGCAGCCCCACCAGCCTCGACGGCAGCACCGCCCAGATCGCCGACTGGCTCCAAGCCCCCGTGGCCCTGGTGGTCAACAGCCACGGCATGGCCCGCAGCCTCGCCGCCCTGGTGCACGGCTACGCCAGCTTTGAGCCCACCATCACCCTGGCCGGAGTGATCGCCAACTTCTGCGGCTCCGACTCCCACGCCACCCTGCTCAGCCAGGCATTGCAGGCTGCCAACCTGCCACCACTACTCGGTGCCGTACCGCGAAACGCCCTGCCCGCCCTGCCCAGCCGCCACCTCGGTCTGGTCTCCGCCACGGAAACCCAATGGAACGCTGACCTTATTCAGCAACTCGCCGCAGCCGCCGGGCAGCACCTCAACCTCGACCATCTGCTGCAACAGGCGCGCAACGCGCCGCCACTGCCGCCGCTACCGCCCGCGCCCCCGGTCGAAGTCGTGGCAGACAGCACGGTGCGCCTGGCCATTGCCCGCGATGCCGCCTTTCAATTTTACTATCAGGATTTGTTCGACGCTTTAGAACAGCGCGGCGTGGAGTTGGTATTTTTCTCGCCACTGGACGATGAAGAATTACCCGCACACTGCAACGGCCTCTACCTTGGTGGCGGCTACCCGGAAGAGCACGCCGAACAGCTGTCATGCAATCACACCATGCTCAACAGCATCCGAGATTTCTGCAACAGTGCCCGCCCCGTGTATGCCGAATGCGGTGGGTTGATGTATCTCAGTTTAGGATTGCAGGAAGAGGAAAAAAGTTGGCCGTTTGTCGGCATCCTGCCAAGCTGGGCTCAAATGCGCTCACGGCGTAAACGTCTTGGGTATATGGAAGTGACTCTAAAGCAACCTACGTTAATTGGTGCGGCTGGCACACGCCTGCGTGGGCATGAGTTTCACTATTCGGAATTGTGTGATGATCCATTGGTCAATACGGGGTGGGAGGCGGCCTATCAGACTCGCACCAATCGTGATGGGTCAGTACGTGATGAGGGGTATTGCCGGAAGCAGGTTTTAGTGAGCTATGTTCATTTGCATCTGGCTTCACCTTGCAAGGCATTGGACAATTTCGTCTCTGTGCTGTACAGGCCAGTGCGTACTTCTAAACAAGAAAATCAAAGATGAGTACTGTCTCGGGACCTCCCGACGTAGAAACTATTGCCGACGAAATTCGGATTGGTGTTTCCAGAGAAACGAGGGAAGAGCAATTAATGTTGGCAAAGAGGGGAGTCGATGCCCTTTCGCAAGGAGGGAAACGAGGGACACTTCCCC
>JAFGXV010000055.1 GCA_016936455.1 Desulfuromonadaceae bacterium
CAGCGGAATGACTGGCCCAGCTCGGTCTGGAACGGGTGGCCCAGTTTGCAGCGGAATTGGTGGCCGGATGGCTCCGGAATCCGCACTTCTGCTGAGAGAGCTTAACCATCGGGTCAAAAACAATCTGCAGATTATCCAGAGTATCGTTTCCCTGCAGGCATCCAGAAAGGACACAACGCATATACTTGAAGACATCGAAGGCAACATCCAAGCCATTTCTTTAGCCTACGACAAACTGACCTATCAGGATTCCCACGATTCCATCCATCTGCAAGACTACCTCGGAACCTTATTGGAGCATCTTATCCATGCTGGTGATCGTTTGGTTCAGTTTGAGACGGAGATCCCGGCACTGCAGATAGATATTCGCAAAGCGGTAACCCTTGGGCTGATCGTTACGGAGTGCTACAATAATTCCGCCAAATACGCCTTCGACGCTCATGTCACTAAACCCCGTTTTTCCATCCACTGTAGTGTCAAAGATGACCTGCAGTTGCTGATGACCATCTCCGACAACGGACGAGGGTTCTCCCCGGAAAACACAAGTGGTATTGGTCTGGAGCTTATCGATTCTCTTTGCAAAAACAGCTTTCATACGACTCCGCGTTTTTACAGTGAACAGGGAGCTAGAACTGAGATTTCAATCCCCCTCTGACATCGTCAAATCAGCACATCAAGAGCAAGAAATCTTAAAAATTTACACATTTTCAAACGTTTTTCAAACGCCGTCTGAGTAGAATCACTGAGAAGAATTAAACGTGTTTGTTGAGCGACCGTTAGGGGGGGACCGGTCGTTCAGAAAAGCTCCCTCGCATTGACAAGAGAAGTAAATCCTCCGCCTCAAATATTACAAAATTAGTTATTTTTTGAGTAGTTAATACCGTATAACCGTTTCGGAGGAGCATGTATGGCCACTTTTTCTAATTCTTCCTTCTCAGTTTCGACCTCAGCCGGTTCTGCTGCCAACGAATTATTACTAGAGGTAACAAACCTTTCTGGAAGTGGACTTTCTCTGACGTTTTTGGAAGAGGGACAAATCGTATCGTCTTTCTCCCTGCTTGATACGGGTGGTAACGATGTCAAATTAAGTGGTTTTACAATCCCTCAATCAGAAAATTACACTTTCAAGCTCATTTACGCCAATGGCACGGATCTGGAGACTGTCCTGAACATCAGCGCCGGTTCTAATCCTCTTGATATCCCGCTTGCATATGAGTTCAGTGAGATCAGCTTCACCAATACCGATCAGAATATGTGGATGTATTTGGAGGATGGGGACTCCTGGGAGGTTGGCTGGCATGAGTATCTGCCGCTGCTGGGATCAGATTTCATGCAGTGGCAATATTCAGCCGATGTTGGTGAGTACACATGGGTCGATACCAGCAGCAACGGCGACCAATATTGGACCGCCGATGATATCAGCCTGCTGGACATTTCGTTTTCAATAAACGGTGGCGAGCTGCTGACAGCCGTTAATCACGAAATCCAGGGGTTGATTGATGACGGGCAGGCGATCCTGGACGGGGCCCTGAGCCTGCTGGATGGCAATATCGATTCCTGGGCTTCTGTGGCTGACCATATCGTCCTGAATTATTACCCTGGAGGCTACAATCATCAGTGGGAATGGGCCCAGTCGCATCTCGGCATAACATCAACCGAAGATCCGATCTGGAAACTCAGCAAAATCATCTATCTGGCTTTTACCTGGCCGGTCCTCAGCTTTTTAGATGACGGGATACCGGTCATCATGCCGAATCCATGTGATCCCGGACCGGATATGTGGGATGGGTTTTCGGTCGTTGCCGCCTATGCCATCCAGGAAAAAGGCTATGACCTGTGGGATGCGCTCAAATGGTCTGCCAGCCAGTTCGGGATTTCTTCCAAAGAATTCGTCTACACCAATGCCATCCCTGGTGTTGATGCGTCCATCAATCTGAAAGATTTTTTCAATGCGATTGTCGATGTTCTGGATAGTGGCAGTAGCTTTATCACCAATATTGCCAACACCATAGAGAGTGTTATCGATCCGGCCAATACAGGCATCATCGACATTTTGGATACTCTGAACAGCTGGTTCAGTTATACCACGTCCGTTCCTGGATACCCGACCTATCTCGACGTCCTGAAATTCTTTGAAGGGCTGGTGGACGATATTGTCGGTGCAACGGAAGATATTGCTGATGCAACGGCCGATCTCATTAGTACGGCGTCTGCTGAAGCGGCTGTCACCGTTGACGCCGATATTTTCGGCCGGGTCGGCGTACAGATCGATGCCGAACTCGACGGCGGCTCGGTTGACACCAACGTTCAATACACCCTTTCTTCGTTGACCGAATACAATCAGAGTTCCGATACTCTGACCATCACCCCGACCCTGATCAACAAAACCGATGGCACCGCGTTTAACACGGCCAGCCCTAATGCCTATCTGTCGGCCAAACTGCTCTACGACGTGGGCGCGATTTTCGACATTTATTACGAAGGGGAACTGGTTCTCGGTGGTGTCAGGGTTGATCTCGATGGCAACAGCTCCGGAGGTCTCAACTTCACGCCGGCATTCTCCACTGGCGGAACCAATCTGCAGGTCGACCTGAGCGGGCTGAGTGGCGTCAGCATCGACGAAGCTTATGCCGCGTTGATCGGGCTCGATCTGGATTATCTGCTGGATCACGGAATCACAATCGATTTCCGCGATGGCATCGCTCCCTACGAAGATATTTTCTCCGAAACCAGCGACGGCGACCTCAAGGATGAACTCCTGCTCTTCAGTCTTGACAGTACCGGGCAGTTGAAACTGATCGACGGCGTAGTCGATATCAATCTGATCGACACGATTTCAACCCAGTTATCCCTTGCCATCAAAGCAGCAACCGAGGGGATGGTGGAGAGCATCGATATCAACATCCCCGAGATCAAAACCACAGGCCTCTATGTCAGCCCCGAAGAACTGCTGGCCAGTTATAAAAACTCACAGGAATATCTCGCGCGAGAAGCAACCACCCTGGGAGCATACGATCCTGACACAATGAGTATAGGTCAGATCATCAACGACTATTACTTCGACGAAACCTTTGATACCGTCAATCTCGAGCAGATCACCAGCATTTTTACCAACGCCTCGGTTACTATCGGGGAAGAGGTCCTGAAATTTCTCGATACCGACTGGTTGAGTACCCTTATTGATGAGCAAGGGTTATTGAAAGGGGAGGACCCGAACGAAACGCTGCGCACCATCATGCTCGGGGCCGCAACGGAATTTGCCAAGGATGCATTAAACGTCTTGGTAAATATGCTTGATGCGCAATACCATACCGGGGAGTTTGTTCTGGTCGACCTGACCAATGGTGAGAGTGACGCCCTCTTCCATTTCGACACCTTTGCGTTCAACACCGACAACCTGATTCTGGGTCCTACCGACCCGAGCAGCTGGGAAAATCCGTTTACGCCCTATACCGACCCCGACATCAACGAAAACACCGCGGCACTGGGACTCTATCTCGCGGGAGGTGAAAGTGACCCACTTTATAAAATCACCATTGATGTTGATCAATTTATCGCAATTCTCATCAGCAAAATCATTTATGCCGTCACTGGCGTAACTATCCCCTCAGGGCTGACCAATCCTGTCGCACCCTCTATAAGCATTGATTCGCTACTGACTATCGTGAAGGCCGATCCAGCTGTGGCGGCGGAAATCAAAAAGTACATCAGTTTTGATTTCACTGTTGAAAAGATGGATTTGGACGTCACCTCCTCCATGGATTTTTCGCAGGAATTCACCCTGACCGTGGATGACATGACCTATCAGATTTCCTTCGACGAGACCGCGGGCGAATCGGGGTACCCGCTAGCTCAAACCTTCAAGGCCAGTGAAGTAGACAGTCTGGATATTACCGACGCCTCGACATACGATGTCAACAACGATGGCAAGGTCGATTACACCCTGAAGCTCGTGCCGACGGCATTTTTCTCCAATGACACCGAACTGGGTTACAATATCGGCCTGGGGCTGGATTTCCTCAGGACGGTCTTTTTATCCAAGCTCAAACTTCCCCTCCTCCCTGCTAAAACCTTGGCAGACATTGTAATCGGACCGGTGCTGTCGATCGATGCTGAAATCAATGGTCTGGATATCGATGTCTACGAATCGCGTTTTCCCATGGATATCGGCATTGCCAGCGTCAGCGGGTCTTTCGACATCAATGTGGCGCCATCCTTCACGGCGCCCGCCACCGCCACCGCCGATCTGGCTGAATCGGTGTCCTCCCTCATGAATCCCGTTTTTGCCGATGTGGATGACGACAACCTGGCCGGGATTGTCATTACGGCCAATCCTGTTACAGCCGCAGAGGGGGTCTGGGAGTACAGTACCGATGGGAGCAACTGGTTCCCGGTCGGTGCCGTTTCTGAAAGCGCCGGCCTGCTGCTGGATAAAGACACCCTGCTCCGTTTTACTCCTGTTCAAGATTACGCTGGGGAAAAACATTCCTTAACGGCCCATGCTGTTGACGATTCCGCCAGACTGATTTTCACCGATGGCAGTACGGTCCACACGTACGATACGACCGCCGATAATACGACCTCCATGGTGTCCGAAGCAGGCGAGGAGCTGGGCTACCAGATCGACCTCAATCCGGGCAACGATACACCGGGTGTGAATATCAACTCCATGAATGTCGCTGAAGGTGGGACAATTAAGATCACTGCCGCGGTGCTGAATGAAACCGACCCCGATGATTCCGGCAGTGCCTTGACCTACACTGTTACCTCTTCCGTCACACACGGCACCCTGTGGCTCGATACCAATAAAAACGGGATTTTTGATGTCGACACAGAAACAGCACTGACAAATAACAGCACTTTCACCCAACAGAATATCAATGATCGTATTCTCACCTATGCTCATGACGGCGGCGAAACCACGAGTGACAGTTTTAACTTCAGCCTGGCAGATGATGGCGGGGAATCCATTACCAACCAGCAATTTGCGATTACTGTCACTCCGGTAGACGACCCCACCGTTCTCACCTCCGTTGCGGGGAGTGATTCTGTGACGATCGAGGAGGACACGTCATATACCTATACGATTGCTGCCAGCGACCCGGACAGCACCCTCGTTTATTCAGTGGAGACCAATCCCGCACATGGGGCAGTCTCTCTCAATGCAACGACTGGTGAGTACACCTACACCCCAACAGCCAATTATCATGGCTCCGACAGCTTCAGTGTCGGGGTGGCCGGTGATGCGGCAACCGTGACAGAAACCGTTCATCTGGACGTGACCGGCGTTGCGGACGCCACCACCGGAACGGCCTCCATCTCAATTGTTAGCGATGGGGTAACGGCCAATTTGGACGATGCCGCTGATGGCGATGGAGGGATCATCGAGACAAGATTTCAGTGGCAGATCTCTTATGACAACGGCTCGTCTTGGAGTGATCTAAGTGCCGGTGAAGGGAATTCGACAACGTACCATGCTCTGGGAGGAACCTATCGGTGTATTTTTACGACAGAAGACGCTGAAGGAGGCACGACAACCTTTACAACCGACTCTGCCGACACCTCCTTCATAAATAATTCATCCAATGTAATTGAGCTAGGGTCTATACCTGCGCCTGTGCCCGAGAATACCATCGCCATAACGATTGCCGAGGACACCTCCTACCCCATTGTCGTCAGTGCTCCTGCACCCTATGATCATTATGAAATTGTGCCGCAACACGGGACAATCAGTGCCCCTGTTGTCATGGCATCCGGGGACTACGAATATACCTACACACCGGATCTGGACTTCTACGGTACTGACCAGTTCCGGGTAGACCTGATGGAACTTATGCCTTTCACCACAGGTGACGGTCAACTCGTCTATGCAATAGCACAAACCCTTTATTTAGAAATGACAGTAGCCAATGTTGAAGATGAAGCTACCGGAACGATAACGATTACTGGAACCGCTGAAGAGGGCAGCAGTTTGACGGCCAGCCTAGCAGGTATTTCCGATGTCGACGGTACTATTACTGGAACCTGGCAGTGGCAGATCAATAATGGCAGCGGCTGGCAGAATATTATGTCTGCGACCTCAAGCACGCTGACCATTCCCAGTTCTCAAACATATGTCAGTTCCTCAGTCCGTGTCGTTGCAATGACCACCGACACCGAGGGTGGCACCACTGAATTTATCAGCGCAGAACAGCAGATCGTCAACGTTAATGATGCCCCGGTTATCAGCAGTCATGGTGCTGGCACAACCGGAGTTGTAACCAGCAGCGAAAACCGAACCGTCGTCACCACGTTTTCCGCATCCGATGAAGACCCTGACGATACGCTGACATTTTCTATCACGGGTGGTGCTGACCAGGCGCTGTTTAGCATTGACCCCGACAGTGGAATGCTGACGTTCAAGGATGCTCCGGATTATGAGATCCCCGGTGACAGTGACGGGAACAATATCTACCTGGTCGAAGTGACCGCAACAGACGCTCTCGGCGCAACGGATAGTCAGGCCCTGTCGATCACCGTTACCAATGCCAACGACGCACCGGTGATCACCAGCAATAACGGTGAGGATATCGTCTTCATCAACATCAACGAAAACAGCAGGGCAGTTACAACGGTGAGCGCAACCGATCCTGACAGTGCCACGACCCTGACCTATTCCATCTCGGGTGGTGCTGATCAGGCACTGTTCAGCATCAATAGCAGTACTGGTGTCGTGACTTTCGCCACTGCACCAAACTACGAAAACCCCACCGACAGCGGCTCTAACAATGTCTACAACGTCCAGGTGATGGTCAGTGACGGTTTACTGAGCGATCCACTCGATTTGGTCGTCAGCGTGACGGATGTCGATGAAAGCGAACCGACTCCACCACAGGAGCCGGAAACAGACCTGTTCAGTGGTGGTGATCAGACCACGAGCGATGACAATATCGACACCGGATTGCTGCCGACACAAGACTACATCAACACCAGCATCGACGGTGTCGCCGCAACAGTCGGCACTACTACAGACGGTGATACGGGTGAGACTGTTCAAGTTTTCAGTCTCGATCCGGCGGCCGGAGAACGTGAAGATGAAGATGATACCAGCACAGATGTGGATCTGCTGGTCAATGATCGGCTCAGCCTCAGCTTATCCGACAACCTGGGACTCATTGTAACTGACCGCACTGGCACCACCCTTCAGGATCTGCGGCTCATACTGCAAGAGCGGACAGATCTTGGTCCGCTGGAGCGGCAATCTTTTCTGGACAGGGTGTTTTCAGAGAGCAACAACACTGATGTGCTGGAAGTAACCCCGACCCATCGTGCGGATGACACGGGTCCCACTCGCCTGAATATCACCTTTGACGAAGGAGATATCCCCCAGGTTATCATCATTAACACCTCGTACTGGCAGGGGGCTGAACCTCCCGTCATCAACATCACCGGCCGCGGCGATGTCGTGGTGGTTGGTCCTGGCATTTTCCTTGGCAGTAACGATGGATTTTCAGCATTCCCCGATCAGGACAACGATGTTGTTATCGGCGATGATGCGGGACAGACCCTGTTTTTCGGCCCAGGTGATGATCAGATCTGGGGTGGCGATGGTGATGACATTGTTGCCTCCGCCGGCGGCGTGGACCAACTTTATGGTGATGCCGGCAACGACCTCGTCATTGGCGGAGATGATGCCGATATTCTCTTCGGCGGTGCGGGTGACGATGTTCTCCAGGGCGGTCAGAGTGATGCTGGCAGCTGGCAGTTCAGTCTGACTCAAGCACAGGGACTTCATATTCAGTTTACGCCCGATCAAAGTGACTTGCCGGAAACTATTGGAGCCCGGGAGGCCTGGTTCCAGCCCGGGTCCAGCATGGTAAATGATGCCCGGTTTGCGTTCACCGAGGCAGAAACAACAAGATTGGAAGCGATCTCTTCCCTCTATCATGCCATCACCGGAGCACTGCCGACGTTGGATAATTTAAACACCATGGTCAGCTGGGATCTCGATAATGCCCAGTTTGCAGAGATTGCCTACAACTATTACAACCAGAACGTCGCTGACCAGGCCCAGGACATCAGCAGCCAGATCAGTGCGCTCTTTGACCAGCTTTGGGGGGAAGGCGTTGCCACAGCAGAAGAACTGCAGATCGGCATCGACTATATTCTCGGTGGCGGATCATGGAGTCAGGCGCTGTTAGTCCTCTCCCTGCACGAAAACCATCAACAGCAGATCCAGAACGACGAGGGAGAACTGCTGCTCACCCAGTCCAGCGTTTTTGAGGAAACCGGGTGGTCTGCGGATAACAGTAATGATCAGCTTTACGGCGATGAAGGTAACGACATTCTGATCGGAGGCTATGGCAGTGATTTGCTTGATGGCGGCGCCGGAGAAGACGTGGCTGTACAATTGTTCAACCTCGATCAGTATCAATTCCGGATCAGCGACGAAGGTGAGTTGCAACTGGTATCGCAAGGAGCGAACCTGGATGTTGACACACTTAGAAACATTGAAACTGTACGTTTCGGTGATCAGGAGGTCAGTGCCGAAATCAGCAATTTGAGCCAGAATGACCTTCTCACCGCAGCAGCACTGTATCAACTGATAACGGGACAGGCCCCCTCCCTGTCAGATCTGAACAGGTATATGAGTGTGGGAGACAACGCTCAGGAACTGGCCGAACAGATACTGACAGTTGAGACGCAGGCACAGAGTTGGGATGGCCTCGATAACCGTGAATTTATCGAAGAACTGGCCGAACGCGTACTGAGCAGCCCATTGTCAGAGGAAAATGTAGCTTACTTGCAGAGCCTGCTCGACAGTGGCGAAGTGATCCGCACGGAAGGCTTTGTTCTTGCGCTCAGAGCTGAAGGCTATCAGGCCGGTTTGTTCGCTGATGGCGGGATGGTGCTGGCATAAATAAAAAAGGCTCCCCCTCCTCCCCCCGGCCTCGCCGGGGGGAGGAACCACTGCCCGTGGAGCAGGATGCTGGTTGTGCCAGGTCAGCACCTGTCGCTGATTTGATCTGTTTGTTTTGTCACTTATTCACCCGGCACAGCAGGCTGTTCCTGCCCCCATGTTTCCAAACCCGTCCCCTGAAAGCGAGGCACCCAAGGGGACGTCTGCATCGATTCAGGCGCGTGAGACGTTTCGATCTGCGCTCCCTTCTCCAGGACGGCAGAGTGAGGCTGCGGGTGATAGATGAGGCCTGCAGACGACGGCTTTGCAGGAGAAACAGAGATTTTTTCTTCCGCAGCGTCGGGTTCAGAAAGACGGGCCGGTGGGGCTTGTGGCACTTCAGAAACAGGGGCTGCTGCCACAGGGGCAGGGCCATCGGCGACGGGGAGAGCCGACTCCTGTTTTTCGGGCATTCTGGTGGGGAGGACCGTGCTGTCCGCTGTTTGATTTTCTGTCGCAGCGCCGGACGACAACTCGGGCGGCTTCGTTGGAGACTCTGTTCCTGCCGGCGTCACGGCAGCCGTGGGGGCGGAGATGGTAATCCGGCGATACAGTTGCTTCAGGGCTTCTTCGACACCCGGCCACAACGCCGGTTCCCCTGCCGCGTAAAAATAATCGCTTACTCCTAACACCTGTTCGGTGGTGGCGTTGATCAACCGGGCATGAAAGCTTTTGACCGTGAGAATCGGTCGACTGTTGTCCGCGTCCAGATCGATAACCCGCTGCCAGCGGCAAAGTAACCGGGCATCCGCGCGGTGCCGATCGTTGGCATCCTGCCATCCGAGACGCTGTACCGCCGCGACGACCTGATCCCCGCTGATTCCGGCCGGGGGGTCTTCCACCGCCACCACGACCCGCGCATCCGGTGCCAGTTTCCAGTTGGCATCAAGATCCACATGCAGATGGCTGCACGCACTCACAAACGACAGACAGAGCGAACAGAGAACTAAACGGATTGAGGCATTCATTTGCGCGTTTCTCCTCCCATGGTGGGCCAGGTGGTTTCGATCAGTTCGTGGATCTGCTGATCGGAGAGAGTGAGGGGGGGCATGACCGCGAGGGGGCGGATCTGGCGCGGATTTTTAATCCAGCGCACCAGTCCGTCTGCGGTCCAGGCCTCCTGATCCTTGAAGTTTTTCGGATAAAACGGACTGAGCAGGCCGGACAGGTTGGGCGTGACGGTGGCCGTTCCCAACCCGCCGGCATGAGCAGTCAGAACGCGATGGCACGCGCCACAGTGTTTTTCAAACGGCCGCTGCTCAGCGTCCGGTTCTTCAAAGTGAACAACCGTCACTTCTGCCGTCTGGGTATCCGTCGCCGGATTGACGCCGCCCAGAACGGCACGGATCAACCGTTCCAGATCGCGTTCCCCCAGCGCAAAGGCTGGCATGTAGTACGCCGGCTGCAACAGGGCCTGGCGAATCTCCGGTACCGGGCGGCGCCCCCGCAACGGGTCGAGGCTGGTGGCAAGCGGGTTGCCCTGTTTGTCCTGAATGTGGCAGCGGCGACAGGCGAACTGATCAACGGCCTGGCGCGCCTCCACCATCGGTGGGGACTGCGTGAGCAGAAACCAGGCGTAACGTCCGTCAATCCGGTTGAAGTGGGCCAGGTCCTTGCGGCTGGTCTGGTCATTGCCGCCGTGACAGGCGGTACAGGCGGCCAAAACGACGGGAGACCCGGTCACGAAATCATGACTGAGCAGCACGCGGCTGTGGCAGGCCAGGCAGCGGTTCAGCGATGCGGCGTCCACCGGCAGTACTGTGCCGAGCAACAACATCACCAGGGCCAGACGAGCGACCAATTTCCCCCCCGAAAATAAAAGGCTACCAGGGTCAACGCCACGATGACCATGAAGCTGCCGAGGGCCAGCCAGTTGACCCAGCGCTGTTCCCGCGGCCACCAGCAGGCGCGTTTTGCCTCCGGAACCGGCAGCCAGGGCAGTAGGCAGAAGATCAGCCCCAGCGCGGCAACGGCGTAAATGGCGTACTTGGAATAACTGACGACCTCCTGCATCCAGATCAGGAACCAGGCTGCGCGCGACGGATTGGGCACCCGCGAGACATCCGCGGGTTCCATCAAGGGTGCGGGAAACAGGGCCGCCAGAACAAGGGTCACCAGAACAGTGGCCGCCATGGCCCCTTTGATCAGGCGGAAAAAAGTCGGATCGCTCTTGACGTAGTTTTTCACAGGTAGGGCAGCGCTCCTTTCTGGCGGCGGATGTGATAAAAATGGAGAAAGCACAGCAGCAGTGTCGCCATGGGCAGAATGACGACATGCAGCATATAGAAGCGCAGCAGCGACAACGGTTCACCGACGGCATCCGGCACCAGGAAACCGTGCAGGACTTCGCCCAGCGGCAGAATGCGCAGCAGTTCCATGCCGGTCTGGGTCGCCCACAGCGCCAGCTGGTCCATGGGCAGCAGATAGCCGGTATAGCCGGAAAACAGGGCCAGACACAGGAGGATGAACCCGATGAGCCAGTTCAACTGACGCGGTGGGCGATAGGCGCCGGTCAGCAGCACCCGCAGGGTATGGAGAAACATCAGCAACAGATAGAGGTTGGAGGCAGTGCGGTGCAGACTGTGGAGAAAATGACCGCCGAACACCTCTTCTTCGATAAACAGAATAGACGCGTAGGCATGCGCGCTGTGGGGCTGATAATACAGGGCCAGCAGCATGCCACTCAACGCCAGCAACAGAAACAGGGTGAAGGCCATCCCACCGAGGCAGAAGGTATAGCTGATCTTCAGGTTTTCCCTGAGAACCATGCGCGGAAACAGATGCCGGATAAAATCGTTGAACACAGTCGCCATCCTTTAGCAGCGGCCTGATGGCCGTCTCGTTGTTTGCCGGATTCCGGAGCTCGTTTGATCCGATCAGCGGGCATCTCTAGCCGTAAACCAGCCAATCCTCACCCTCGCGCTCCAGCCGCAGCCGGGGCAACGGGCGATCCGCCGGGCCGCGCGTGACCTGACCATGCTGATCAAAGCGGCTGCCATGACAGGGACAGGTCAGCTCGCGCGATGTCACCGTCAGGGTACATCCCAGATGGGTGCAGACCAGACTCAGGGCAAACACCTGACCCTGATCCCGAATCAGGGCAAAGCGCTGCTGGCGGAACACCAGTGCTCCCCGCGCGGGAATGCGCTGATCCTCGATCCTGGCCAGCAATGACGCCTTCGCCGGTGCTGCGGAAAAAAAACGCAGCAGACCCCAGCCGGAGAGCGCGGCCACGATCAGGGTTTGGATGAAGCGGCGTCTTGGTGAAGAAAAGTCTGCCATTTTTCCACGTATCCTTGCCGGAAGGGCCAGGTCTTCTCCGACATCTTTTCGAAACGGGCGGGCGGCATAAAGCTGCCGTTGACCACCCGCTGCCCGTCGGGGCGCCAGAAACTTGCCAGCCCCAGACCATCGAGATCCGGACGATAAATCCGCTTTTCGAGCGGTTCGAGGATAAAGCGCCGCGCGTTGCCGTGGCACTGATCACACAGGGCCGTTGCGCGGCGGATGGTATGGGGCGTAAACACTTTCCATTCGCTGGCCAGCCGCTGATTTTCCTCCCCCACCGGGCGGTTGTCGACCATTTTGCTGTAATAGGCCTGGAACTGTGGCCGGATCGGCGCCACCCGCCCCTGGCGATTCACGCCCAGTGGCGGCAGATCCTGTCGCCTGAGGTAACTGCTCTTAACATACTGCGCATTACCGCTGGGTTTAACGCGAAAATAGTCCCGGTTGCTGCTGTTGACCGTTTCCACATAGAAGGTGGCATAGTCCTGCGGCGCCCAGGCTGCGTGGCAGGCGACACATTCCATCTGTTCCAGATGGGCGGTAATCCGATGCTCAAGAATGTCCGGATCGGGATCATGGCAATCACGGCAGGTTTTTGCGGTGGTTTTTCCGGCCAGAAAACTGGCCATGCTGTGACAATCAGCGCAATCGAGCCCGGCTTCGGCATGGATATCCGGCCGCATTTTTAAATAATACTGATCATGAGAGCGGGGGCCGCGCTGGTAGCGCACACTGTCCTCACGCGGGGCGCGGCCGGAAAAATCCCAGCCGACGAAGTAGCCCTGATGACAGTTCTGGCAACGCTGCGTATCCGGCGTTGTGAGGGCGTGGCCCGAACCGTGGCAATCCTCGCAGGAGGTCACATGGCAGCGCTGGCAGTTGGCGGCAAAGAAGCGACTGTCCTTCTGGCCCCAGCTGCGCTGGCAAAAATCCTGTTCGGCGCTACGCCGGCTCATGGCGTGGGAAAAGATCATGCCGCGGCCGGCATGACAGCCGACACAGCCCAGACCACGATTATCCGCAATCCCGGGGCGCCCCAGACGGCCCTGTGACCCGTGACACGACTGGCATGACAGTGCCTGGTGAACCCCGGTCACCGTCACCTCATGGCACTGCTGGCACGGTGCCGCCAGCGCAGAAACCGCACTAGCGATCAGCAGCAGCGCGCTGAAGACAACGTTCAATCTGACCATAATCTAAAGCCTGTTGGTAAATGGCATCCTTCGGATCGTCGTGGCACACCAGGCACTGGTTGACCCGCAGGACCCGACGCACTTCCTGCTCATTCAGTGGACGGCTCTGCTCGCGCACGATGGCGGAAAATGGCTGGATCTGCCCCTGTTGCATGGCCATAAAACCATCCAGCGGCAGCGCATCCGATTTTTCGCAGAGCAGAGTGCTCTCAACCGTTTGCCCTGCGACCACGTGCTGGCCAAAGCCGAGAAAGGTCGGATCGGCATGGCAGTCGGAACAGCCGACAGCTTTGGCTGCGGTGTTATGGGAATAAAACGGGGCAAAGCGCAGTTGTTTCTTGCCGCGAAAGCTGGCGACGTACTCCTCCCGCTCCGGTTGGCCTTTTCGGTCAAGAAGCGTCACAAAGGTCTGGCATCCGGGCGTCACCGGCGCGATTTTGCCCCGCTGGTCCAATGCCAGAGCATAAGGGTACAGTGAGCGGTAATCCTCTTTTTCACTGAAACGTCCCCACGTTTGTGCTCCGCGCATAAAGTCCATTCCCCTCTGGGAGCGATCATATTGGGTATGGCAGCCAAAACACTGGGGAACGGCCGCCGAGTGACAGGCATAGCACTCCAGCCGGTCATGCCCGACGATTTGATGTTCAGGCGTATGGGTAATCTGCTTGCTCAGATGGCGGCGGCCGTCGCGCTTGCCGTAAACGACCACCGCACCGTCCTGATAAAACACATTGGAGTAGGCACGCCCTTTGGCGGTAACAACCAGCTGATCACCGGTTTTTACCTGACGCCGGTACGAACGCGACTCGCGGATGGCCTCATGGTTTTCACGCTGTACCACTTCATACCTTGGCGCCTCGGTGCCACTGCCATGACAGTCTTCGCAGGTAATCTCCGTCTGAAGATACATGTTCTCATAGGCATAGCCATCCCCCATCACATCACGTGAGGTATGGCAATCGATGCACTCCAGACCCTTGTCATGATGGATATCGGCCTGGATATGGGTGACATTCCGTGCCCCGCTGATCAGCTCCGGACCGGGAAAGGCCTCGTTCACCGGAACCAGACCATTGTTGCCGTCGTTCATGCCCTGATAGGACAGGGCAATGCGGCCGCTGCGGTTATGACAACGGAAACACACCTCATTGGTTGGCAGCGACGCGATCCGGTGTGTTGTTGAATGGGGCCAGCGACCTCTCATGGCCAGATCCGTGCCCAGGTAGGTGCCGTCTTCATTGAACGGAAAATGGCAGGCGGCACAGCCCGAGGCATGGGAACCCCGCCAGGACTGATGCGATTCCATGCCGACATGACAGAGCGAGCAGTATTTGCGGTAGAGTTCTCCGGCCAGGTTTTTCAATTTCAGCACGGAATGGTGTTGAACAGGCTGGCCCTCGGCATCAAACAGATTTTGATCCCGGGTCGCGAAAACAAGCTCGTTTCCTCCTTCCCAGGTCAGGCGAATGTTCTTGATGAAACCGGCGTTGGTCAACATCAGATTCGATTTGACCCGGTCAAGCTGATAGCGGTGGCACTTGCCACACGTTTTTTCCCAGAACTCGGGCGCAGAAGGATTTCGCGGGCCGTACATCGAAGCGTGCGCCGCTTCTTTATCTTTCAGTGTCTCATCGCCTCCATGGCAGTCAATACAATCCTGATGGCTGTCCGAGGCCTGCTCCAATCCGGCATGGCAATATTCGCATTGCGACGTGGCGGCTTGCCAACGGCAACCCGTGAGCATCAGCAACAACAGAGAGAGAACAAGGGCCGGGATTCGAATCATGACTCCGCTACGGACAGAAGAAAATGGGGACCTGTTCGCATAATCTACCACAGAACGGGAGTCGCCCCTATGACAAACGAAAAAGGTGCCCGTGTCTTGATGACACGGGCACCCGGAAGATTAGGCTGATCGTTTGATCAGGCGTTAGAAGACAACTTGCAGTTGAACGGTCAGGCTGTCAAAATCTTCATAGTCAGGCGTTTCCGTATCGAACTCGACGGTCGAATATTCAACGGTGAGTTTAAGGTTCTGACCGCGGAAGTAGTAATTGAGGCCACCGCCGTACCAGTCGATTTCCTGATCATACACACCATCAAGTTGTGCCAGGGACCAGTTTTCTGCCCGGAAGAAGAACTGCAACGGCAGATTCGGCAGCATGTAGCCCACCTTGGTGTAGCTGCCATTCTTCTCACCATTGACACCGATCACACCCGCATCCGGATCGGCACCCTGATAGGCATCATCCAGATCGTAGTCGACGTAGGCGGAAGACAGCGTGAACGTTCCGACGCCGTCAATGGGATACTCGGCAAACAGGTCGATGGTCCACGCTTTGTAATCCACCGCATCGGTTTCATTTGCGCAATCGGCATAGGCGATATCCTCTTCAACAGAATAGGCTGCTCCGAGGGTGATGACTTTTTTCTTGCCCATGTAGGTGCCTCTGTAGCCATAGCCTGTTTCCTTGTCGAGGAAGGTCAGGTGGGCACGGCCGGTGTAGCGGAAGTTCGAGTCCGGTGCCGAATCCGAGTCGTTGCGGCCATTCATGACATCAAGACGATACTGGAAAATGTCATTGAACAGGTTGCCCCAGACGGCAACCCCTTTGTCGCGGGTGGAAACATAGGGGGCACGGATCAGAACGGAACGATCCAGAGTCAACGGCTTTTCACAGGCCTCGAGATTTTCGCGTGTCAGATTGTACTTGAACTTGCCGGCACGAACCTGAAAGGCATCATTGAACTTGTAACGGATCTGGGCGTCCAGCAGCTGAAATTCGTTGCTGGAACCGTCGGATACGGTAAAAGGACCAATGTTGATATCTTCCGTGTACTCGGTCTGAACGTAGATTCCAAGGTTCTCATAGGCACCGATCAGGGCGATCCGGTCGCGGCGGAAGTTGAATTCCATGGTGTCGTCATCGGAACCAGAGCCTGCCCCGGTGTCACGATAATTCAGCTGGAACTGCCCGACATAGTCTAACTTAAGCATTCCCTCATCATTCGGGCCAAAGGTCCAGGTCGGACCAGCCAACGCACTTGAGGCAAACAAGGTTATCCCTGCACAAGCCATCAGAATGTTACGTAGCTTCACAATATTTCTCCTTTCGAAAAGAATCGATCGCTCTCAATTGGTTCAGGAGTACTTAACAGCCCGCTGCTTCACCTGCTCCACTTACGCCTGTTGGCGCAGAACCACCCTGGAGGAAATACTCTGTATCCTCGGTTTCAATCTGAGTTGCTTCCGGGGCTTCGAGGTCGTTGAGCGTAGCATTCAGATCGGCATCGATTGTTCCGGATACGGGACTCATGGTGCCAGTGGTCAAGGATTCGACACTCCAGAGATCATTCAGGTTGTATTGCTTGACGGACCCATCAGCCTGAGCAACCTGGTACGGATCTGTGTAGAGACCCCACTGGTTCCAGGAGCCGTCGTACATGGCGACTTCGTAACCCATGATGGCATCCAGAACAAAGAAACCGACTGAAGCCCGTCCACCTGAAACACAGTAGGTAATGCTTGGCAGCGTGGGGTCGAAATCCGTTGCGGCAATAGCGGCTTCTGCGGTTTCGAGAGAATAGAAGGTTGTCCGGTCGGTGAAAAGGCTGTAGGCAAGGGGAATTGCATTGTTGATTGCGGTAGCCGACGCTCCACGGGTATCAACAATATTGTAAAGGGTCCCGCCGCTGGCATCGTTGTCATCCACGGCCAGAATCATTTCAGACAGTGACATGTAGAGGTCGGTCCGGATCGCTTCGTTATCCGAGACGCTCATAAAAGTCGATGCCGGAGTTGCTGCAGCGCTGGTCAGTTCATATCCTGCAGCGGTCCACGCGACATCGCCGCCATTCAGAACCTTGATTTTTTCTTTCGGGAAACCCCAATAGCGGAGGTACATGTAATCTCTGGTAACACTCATTGCCCCGCCAGAGGCACAGGTAAGAACGATGGTTGTGTTCTCATCAATACCGCAGCGCTCCAAAAGGGCGTCCATTGTGGGTCCATCTACGACCATGTTGGCTACTTCAGACAGACCATCCAAGCGTGTCTGATATTGAACGCTCCCCCAAGGCTGTGAGCCGGGAATGTGTGATGAGGGGTAGGCCTCCGTCACAACTTCGCCCGTAACTGTTTCGGATGTGGCTTCGAGGCTCAGAATAACAACGCGTCCATCAAAACTGTCCTCTTTGTTGACAAGTCCAGCATCCATCCAGCCTTTAAGAATTTCTGGAGTAATCAAAACGCCGGTGTTTGCAACCCCAACCACGGGATCATTGGTGACGGTTGTCGGTTCGTCATAACTGGCGGAACCGCCGCCTCCACCACCGCCGCCACAGGCAGCCAGTGCCAAGACGGATAAGAACATTACAGTCAGTAACATGAAATGTTTGTACGAGTTTTTGAGCGCCGTTCGGATCATACTCCCTCCATTTGGTTGTTGAAAAATAAACCCCTCTTCCTGGTCCAGCTTCGTGTCTTCCTTCTGCGACTCCTTTCTGTGCCGCTGATGAATGAATATTCTTTCTTCTATATATCGACATTGTCATTAATGGATACTTAATTCAGACTGTTTTTAATAGTGTATATACCAAGGGATCACGAAAAGGTAGTAAATTTTTGCCGACAGAACATTCTTTTTGGTAAAATAATGAATCATATCAGCGCCTAATTTGGCGAGGCCGGCGGAATCCGGTGCCGCCCGCATCAGGACGCGCCACGACAGGCAGGGCAAAAGCCCGCCCTGGAATGGATGGTTACAACAGCTTGAGGCGTTCCAGGGTGCCTCCCACCAGCACACGGTAGTGGCCCTCATCGTCCGCTGTTTTGAAGAGTTTCAGGAACTGTTCTACTTCTGAAGCTTCGTTGGAAAATGGTCCCACCCGCAGAGACAGCTTGACGCGGCTGCGAAGCCGGTCAGACAAGCGCACCAAATATCCTTCTCCAGTCAGGGGGAAGGCCGACTGATTGGAATGACAGCGGATTTCCAACCGCTCATTTTCCTGGCCCAGGCGGATGTCCAGATCACGGCACGCAATACTGTCGAGTGGTATCCCGAGTTCGGCCAGGCCATCCAGTTCAACGTGACCGAATCGTGCCTCCAGTCCGTCGAGGGAAAAGCGCGGCATCAGCACACCGTTGAAATTTGCCGCGTCGAGTCGCATGTCAAGGTGGAGCTGCGGCCATTGGGGGATTGCGATATCAAGCTGCAGATTGCGAACATCAATCTCGATCTGGCCTGTCCTGAACAATCGCCCGTTCAATTGTCCTTCGAGGCAATGTCCTTTGAACGCAATGGCCATCCGTCCACGCACAAGATCTTGCCACGACGGCGACACGGCCAGCTTCGTTATTTCCAGACGCATCTGTGGCAATGGAACGTTCAAGCTGGGGCACTCCAGGCCGAGCAGTCCGTAATGTTGCAGCGATGAGCATTGGACGGCTATGCCGGTCTGATGCAGGATTTCCTGTTCAAGTCGTTGTTGCAGGCTGGTGAGCGGAAAGAACAGCCACAAACCGACAACAAAACTGATCCCCACGAGTGCAGCCAGCCCCGCGGTGGGGGAGAAAAGCCGCCGGGCGAGTGCGACAACAGACGCCATGGCCGTTATTTTTCCTGGAACGCTGAAATGTGCCAAAGAGTGTCGAGCAGGCCGGGGTCATCAAAACGCTTTTTAATGTGCAATTTTTTAACCTTCAAGACCACGGGAGACTGGTCAACCTGTTCAAGCAGGCGCACGACCTGCGCAAGATCAATCTTCTCAAGGTGGATTTCAACGGATTCTTCAGTCATCTGATCGTGGACCGTTGGGGCCAGGGGGCGCATGGCGGTCAGTTTTTCGCGACCCGTGATGTGGATGATCCTGTTTTCAATAAAAGAAAACAGGGCGAAGTTTTTGTTTTGACGCGATCTCTCCTGAACCGCGCTGATCTGCTGCTGCAGTTGTTGATAGTCGCGCTCAAATTGCTGAACCTGATGAAGCTGGGCGGAACGAGAGGCGATCCGGCTGTCCAGACGATGAATGCTGGAACGGTAGGGCTGGATAACGGCGAAATAAACCAGGCAAGCGAGACAGAAGAGCGCTCCCCCGGCAATAAACAGTTGTTCTCGAGTGGAAAAATTGTGAATCATCGTTGGGCTCCCTGGCTTTACATGGTCAGCTGAAGACGGAAGTTCACCTGTTGGCCGTCCAGGCCCATATTGGCTTCGGCGATATGAACCTGGCTGAAACACGGAGACTGGCGCAGTTGATTGGCAAACCGGTTGACACTATCAAACGACTGGGTAACGCCTTCAAGAGTGAGGGTTTGCGCTTCGTAATCAAAAGTCTTTATGTCCAGGTTGAGATCGGCGGGGGTTGCGCTGGATATTTCTTTCAGAATGGACAGCGCCGAGGTCGATGTATCCAAGCCCAGAACGCGGGCCTTTTCGCGCATTTTTTGAACTTCGGCCTGCATTTGAAGGGGAATGTCAACAACAGCTGTTCCGGGGGGCAGGTTGTCGCGAAAAATTTGTACCAGCTGCTTTTGATACGTATCCGCCAGGCGCGTTTTGGTGCGATAGATGAGGCTGGCGCTTCCCAGGCAAACAAGCAGAGACAGCCCCAGCAGGAGGCCACCACGCAGCAGGTGTTTTTTAAGCGCGCTCCACTCATCTTTTGCGGCAAAGGGGCCACAGCGAAAATTCAATGTGTCGCTGCCCGCAGCGAGCGCCCGACAGCAGACTGGCAGAAATGCGGCAGGGACATCCTGCTCTGCCGTTTTGAAGGGCAGCGATACACATTCGATCTGTTGGCGACCGAGATACTCCCGGAGTTCATCGGTGATACCGTCTCCCATCAGGCAGAGGGGTTGCGCCGGCAGGCGGGCTCCGCATTGCAGACGCTGTGCAATGGTCAGGATTTTTTCAGCGACAGCTTCAGGACTCTTTTCCAGCAGACCGGCATTTTCAGCACTCAGCACTTCTCCATTCTGCACAAGGGCCAGGCTCAGTTTTTCGTCGTGCACAAGGGCCACAAGGCCATTGGCAAACCAGGGCGCACAACCGCTGACTTCCATAAAAGGTGAGAGCCCGAGCGTATGAAGGGGAAGCTTGGCGGTACTGAACTCCTGTAGCTGCTGAGCCACCTCCATGCTTTCGATACAGGCTGCTGTGACCTGAAACGCATTTCCCAGCGATCGCGGGCCGGTAATGGTGACATGGCTGGTGCGCGTGTCGACAGGGAGTTGGCTCATCAGTTCCATGGCGGCTGCCGCCCGGATTTTCTGTTTTTCATTGAAGGGGAATGTCAGGTGCCGGGTATAGGCGCGATGTCCTGGTATTGCGAGGCCAAAGCGGTCATGAAAACCGGAAGGACCCGGCAGCGCGGTTTTCAATACACTCTGCGCCCCTTGTTTTTCATCAAGCCTCTGTTCAATCAGTTCAAATACCGGCGATGCAGTCTGGTCTGTGCTGACAACCGCAATCCGCAGGACGTGGCTCGTCCGTTCTATCCCGATCCGTCTTTTACTCATACGGTCCCTTTGGCGTGACCCGGTCTCAGCGGGCCTGGAAAGAAAGCAGGATGTTTTTCTTTTTATCCACAATGGCACGGATGCGACTGCGCCCGTCGCTGACACGTGCCTCACTGCTGATCTGATAATACTGGCATTGAAGGCGCAACTGGGTATTGATGGCCCAGTAAAACGACTCCCAGCCCGGAAGCGTTTTGAGGTCCTCAAGGCTGCGGAAGGGACTGCGAGCGGCCACCTCAACAAGGCGTTGCGCGGTTTCCCGGTCCATTTCCTCCGCCAGCGCGGACAAGACTTCCTGTGTCGCAGAATTAAGGTGAATTTGAGTGTCACCGTACAGGGTGACATGGTTTTTCAGTCGCCCAATCTCTTCAGAAGAAAACCCGGCGATCAGACCAAGCTCTTCCAGACTCTCCATGGGACCGTTCTGACAGCGGACAGAGGGATCCTGGTGAACATAGTAGCGCGATTCTGCCCCCTCAGGCTGGGGGATTTCATCCGCATCGAGCCAGTCAATCAGGGCGTCGACATGCGCCTGGGGGTTTTTGATCTCCAGCGCCTCAAACAGTCTTATGCAGCGACCTTTGATGACGCTGTCGACATTGCCACTTGGTCCGATCAGTCCGTTGAGATTGATGCGGCCATCCAGGGGCGTCAGCGTCAGGCTGACTGCGCTGACGTCGTCGATCGCGTAATGGCTGACTCCCCGCGCCCACGGTTCATCCAGACCATCGTAGTCATTCTGATCATTCAGAAGCAGCTTGCGGCCGACTTCTATACCGCCTTTGGCCAGGTAAAAAGCCCTGTTGCTGTCGCGACTGGTTTCGGCCAGGCGCAAATCGACCAGGGTCGAGAAAGCCAGCTCACTGATGAGGGCAGTAACCAGAGCGGTTACGGCAAGCACAATCAGCAGCGCCATACCGCTTTCCTGCTCAAGCGCTTTCACGACCGTTTTTCCGCCATCGCTGGATTAAAGGCGCTACGAAAGCTCCGCTGTTCGGAGGCGTCATCCAGAATCAGCTCCAGCTCAATCCGCTGGGGCAGGCCACCCTCCTGCTGACTGTCCCAGTTTTCCTGCCAGTTGCTCCCGTCGTAAAATCGCCAGTGGAGGGCGTGGAGATTCCGCCCGAAATACAGTGCCTGGGCCCTGTCTTCATCAAGACAGGGGCGTGACGTTGTTCGGATCCAGTCGTACCTGGATGATTGCTGCTGTTTGTCGACCCGGTAGGTCAAATCGAGCAGATCGTACCAGCGTCCATCGTTCGCCTGGGCTGAGCAGGAGCTGAATTGAACCAGGGACGTGCCGTCTGTACGGGTGTCCGCAATGAAGGGATGCTGTTCACTGCTGTGGCTGAGATAGCAACCGCGTAATTCACGGCCGATACGGTCAAACAGGACACGGGCCTGATGATAGACCGCCGCGGACTGCTCCAGGCGTTGCTGCGTGGCGCTGAGTCTGGAAAAGGTTCCGTAAATTGCTGTCAAAATCAGGCTGGTCAGCGTCACGGCAATGAGGACCTCAATCAGGGTGAACCCCCTGGCGTCCCGCCAGACGATGTTCGCCTTGTCAGTTGAACACAAAGGAGTCAAGGTGAACCTCTTCGTTTCGTTTGAGATCGCCCCAGAGGACGGTAACGGTAATCTGAAGAACGCCCTCAACCGGCGTTTCACGGAAGTGGGCGGACCAGCGATAGTTCGCATACGGTGCGTCCCAGACGCCCTCGTCATCTGTCATCGACAGCAGGCCCTGCTGGGCGGCCATTTCGAGTTCACTCATTTTCTGCTGAGCCAGTAACGAGCCCGTTGTGAGATGGCGGACGAGCTCCTGACTGCGAATACAGCGATTGGCCAGCGTCAGGCAGGCGATCAGCACGGTCCCTAGAATGGCCAGGGCAATCATGACTTCCAGCAGAGTAAAGCCATTTTCAGTCTTGCAAGCCGGAATCGAATGCATGGTAGCCCTCTTTGATCTCAATTGCGGCGCTGAACGGCATGATCTGCAGACTGAGTTGCTTTTTTCCCGACTGCTCGAGGTGGAGGACGGTTTCCGCCATCCAGCCGTCAGGGCTGAACTCCAGGGTTGCCGTGCCGCTTGTCAGCCGTTGGCGACCGGATGTGCCAACCTCTTTAATCCGGACTCCGGCAGGCAGCTGGTATGCGCGTCCCATGCCCTGTAGAGGCTCCCATTGATCGATTTCCGTTTTGTACCGGGATTGCAGCAGACCCCTGTCCAGGTCGATAATCAGGCGATGTGGAGCGGCCGTCAGGGCACTTTCGTTGAACAGAAACTTCACCAGCCCCGATATCCGTCGGGCGCTGTGGTCCAGGCGGTTTTCACCAAAACCGCTCAGCAATGGTACGGAAAGCAGGCTGAACAGGCTGATGAGAAACAGGACAATCCCCAGTTCCACCAGTGTCAGTCCGTGCTGGTTATTCCATCTCCCAGTTGCGCAAGTCGGCATCGTTGCCTTCTCCTCCGGGTTCGCCATCGGCACCATAGGATAACAGATCATAATCGCCGTTGACACCGGGGCTCAAGTAAACAAACGGACTGCCCCAGGGGTCGAGCGGGACCTTTTTCAGATAGCCCCCCTCGCGGTAGCGCAGCGGGATACGCCCGCGTTCCGGCTTGGTGACCAGTGCCTGTAGTCCCTGGTCGGTAGTCGGGAAAAGGCCGTTGTCAAGCTTGTACAGTGACAGAGCCTCTTCAATGCTTTTAAGCTGTAATTCAGCCTTGGTGCGACGAGCCTGTTCGGGCCGATCAAGGAGTTTGGGGACGACAAAGCCGGCCAGGATGCCGAGAATAACCACAACAACCATGACTTCGATGAGGGTGAAACCGCGCTGACGGTTGTGGCCACACATATTTTTTTTCAACATAAGGTTCTCCTGTTGTCGATCAACCAATGCCCTGACTGGCCTGAAAAATGGGCAGCAGCACGGCAAGGACAATAAAGCCAATGACGGTTCCCATCACCAGGATCATCAGGGGTTCAAGCAGGGCTAAAAGCGTTGACAGGGCCGTGTCGATCTGACGGTCCTGATAGTCTGCAACCTTCAGCAGCATCTGTTCAAGTTGTCCGCTGCGTTCTCCAACGGCGGTCATTTGAGACAGCAGGGCGGGGAACAATCCTGACCGTTGAAGCGGGTCGGCAAGACTGGCCCCCTCGCGAACGGCTGTCGCCGTCTGTTCTATCGCCTGTTGCAGTTGTCGGTTGCCAAGGAGGCCGTTGCTGATATCCAGGGCTTTCAGCAGCGGAATGCCACTGCCTAACAGGGTGCCCAGGGTCCGGCTAAAACGGGCCGTGGCAATGGCTAAAATCAACGAGCCGACAACCGGAAGGCGGAGCTTCCAGCTGTCCAGAAGCAGTCTTCCGTGCGGTCTGGTGTAGTAGCGTTGGGTCATCACCAGAATTGCAATGAACAGGGCGGCCATCATCCAGCCGTATTCAGCTAAAAAATGACTGGTGCCGATGAGAAGCCGTGTCGGCAATGGCAGGGTCTGTCCCAGGTCGGTTAACATCCGGGTGATTTTGGGAACAACAAAGGTGATCAGAAACAGCAGCACGCCACTGCCGACCAGTGCCATTAACAGCGGGTACACTAACGCGGTCAGAGTGCGGGAACGCAGGTGATCCTGCTCTTCAAGAAAACTGGCCAATTGCAGCAGAACCTGATCAAGCGACCCACTACTTTCGCCGACCTGGATCATCTGACAATACAACTCGGGAAAGCATCGCCCCTGGGTCCTCAAGGCCTGATACAGCGAATGACCCTGGCGCACGGATTCGCGGAGCGACTGAAATAATCGTCCGTGTTCGGGCTTGGCAGATTGGCGGGTCAGGGACAGGAGCGCTTCATCGAGCGAGACGCCTGCCTGCAAAAGCGTGGCGAGCAGCCGGGTCGCTGAGGCCAGATCGCGAATCGGAATCCTGCGAGCCCGGCGGAAAAAAGAAACAGGTCGCGAGGCTGTTTGTTGCTGCTCGTCGAGAAGACTGGCGTATATTCCTTTTTCGCGCAACTGATCCAGGGCGCTTTTTTTTCCGCTGGCCTCGATTGTTCCCTTAACGGTTTTCCCGCTGGAGTTGAATCCACTGTAGTCAAAAAGCGCCACGCTTAATGCTCCTCCTGGGTGACGCGAATCACTTCTTCCAGGCTCGTGATGCCCTGGCGAGCCTTTTCGAGCCCGACCTGTCGCAGGGAAACCATCCCTTGCTCAAGGGCGACCTGACGCAGGCTGGCAGAATCACTCTGCTGCAGCAGACGGCCACGGATGGCATCATCCATAATCAGCAGCTCATAAATACCCGTACGCCCACGGTAGCCGATCTGCATGCACTGGGCGCAGCCTCGGCCACGATAAAAAGTGGCTCGGGAGTGCGGATCCAGTCCAAGATCACGCAGGACGGCCTCACCCGGCTGATAGGCTTCACGGCAATAGGGACAAATGGCCCGAACAAGTCTTTGAGCCAGAATGCCAACAATCGAGGACGCCGCCAGAAATGGCTCGATTCCCATTTCAACGAGCCGTGTCAGGCTGCTTGCTGCATCATTGGTATGCAGGGTAGAAAAGACCATGTGTCCGGTGAGCGCGGACTGGATTGCGATTTCGGCTGTTTGATAGTCGCGAATCTCTCCGACCATGATAATGTCGGGATCCTGCCGCAAGATGGAGCGCAAACCCGCGGCAAAGGTCAAGTCGATTTTCGGATTCACCTGAATCTGGCCGACCCCTGCCAGCTGATATTCAATCGGATCCTCGACGGTGATGATGTTTTTTTCCCGGTCATTGAGGTAGCTCAGTGCGGCATAGAGCGACGTGGTTTTGCCGCTGCCGGTGGGGCCTGTTACCAGAAAGACACCGTGGGGCATGCTGATGAGCTGTTGAACCTGCTTCAGCAGGTTGCTCTCCATGCCAATTTCTTCCAGGGACAGCACACTGCTGCTTTTGTCCAGCAGTCGCAAAACCAGACGCTCGCCAAAGGCGGTTGGCAACGATGAAACGCGCACGTCGACATTTTTGGCCGCGATGCGTACGCGAAACCGACCATCCTGCGGCAGACGCTTCTCGGCAATGTTCAGGCCGGCCATGATTTTAATGCGCGAGGTGATGCCGGCCCTGGCCTTGACCGGGGGGCGCAGAACCTCATACAGCAGACCGTCAATGCGGTAACGCACAACCAGCTCTTGCTCGAAGGGCTCAATGTGGATATCGCTGGCTCGCTCTTTGTAGGCCTGGGTGATCAGGCTGTTGACAAAACGGATGATGGGGGCTTCATCCTGTGTGTCGAGCAGATCCTCGGGTTCCAAAACCGGCAGCTCCGCAATGGAATGATCATCCATGTCGCTGACCACATCGGAGGCGGTTCCGGCTCCGCTTTCGTAGCTGCGATGAACCAGACCAAGAATTTCATCGTCAACCGCCAGTTCCGGAAGAATGGATCGGCCCCCCCCCCGAACGGCGAGATCATTCAGTGCCGCGTGGTTAAATGGGTCGGCGAGAACAACCGACAATGTCTCCTCATCCATGCTCAGCGGCATGATCCGGTGCTGACGGGCATAGGCCAGAGGAAGCAGTTCCAGAAGCCGGGGATCGCTGATCAGCTCTGGAAGTTTTTCGTGGCAGGTCATACTGAACTGCTCAGCGAGCGCCCGGCACCGTTGGAAGGGTGAAATAAGGCCGTCTGCCACAAGGAGCTCCCCCAGGCGCTGGGTGCTTTCCTGCTGTTTGAGCAACGTCGATTCCAGGTCGTGCGGCGAGACGCTGCCCTGGGCGACGAGGATTTCTCCTATCCTTCGCGATCCCGATCTCACCGTATTGCCTCTGGCATGGGCGTCGGGGAAGACAGATCATGTTGGATCAGGTTGAACGTCTGCCGATCGTGCGACGTGATGGCCGCCAGATCCTCCACTTCGGAGATAATCGACGGTGTGATGAAGACCAGCAGGTTGGTTTTGACTTCTTGCGTAGATTTTGAGCGAAACAGCCAACCCAGCAATGGGATATCTCCGAGCAGTGGCACTCTGGTTTCAGTTTGCTGATTATTGGTCGAGATCAGACCGCCGAGAACGACCGTCTGTCCGTTGCGCGCCAGGACTGTGTTGCGAAGCTTTCTGGTCGTGAAGGTCGGTCCAACCTCATCAATGTTCCCGACATTGTTGCTGGCCAGGTCGGTGGTTTCCTGGTAGATGCTCAGGCGCACCAGATTCCCTGCGCTGATTTGCGGTGTAAAGCGCAGGGTGAGGGCGACGTCTTTGCGCTCGACCGAAACCGTTGTGTCATTGCTGTCTCCATCATCCGTGCTTTTGGTGATGATTGGAACATTGCGTCCGACAACGATTTCTGCTTCTTCATTATCTGAAGTCAACAGACGTGGGGCGGACAGGATGTTGATATCCGTATTTTTCTGCGATAACTGAAGCAGGGCGGAAAAGGCCGGCAGCGAAATAATATTCCCTTCCGCGTCTGTATAACTGATGAGCTTGCTGAACCCGCCGGCGAGGATCCCTTCCACGGCATTGGTCAGCAGATCTGCTGTGACGTTCTGGGTCATGTTGCTGCTTAGACCAATGATGCCCTCATTGCCCACCTCAAATCCGCCTTGCAGGCCAAGCCCGAGTTTTCCAGTGGCGTCCATGGACAGCTCCATGATCAACGCTTCGACGTAAACCTGTTTCCGCCGAATGTCGAGCTGCTGAATGATTCCTTGAATGACAACATAATCTTCTGCTGTGGCGTTGATGATCAGGGCATTGGTCGGCTTGTCTGCTGAGATGGTTACCGTACTTTTGAGCGGCAGGGTTTTTTCGCCCGCCTCAGCCGTTGATTTGGACGTCTCGGCAGTTTTCACACCGGTAAGAATTTCATTGAGCGTTTTCGACAATTCTTCGGAATCGGCATTTTCAAGGTAATAAACGTGAATGCGCGCCTGTGCCTGGGTCGGTTTCTGGTCCAGTGACCGAATCAGCTCACGTAACGTGTTCATTTCGTCAGTGGTCGCCATTACCACCAGGCGATTGGTGCGTTCATAAGCGACGACTTTGCTTTCAGCTCCGGCGGAACTGGTCGTGACGTTTTTGCTGGTCCGGCGGCGGCTGGTTTTGGCCGTACCACTCGTCAGCAGGTCGTTGCAAATCTTTGCTGCCTCGCCAGCATCGGCGTACTGCAGAGGAATGACCTGCATATCCTGAAGAGCGCCCGGAAGATCAAGTTCGCGGATAATCTGTTCGAGCCGTTCAATATTTGAGGCGTTGTCGCTGATGATGAGTTTGTTGGAGGGTTCATAGACCACGACGTTACTGGTTTTCGGCATCAGGGGGCTGAGGATCGATTCAGCGATGTCGGCGGCGCTGATATGGGACAACGTAATCATGCGTGTAATAAATTGGTCCCTGTCAGAGCCGTCGCGGGTCGTGGGAACATTGTTCTCCTTGGCACTTTTTATGGGAACAATTTTGTTGGTTTTTCCTGCCGGGACAACGGTAAATCCTTTGATGTTCAGGACGGTAAGAAACAGTTTATACGCTTCGTCCTGCGAAATGGGCTGCGACGAAATGATGGTTGCTTTGCCACGGATACTATCGTCGTAGACAAAATTTTTCCCGGTCAGGGCACTGATGGTCTGAACGAGGTCTGACAGCTCGATATCCTTGAAATCCAGGGTAAGGGCGTCGCCCGCGGCTTGAGGGGACGATGTCGCCGCAACGCTGGAGCACAGAAAGAATGGACCAAAACAGAGAACGCTCAACAGTGCAGACAGAAAAACCGTTTGACGAAAAAACTGACTCAACACGCGCAAGCTCCTTTACTGGACTTCATATTGGAAAATCAAGGGCTCTCCATTGCGTTCCAGAGCCAAGTTCAACGATTTTGCTTCCCGCAATTGCTGAAAAACCTGCAGCCCCTTCTCCGGGCTATCCAGATCAAGGCCGTTGACCTGACGCAAGATGTCGCCGCGTTTGAGCCCCATCTGGCTGAGTAATGCATCGCGCCGTACGTGACGGATGATAAAACCTTCGGTTTTATCATGATTGACAACAGGCTCCAGGCGGACCTGCCGGATAATGTCAGCAATGTTTTCACGAATGGCTTCAGCGCTGTCACCCTCGATTTTCCACTGCGTTTCCGTGAGTTGCTGAATTTTGTAGGGCGAGCGGACACCTGATGTGTTGCGCGGTGCGAACCCGGGGGTGGCTGGAGGCTCAGAAGAGGTTGCGCTGGCGTCAAACACGAGAGTAATCAGGCTGTTGTCAGCAGATCTGAACTGGACCTCATTGCGTTGAATCGAGACAATCCTTCCCACGGAGCGGATTTCATCTCCAGCATGATAGGTTTTTATTTCCTTCCCCGATTGAATGACCGCCAGATTTTCTTTTGTATGACCAGCAATCGTTCCGACCAAAACCAGATCGGCCGGTGCTTGACGCGTTGGTCCCAGTGGGCGTTCATCTGTAGCAGGTGTCAACGGTTTTGATCGGGCATTAAACAGATTCCGTTGCAAAATAACTGCGGTGCTCAGTTCAGCGGTTGAGGCTGGAGTGGGCTGAAATAGCCTGCCGGGATTTTGGGTATTGTGAAGAGGTCTCTGTAGCTGTGATGACGAGAATGCAGACACGAACCAGGCGAGTGAAAGGCCAAGAAGAACGCAAAGAAAAATGTAAAAAAGCGGAATCCACTGATAAAGGCGGTTGACCATGAACTCTCCAGGTGGGGTTGAAAGCCTGACACTTGGGAGAGTGTAGCAAAAAACAATCAGAAATGAATGTCTATTCTATTTGTTTTTGAATTTCATTCTGCCCTGAAAGAACGCGAGGGGATTGATCGTCCCCATAAAAAAGCCCTCCCCGGGCGCGGGAAGGGCAAAACCAGATCGGAATGTAAAGGGAAGGTGAAGCGGGTCGTCTCAGCTCACCGCAGCGGCCATCTTGTGCCACAGCGAGTGCTGCTTCGCCCGGGCGTCGCAGGCAGCTTCGAGGGCCAGCAGCAGTTCTTCGGCGTCTTCGATGCTGCGCGGCTGCAGGGTGTGGTAGAAGATGCCGGCAGCC
>JAFGXV010000056.1 GCA_016936455.1 Desulfuromonadaceae bacterium
AGTTACAAATAGGCAAACTAAAGTTGAGCATCCCTACCGAATGCGATACCCCATGGCCCGATACCCACGCTTGCGATTTTCCCACATGCGGGCGAGTTGCGGCTGATCGGTCTCGGCGTAATCATAGATACGCACATCTTGTTTGTCGGCGTGTTCCCGGTGCAGACGTCCGGCGTATTGCTGCAAGGTTCCTTTCCAGGAGATCGGCATGGCCAGCACCAGCGTATCGAGCGGCGGGTGGTCAAAACCTTCGCCAATCAATCTGCCGGTGGCGATTATTACCCTCGGGGCCGACTCATCCAACGCATCCAGTTCCGCGAACACCGCCGTTCGCTGCTTCTTCGACAAGCGGCCATGGCCTGCTTGAGGATTGCCTCGAAGGAAAAGGCCGAGAGGTGGTGGCATTCGTCGATGATGATCTGCCCGTACTGGTCAAGCAGTTCGCCAAGATCCTCCCGACGGGAAAGAGACTGCATGACGGCGATGTCGATCTTGCCGGACGGCTTCTTCTTGCCGCCGCCGATGACGCCCAAGCTTCCTTGCGGGAACTCAAGAAATCCGGTTAACCGCTCCTGCCACTGGCGCAGCAGTTCGGTGCGATGGACCAGCACCAGTGTGCTGACCTTGCGCCGGGCGATCAGGGCTGCTGCTGTGACAGTCTTGCCGAAGGCCGTCGGGGCGCAAAGCACGCCGACCTCGTGTTTAAGCATCTCCCGCACCGCTGCTTTCTGGTCCTTGCGCAAGGTGCCAGTGAACTTGGCCACCACCTTCCGTCCCAAAAGGCGCTCGTCCTGCAGCTCCGGACGAATGTCATTCTCCTGCAACAGGTCGAGCACCGCATCGAGGCAGCCTCGCGGCATGCCGATATGCTGGGGATAGTTCTCGGCGCAGCCGATAATACGTGGTTTGTTCCACACCGGCAGGCGCATGGCCTGGGCCTTGTAGAACTCCGGATTCTGGAAGGCGGCGAGCCGGATCAGGCGATTGGCCAGTGGCTGCGGCAGATCGGTCTTGGCGATGAAAATCTGGTTGGCTAGCACCAGGGTCAGAGAATCAGGCAGTGGACCGTTAATCCGGGCGGGTACAGGTGATGGTCGCTGCCATGGCTTGCTGTCTTCCTCCTCTGTGGCAAAGGCCACATCAAGGGGATGGCGGCCGCCGCTGGCACGCAGAATAGCGTCTTCCAAGTCCCGCCGGGACATGGCACGGATGGATGCCAGAAAAGACCACTGGTCTGAATGGGGTTGCAGTTGTTCATCAACGAACACGCTGCGTCCTGATTCCCTTGGCTGTTTCTGCAGGGGCAGCGCGATCAGGTTACCGAAGCCGCCCTTGGGCATGGTGTCCTGATTAGGAAACAGGCGATCGTAGCTGGCCAGGGACAATTGCCGGGTGCGGTCGCAGGTGTGGCTGATGAGTGCGGCCCCGAGCTGCCGGGCCTCGCGGGCCGGAACCGGCTCGGCGAAGAATATCCAGGCATGAGCGCCGTTGCCGGAGCGTGAAATCTCCAGCGCCGCCGGAACGCCAAGCTCCCGGCAGGATTGCATGAAAGCCTTGGCATCCTCCCGCCAGTCGGCCTCATCGAAATCTGCCGCGAGAAAATAGCAGCTGTCATCACTCAGGAGAGGATAGACGCCGATGGTCTGTTTACCGGCCAAATGGTCATAGACCACCTGATCGGTCACCGGCAACAATTGGCGCTGGTGACAATCGCCACATTTGACCCGGGGCTTGTGGCAGATGCCGGGCTTCCACTCATTGCCACAGGCCGGTGAATAGCCAGCTGTGCCCTTGGTCGACTCCCAGCGCTGGGGGTAGACATCCTCCCGCCCCCGAAACAGTCGGCGGAACAGGGTAATCTTGTCGTCGGTGCTGAAATGGGCTGGGGGCGGTGCGGATTCGATTGGGGCGGGGACTGGTTCAGGAATGGCCGGTTCTTCCCAGGCGATGCCGTGCCGGGTCAGCAGCTCCTTGAGGCGGTCGTTCTCTTCGCGCAGCCGCCGTAGTTCATCTTGTTCGCCACCCGATACCATTTCTTGTGAATATCTCCATCGACCTGATATGCCATGGCCCGATTGTCACAAGCCATGTCGCGAGTTTGTCGCAAGTATCCATCTACTACTCGTCGGCATGGTGTTGCAGCCACCGATGGCCTTTACCGGTCAACCGATAGCGCTGAGTCGGACTGCGCGGGGAATCGGGTTGGGTGCGTTCGATCCATTCGTCTTCCATGGTTGGGTTGAGGTAGTTGTTCCGGAACGTGGGACGGTGCGATAAACCCAAAGCCTGCATCAAATCGTTGCTGCCCAGCTCGCCGCTCCCAATCGCACGGATCAATGCCGCTACTTGGTCGGTTACTTGGTCGCCTACTTGATCGGTCGACACCGCCTCGCGCACTGCATCGCGTAACGCACCCAGCATGAATTCGACAAACGGTGTGGCATCCGCTTGGCTGTCGGCCACCGCGAGCACCCGGTAATAATCTTCCTGGCGATCACGGATCACTGTCTCCACCGGAAGGTAGGCCAGCAGCGGTTTCCAGTTCCTGAGAATCAGGGTTTGCCACAGCCGCCCCATGCGGCCGTTGCCGTCGGCAAAAGGATGAACAAACTCGAACTCGTAGTGAAAGATGCAACTGGCCACCAAGGGATGCTCGTTGGTGTTTTCCAGCCAATGCAGCAGATCCGCCATCAGCTTGGGCACACGATCAGCTGGTGGGGCCATATGCACCAACTGATTCCCCCGGAAGATGCCGACCCCGCCGGATCGATATCGACCTGTTTCATCCACCAGCCCGCGCATCAACAGCTCGTGCGCCGCCAGCAAATCCCCCTCGACACTGGCGTCCCAGTCATCCATGGCCTCGTAGGTCGCAAAGGCGTTACGCACCTCCTGAATCTCGCGGGGGTGTCCAAACACCCGTTTGCCCTCAATCACGGCGGTCACCTGTTCAAGGGTGAGCGTGTTGTTCTCGATGGCCAGCGAGGCCTGGATGGTACGGATGCGGTTCTCCCGGCGCAGGCGCGGAGTCAGGTTCTGTTCGGCCAACACGGTGTAGCGGCCAATGGTTTCGCCAATCTCGGCGACCAGATTCACTATCGCCGGGGTGATGGTGTAGGGTGGCTGATATTTCATGTTGTCTCCCTTTCGCATCACGTCCTCGGATAGACACCGCTGTCTTTCGAGCCACCCAGCCGGTCATAAACCTGACTGCCCAGCCATTTGGAAACGACATCCTGAAGTTCCGGCTTGCTCATGTAGTCGGTAAACAGTTCCTCGTTGAGTTCCATGCGCTCAATGAACAGAGACTCCAGCACCTGGCGAAAGACCAGCTGGAACTTATCGAGGGAATTCACTTCAGCTGCTTTGCGCAAGGATTCGTTCTGGCTGGCAGCCTCAGCAATCTGATCGAAGAAAAGCTGATCCGCTTCGCTCAACTCGGCTCCAAAACGCTCGTTGATGATGTCGATAAGGCGGGAGAGCGTTACGTATTCTTCGCGAACCTCACCCGTGCCAACCTCACGCGGCCCGTCGAGCGGCTTGGCGTACCCCTCGGCCAGGTTGATCGAGCCTTCGCTGATCTTCTGCAGCCGGTAGTAGTCAAGCTCCACCTCCTCGTCGAACTGGTAGCCCGGCCCAGTCTTGCGCTTGGGCAGTTTCAAGGCCAGATGTCGCAGATAGGTAAAGAGCTTTTCCAGATCGCTGTCCTGATAGGGAATGACCTGACTCAAAAAACTGTAGAGGTTGCGAAATGCCTGGGTTTTCCCGCGCCACAGCTCGGCCTCGTCCTCTTCCTCGTTTTGCAGCTGCGCAAAGCGGGCCACCGCCTGATCCAGCAGGGCGTTCATGTTCTTATGGTCGGCCGGGCTTTGGCGGCGCTTGGGCGCAAAGAAGATGCACGAGAATTCGTCCACCTCGTCTTGCAGGTAGATGCCCGACCCGTCCAGCTCTGCTTTCACCTCGTACAGCCGATCCGGATCGACTTCCTCGCCCATGACCGAACCGTCGTAATACTGGCGGAACGCCTCCTGAATCTCGTCCGGGTCGTTGACGAAATCGAGTACGAAGGTG
>JAFGXV010000057.1 GCA_016936455.1 Desulfuromonadaceae bacterium
AGATGACCGTCCAGCGAGGTGGACAGGTCGGGCAGGGCGATGGTCCGGTAGCCGAAGGACTCGATCAGTTCCTTGATTTTTTCCACTTCGATCGGCTGCAGACTGACATGGGGCAGCAGCACGGCTTTTTGTGGCTCAAGCTGCTCGGTTTCCAGCGTCAACTGCTCGATCAGGGCCTGACAGGTGTGCGCCCAACCGCTTTCCAGCCCGCCCTCGTAGTCGGCGGTACTGACATGGACCAGCGGCACATCGATTTTTTTGGCCACACCGCGGATGTCATCGCCCTTGGTCTCGGGCAGGCCGGTGGTATAGAGGCCGATCAGATCCGGGGTGATCTTGGCGCGGACGTTTTTGACCCCCTCGACAATGCTGTAATCACCACCGTCGAGGACCGCGGTCACATCGGTGACGGCGGTGGTCTGCAACGCAATGGGCTCACTGAAGTGGCGGGTGAAGTAGACCTTGGTAAAACTGGCACAACCCTGTCCGCCATGCATCAGGGGCATGCAGCGATCGACCCCGAGAAAGGCCAGTGTAGCTCCCATGGGCTGCGACAGCTTGACCGGATTGACCTGGACGGGTTTTTTACGCGTGGTCGTGGTTATTCCCATGGTGCCTCCTTGCCGACGAGGGAAAAGACGGGATTTTCCAAGGCATTTTTGATGTCTTCGGCCAGGTTGAGCAACCCGGCGTACGCGCCGTAGCTTTTCTTTTTCTCCTGATTGACGTCGATGAAGGCAATCCGTTTTTTGATGGCGGTATACAGCGACCGTCCGCCGGCCAACAGCAGATGGGCACCTTTTTCATCGATCAGGGGTGCCTGCTCCTGGCCGGGATTGGTCATTAACACGGCGTCGGGACCGAGGTAGGCGGCGGCTTTGGCCTTGTCCGCCTCGGTGGCTTTGCGCACCGAGGTGGCGACGACCTCGATGCCCAGATCCTGCAGCGCCGAAGCGATCGACCAGGATTTGTTGCCGCCGGTGTTGAGGATCGCTTTCTTGCCTTTGAACCGCTCACGGTACGGCGCCAGCAGCTGTTCCAGCTTCGCCTCCTCGCGGGCAATCAGTGCCTCGGTGCGCGCCATCAGCGCTTCATCGCCCAGCGCCCGGGCAATGCTGCGCAGGCCGTCGGAGGTGTCGCGTTGGCCATAGAAGGAGAGGGACAGCCAGGGGATGCCGTATTGTTCATTTAATTTACGCGTCAGCGAGACCAGCGACTTGGCGCAGACGATGACATTGAGCTTGGCGCGGTGAGCGGTGCGAATGGCGGCGATCCGTCCGTCGCCACTGAGGGTGGCCAGGATGCGGATGCCCACCTCCTCCAGCAGGTGCGAGTAGTGCCACATGTCACCGGTCACGTTGTATTCGCCGATCAGGTTGATATCGAACGGGGTGGAGGTTTCCGGTTCTTTGGTGCCGATCAGATGCCGCAGCACGGCCTCGCCGCCGAGGCGGCTGCCCAGGTTTTTGCCGCCGACAAAGCCCGGTGCGTGAACCGGAACAAAGGGGATGCCGTATTTTTCCGCGGATTGTTTGCAGATCTGGTCGATGTCTTCTCCGATCAGCGCTGTGACGCAGGTGCTGTAGACAAACATCGCTTCAGCCGGATAACGCGCCATCAGGTAGTCGATGGCTTCGAGCAGTTTTTTTTCACCGCTGAAAACCACGTCGTTGACCGAGATGTCGGTGGTAAAGCCCATCTGGGTGTAGTCGCGGCCGGACCAGCTGGTTTTGGTGAGCCGCGTTTCCCAGCTGCTGCCGATGCAGGTGATGGGGCCATGAACCAGGTGCAGGGCGTCGGCATAGGGGAACAGCGCGATCTGCGCCCCTTCAAAAGCACAGCCGCCGGAGGTCGCTCCGGGTTTGGTCGTGTTGCAGCTGATTTTTTTTGCGCCGTTGTGTTCACAGGCGCTTTCGATCAGCAGTTCTTTGATTTTCGGTTTCGCTGACACGAGGACTCCTATTCTGGCGGGTGAGTGCCGCCGGCCTCGCGTCATTGAGAGGAGCAGGGAGAAAAACAGACCATAAACCATAAAAAACAAGCATGGCAAACATGGCCTGACAGGGATAACGTCTAGCGCGTTCACAATGATGGTCTGCAAAAGTTTGGCCAACTCCGGCAAGGGCTGCGGATGGCCTCTAACTCGCCTCGAGTCAGCAGGTGCTCACTCAATTTTGTCTAAAAAATGAGCAGTCTGGTTATTCAGCGAGCAGGAAAAAGAGCACTGTTTTCTGCAAAAAGACCCAGACGGCCATGAAAACGGGCAAATAAATGTCGGCACGTTCTTTGCTGTTCTAACAGAAAACAACGTGCCGGAATGATCCCGGCAAGTGGCAATGATGCCCCGTAACCCGTTTTCTCTCCTTTGGGTTATGGGGCTTTTTTTTGGGAGAACGGGCCATGATGAGAAACAGTGAACCTGAGGTGGTCATAACCGATACGACGCTGCGTGACGGCGAACAGGCTGCGGGAGTGGTGTTCAGCCTGGAGGAAAAAAAACAGATTGCCCGCATGCTGGACCGCATCGGCGTGCAGGAACTGGAGTGCGGTATCCCGGCCATGGGTCGCGTTGAGCAAAAGGCCGTCCGCGCGCTGGTTGATCTCGGATTGAAGGCGCGACTGATGACCTGGAACCGGGCCTGCCAGGGTGATATTCAGGCTTCCCTCGATGCCGGGGTGACGGCCGTTGATCTTTCCCTGTCGGTGTCGGATATCCAGATCCAGAACAAGATCCGCAAATCACGCGCCTGGGTGAGGCAACAGCTGAAGACGGCCCTGCGTCTGGCCAAGAAGCATCAGCTCTATGTGTCCATCGGGGGCGAGGATGCCAGCCGGGCGGATCAGGACTTTTTGCACGAACTGCTGTCCATTGCCGAACAGGAGGGGGCCGACCGCTTCCGCTTTTGCGATACGCTGGGCATTCTCGATCCCTTTACCCTGTATGACCGCGTGCGCAGCCTGACCGCTGCCACCCGGCTGGAGATCGAAGTGCATACCCATAACGATCTTGGCCTGGCCACGGCCAATGCGCTGGCCGGTGTCCGCGCCGGCGCCCGCTATGTCAGCACCACGGTGAACGGGCTGGGCGAGCGCGCCGGTAATGCCGCTCTCGAAGAAGTGGTCATGGCCCTGCACTGCAGCTGTGGGTTGCAGACGGGGATTGATACCCACGCGTTTGCCGAGCTGTCGGCCTATATCGGCCGGGCCAGCGGGCGTCCAGTCCCGGCCTGGAAGGCCGTGGTCGGGGAGCGGGTGTTCTCCCACGAATCCGGCCTGCATGCCGATGGCGTGCTGAAAAATCCGCTCAATTATGAGGGTTTTTCACCGGCCAGTGTGGGCTTGAGGCGTTATTTTGTGCTCGGTAAACATTCGGGACGCCATGGCCTCGAACAACGGCTGCGGGATTTGCATGTTGAAACCTCCGGCCTGGAACTCGGATCACTGCTGGAGCAGGTGCGCCGTCTGTCGAGTCGCAACAAGGGCGCGGTAAACGACCGTCAGCTGCTGCGGCTGTGCGGCGTGGTGGATGCCTCGTTATGACGATCAAGCCGCTGACCAATCCGGACTGGGAGCTGTTTTTAAACTGGGCGCGACTCGAAGGCTGGAGTATTGCCTTTCAGGAAAGGCGACTTTTCCTCAACCAGTGGCGCCCCTACTTTCATGTGCTGTGGCATGATGGACGCTGCTGCGGCTTCGTTTCGGCGGTGATCTATAAAACCAGCGGCTGGATCGGCAACCTGATTATTGATCCGCAGGCGCGGCGGCAGGGCTATGGCGCTTTTCTGTTCGAGTATGCCCTGGAGCAGCTGTTGAGACAACCGTCTGTCAACCGGGTTTGGCTGACGGCTTCTCAGCAGGGGGAAGGGCTCTACCGTAAACACGGCTTCGTCAAAATAGACCAGGTCGATCGCTGGCGGACCCATGGCCGGGCGACGGGAACCTGTGTCTGTCCGCAGGATCTGAATGCCCTGCTCGATCTCGATCTGCAGTGCTGGCGGGAATCGCGGGCGACTTTGTTGAAATTGCTGGCCGATGACGGGTGTACCATCCGGACCGACGGTTCCGTGGCCCTGCTGCAGAAGAGCCTTGATTTCTGGCAGCTTGGCCCTTGGTCGGCCCGCGATGGTTCGCCGGTGTGCCTGAAAAAGATTCTTGATCTCGCCGTTGCCCGGGTGCCGCAGGGCAAGCCGCTGTTGACGGACGTGCTGACCTCCTCCGGGGCGGCGCTGGTGCTGCAGCACGCAGGGTTTGATTACGTGTGTTCGAATGTGCTGATGTGCCGCAGTATTGCGGCGGTCAAATTGAAGGGGGTCGTGGCACTGGCCAGCCTGGGCAGTATCGGATAACAGAATCGGAGTTGATTCTCTGGCAACCGAAGTCCGTCTCCGGTCGAATCCGGAGCGCTGATCGCTTTTCCCTTGCCGATGATAACTGGCAGGCCAGTGTAAGATGCTGAACGGTTTCGTTCTTTTTGCGGTGCTCTCCTAGGCCATTATGGCCGTCCTTCAAAAATGGGAATGGCCTGTTCGTAAAGTCGGAGCTGGTCGTAGTCCTGGTCGGTAGCCGGCACGATACCGATAATGTCTTTGCGGATGGTGCGTAGAATCGTCCGCCCGTTTTCGTTGTCGTTGAGTGCCAAGAACGCCTGCTGCAAGCGCTGCAGCTGTGCCGGTGCGACGGATGGTCCGGCAATAAACAGGTGATCGGCGACTTCCGACAGCGGGGCCAAGATTCGCAGATCCTGAAACCGTGGGTCATGGAGGATTTCCTGTTTCACCGAGCCGGCGTCGTACGCTCCGGCGAGCACGGCATAGGCGACGTTTTCATGATTGCCGAGAAACGTCCAGCTGCTGAGATCCGCGGCGCGAATGCCGGCATTGACCAGTACGTGGGTGGTGACGCGATAGCCCATGGTCGAGTTGGGGTTGACGAAGGCCATTCGTTTGCCGCGCAGGTCGCTGATCTGGGCAATCGGGCTGTCATGGCGAACAACAATCGCGCCGCGCAGATTCTGTTTTTCTCCCCGCAGTTGTCCCAGCAGAGAAACTTTCTGACCACGTTGTGCCAGCAGGGTGTAATTGGAAGAACCCATGTAGGCCAGATCCAGCTTGCCTGCGAGGAGTTGATCAAGCAGGTCATTGAAGGTACTCGTCACCACCAGGGAAACGGGTTGGTGGCTCTGTTGCGAGAGGTAATCGCACAGGGGGAGAAAGCGATGGTTGAGTTCGATGGCAGACAGGTAGGGGTGAACCCCCAGTCGCAGTGATGCCGCGGAGGTGTCGCTCCATGAAAGAGAAAAGAGAAGGGTCAGGAGGATGACCCCGACAGCCCGATGGAAGTGGAGGAGAAGCATCATAGGTCCCGTGTTTTTTTTAATGAGATAAGGTTTCTCTATTGTTCTACAAATGGAGCAAATGTCAAACAGTTAAAAAAATGATTACGCTATTTTAACCTGTTGTGTGATTGAAATTAAAGGGTTTTTGGGTTAGATTTCATGGGAAGAATTTTGATAGTTTCACTGCGAATAATCCTTGGAATGTGATCTGAACGGATGCCCATGAAGAGTTGTTTCCGGTTGCGATTCGGCTGTTTTGTTTTTGCACTGCTTGTTGTGCTGGGATTGCTTTCCTGCACCTCGGAAGAGGAACTCTATGACAACCGGAAAGAGCTGCTGATTTACTGTGGCAGTACCATGACCTGTGCGGTTGAGGATGCCGCGCGCCTGTTCGAGCAGCGCTATCCTCAGGTGCGGATCAAGGTGCTGCATGGCGGGACGGAACTGCTGAGGCGCTGTATTCAGCGTAATCAGGTCGGGGATCTTTATCTGCCTGGGGTGGAAGAATCCCTGAATGATTGCGATCAGCAGGGGCGGATACTGGAGCGGCACTGGATCGGCTGCAACAGGCTGGTGGTGATGGTGCCCAAGGGTAACCCGCTGCACGTCCCGGCCGATCTGTCGGTGCTGGTTAACCCTCGCTATCGTACGGCCCTGGGCAAGGATCAGTCCGGCGCAATTGGCGTTGTGACAAAGCAGCTCCTCGTTGAACGTGGCCTCTACGACAAGGCCATGAACCACGCCAGCTTTTACGGCAATAATGCCAATGATCTGGTGCGGTGCGTGCGCGAAGGCATGGTGGATGTGACTCTGAACTGGTATGGCGTAGCGCTGTGGGAGGAGAACAGCGCCAAGGTTGACGTTCTACCACTCGATGCAGAAGATTTCCCGCCTTACAAACTGGTGATTGCGCTGCTGAATTTCAGTCATTATCCGCAGTTGGCGCGAGAATTTATCAGCCTTCTCGAATCGGCAGAAGGTCAGGATATTTTCCGGCGTTATGGACTGGAGAAGTAACGGTCGATGGTCGAGAGATTGCAGGGAAAACGGATTCTTCCGCTGATTGTGCTGCTTGTGGTGGTTCTGGGCGGTTTTGCCCTCATCGCTGCACGCCAGTATAACGATGCCAAGCTCGGTGAAACCTTTGCCCGGCATGAGATCAATGCCAAAAACAAGAAACACATCACCAGCGAGATTTTGATCGACCTCGTCCGTATCTCCGACCTGGCTAACAAAGCCATCATCAACAAGACGCAAGACAAACAGCAGCTTTTTATTGATGAAATTTTTATCGTGGTGGAGCAGCTGGAGCATGCGCTGGATGTGCTGGTAAATGGGGGGGTGCTGAAGCTGTCGACTCAGCTTCACTGGCCCGGCTCCAGCCCCCAATTGAATGAAATCCCCTATTACCGCGCCGACCCTGCCGTTTATGCAGTGGAGGCTCTGCTGCTCAGGACCATGCTGGATGAGCTGGAGCAAAACGTGGTCGATATCCTGGAGAAAACGGTCGAGCGCAACCGTGTCCTCAGCGGTGAATCCTCCCTTTCGATTCGTCCGATCGAACTGGAACTGCGCAATTTCATCAAAGTGCTCGACGCGTTTCTGGCAACGATGACGGAGCTGGTTGTCAAACAGGATGTTGGAGCCGATGAGGAGCTCTCGGCCATTCAGGTGCGGATCCAGCGTCTTCAGCAGAAGACCCGCCTGTTTTCGCTGGCCTGGGGCAGTATGATTCCGCTTGGGGTTCTGCTGCTGATCATTCTGGTCTACCGCCAGATTCTGGCTGACAGGCTGGGGCTTGAAAAGACTATCCATCAGCTCAAACAGGCGGAAGAAGCGTTGCGGCAGGTCAATCTGCAGTACCAGACCCTTAATCAATCGCTGGAAGATCAGGTGACGCAGCGCACCCGCCAGCTTGCGCTGTCGGAGAAGCAGTGGAGTGACGCGTTCGAAGCGATTCAATCGCCGCTGTTTATCCATGATGGTGAAGGGCGTATTCTAAAAGCGAATCGGGCCTACCTCGATGCCGCCGCTGTTCACAGTTTGGCCGAGGCGGAAGGGCGCCACTACTGGGAATTGTTTCCCAAGGGCCCGGGGCCGTTTTTCTGTGTCGACCGCGCGGGCGCTCATGGGCTGGAAATTGTCGCCAACGCGCGGACTTATCAGCTGCGGTTTTATGCTGTCAACGACGAGAGTGGTCGTTTGCTCTACAGTTTGTTTCTGGCCGATGATGTGACCGCCCAGCGCGAAACCATGGATCACCTGAAAAAGTTCAAACAGATTGTCTCCACCGATAAGGATCTGATCGCTTTTATTAACCGCGATCATACTTATCTGGCTGCCAACGAACTTTATGCCAGTAGCTTCGGGTTCCGAAGTGAAACCATCATCGGTATGGCTGTGGGCGAGGTTGTGGGAGAAAATTATTACCGGGCACGCATCCGTCCTTTGTTTGAACGCTGTCTGCGCGGCGAGGAGATCACCTTCGAAACCTGGCGTGAACTGAAGAATATCGGTCGCCGGCTGATGGATGTGTCGTTTATTCCGTATCGCGATATCGAAGGAAAAATCACCGGTTTGGTCTGCCGGGCGGAGGATGTCACCGAGATACGTGAAGCCTATCGCCAGCTTGAATTCCAGGCTCACCACCATCCGCTGACGGGCTTGCCCAACCGCCTGCTGCTCCACGAACGGCTGCGGGAGTCTGTTGCCCAGATGGAACGGAATGGCAGCAAAGGTGCACTGCTTTACATAGACCTGGATAATTTCAAACACATCAACGACAGCCTTGGACATTCAGCCGGGGATGCCCTGTTGAGCGAAGTTGCGAAGCGTCTGACACAGCTGAAGCGCCCTCTGGATCTGGTGGCGCATCTCAGTGGGGATGAGTTCGTCTATCTGTGCAATGATCTTGCCGCCGTGGACCAGGCTGTGGCCATGGCGCAGCAGATTCTGGATGTGTTGAAAATGCCCTTCTCATATCAGGGCACGGAGCTTTTCCTCAGCGGCAGTGTCGGTATCAGCCTCTATCCCGATGACAGCAGGGATGTCGAGGTGTTGCTGAAAAACGCCGATGCGGCACTGCATAAGGCCAAAGATCTCGGTAAAAATCAGTTCTACCAGTTTGCGCCGGAATTGACTCAGGCCGTGACGGAACGGATTGAGCTGGAGCGCTATTTACAGCGGGCTCTGGAAAACAACGAGTTGCTGTTGTACTACCAGCCCCAGTTTTTACTGGAGGAACGTCGGGTGGTGGGCTGCGAGGCCCTGATTCGCTGGAATCACCCCCAACTGGGCCTGGTGCCGCCTAACCGTTTTATTCCGTTGACGGAAGAAACAGGGCTGATCGTTCCAATCGGTGAATGGGTGTTGCGCACGGCCTGCACCCAGCTGGTGGCCTGGAGGCGACAGGGTTTTTCCATTGAACGCATGGCTGTCAACCTGTCAGGGCGGCAGATCCAGCAGAAGAATCTGGTAGAAATGGTGCAGCAGGTGCTTGAGGAGACAGGGTGCCCGGCCGAGGCGCTGGAACTTGAGATTACCGAGGGTTTTATCATGCGCCATCCTGAACAGTCGATTCAGTTGCTGCAACGCTTGCGCGATATCGGCGTGGAGCTGTCCGTGGATGATTTCGGCACCGGGCATTCGTCCTTGAGTTATCTCAAGCGTCTGCCGATCAATCGGCTGAAGATAGATCGCTCTTTTGTCCAGGATATTCATATCGACCCGGATGATGAAGAAATCGTCAAGGCCATCATCGTACTGGGTAACAGTTTGGGGATGAAAATTACCGCTGAAGGCATTGAGACGGAAAAACAGCTGTGGTACCTGGCCGAGCATGGCTGTCAGGAGGGGCAGGGCTTCCTGATCAGCCGGCCTGTGCCAGCCCGCGAGTGTGAACCGTTGTTGGAAAAAAACTGATCCTGCAACCTGTGTTGATCATGTGAGCAGCCCCAACCGTTTCTTCGGTTGGGGCTGTTTTTTTATCTAGTGCAGGGAGTGAAGGACAAAGCCGTATTCTGAAAGAATCTCCAGCGCACCGTCCGTTTTCAGGAATGCCGCGAATGCGATAGCATCGGGGTTCTGTTCGCCCTGCCGGGTCAACGCTGCCGGATAAGTCACCTCATTGTACAGGGACTGGGGGACCTCCAGCAGGATTTTGGCCCGCTGGGCGAGCAGGGCATCGGTTCGGTAGACAAACGCCCCATCCACTTCCCCACGTTCGGCGTACAACAAGGCCTGACGGACATTTTTGGCCGGAATCAGTCGGGGTTCGAGCTCGGCGTACAGTCCTGATCGCTCAAGGGCCTGCTTGGCATACTGGCCGGCGGGAACGCTGACCGGGCTGCCGAGGGCTATCCGTTGCAGCTTCAGCAGGTCGGTGAAACTGTCGAGCTTGTGCGTTATTGCGCCGACGACAACCAGGCTGTTGGAAGTCAGGGTCCAGGTCTGCTGTAGATCAATCAACGAATTCTCGACCAGGTAGGCCATCCATTTCGGGTTGGCCGAAATAAACAGATCTGACGGTGCGCCCTGGCTGATCTGTTTGGCCAGGGCACCTGATGCCGCGTAATTGGGCAACAGGCGAGTCTGAGGGTGCTGCTGCTGGTAAGCGCTGATCAGTTCGTTAAAGGCGTTGGTCAGGCTGGCGGCAACGGAAAGGTGAACTGTTGCGGCCTGTCCTTCCGTTGTAAGACCGCACAGCAGCAGGAGGAGAATTGGAAGAAGGCGGCGCATGGGGACGTCCTTTCTGGTGGTGGACAGGGGCGGGGAGGGCCGTGATCAGACCGACTGGCGGCTGCGTACCCGGCGCAGTGTCTTTTCGTTAATGAGCAGCACCAGATACGACAGGGTAATGGACACCAGGCACAGATTCAGGGCTTGGGTCTCACCTCCCGGGGTGTTGCTGTAGTCGTAGATAGCCAGCGGGATGGTCTGGGTCTGGCCGGGGATGTTGCCGACCAGAATCATGGTTGCACCGAATTCACCCAAGCTGCGGGCAAAGCTGAGTGTGGCACCGGAGAACATTGCTGGCAGGGACAGGGGAAGGACAATGGTCAGGAGCGTTCCGAGATTCGTAGCGCCGAGTGTGCGGGCCGCGTGCAACAGATGGGGATCAATCTGCTCCATGCCTATCCGGATGGAGCGCACCATCAGCGGCAGGCCGATCAGGCCCGATGCCAGGACGGCCCCTTTCCAGGAAAAGATCAGCTGGATATTGAACTGGCTCAGCACTCCGCCCAGCCATCCGTTGCGGCCGAAGGTGAGCAGCAGCAGATAGCCGACCACCACCGGAGGCAGGACCAGTGGCAGATTAATCAGTCCGTCAAGAAAGCTTTTCCCCGGAATTCGACTGAATACCAGTAGCCAGGCCAGCCCAAATCCCACAGGAAGGGAGAGCAGGGTGGCGATAGTGGCGACTTGTGCCGACAGGGTAATGGCGAAAAGATCGTGGGGTGATAATTCGAACATGGGACATCTCCTGTCAGCTTTCAGGCCAGTGGTTGGACAGAGGAGGCTTTGATGGCGACATATACCCGTCCTCCGACCTGAAGGTTCAGCTCTTCTGCGGCTTCATACATGACCTGAGAGATCAGTTGATGAGGCGTTTCGCCGAGGGTAACGGCGACACAGTTGTCGAGGGGAGTCAGGGCCCGGATGGGCATCTCAAACAGGTTGCGCGCCGAGGTCGCTCCCGGATTGTTGCGGAACAGTAAAATCTGCCTGCCGGGCAGTTCGAAAATACCTTCGTGACCGGCGGCGCGAGGTGTGACCAGCAGATACTGTTCACCCCAGCGGTAAGCCAGCAGTGTTCCTTGCTGGCGGGGGCTCGTTAGCTCAATGTGGTTGATGTAGCCACGGGGGTTGCTGCCCATCAGGCGCAAGGAGAGTTCTTCGGCCGTGGTGATCCGGTCGACACGTCCGCGATTCAGCACAATGATGTCACGAGAGAGTAGCCGCATTTCACTTAGGGAGTGTGAAATGTACAAATAGGGGATGGCAAAATGTTTCAGTGTCTGCCGTAAAAAAGGGATAATCTGCTTCTTCAGGCTGTGGTCAAGGGCACTGAGGGGCTCGTCAAGAATCAGCAGGCGCGGATTGGCCAGCAAGGCGCGCCCCAGGGCGACGCGTTGCCTTTCTCCACCTGACAAACCATCGATTGAGCGAGACAAGAGATGGTCGATATTCAGTGCATCGATCACCGCATCCGGTTTGATTTTCCCCTTCAGGTTCCGCAGCCTGTTGTAGCCGTAGAGTAAATTCCCTTTGACGCTGTAATGGGGAAACAGGTGCGCGTTCTGAAAGACCACGGCTATCCGGCGTCTGCGCGGTGCGAGATTAATACGTAATGTGCTGTGGTAAAGGTAGTCGCCGTTTAATTGAATGAATCCATCGTCGGCACTGTGCAATCCGGCCAGCAGGTTAATCAGGGTCGACTTACCGTGACCGGATGGGCCGAATAATCCCAGCTGGTCCCCCTCGACCTGAAACGCTGTGTTTAGCTGAAAGGTTCCCAGTCTTTTTCCAACATCGACATTCAGATTCATCATTTATGCCTTTTTATGGCAGGGATTTCTTGTTCTGCTCTTGTCTATGGAGCAGGACATACTCTTGCTGATAGCTCAGCTGTTAACCTTTTATGATGAGCATGGAACATGCCAAAAGAACGTGGCACAGATGGGGCGTTTGAAGGTTGAAACTGCTAAAAATGTTTAAAAAAAAAGCAGATTTTAGCAGCGCTGGCTGAATAATCACCAGTGGCGGGAAATGAGCATGAAATAAAAAAGCCCGAAAACAGACGTTTTCAGGCTTTATATACTTTGGTGCGAAGGCGAGATTCGAAAAAACTATCCATCTTACTGTTTTCAATAGATAAAGTTTAATGCTATTGACGATAATACCCCCAAATCTACCCCGAAACTTTAGTCGGAGTAATACAAACGCTTATTTTTAAACCTTTCATCTGGAGATTCCCAGACAAGGAAATGGTCCAGGGCATCCGTACTCCCAATCATCTTGCGGATTCCGGAGCCATCCGGCCACCAATTCCGCTGCAAACTGGGCCACCCGTTCCAGACCGAGCTGGGCCAGTCATTCCGCTG
>JAFGXV010000058.1 GCA_016936455.1 Desulfuromonadaceae bacterium
CAGCATCATCGAAGAGATTGCCCGCCAGACCAACCTGCTGGCGCTGAACGCTGCCATCGAAGCCGCCCGCGCCGGCGAACACGGCAAGGGTTTTGCCGTCGTCGCTTCCGAGGTGCGCAAACTGGCCGAGCGCAGCCAGAGTGCCGCCGCCGAGATCAGCGACCTGTCATCCAGCAGCGTTGAGGTGGCCGAGCGGGCCGGCAAGATGCTGACCCAGATGGTTCCCGACATTCAGAAGACCGCCGAACTGGTGCAGGAGATCGCCGCCGCCAGCAAGGAGCAGGATACCGGCGCCGAGCAGGTCAACAAGGCGATCCAGCAGCTCGATCAGGTCATCCAGCAGAACGCCAGTGCCTCTGAGGAAATGGCTTCCACTTCCGAGGAACTCAGCAGTCAGGCCGAGCAGCTGCAGGACACCATCAGCTTCTTCAAGCTGGCCAACGCCCAGGCCGCCAAACGCAGCGCATCGCGCGGCCAGGCGCCGGCACGGATTGCCCATGTTGCGGCACCGGCCAAGAACGCAGCCCCCAGCAAGTCGTCCAAATCGGGAGGCCTGGCCTTGGACATGGGGGGCAAGGACAAGCTGGATGATGATTTCGTCGAGTATTAACGACGGTCTTTTTAAGCGGCCTTGAGGGTTCAGACTTCGCGGCCGCCCCTTCAATAAAAATGCCCCGCCGTTATCCCGGCGGGGCATTTCACAAACTTTCAGTTCAGATGATCAATCCAGTCGGTAAGCGATCAGGCCTTGTTGGAAGCCTGCTGATCCTTGCTGCTGGTGACTCCCTTTACAATCCCCAGCATCAACATCAGAGCCGGTACCAGTTGCGCCACCACGATCAGAGCACAGAAGCCCAGAAATGCCCACACCAGAATTCCGCTGCTGTCGCTGCGCTGGGTTGAGGCGGCCAGAACCGGAGAGGCCGTTGCAACAGAAGCCAGGGTCATCAGAGTGGTTTTAATCGTTGTTTTCATGACAGGATCCTTTCTATAACAGAATGATTGATGATGAGGACCGTGAATCAGTGCTCGACGGCTTCAGAGGAAATCAGGCCCTTGACGATGCCGGCGATCATCATGCCCGCCGGAATCAGCTGGCCAACAACGATCAGAGCGATAAATCCCAGGAACGCCCAGGTGAGCAGTCCGCTTGTGGGTTCCGTTGCTGCAGCATAAGCCGGAGCGGTAGAGATCAGGGCAGCCAGTGTGAGCAGTGTCGATTTTTTCATGATGTCCTCCTGTGTATGATGTCAGTGTGTGTTGTTGTCTTGTTGTTTCCTATAATTAGCCAGAGTCGTGCCAAGAATAGACGGCGCGCGCATTATCCTTGTAACGTGCCGTAACTAAAGAGAAAAAACAGGCTATGTGTCGCAGTTGCACGCCCGGGGGACGGGCAGCGGGTGTATGAGCTCTTTATGCAGGCCAAGGCGGGCACAGCGGGTCGGGCGGGGAGTGTGAAAAGGCTAAGATTTTGAATTGACAGGAAAAAAATGGTGAATGAAAAGAATATTGTCCGATGTATACCTCCAGCAGGGGCTGTATGGATTTTTTATTGTTCTCAATCCAGAGCGGCGGTTATGGCCTGCTGCAGCTGCCTTAGCTGCTCGCAGAAGGTCTGGACCCGCTCATTCTGCGGTTGCTGCTGACCGAACCCCTGTTCAAGTGCGCGGGCGATTTCACTCAGGTCGGCCGCGCCGATATTGGCCAGCTGGCCACGCATTTTGTGGATCAGCTTTTCCGCCCCGGAATAGTCCTGTTGCGCGAGCCGTTGCTCCAGCTCTTCTGCTGTCGTGGCGCTGGCTGCGATGAACAGGCTCAGAACTTCACGAAAGAATGCCACATCGTCTTCGAAGATCGTGGCCAGCCGCGACGTGTCGATCCCCGGGATAGGCGGCCAGCCGTCTGCGGGGCCGCTGACCCGGTCCGGCTGTTCGGATGGGCGCGGTGTGCCAGCGGAGGTGATGAAGTCCCGGACCGTCTCATCCAGTTTGTCCGGATCAACCGGTTTGCTCAAAAAGGCGTTCATGCCTGATTGCAGTGCCTGTTCCCGTTCTGCCTCGGTGACGCCTCCGGTGAGAGCAATGATTGGCAGATTGAGTTTCAGTTGCTGACGGATGGCGACGGTTGTTTCACAGCCACTCATGCCGGGCATCTGTACATCCATCAGAATCAGGTCAAACGCGTCCGGTTGCTGTTTCAAGCACTCAAGCGCGTCTTCTCCGGAGGTGCAGCATGTCGGGATGGCCTGCTTCAGTTTGAGCAGTCCGCCGATGATCTTGAGGTTGATTTGGCTGTCATCAACTGCCAGAACGCGCAGCCCCTCGAACGTGCGGCGGTGGGTTTCGCCCTCGCAGACTTCCCTGTTCTCTTTGCGGCTGTCGTGAAAGGAAGCTCAATCCAGAAGGAGGATCCGGCCCCCGGTGTGCTGGTAACACCCACGGACCCGCCCATCAGTTCGGACAGCTGTTTGACAATGGACAGGCCGAGTCCGGTTCCGCCGTAACGGCGCGAGGTCGACATGTCGGCCTGGGTGAAGGGGGTAAAAAGTTTGTTCACCACCTCCTGTGTCATGCCGATGCCACTGTCACTGACAATGAATTTGAGTTGAATGGTTTGGTTCGCCTGATCCTGAGTGACCGTTTGAACCTCAACAGAAATCCGGCCTTCAGCAGTGAACTTGATGGCGTTGCTGAGCAGGTTCACCAGCATCTGGCGCACGCGGTTTCCGTCCCCGATCAGGGCAAAAGCGAGTTCCTTGCTTGGCCCGGCAACACTCAGCGCGAGATTTTTTCGCTGGCAGAGGGGGGTAAACTGAATGCGCAGGTCGTGCAGCAGTTCCTCCAGCGAGAACGGATGAGGATCAATCTGCATTTCTCCGGATTCAATTTTGGCAAAATCCAGCGAGTCATTGATCAGAGCGAGCAGGTTCTTGCTGGAAACGGAAATCATTTCGAGCGTCTCCTGCTGATCTTTGCTGACTGTGGTCTGTTCGAGCAGATAGGTCCCATTGATGATAGCGTTCAGCGGGGTGCGGATCTCATGGCTCATGGTGGCCAGAAATTCTCTTTTGGCCAGGTTGGCGCGGATCTCTTCTTCGCTGCGCAAGCGGTCGCTAACGTCGCGGAAAAAGCCGGCGACATAGCGCTGGCCTTTGATGTCCAGCAACGAGACGCTGATGTCGGCGGGGAAGGTGCTGCCATCCTTGCGCACCACGTCCAAAGTTGGAACCGTGATGCTCTCGCCGCAGTTCTGGCGCTCGAAGTCGTCCGTAATGCGGGGCAGGTCGTCGGGGAGATGAATGTCCGGAATACTGAGGTGCGTCAACTCGTCGTAGCTGTAGCCGAGCATGGTGCAGATCCTGGGGTTGGCATCGATGATGCGGGCGGTTTTTGTTTCCGAAAGCAGGATGCCATCCTGAGCGCCTTTGAACAGCGCAGAAAACCGTGCCTCGCTGTTGCGCAAGTCGATCTCGGCCTGAATCTGGTCGGTAATGTCCTCATAAACGCCGAGCACGCCGAAAATGTGTTCCGCTTCATCGCGCAGGGGGACTTTTGCGGTCCGTAGCCAGGTGGTGGAGCCATTCTTGTGAGTCTGGGGTTCCCGGTAGTTGAGCTTGGGCTGGCCGGAGGTGAGGACGAGAAGATCATCATGGCGATAGAGCTTCGCCGATTCATGCCAGCTCAGGTCAAAGTCATCCTTGCCGATTAATTCGAGGCTGGATGTCACGCCGGCATCGTCAGCGAAAAGCTGGTTGCAGCCAAGATAGCGCAGGTTATGATCCTTCCAGAAAATGCGCACGGGGATGGTGTCGAGAACCGTCTGCAGCATGCGATTGAGCTCATCTGCGATGCGTTTCTGAGCGCTGATATTTGCGTGGGCGTGCTCCAGTTTTTCGTTTTTAACCAGCAGTCGTTCGGACATCTGGCGGATATTCTGTGACAGCAGGGCCAGTTCATTGCGGGTGGTGGTTGTGGTTACCTCCTCTGCACATTCATCACGGATAATGCGACGGGCTTCCTCATCGAGGGTGCGCAACGGCTTTAATAGCGCAACGGTTGCCCACAAAAAGCTGAGCAGGGCCGCGATGACAACCAGCATAGCCAGCCCCAGCAGCGAAAACTGGTTGCGGACCTGCTGTTCGGTGATTTTAAAATGGGCCTGGGCATTGTTGCGTTGCTGCTGGATCAGCTGGTCGAAGATTCCCAGTGTCTGCAGGCCGAAGGGGGTCACCGCGAGAGTTTTCCAAGCGATGGCAGCATCCCGGTTGCCCTGTTGCCACAGCTCAAAAAAACGTGGTCTGGCATCCCGGTAACGGACATAGGCGGACTGTACCTGGGTGGACAACCTGAGCTCTTCCTCGTCCGCTGCCGTATCCTCAAATGCTTGCAGGCTCTGTTCGACCTGCTTGAATAGTTGCCTGTCCTCAGCCAGAATCCGGGCCTGGTTTGTTTCATCGCTGAGCATGAACTGGGGCAGGGCATACTGTAATCGCCACAGCGAGGACTCCGCCTCGGCCAGAAGTGTTGTTGCATGCAGCAGCCGGTGGTCTCTCTGGTGTTGTGATCGGACTTCTGACATCATCAGAAGGCTGGACGCGGCTGCTGCAGCTAAAAGCGCGATGGTGGCGGCGCTGCCCCACCTCAGACGCCTGAAGACTGATCCTTTCCACGATGCTGCGTTGTTTAGCGACATAATTGAACGTACCCCGTTTTAATAAGGGATGAAGCCCGACTCTTTAATGGTGTCCTGCGATTGCGGTGAAAGTACGTACTGAAGAAATTGTTGCGTCAACCCCATGGGCACACTGCGTGTCACCAGCGTCAGCGCCCTGGCCAGGGGCCAGCGACCATTGCGGATGGAGTTGGTCCCGGGAGCAATTCCGTTGATCGCCAGCGCCTTGACCGGCAACCCCTGCAGGATGCTGTCCTCAACCACGGCCATGGACAGGATCGACAATACGCCAGAATCTCTTATCACGGCGCTGAGGACTTCATCGTTCAGCACCACTTCCTTCGTTCCTTGGCCTTCCTCTGTCCTGATGCCTAGATAGTCGTTGACGACCTCGGTTACTCCCTGGTGACGGGCGCGCCTTAACAGCTCAATCGGCTGGGACGGCTCCCCCCCCACCGCGTTCCAGGTGCGGATGTCGCCGCGGAAAATGGCGCGCAGCTGGTCACTCGAAAGCCCCGACACCGGGTTCGCCTTGTTGACCACCAGCGCCGCGCCATCGCGGGCAATGGGGACAACAAACAGTGTTTTTTCGTTATCTGCGAGCGGGCGTGCCACCATGCCGATGTCAGCTTTGCCCGACAAGGTGTCTTTGACCCCGCGTCCGGACCCGCCCGTTTCGATGTCAATTTCTACACCGGGATGCTCACGGATGAATTGTCTGGCCAACGCTTTGACCAGCGGCTCAATGGTGCTTGATCCGACAATGAGCAGGTGGTTGTTGCTGGTCTCTGCCTTTGGTTGTCCCGTATCGCAGCAGGCTGGACCGCCTGTCATCAAAAGCCAGAACGGAGCCAGCAACAGGATCCGTGGCAAACTTGCCCGCTTGGACACGTTTTTAAAGCCACTGCTGCAGAAGGACAGAAGTGTGAAGGCGATGGATGGTCTTTGCATGGTCGGATTCCCTTTTCTGGGGAGCTGCATAATTATTTTCTACCGGACAGTCGTGGGATCAACAAGCAAATTCCGTTTTGCAGGCCTGATACGGCCCCGTCCACTGATTTGCTGATAGGCCAACCCTTGGCCAACCCTTGGACTGTCCTGGTGTCCTTGACCGCCCCACTTTTGGCCGTCCAAAGACCTTTTCCTCGGAAATACGTCCACAATTTGCCAGTTATTCTCTTTGAATACCTGGGGCCTGGGCATTTGTGCTGGCACGTGCATAACCAACCTTTTGACCAACTATCATGAATTTTCCTCCTCTCTCGCTGGAAGTGCGCTGCCGGCGAGGTTTTTTATTTTCCCGGGAAAGCTTTTTTGTTGAAGTGAATTAAGCCCTGTCAATATAATGGGTTTAATCGAACAGCCATTCTCAAGGGAGCTCAGATGTCCTTACGTGGAAAAATCATAGCGCTGGTTTTTCTTTTTGAGGCGTTACTTGTGGTAACGGCTGGTGTGTTGCTTTATCAAGACCAGCAGAGTCGCATCAACGGAACCCTTGCCCTTGTCTCGGAAGGCCTCAAAAACAGGTTTAATCGCAATGCGATTGATCTCCAGCGGCGCTATGCCACGCGTGTTGAGGGCTTTGTCCGAACCTCTCCCCAGATCTGTGACGCCATGGCCCGGAAGGATCGGGATCTTCTCCGCAAAATTGTTCACCGTCGGCTGGAGACTTTGCAGAAGGAGGATCACCACTTCTATGGCATCAGCTTTGTGCTGGCCGATGGCATTGTCCTCTACCACACCCGCGAAGACAATAGGATTGGGCGCAGTGTCGCCCATGTTTCCTTTGCCCGGCAGTCATTAGAACAGCAGGTGCCACAGAGCAGCCTCTCTTTGGCCCTGGCCGGGCTGGCCTACCGTTTTAGCCATCCGGTTTTTGATGGTGATACATATCTGGGAATGGTGGTTTTTGTTGTTGATCCCAGCGAAGCTATTGTTGAGGTCAGCCAGGACTATGACGCCGAGTGTGGAATTTTTATCGAGGCCGGAGCTGAATCCGTTCTCGAACAGGAAAAAGCGGTGAGTCTGCATAATGGCTTCGTTCTGGCGCCCGGGCGTGGAGAGTTGTTCGCAGATCGAACATTTCTTGACCAGCTTGTCCAACTGGAGGGCACTAAAGAGCTGGGCTACAATGGTCGGATATACCGCCGCCTTGAGGACGTCCCCTTGAAAAACAATCAGGGTGAGACCATTGCCAGGGTGATGGCGGTGTTCGATACCACAGACTATATCCTTGATTTCAATCAGCAGCTTTCCCGGTCGGTCACGATTTTTGCGGGTGTTTTTCTGGCGACGCTGCTCAGCCTTTACGCTTTGGTTGGCCGCCTGCTGAGCGTCGAGGACGTTAATCGGCAGCTTGCCTGCAAGATCGAGCAGGAAGCGGTGTTGCAAAAGGAATTGCGAACCCTGAGCGAGAGTGACGGGCTGACAGGGATTTACAATCGGCGAAAATTTGAAGAGCTGTTTGAGGTCGAGTGGAACGCGGCGCGACGCGCTGGCCGGTCGCTGGCGGTGCTGCTGTTCGATATCGATTTTTTCAAGGAGTACAACGATCATTACGGTCACCTTGCCGGTGACGAGGCCTTGCGTCTGGTGGCCGGGCTGCTGAAAAGTGGTCTCGCGCGGCCGCGCGATGTGGTAGCGCGCTATGGTGGCGAAGAGTTTGTCTGCCTGCTGCCGGAGACGGACGGTGACGCGGCGCGGCATGTCGCGGAAAACCTGCGGTTACGGGTGGAGCAGTACGGCTGTCTGCATGAGTTTTCGTCGGTGCAGCAGGTGATCACTCTCAGTGGTGGTGTTTCTTCGGTTGTGCCGACTCAAACCGGGGCGAAAGAGGATTTGATTGATCGGGCGGACAAGGCACTCTATGCGGCAAAAAAAGCCGGGCGAAACCAGGTGTGTGTGTTCGGTGCTCGGGGTTTAAAGGGGAGTCTTTCGTTGATTCAGTAAGCTGGTGGCCGGTTTGACGCGAGGAGAAATTTTTATTGTTTCCATCAACGGCTTTGACTTTCCCAGAACAGAGCCTTATTCTAATTAGTAGTATTCGCTTCGTAAGAATCCGGTCTGCCATCTGATCGGCGGAATGCTCACAGAGGTTTTCGATGAAGAATCTGATTGCAACCAAGCGATTGTGGCTGGGCCTGCTCCTGGCCTGGACGTCGTTGATTCTTGTTCTGGCCTTTGAGCAATACCGCAACCAGGAACAGCTGGTGCTGAAGATGGCGGCGGCGGAACTGCAGGGAAGTTTCAACAAGGATCTGGTTTACCGGCGTTGGGTCGCCAAGCAGGGGGGCGTTTATGTCCCCGTTTCAGAGCATACCCCTCCCAATCCCTACCTTGCCCATCTCCCACATCGGGATGTCGAGACCACCTCTGGCAAGCAGCTGACTCTGGTCAATCCGGCCTACATGACGCGTCAGGTTCATGAGCTGGCGGCCCAGCAATATGGCGCCAAAGGACACATCACCAGTCTCTACCCATTACGGCCCGAGAATATCCCGGATGCGTGGGAAGGGGCGTGCCTCGAGGCCATCGAAAAAAATCCACAGGATTTTACCGAACTGGCACAGATCGAGGGCGAAGAATACCTGCGCTTTATCCGGCCCATGTACACCGAGTCCATCTGCCTGAAGTGCCACGCAGCTCAGGGTTACCAATTGGGCGACATTCGGGGTGGCATCAGTGTTTCGATCCCCCTCGCGTCCTATCGTGCGGCACAGTGGGCCACCTTCCGCACCAACCTGTCCCATCTGCTGCTGATCTGGGGGGTTGGCAGTGCTCTGTTGCTTGCGCTGAAGCGGGTGACCCAGAGGCAGTTAACCCAAGAGCGGCACGTCCAGTCTGTCATAGCGCTTTCAGAGGAGAAGTACCGCTCTCTTTTTAACGAATCGCTCATCGGGATCGGTCTGGCCGATTTCGAAACCGGCACCATGGTCGACTGCAACAGGCAGCTGGCTGCACTGGTCGAGCGGACGCTGGAGGAATTGATTGGCCAGTCGCAGAAAATTCTCCACCCGCTGACGCAGCAGGAGGAGACCCGCTCTGTTACCGATGATTTCGACGACCATCGCAGAAGCGGTTCCGGAACCATCCGCCAGACCCAGGTCATCACGAAGAGTGGTCGCCTCAAAGATGTGCTGATTCAGTCCAACCAGATCATGCTTAACGGCCGGAAACACCTGTTTGGCCTGTTTATGGACATCACCGAGCGCATGGCGGTCGAAAAACGAAACCATCTGCTGCTGGAAGCCATCAACCAGAGCCCGGTCTCTATTCTGCTGGTCACGCGCGCCGGGCAGCCCATTTATGTCAACCATCTGTTCGAGCAGCGCAAAGGCTACAGCCTGCAAGATTGCGCCGACCCGGAAAACCCTGTCCACCAGTTCATTAAAAATCGTGTTCACGCCTTTGATCTGGAAACACAAAGCGGGGTGGCGCCTGAATCCTGGCTGGAAGAGCGTCTTGCCCGCGCCAAGTCCGGTTCAAGCTACTGGGAGCGCACGACAATTGCTCCGGTTCACGATCCGCAGGGCCGCATCAGCCATTTCGTGGTCCTGGGTGAAGACATTACGGAGGAAAAGCAGAATGCCGAGCATTTTGAGTACCTCTCCACCCACGACAGCCTGACCGGTCTCGCCAACCGCCTTCTGCTGAATGACCGGCTTGATCAGGCGATCCTGCAGGCGAAGCGCACGGAAAAAGCCTTTTACCTGATTCTGCTCGATATCGACCGCTTCAAGCGCATTAACGACAGCCTGGGTCACGATGTGGGGGATATGCTGCTGCAGCAGGTGGCGGAGCGTCTCAGGGCGTCCCTGCGCGAATCGGATACCCTGGTGCGCCTGGGCGGGGACGAGTTTGTTGTGCTGCTGACGGATGTTTCCGACCAGGCCTCGGCCCTGCGCATTGTCAACGCCATCCACCAGCAGATTGTGCTGCCTTTCGACCTGCTCGGCAAGCGTTTGAACATCACCGCCAGCGTCGGTGTCTGCAGTTATCCGGCTCATGGCGCAACGGCTCTTGAACTGCTGCGCCATGCCGACGCCGCCATGTACAAGGCCAAGGAGCAGAGCAGCCCAACCTGTCTCTTCGAAAAAAGCATGGATGGGGTGCTGGTCGAAACGCTTGATATCGAATCCGATTTGCGGCAGGCGCTGGTAAACAATGAACTGCTGCTGCACTACCAGCCCAAAATTGATACCGTCAGCGGGAAAATTGTCGGCCTCGAAGCCCTGTTGCGCTGGTGTCATCCGAACAAGGGCCTGATCCCGCCCGGGGTTTTTATTCCGGTTGCCGAACAGTCTGAGCTGATTGTCGATATCGGGCTGTGGGTGATCGATGCCGCCTGTCGCCAGTTGGCCCTGTGGCAGCAGGCGGGCCTCTGCGCTGTTCCGGTTGCGGTGAATCTGGCCGCCCGGCAGTTCGAATCAAAAAATCTGGTGTCTCAGGTCAAGGCAAAACTGAAACAGTACCAGATTGATGCGCGCTGGCTCGAATTTGAGCTGACCGAGAGCATGATCATGGGCAATCCCCTCGCCTCCATCAAGATCATGCGCGGGCTGAAAGAGGCCGGTATCCGCCTTGCCGTCGACGATTTCGGCACCGGCTATTCGTCCTTGAATTACCTGCGGCGGCTGCCGCTGGATTATCTGAAAATTGACCGCTCATTCATTGACGATGTGACCAAGGATGCGAGTGCGGACGCCGTGGCCACCAGTATTATCCTGATTGCCCGCAGCCTGGGCATGGAAACCATCGCCGAAGGGGTCGAAACCGTCGAGCAGTTTGCGTTTCTGCAACAGAACAGCTGTGACTATATTCAGGGCTATTATTTCTACAAGCCGATGCCCGCCGAGCAGCTGGAAGAGCATTTGCGGTAAATAAAAAGCTCTGGATTCCCTCCTGCGCGGGAATGACGGCAAGAAGTGTTTTTGATTTTGAAGATTGAGCTAAGGCCCCTTTGAGAGGCTGGCAATCGCCAAAGCCCCGGTTTGGCCGCGGGATACTTCCTGTCTTCATCAATGTGCCGACAGCCCTTCAGTTGGTCGAGATTTTTCGCTTTTCCGTGAAAGCCTGGACGCTGATCGACCATAGAATGGCAAGCCGTAAACAGATTCTTGCTTTGCCCGGGCAGCTCCGGCTCCAGGCCTTCCCGGAACACTGAAACCAATGGCGACCATGAGTCAGAAAAATCTCACATCACGGACAAAGACAGAAGACGACGCCACCCCGCAGCGGGTGATCAACGCCCAGGGCAACTACATGACCAGCGGCTGCGCCGAGCGTATTAAGGCCGAGATCAAGGATCTGCTCTATGTGCAGCGCCCTGACATGGTCAAAACCGTCGCCTGGGCCGCCTCCAACGGCGACCGATCGGAAAACGCCGACTATCAGTACGGCAAAAGACGTCTGCGCCAGATTGACAGCCGTATCCGCTATCTGACCAAGCGGATGGACGCTGCTATTGTCATTGATCCGGTCAAGCAGAAAGAAACCGCTGGCGACAGGGTTTTGTTCGGCTGCACCGTCACCGTTGAGAATGAGGACGGCGAGGAAAAGGTCCTCAGTATTGTCGGGGTCGACGAAATCGATCCGTCATGCGGCCGCATCAGCTGGGTTTCACCCGTTGGCCGCGCCCTGCTCGGCGCTCATGAAGGAGATGTCGTTTTGGTGCGCAGCCCTCGCGGCGATGAAGAGCTGGAAATCGTTGCCGTGGACTACCTGCCGCTGGATTAACGCCTCTCTCTTTCTCGCGGCCAGGTCAGGGGCGAGCACACCCTCGATACGTTCACGGCAAGCCATGATCCATCCCACTTTTCAAAATCTCTTTCTGCTGTTGCCCGTCGGGAAGAACCTGTCCCATCAGAGTGTAAAAACGCTGGTTGTGACCAGGCTCCAGCAGGTGAACCATTTCATGGACCAGCACATACTCCAGGCAGGCCGGTGGATATTTTGCCAGTTCGAGATTGAGACAGATACGCCGGGTGGAGGTGTTGCAGGACCCCCAGCGGGTCCTCATGTGCCGGATGGCATATTGGGCGACCTGCACTCGTAGGATTGGTTGCCATTTTTCAATTAACGCGGGAATCCGGCCATGGAGCTGATGGCGGTACCAGTCGTTGAGGAGTGCGATGCGCCGTTCCAGGGTGGTCGAGGCGGGGCAGAAGAGATGCAGCGCCTGTGCATCTGGTCTTTCGATGCGAGCCCGCCCCTGAACACTGTCGAAAACTGTCAGCAGAAGCTGTTCGCCAGCGACAGGGTGGTATTCACCGGTGACGATGTGCTGTCGGGGAGGGACGGGCCGGCAAGCGCGCTGCTGCTGGTGCCGGATCCAGTCCAGTTTTGAAAGCAGGGCCTGTTCAATCACGCTGTGGCTTAAGTGGACGGGTGCTGATACGCAGACACGCCCATCGGGGGGATAGACCCTTACATTGAGGCGCTTGACGCGTTTTCGCTGCAGTTCAATGGCGATGCCACCAAGCAAGAGGCTTCTGTTGTTCGACACTGCAAGATCTCTTTCGGTTCTGTTTATCTGTCGCTGCTATGCCAGACGCAGAAGAAATCCTCCAACAAACTCCGGTTTCAGATCGGCTGGTTCGAGGGCGCAGAACTCCTGTTGCAGGATGTTAAAGCAGAAATCGACAAAGGCAGCGCTGCCGGGTGCCTGTTGTTCACATAGCTGGCGGGATTGCTCCTGCCAGGCCGCGAAAGCCCCGGGCGAATCCGTCAGCCGTCGGTGCAGCTCGGGCAGCTCGTTGAGGGCGAGGGGGGCAGGGGCAAAGGGGCGCCCCATGACCTGATTGGCCACAGCCGTCAGAAACAGTTCGGACAACGTGACTTCGCTCGCCAGAGCTGGCTGACAGCCGCGCAAATCCAGGTCATCGGGCTGAGGCAGCGAGAATAGCCCACCGCCTTCGAACAGCTGGCGCAGCGCTTCAATGCAGGCCAATTCCCGATCGACAGCATCGACGTCGGCCCGGCACTGGAACGGGCGGTCGCCGCCGCGGAGCGGTTCCGCGACGCCGGCATAGCAGCGAGGCATGTCCCGGTCCAGGGCGTCAATCAGAGCCGCATCGGGTCCGTCGAGGTAGGGTCCGATGGCCGACTGGCGAATCTGGCGGGCACGCCGGGACAGTCGCAGCAGCAGACTGAACCCGAGGCGGTAAAGAGCCTGCAGGTAAACCTGTTCGAACAGTTGCGTCGCCTGGTCAATGTCCTGTCCGGCCAGAAAACCAAGGGCAATGTTGAGCAGGTGGTAGACATCCTCCAGCGACTGCTGGACCTGCTGTGGGTCGCCGAAGTCAACACCGTCGGCGCTCATGGCACGGTTTAGCAGGAAGCTGAGTTCCTGACACAGTTCCGGCGTCAGGCTGTTACCGATCACATCGGCCAGCAGGTCGCGTGGACGGGCGACGGTCAGGACAAAGCCGGGAGCGGAGGTTTGTGGTGCGGTGAAAAAACGGGCCTGTTTGCGGAAGTCCTGCGCGTTGAAGGTTGCAGGGTCGAGCCAACTGCGCAGCTGGCGCGCCTGGACACTGTTGTCGAAGCCGAGGTCAGCCAAACGCCCATTGCGATGCTGAAAAACGTGCTCTTCCAGTGCCAGTTCCAGTTCGTGGCGCACGGCTTCCATCAGCATCAGGTAGAACTCGCGGCGCTCTCGGAACAGCAGTTCCTGCAGTGTCTCGAGGGCTTTGGCCTGCTGCTCGTCCTGATAGAGACATTCATAGAGCTGGTCGCGCCTCAGGCGTGGCTGCTCCAGTTCGTCATCGTCGAGGGCTTCGAGACCGCGGACAATTTCCAGCTGTTTTTTCAAGACCAGCACCAGCAGGTCAAAATCCATTTCATCGATTAGGCGCAACTGATCGCTTTCTTCCTGCTCCAGAATCAGCCCAAGCCATTGGCGGGCCTGGTCGGTATCCAGCTGCTCGTCGCGCCAGCCGTCCATGTCGATAAAGCAGGTCAGCTGATCCGCGCTGGCGAGCCCTACGAGTTCGGGAACATCCGCGGCACCGAGTTCCTTGATGAGCAGAAACAGGTCCTGAGGGGGCATGGCCTGGACCAGTTGTTCGGGATGCGTCGCGTTGAGCAGCTGCTTGTATTTCTGGCGCGGTGTCAGCGTACGCAGGGCGTCGAGCTGTTGAGCCACGGTGTTCATTTGTGGTTTGGTGCTGGGCGTTGCAGTCATGTCGGTATGTTTTATCTCGGATGCGGTCATGAAAAACCCCTTGAGCAGAGCGGATGTCGTATCGGTAAGTCCCGGGAGGTGGGCCGTGTTGCTATGGTAATACGTCAGTCTGGCGAAAGACAAGATGTTCCAGCAGCAGGCAACTTATAACACCGACCACGAAACCGTTGCCCAGCAGCGGGCGCAGGGCGGCCGGCAATGCGTTAAGGACTGTCGGGGGCAGAAAGGCGATCAGCGTTCCCAGCAGCAGAGACAGCCCGACTGTCAGGCCCTGGTGATAGGTGAAGTCGGCTGGTGCCAGGAACAGGGCCTGCAATCCGGCGGAAACCTGAGCGCAGAGCACGTACAGCAGGATGGTGGCAATGACCACGGTGGGGACGGCACTGCACCAGGCAATGAGTCGGGGAGAGCAGGCCAGGACCAGCAGGCCGGCGGCGGCCGGCAGCAGGGTGCTGCGCGCGGCACAGCGGCTGGCGGAGATGACGCCGGGGCTGAAGGAATAGTTAACCGGGCCCAGAACGCCCATCAGGCCGGAAAGGATGTTCGCCAAACCGGTTATCGCCAGTCCGCGGCGGACCCGACCTGGCATGCTGTCCGCTTGTACCAGCCCTTGAAGGCATTGAATGGAGCCCAGGTCGTTGACCGCCAGGGCGAGATAGCCGATCACAAACGCCACGAGCACCCCGGGGTCGAGAACCAGGGAGCTTGTCAGATTGCCGAAGGGCGATGCCAGCCAGAGCGCTGATTCCGGCTGGAAATGAATCCCACCCGGCGTCGGTGGCGCGACCCGGATCACCGGCCAGATCAGACTGCCGGCAATCATGCCCCACAAAATCAGTGTCGCGCGCCAGAAGCCTTTTAAAAACCGCTGCAGGAAAAACAGCACACAGAGAAATCCGAGCGCAAAGCAGAGTGGTCGCACAGGATTTGGTATCACGTGCCCGTCTTCCGGCACACTCAGCAGCATCTGCAGAATCGTCGGCAGCAGGGTAAAGGCGATCAGCAACAGCACCACGGCGATGACCCGCGCGGTAAACAGTCGTTGGAGCGGGGCGACCAGCCCTGTCCAGCTCGCCAGAAACAGCAGTCCGCCGCCACAGATCATGGCGGTCTCGACCGCCCCGGCAGCGCTTCCACGGCTGGCCAGCGCGCCGACCAGCAGCACCGCCGCCGGGCCGAGAACCAGCGGTAGCCGGTGCCCCCAGAAAATCTGCGCGACAATGGCCAGGCCGGTCACCAGGGACATCTTCTGCAGATAGAGAATTCCGTCCGCGGCCGAGGCGCTGCCCAAAGCTGTCACCACCTGGGCCAGAATCACCAGGGTTGGAACGGTCAATGCCAGCCACTGGCAGCCATAAAGCCACAGTTTCAGCCCTTCGGGCTGATCGTCGACGCCGTAATCGAGTTGCACAAATGCTCCCGTTTTCACATTCAAACAGACAACAAAGGCTCCGCGAAGGGAGCCTTTGTTAAGCGATGGAATGCCGTGATGATCTTAAAAAACGATTAAGAGATTGTTGCCGCAGCGCGCAGCTTCGCCAGGAGTTCCGGATAGCACCGTACCAGTTCTTTCTGTTCCGCCAGCACCCCTTCCAGAATGGTATCCGTTGTCAGTGGATTGGCCAGCACCGAGCGGAACACCGTGATGCTCTCGCCGTTATAGCGTGACGGTTCGAGACGGGTTCGCGAGACAAAGGTTTTCCCGGCTTCACGCTGGGCTTTCTGGACATTGACCGTCAATTGGTCCAGCAGGCTGTTGATTGTTTTCTGCTGCTCGGCCGGGGCCTGAGCGGTGATTTTCTGCAGCCAGGCCGGGTGATAGCGATAGGTAAGGATGTTCAGCTCCGGCCTCGTGACCAGCTCGAAATCCGGATCGGCTTCAATCAGGTCGGCAAAATGCTGGGCCCGTTCGATCCCCTGGTCGATCAGTAACTCGTAGCCCTTGCGGCCAATGATGGACAGTCCGGCATGCACCAGCATGGCCTTGCCGGGGCGCGAACCTTCCAGGGTGTGAATGCCGAGGTCTTTGGAGCCGGGGCGCAGGATATAGGCGGCGTGATGGGCAATGGCCGAGACGGCCTGGGGGTCCTTGAAGACCACCATGCCCGCGCCCATGGGCACGTACAGTTGCTTGTGGCCATCGATGGTCACGGAGTCCGCCCGCTCGATCCCACGCAGCCGCCAGCGGTGGCTGTCGGAGAACAGGGTGGGGCCGCCCCAGGCGGCATCGACGTGGAAATGGCAGCCGAGTTCTGTAGCCAGATCCGCCATCTCTTCCAAGGGGTCGATGGTGCCGGTTTCGGTGGTGCCGGCAATGCCGACCAGTGCCAGCACGCGTTTACCTTCCTCCTGGACACGGTGACAGTGATTGCGCAGGTGTCGCATGTCAAGCCGGTTGTTGTCATCGGTCTCGACGGGGATCAGGTTTTCCCGGCCGATGCCGAGCAGGTCCACTGCTTTGCCCAGTGAATAGTGGGCCCGCCGCGAGGCCAACAGGACCAGGCCTTCGCACTGCAGATGTTTCAAGGCTTTGAACAGCCCTTCCTGGGCAATGCCGCGGAAATCGCCGTCCGGGCCGCACAGTCGGTTGCGCGCCACCCACAGCGCCGTGATGTTGGCAATGGTGCCGCCGGAACAGAATGCCCCAAGCGCGCTGCGACTGTTATGCATCCACTTGGCGTAAAACGCATCATCGCGGTTGTACACCAGGCGGTTGAGCATGGCCAGCACCTGTCGCTCCAAGGGGGTGAACGCCTTGGAGGTCTCGACCTTGACCGTGTTCTGGTTCAGGGCCATGAGAATCCGGGCCAGTGGCAGCATGAAATAGGGCATGGCCGAAGTCATGTGGCCGACAAAGCCTGGCGAGGCGGTGTGCACGGACTGGGCGACCAGCTTCTCCTTCAAAAACTCGGTATATTCCGAGACGAAGGTCGGATCCTCAGGAATGGCGGAGGTGGAGAAATCTTTCTCAATTTCTTCCAGCGAGGTTCCTTGGGCAACGATGTGCTCCTGCAGAAAACCGGCCAGATCCTTGGTCAGTGCCTGGTCGACGCTCCCCAGCGTTGAATCCGGGGCCTCGGGGACCGTAAAGATGCGGTAGAGGTTTTTCAGATTGGCTTGGGCGTGTTCGGTCATGGTGATTTCCAGCGAGCTCGCAATTGTGATGGAATCATAGTAAGTAAAACTCTGTTTGCCCTGTCAGGCAAACAGGCCACATGCCGACGCTCCTGTATACAACCCACGCCCCTTTCTGTCAAATTCAAAACCCCGGTTCAGTGCCCTGATTCTCATTCCCGGGTGGGCGAGGTTGCTGGAACTCTGCGGGAATTCCGAGATGTTGAAAAAAATGATCTGATAAAAATAGGCTGGTGGCGAAGTGCCGGTGGGGCACAGGTCGCGTCTGAATCTGTTATACTTGCAGTCGAAGTGTTTTTGTCTGTCTTGGTTAGGAGCTGCTATGTCCCGTTTGTTGATTCTGCCGGTTTTTTTGCTCGTGAGTCTGCTGATGCCGACCGGCTTGAAGGCAGAGGAGTCGTTGCCTGATCTGGAAGCTCTGATTCGCCAGGTTGAGACCCAGTATAATGGGCTGTCCTCCCACGCTGTCGCCCGGATGGACATCCAGACGCGAAACTGGCAGCGCAGCCTGGTTATGGAGTTCTGGTCCTGGCGGCGCGATCGTTTCCTGACCCGGATTCTCGAGCCGGCCAGGGAGAAGGGGGTGAGCACGCTGAAGCTTGACAATGAGGTCTGGAATTACCTGCCCAAGGTCGATCGTGTCATTAAGGTTCCCTCTTCCATGATGGGGGGATCCTGGATGGGCAGCCATATCACCAATGATGACCTGGTCAAGTCGGATCGCATCGACCAGCTGTTCGATTTTACGCTGGCGCAGGAAAACGCAGAGATATACCAAATTGTCTGTCAGCCCAAGCCGCAGACCGTCACCGTTTGGGGCCAGCTGGTTTACACCATTGACAAGCAGCATCTGACCCCGCAGCAGGTCGATTATTTCGACGAAGAGGGGCTGCTGGTGCGACAGATCTTTTTTGATCAGATTCGGCAAATCGAGGGACGCTCTCTGCCGTTGCGCATGACCGTTGTTCCCCATGACAAGCCGGAGGAGCAAACCGTTTTGACCTATGAACAGCTGACGTTTGAGACTGAATTGACGGAATCCTTCTTTTCTTTGCGACAGCTTAAACAGCGCTGAGGCGCTGCGCAAAGAGACCGCCTTCCAAAGAGCTCTTATGTTGTTGAAACTGGCTTACTTCAACCTGTGGCGCAATCCCCGCCGCACCCTGCTGACCCTGTCGGCGCTGGTGGTGTCCGCGGCGCTGTTGATTCTGGCGCTGGGGATATTTTCCGGCATGATGGCCGATATCCTCAGCTCGGCGACGGAACAGTACCGTGGCCACATCGTTGTCAGCCGTCCGGGGTATCAATCCTCCCGCGATCTGTTCCTCACCTTTGATCAGCACAGTGCGGACTGGACCCTTTGGCAGCAGCCGGGGATTTCTGCTCTGGCACCGCGGCTGCGTGCGTTCGCGCTGCTCAGCGGTGTCGAGGATAGCCAGCCCGCCGAGTTGCTGGGGGTCGATGTTGATCGCGAACCGCTGGTGACACGCCTGTTGCCGGCTGTGCAGCCAGTTGGCGGCGTCGCGGTGTCTGGGCGCGCCTGGGTCGGTGAACAGCTGGCGCGGCGGCTTAAGGTGGGCGTTGGCGATGAACTGGTGGTGATGACTCAGGCTGCCGATGGTTCTTTGGCCAATGACCTGCTGACCGTTGCAGGACTCTTCAATAGCGGCGATACCGGTCGTGATCGGCGGCTGCTCCTGGTCGAGCTGACCTGGCTGCAGGGGCTGATGGTCTTGCCCGGGCGTATTCACGAACTGGCCATGCGCGTGGAGCGGCCCCTGTACGCGGCGCAGTTGGCGCGTCAACTCCAGGAGCAGTTGCCGACGCACGCGCCTGCGAAGGGCGTAGCGCTGGAGGTTGACGATTGGGGCCGTCTGCTACCGCAGATGCAGGAGGCCATTGCCTCTTATGACGTCAGTCGCGCCATCCTGGTGCTGATTCTCTACAGCGCTGCCGCCCTTGGCGTTCTCAATACGTTTTACATGTCGGTGCTGGAGCGCAGCTATGAGTTCGGCATGCTGCTGGCTACCGGGATGCGGCCCCGCCGACTCAAAAATCTGATTCTGCTTGAAAGTCTGCTTCTTGGAAGCTTGGCCAGCCTGCTGGCGTTGTTGTTTGGCGGTGCTCTGACCCATTATATGGCCGAATCCGGTATTGATCTCAGTGACAGCATCGGTCCCATTACCTATGCCGGCGGTAGCCTGCCCCCAAGACTTCATGCTGTTCATGAGGTCGGCAACTATCTGATTCCTCTGGCCGGGTTGTTGCTTGTGAGCCTGGTGGCGAGTTATCTGCCTGCGCGCCGTGCCGCACGGTTGCAGCCGGCGGATGTATTGCGGGGGAACTGATGGCGGGGTTGTGGTGGGAATTGCTTGTGCTGGCGTGGAAGAACCTGTGGCGTAACCGGCGCCGGACTTTGATTACTCTGGCCGCCATGTCCCTGACACTGATGTTGATTCAGGTTCTGAACAACCTTTCGATGGGGTCTTATCGTCAGATGATCCAGTCGGGTGTGCGCGCAGGTTCCGGGCATCTGACCCTGAATGCCCCGGGCTATCGGGAGCAGCAGGATATCGCTCTGGCCTTTGATGTTACGCCGTTTTGGGCCTGCATTGAGCAACAACCCGAGGTGCAGCAGGCTTTGCCCCGCCTCTACCTGCCCGGGCTCGCCCAGTCGGGCTACGACAGCCGGGGGATTCTGCTTCAGGGCATTGACATGACGCGGGAGGCTGGCAGCAACCCATTCCTGAAGAGTCTGTCCTGCGATCACTGGTTGAGACCCGATGTGCCCGAGGATGCTCTGCTGGGGATTCAGCTGGCTGACCAGCTGCATCTCAAGGCGGGAAACAAGTTTGTGGTGACCCTGCAGAACAGCCGGAACGAGTTGGTCAGTGAGCTGTTTCGTGTGCGCGGGGTCCTGCAGACGGGGTTGCAGGATGTCGATCAGTCGCTGGTGCTGGTTTCCCTCGAGCGGGCCGGACTGCTGGCGGCTTTGCCCGGAAAAATTCACGAGCTGGCCATTCTGCTCCAGGAGCAACAGCAGGTAGGGGCGGTTTACCAGCAACTCCATGAGGCGTTGCGCGATCAGCCGGGAATCGAGCTGCTCACCTGGCAGCAGGCGATGCCCAATCTCTACCATGCCATTCAGCTTGATTACGCCAGTCAGAATGCTATCCTGCTGATTATGCTCGTTATTGTTGTTATCGGTATTGCCAATACGCTGCTGATGTCGGTGATGGAGCGCAGTCACGAATTCGGCCTGATTCTCGCCCTTGGTGCGCGCCCCTTTCGCCTGGTCGAATTGGTTGTCGCGGAGGCGCTGGTTCTCGGAGCGCTGGCCGCTGTCTGTGGTGCTGTGCTGGGCGGTCTCGGAACCTGGTATCTGTGGGCGCGCGGCATCGATTTGCGCCAGTTTATTTCTGAAGAGATTGAATACGGAGGTATTGTGTTCGAGCCAGTCCTGAGGGCGGTATGGGATGTGCCGTGGATGGCGCAGAGCGCCCTTTTCCTGGTTGTGTTGAGTGTTATGGCTTCCGTTTATCCCGCTTTGCGCGCGGCACGGCTCACCCCCGTTGCCGCCATGCGTCGGCGGTAAGATCGCAGCGGCCTTTGGCCAAGGATATTGTCCGTATGTCGGGAATTGAACTCCAGCAGGTCAGCAAAATCTATCCCAGCGGTCATCAGCAGGTGCAGGCCCTTGTCGACCTGACGCTGTCTATTGATGACGGTGAGTTTTGTGTTCTTGCAGGCCCGTCCGGCAGCGGTAAAACCACGCTGCTCAATCTTATTGGCTGTCTGGACCGGGCCACGTCGGGCACGATTCGCTTGTTTGGACAGGACGTGGCGACCTGCAGTGCCCGTCAGTTGGCGGATTTCCGGTTGCAGCGGATTGGCTTTGTCTTCCAGTCCTATAACCTGATTCCCGTGTTGAGCGCCGAGGAGAATGTCGCGTTTCCCCTGATGTTGCGCGGGGTTGGCAGAGACGAACGTCGCCGGCGTGCGCTCGAATTGCTGACGGTTCTGGGGCTGGTCGGGCTCGAACATCGCAGGCCGGCGGATCTTTCCGGGGGCCAGCAGCAGCGTGTGGCCGTGGCGCGGGCCCTGGTTGGTGAGCCATCGGTGGTGCTGGCGGATGAGCCTACGGCCAATCTCGATACAGGCAACAGCGTTGAGTTGCTTGAAATGATGCACCGTCTCAACCGGGAGCGTGGCACGACATTTATCTTCAGCTCCCATGACCCCTTGGTGATTAAACAGGCAGAACGGGTGATCGAGCTTCAGGATGGCCGGTTAAAGGCCGACAACAGGCGTTGCTCCGCTCATGAAACCTGATCTTTTGTTTGTGCTGCTTGCGCTGCTGTGGACTGCTTTTGTCGTGCCCGGTTCAGCCGTCGCAGACGATCTCTCCGGCCATTTGCGCCTGCTCGCTTTGGATCAGCGCACGGGTGATGCGTCAGTCCCAAGTCAGTCTTATGGTTTCAGCCAGTGCCGGTGTGTCTGGCACCATGACCTGGACAGCTCTGGGGGGCTGGAGGCCGCAGGCAGCGTGACACTGATTCGACATAACCGGTTTTTGGCCGATACGGAAGTGTCGAGCAGTCGTATTGTGGACCTGACGGATCGGCAGGAGGTGGATGACCAGCATACCCTGCTGTTTGATTTCGATCGGTTGAATCTGCGTTTTCAAATGTCACAGCAGGAATTCTGTATTGGACGTCAGACGGCCGGGTTTGGGCGTATTACGCTGACATCTCCCCTCGACTTGATTGCCCCCTTCGCGCCCGATGCCCTAGTCAGTGACATCCGACCCGGCATTGATGCCTTGCGCTGGCAGTATTTCCTGCCCGGAAACCAGTCTCTTCAGGCTATGGGGGTGTTTGGTGAAAAGCCCGCTGACCATTCCTATCTGCTCAGTTATGAGGCGCTTGGCTCCTCTGTCGATGTCCTGCTTGTCGGTGGCAGCCTGTCTGGCCGTCCGGTTTGTGGTTATGGCGTGGCTGGGCAGTGGCACGGGCTGGGTATCAAGGGGGAGGTTTGTCATTACCATCGGTCCCCGCGTGAGCAGGGCCGCCAAGATCTTCATCGCCACTTCACGCAGGCCGGGGTGGAGGTGGACGGTCAACTTGCGCAGGGGCTGGTCCTGGCTGTTGAATATTTTTATAACGGTGTCGGCAGCCGACGTCCGCAGGATGCTCCGGAGCTGTGGCAGTCCGCTTTTTACCAGCAGCAACGCGGTTATTTGACAGGATGCCACTATCTCTTGGGCCGTTTGGGGTACGAATGCCATCCGCTGGTTCAGCTTGGCACCCTGTGGATCTGGAACCTGGACGATCGTTCGCTTCTGCTGCAGCCGACCCTTCACGCGTCCCTGGCGGATGATCTGTCCCTTGATTTTTTTGTTGCGATAGGCTGGGGGCACCGGAGTTCTTCTGCTTATCCCGCCAGTGAATTCGGCGGGCGCGGCCCGGCGTCTGCTTTGCTGGTGAGCTGTTTTTTTTAACGCACCGGCCGGTCCTGCTTTCATGGTCCTGCGGATTTGTCGGGGCGCTCAAAAAAGCTTTTCTCTGTTCTGATGCTCGTGGTACGTTTCGAAATTAAAACCAGGTTCTGTTTGTGGTTGTCCGGCATAAAATGTGCTTAGGCTCATGGGCGGTTCTTAGAATCCTTCACTTTCTCATGGATAGAAAAAGCTATGGTGAAAAGCATCCTTATTGTCGACGATTCTCCCGTTGCGCGCATGATCATGAAAAAATGCCTGCCGGAAAGTTTGGGGATCACCATCATTGAGGCGAAGAACGGGCAGGAGGGGGTCGAAAAATATCAGCAGCACCAGCCGGATCTGACCTTTATGGATCTGACCATGCCGGTGATGGATGGATTTACGGCGCTGTCGCTTATCAAAGCGATTAATCCCCAGGCGGTGGTGGTGGTTGCTACGGCGGATATCCAGGAAAAGGTGCTCCAGCGGGTCGAGGATCTGGGTGCGCTGCTTACTCTTAAAAAGCCGCCGTCAAAACAGGCCCTGGCGGATGCGTTGAAACGTGCAAAAGAAGCCCTGGCACAGGTGAGATCATGAACGCGATGGTTGAAGAGATTTTTGCGACCGAGGAAAAGGATATTCTGCAGGAGGTGATGAATATTGCTTTCGGGCAGGCTTCCGCCGATCTTGCCGAGGTCATTGATATTTTCGTGGTTCTCAGCGTGCCCAACATTCAGGTTATTCAGGGGCGCGACCTGCCGAAGTATCTGCTCGAGGAAATCCATAGTTCTGGGCTGGTCAATATTATCGAGCAGGGCTTTCTCGGCAAGTTCAGTGGCCAGGCGTTACTGATTTTTCCCTGTGGTGCGGAAAAGGTGTTGCTCAACCTCTTCAACCAGGGCGCTGAAGCGGTGGGTGGCTGTGATATTGATGTCGATACCCTTGAGCTCGAAACACTGATGGAAGTCGGCAATATTCTGATCGGAGCCTGCATCGGAAAAATTGCTGAATTGTTGCAGGATATTGTGACCTATGATCCGCCCCGCCTGATCGCGCAGGATTTTTCTCTGGAGCATCCGAAATGCTGTCCGATCGATGAGAACAGCTTTGCCATCTCCATACGGACCGTGTTCCGGTTCGAACAGGAGGATGTCGAAGGCTACCTGTTTCTGATTACCAACCAGCGCTCCATCGAATGGCTGAAAAAGGCGCTCTATGCCTTCCTGGAGTCTTTTGAGTGATTTTCGATCAGATTTTTGAAACCATAAACAGTGGTCTGATTGTTCTGGATCGCGATATGAAGGTGTGCCATTGGAACCGCTGGATGGCCATGCATGCCCACATTGCCAGTGAAGACATTATTGGTCGCAGCCTGTTTGAATTTTATCCCGAACTGAATCGTCCTCATTTCCTGCGCAACTGTAAAGCTGTCCTGGCTTTTGGTCATTTTTGTTTTTTCTCCCAAAAGCTGCACAAGTACCTGTTTCCTATGGCCCCCGTCGGCTCTCTTGTGGATCACTTTGAGCAGATGCAGCAGAGTTGTGCCATGGGGCCGTTACGCAACGAAGAGGGTGGGATAGAGAAGTGCTATATTTCGGTGCAGGATGTGACCGAGGTCGTCCTGTACCAGAAAAAGCTGGTCCAGTTGACCATGACCGATCAGCTCACCGGTGTCTATAACCGAAATTTTATGGAATCTCAGCTCAGCAAGGAAATTGATCGCTGCCAGCGCTATCAGCATGATTTAAGTCTGCTGATGATCGACGTTGATCTGTTCAAAACGATTAACGATAACTACGGCCACCCCTGTGGCGATTTTGCTCTGAAAACCATTACCCGGCGGATTACGGCCAATATTCGCAAAACCGATTTCCTGATACGTTACGGTGGTGATGAGTTTTGCTGTATCCTCACGGAGACCAGCCAGCAGGATGCTTACATTGTGGCAGAGTTGTTGCGTAAAAGTATCGCTGATACGCCTTTTGAGTTTAAAGACAGAATTTTTTCATCCACCGTCAGTATCGGTGTTGCAGGATTGAATTCTGATGATAAGCACTTGGAATGTTTGCTGAAAAAAGCGGATGAGGCCCTTTATCGGGCCAAACAGTCCGGTCGTAACACGGTGACCTAAAAAAAATTCAATCCATTGTTGACTTTTTTGGTTATATTTGTAGAATAACCGCATCCGTTAGCTATTGCCCGTTTCGGGTTTACAAAAACGTTATCGACAAAAGGAGTTTCCCATGAGTGTATTGGTTGCCAAGCAAGCCCCTGAATTCTGCTCCGCTGCTGTTCTCGCCGATGGTTCGATTGTGCCTGATTTCAAACTCAGTTCCCTGAAGGGGAAATATGTGGTGCTCTTTTTCTGGCCGCTGGACTTTACTTTCGTCTGCCCGTCGGAAATCATCGCCCACAACCGTCGTCTTAGTGCGCTGCAGGAGCGGGGCGTCGAAGTCGTTGGTGTGTCCATCGATTCGCAGTTTACGCACCTGGCCTGGCGTAACACGGCGACCGAGGATGGTGGCATCGGGCCAGTCAGCTTCCCGATGGTCGCTGACGTCAAGCACGAGATCTGCCAGGCCTATGGCATTGAACATCCCCAAGCCGGCGTTGCACTGCGAGCTTCCTTCCTGATTGACAAAAACGGCGTGGTACAGCATCAGGTGGTTAACAACCTGCCCCTCGGTCGTAACGTGGACGAAATGATCCGCATGGTCGATGCCCTGCAGTTCTTCGAGCAGTATGGTGATGTCTGCCCGGCTGGCTGGCAGAAGGGTGACGAGGGGATGAAAGCCAATCCAGCAGGTGTTGCCAGTTATCTGGCAAAAAATGCTGAAAAGCTCTAATTTCCAGATCATTTAACAGAAAATGGCAGCTTTGAGCTGCCATTTTTTGTTTGAGTGTTCCAGGTGCTGCAGTTTACAGCTTATCTCTCTGTTTGTTGGGGCAGGGGGGGAAACTAAGCTCTCTCCCACCCAAAGCAGCTGATGTTTCTCTCAGCGGAATCAAAGTCAATGCCGATCAGGTAGATGTCTTTGCCCTGGCCTAGGTATTTCTGTTGATAGTTGCGCTGTTTGATCTGCTGCAGGGCGTCTCCCTTGCCGTCCACCTTGAATTCAATGATGTAGACAGCGTTGCCCATCCTCACGGTCAGGTCGATGCGGCCTTTGCTGGTGGTGTCTTCGGCCGCCAGGTCAAAGCCCAGGCTGGAGAAAAAGGCGTAGATAACACTGGCGTAGTAGCCTTCGTAAGTGCTGATCTCATTACGGGTGTAATTGGCATGTGAAATAGAAGCAAAGAGTGCCGTCAGCGTTTGTTTGATCCCCTCGACACTTCCGGTGCTCACGTCGTTGTAAATCCGGCATTGACAATCCACTTTTTCACGGCTCTGCCCAATCAGTTGCGGATTCCGGAGCCATCCGGCCACCAATTCCGCTGCAAACTGGGCCACCCGTTCCAGACCGAGCTGGGCCAGTCATTCCGCTG
>JAFGXV010000004.1 GCA_016936455.1 Desulfuromonadaceae bacterium
GGAATGAACTGGCAAAGGGAAACACTGAGTACTGCGCCGGGCTTGTTGCCTTTAACTCGGTTTTCCAGGTGCTCTTCTACTCGGTCTTCGCCTGATTTTTCGTCACCGTACTGCCGTCGCTGTTCGGCCTGCAGGGGGCGGTGGTCGAAGTGACCATCGGTCAGATTGCCGAGAGCGTTGCCATCTATCTTGGTATCCCCTTCGTTGCCGGGATGCTGACCCGCTTTGTCATGCTCAAAATCAAAGGGCGCGACTCAGTTCTCGCCCGACTTCTCTGAACCCGAGCCCCATCAGGAGCAAAAGCTCGATGAGAAAACGTTCTTTTATTGTAAGCAGAACATGACTTCTTCAATCCTGGGGCCGGGCTGTTAATGTTGAAGGCGACTATTTTCCGACCTATGTCACGGTGATAAGCTGCTGCTGTGAAACGGTTTACATAGCAGCCTTTACAGGAAAAAATAGACCGACGCCATCATATATGGCAGTTATGTCAAATGTGACGGTCGCCACCCGTGGCTTTCTTTTGCTACGCCCTCTCTCTTCCTGCTTTCCTGAACATAATCAGATTGTTGCACCTGCAAGCGGCGGAAACTTTTTTCGGCACGTGAATTGCGATTCAACTGTTTTGAAGCACTGGCCAAAAAAGGAGAGACCATGCCGGGAACTATCCTGATCGTGGTTGGTTTTCTGCTCTGGCTCGTCAATCGCTACATTCCCACGGCGGGTTCCATAAAGACCATCCTGAATTCCGTTGTGGTCATTGTCGTGGTTTTGTGACCGCTGAACCTTTTTGGCATTCTCAACCTATTCCCTGCCTTCAATCTGCGGGGCTAGTTGCTGTCAAACTCTTTATTTCCAAGGGGCGAGCCGATGGTCGATGTGATTATCAAGATGACGGTGTTTGAGGATAAGCGCAATGAAGTTTTAAGCACCATCAAGAGCCTGCTGGGCCAGATTCGCTGTGAACAGGACTGCGTAAGTTGCCATTGCTACCTGGATGTCGAGGCCGAAGACCTCGTTATCTTCAAGCAGGAATGGAAAACCAATGAAGCCTTCACGACCCATCTCAGATCCGGCCATTTCAAGATTCTGCAGGGAGCGATGAAGCTGCTCTCGATCGAGCCGGAAATCAGGGTCAACACAGTCGTCGCTACGGAGGGTGTGGAGATGCTGGCCGCACATGGAGGGGAACCCAACTGAAACGTCACGGAACAAACCCGATCACCCCAGACCTAAAAGGAGATTGCCATGTTCAAGATCAATCGTTTTTTGACAATTCTGTCCTGCTTGATGCTGCTCGCTGCCTTCACCGGCTGCGCGTCGACCAGTAAGCAAGAAAGTACTGGTCAGTATATCGACAACTCGGTCATCACCTCCAAGGTGAAAACGGCCATCTTCCAGGAACCGACGTTGAAAAGTCTGCAGATCACTGTCGAATCCTTCAAAGGGGAAGTTCAGTTGAGTGGCTTTGTCGATTCAGCGAAGAGCGCCGCAAAAGCGGGAGAGATCGCACGCGGTGTCGAAGGGGTCGTCTCGGTGAAAAACGACTTGGTCGTCAAATAATGCCGGTGGCCCGTCAGGCGACTTTCCTTTGCAAACGCTGAAGGGTACGGCATCGGTCTGGCTACCGTGCGGCGAATCATGCAGCGTCATGGCGGCAGAATCTAGGCCGAAAGCGTTCTGGGCAAGGGAGCGACGTTCTTTTTTACCTTGGAATCGCAAGATTGGAGCCTGCCATGAAGGACAAGAGGACCAAATTCGTCGAAAAACTTTCGGCCCAGATGGTCGAATGGGATGTGCAGATCGACAACCTCAGGGAGAAGGTTGAAAACACCACAGGCGAGGCGAAGGCTGAATACGCCAAAACCATTTCAGCTTTGCAACTGAAGCGTGATCAGGCCGCGGAAAAGTTACAGGGCATTGCGATGACCACCACAGACGAATGGGAAGACATAAAGGAGGCTGCGGAACAGATCTGGGACGAAATCAAAGATCTTTTACGCCGCGCGGCAAAGGGAGCTTGATCGTGACGTTCCGGGAGAAACCATGCAACGAATCGCCGTATTAACGAGTGGCGGGGACTCTCCTTGGCGCGGCGGCGTGCCAGCAACTACTCAGGAGCGAGCATGGGGTTCTGGTGGGAATGCTCAAGGGCAAGATCGCAACGACACCACTTTCAGACGTCGTCGCCAACCACAAGCATCTTGATTTAAGTCTGCTGCCGCTTGCCAAGGTCTTGGCAAAATAGCGCCACAAAATGGACAGGAGAGAGTAATGAAAATAAAAGCGGGTTTATGGATTGATCACCGGCAGGCCATTATTGTTCTGCTCATGAGCTCTGGTGATGAGATCATGACGCTTAAGTCTAAGGTCGAAAAACAACAACGGCGAACCGGCGACAGACCTCTTCAGGGCAACTTTAATGCGCAACATGTCCAGGCAGATGATCGCCAATTGAGGTCGTTTAATGCGAAACTGAATAGCTTCTATGATGAGGTCATCGCAGCGGTTGGCGATGCAGAGTCTCTTCTGATCTTCGGGCCGGGTGTGGCAAAGGATGAACTGAAGAAACGTCTTGACGAAAAGGGTCTCGGTGATCACATCGTCGGTGTTGAAACAGTTGACATAATGACGACCCCACAGATCGCGGCGAAGGTCCGAGAGTATTTTGCAGAAAGCTAACGATTCTGTCAGTGAGAAACGAACCTGGAACAGTGCCATGGTCAGCATAAAAAGGTTCATGCTATGAAAAAGCCATCCAAGGGATGCAGATGAAGAAGTGGGCTGGCAAATCCAACCTCGGCGTGGTCGTTGCGGTGCGTGGCAGTGTCGTGGATGTTCGCTTTAATGAGCAATTACCGCCCATCTACTCACTGTTGCGGGCCGGTGATGATGGTGAAATTATCATCGAAGTGCTGGCGCAGCGTGATGCGCGTCTGGTGCGCGGGATTGCCCTGACGCCGACGCAAGGCCTCGCGCGCGGCATGCCGGTGACAGACACGGGTGGGCCGCTCATGGCGCCGGTCGGCCCGGGAATCCTGTCGCGCATGTTCGACGTGTTCGGCAACGTCATCGACCGCGAAGCGGCCCTTTCGGACGTTCAGTGGCGTTCCGTTCATCGGGCTCCGCCGCCGCTGGCGCGGCGTTCCACGACCGCGGAAATGTTTGAAACCGGCATCAAGATCATCGATCTGCTCATGCCGCTGGAGCGTGGCGGCAAGGCCGGACTGTTCGGCGGTGCCGGGGTGGGCAAAACCGTCTTGCTCACCGAGATGATTCACAACATGATCGGCCATCAGGAAGGTGTCAGCATTTTTTGCGGCATCGGCGAGCGTTGCCGCGAAGGGGAAGAACTGTACCGGGAAATGAAAGAAGCCGGCGTTCTGCCGAACATGGTCCTGCTCTTCGGTCAGATGAACGAACCGCCAGGCGCCCGTGTTCGGGTGGGGCATGCCGCGCTGACCATGGCCGAGTATTTCCGCGACGACGAGCATCGCGATGTCTTGCTGCTGGTCGACAATATCTTCCGCTTTATCCAGGCCGGCGCGGAAGTCTCGGGGTTGATGGGACGGATGCCGTCGCGGCTCGGCTATCAGCCCACCATGGGGACCGAACTGTCGCAATTGGAGGAGCGCATCGCCAACACCGACAGCGGCGCCATTACCTCGATCCAGGCGGTGTATGTTCCGGCCGACGATTTTACCGATCCGGCGGCAGTCCACACCTTTTCGCACC
>JAFGXV010000059.1 GCA_016936455.1 Desulfuromonadaceae bacterium
AGCGACCTGTCATCCAGCAGCGTTGAGGTGGCCGAGCGGGCCGGCAAGATGCTGACCCAGATGGTGCCCGACATTCAGAAGACCGCCGAACTGGTGCAGGAAATTGCTGCCGCCAGCAAGGAGCAGGATACCGGCGCCGAGCAGGTCAACAAGGCCATCCAGCAGCTTGATCAGGTCATCCAGCAGAACGCCAGCGCCTCTGAGGAAATGGCTTCCACTTCCGAGGAACTCAGCAGTCAGGCCGAGCAGCTGCAGGACACCATCAGCTTCTTCAAGATTGCCGACAACCCGAAAAGCCGAAGTGGCGCCAAAGCCAAACCGGCCAGCCACGCCACTCATGTTGCCCACATCAGTGCGGCGGGCAAGAAACCGGCCACCAGTAAACCGGCTACCGGCAAACCGGCCAAGTCCGGGGGACTGGCTCTGGACATGGGCCACGGCAAGGACAAAATCGACGACGACTTTGAAGAATATTAACCCCCGCTGACGCCTCGGGCGGCCGGAACCTCCCCCGCGTTCCGGCCGCCCGAACTCTCGATCCAACCAAGCATAGCACCTATTTCCCCCCTGACCGCACCTCTCCCGCCAATCCGTCCCTAGACGGTCTTGCGAAACTTCACCACCGCCACGCCGACAAAACCAATGGCGTGAACCAGCTCCCAGCCGATCTGGCGCTGCAATTCAACCAGACCCGCGCCCTTGATCACCACGGCGGTAATCGCCTCAAATCCCCAGCGCATGGGATTCAGATAGGTCAGATACTGGACCGGCAGCGGCATATTGGCCACCGGAAACAAAAAACCACTGAGCAGCGTACAGGGCATCATGATGAAAAAAGCCGTCAGCAACGCCTGCTGCTGGGTCTGGGAAACGGTGCTGATCAGCAGAGCCAGCCCGAGGTAGGCCAGGATATTCAGCCCGACCACCAGCGCCAGCAGTGGCAGGCTGCCGCGAATGGTGATACCGAACACCAGCCGCGCCAGTACAAACATCAGACTGGCGACCAGGTAGCCGGTAATGAAAAAGGGCAGCGTCTTGCCGAGGATGAATTCGAAGCGACCGATGGGTGTGACCAGCACCTGCTCGATAGTACCGATCTCCTTTTCCCGCACAATGGCGATACTGGTCAGCAGGGTGCTGGTGACCTGAATCATCAGGACAATCAGTCCCGGAACGTAGAAATTACGGCTGTCGAGGTTGACATTGAACAGGCTGCGCGGCACCAGTTCCACCACCGGCCGGTCTGGACTCAGGGTCAGGTTGAATCGCTGGACAATGCTGGTCGCGTAACTGAACAGAATCCCGGCGTCATTGCTCATGGTGCCGTCGGCGAGCAGCTGGACCGTACCGCCTCGCCCGGCCAACACATCTGCCTCCAATCCGACGGGAAACACCAGTGCACCACGGACCAGACCACGATCGAGTCGATCACGCAGGGCAGCGGACGTTTCCACCTGAGCTTCAATATGAAAATAGCCGGAAGCCTCGAAGGCAGCGCTCACGGCACGGGTCAGCGAAGAGCGGTCATAATCGAGCAGCACCAGATCGATATTCCGGACATCGAGCGTCAGGGCAAAGGAGAACACCAGCAGCTGGATAAGGGGAAAGCCGAACACGATGATGCGCATTTTCGGATCTCGCAGCATCTGCCGGAGTTCCTTGATCAGCATGGCGCGCAGTTTCCGGATCATCTCAGTCCAGCCTCAGTTTCAAAGCGCGGTTGGCCAGAGCCACCATCAGCGCGGCGTAAAATGACAGCAGCGCGAAATGAATCAGCACCATCTCCAGCCCGACCCCCTTGAGATAGATACTGCGCAGCATGGCGATAAAGTAGCGCGCCGGGAAAAGATAGGTCAGCAACCGGATCGGCAGCGGCATATTGGCAATGGTAAAGACAAAACCGCTGAGAATCAGGGTCGGCAGAAAACCGGTGATCAGGGCCAGCTGGTTGGCCACCACCTGTTTTTTCAGCACAATGCTCAGCACCAGCCCGTAGAACAGCACGCCGATCAGAAAGACTGAGGCCACCAGCAGGACCAGAGCCGGCTGACCGCGCAGGGGCACGTCGAACAGCTGCTGGCCGAGCCCGGCAGCCACCAGCACGTCCGTCAGACCCACCACATACAGGGGGATCGCCTTGCCCAGCGTCAACTCCAGCCGCTGCACCGGCGTGCTGATGAGCTGCTCCATGGTCCCGGTTTCCCATTCCCGCGCCACCGTAACGCTGGCCAGCATGGAGGCGATGACTACCATGACGATGGCAATGATCCCCGGCACGATATTGTACGTGCTGACCAGGCCCTGATTGTACCAGGCGCGCGCCGCCAGCTGCAACGGCTGGGCCGCCATGCCAGGCTCGACCCGCACCCCATCGACACCCAGTTGCGGGTTGAACAGCCACAGCAGACTCTGGGCATAGTTGAGCGCCAGGCGGCCGGTGTTGGCATCGCTGCCATCGATGATCAGCTGCACGCGGGCCGGCTGACGGCTGAGCAGGCGATCAGCCAAATCCTGTTCGATGACCAGCGCGATGAGGATTTCGCGTCGGCGCATGGCCGCCTCCACCTCATCGAGGGTGCGCAGGGAACAGCACAGGTTGAAGTAACCCGAGCCGTCCAGGGCGCTGATCAGGGCGCGGCTGTGCGGAGTCCGACTGTGGTCAATGACGGCCGTGGGCACCTGTTTCAGATCCATGTTGAGCGCATAGGCGAACAAGGCCAGCAACAGCAACGGAATCGCGATTGCCAGCGCCAGGCTGCGCCAGTCGCGCACCAGGTGGATGAATTCCTTGCGGATCATGGCCCGCAGCCGCTGCCCGTTAACCATCACGCAGGCTCTCCTGCTCGAGCAGGGTCACGAACACTTCCTCCATGGTCGGCTCCACTTCACCATCCGGAAGAACCACGCCCCCCGACGTGACCAGACGCCCCTGTCCATAGCGCTGTTTGAGCTCGCGGCAGCTGCCGGATGCGACCATGGCACCGCGAAAGATCAGCGCCACCCGGTCGCAGTATTCCGCCTCTTCCATGTAATGGGTACTGACGAACAGGGTCACGCCATGGTCGGCCAGTTCGCGGATGATATCCCAGAACAGGCGACGACTGGCCGGATCGGCACCGCTGGTCGGTTCGTCGAGAAACACGACGGACGGGGCATGGAGAATGGCACAGGCCAGAGCCAGCCGCTGCCGCCAGCCCCCGGCCAGGCTGGCGGTCAGCTCATCGCGCCGCGCACCCAGGCCGGACAGCTCCAGCGCCCAATCGCGCCGCGCACTCAGGGCTTTCCCCGACAGGCCATAGATGCCACCGTAAAAATCGATATTCTCGGCTACACGCAGGTCTTCGTAGAGCGAGAAACGCTGGCTCATGTAACCAATGTGCTGCTTGATCCGTTCACCGTCACGCTGCAGATCGTACCCGGCCACGCTGCCACAACCCGAGGTCGGCGGCAGCAGGCCGCACAGCATACGGATCGTGGTACTCTTGCCGGCGCCGTTGGGACCGAGAAAACCGAAGATCTCGCCATAGGGCACCCGCAGATCCAGACGGTCGACGGCGGTAAAACGGCCAAAGGCGCGGCTCAGCTGCCTGGTGACGACGGCGTCACCCTGTCGACGCGTTACCCCGGTTGCTACCTGGGCCAGCAGCCTCTCATCCCGCGGCGCCTGCTGCAAGGCGAGAAACACATCTTCCAGCCGGGGACGATCTTCCACCATCTCCGTCCCCGCCGGCAGCCAGTTACCCATCCGCAACATCAACTCCGCCGGATCAGCACAGCTCACCCGCACCCGATCGCCGAACAGATGAATCTGGCCGGGATCGAGATGCTGACGCAGCATCTTCGCCAGACGGCTCGGATCAACACCACGCACGCTGACTAACTGCAGACCGCTGCGCTCCACCACCTCACGCGGCGTCCCCTCACGGACCAGCCGTCCCTGATGAAGCAGACCGATACAGCTGCAGCATTCTGCTTCATCGAGATACGCGGTGGAAACCAGAATGGTGATGCCCTCAGCCACCAATTGCTGGAGAATACGCCAGAAATCGCGGCGGCTCACCGGATCAACGCCATTGGTCGGCTCGTCGAGGAGCAGCACCTCGGGCGTATGGATCAGGGCACAGATCAACTGAAGTTTCTGTTTCATGCCACCGGAGAGCTGACCGGCGCGGCGGCGGCGAAACGGGCGCAGCGCACTGAAATCGAGCAGCTGATCGGTGCGCTTCAGGCGCTGTTCTCGTGGCATGCCATAAAGATCGGCATAGAAATGGACATTTTCGTCCACGCTGAGGTCGGGGTAGAGAGCGAAACGCTGGCTCATGTAGGCCATATGCTGCTTGACGCGTTCGGCCTGCTTCAAACTGTCAAAACCGGCGATGGCAGCCTCGCCTCGGTCAGGCCGCAACAGACCGGCCAGCAGCCGCAGCGTCGTGCTCTTACCGGCTCCGTCCGGACCGATCAGGCCATAGAGGGTGCCGGGCGCGATATGCAGGTTCAGTCCCGCCACCGCATCCACACCGGCAAAGGCCTTATGCAGACCACGGGCCCTGATGGCCCAATCACCCGTCATGGTGAAGCCGTCAGGATACGGCCCTCCACCGGCATACCCGGCTTCAGGCGCTGATCAGGATTGGCCAGGGTAATTTTCACCCGGTACATGAACTGGATGCGTTCGCTGTAGGTCTGAACCGCCTTGGGCGTAAACTCGGCCTCGTCGGCGATGAAGGTGACCGTGCCAGGAAACAGCTGCCCCGGCCAGCTGTCACTGACCATCTCGGCACGCTGCCCCAGGCGGATGCGCCCCAGATCCGACTCATTGACATAAACCCGCGCCCACAGCGGATCAAGAACAGCCCCGCTGAACACCAGGTTTCCAGGCTGAATGTATTCGCCCACTTCGGCCGGCCGCGACAGAATACGGCCGGTTAGCGGAGAGTTGAGCCGGGTTTCGGCCAACTGCTGCCGAGCCTGCGCCAGCGTCGCATCAGCCATACGCAGCCGCGCCTGCGCACTGGCAATGGCTTCACTGCGGGCACCCTCGCTGACCAGACTCAGCCGTTCTTCGGCCTGGCGCACCGCAGCCTGCGCTTCCCGCTCGCCATTACGGCTCTGCTCCAGGGCGGTTTCATACAACTCCAGAGTACGGCGGCTGGTGCTGCCCTCGCGATACAGATTGGCAAAACGCATCTGATCCTGCCGGGCCTGTTGCAGCTGGGCCACGGCGACCTGATGCGCTGCCCGCGCCTGGCCGAGGGCGGCCTGCGCCTCTTTGACCTCCTGCTGGCGGCTGCCGGCCAGCACTTCATCGAGTAGCGCCTGCTGGTAAGCACGCGCGGCCTCGGCCGCAGCAACGGCCAGCCGGGCATCAACGGGATCAAGCTCCGCTACCAGCTGTCCCACGCTGACGGCATCCCCCTCTTCCGCCTGCAGCACGGCAATGCGACCGGGGACTTTAAAGGCCAGATCGACCTGTGTCACCTCGATCTGGCCCGACACCGGCACCTCATCGAGCGCATTCGTGTCGCCATGCTTCAGAAACAGAACCACCCCACCGACAAGAACAGCCAGCACCAGCAGCAGAATCATCTTTCTTGTCATGACGACACCCCACAACGAAACAAGGACTGGCGATCAGGCTCGCGCAAAGGAGAAAAAACGCCCCGATGTCGAGGCCAAACAGGGCAGGGCGAAAAAGGATACCTGAATTATAGCATCCTCAGCTCAAAGCGCTTGGCGAGGCAGAAAACACCGCTGACGCGATGGATCAAGACACCACCCAGCCGGAGGCGAAACCGTCGTTTTCGGCTCCGTGCCGGATAGCGAAAGGCTGGTGGAACTCAGGAGGGAAGATCAACCCGGATTGGTTCCAGGCGCCAGATGTCGTTGTTGTACTCCTGCATGGTTCGATCGGTCGAAAAACGCCCGGAGCGGGCCGTATTCAACAGACTCATCCGATTCCAGCGTCGTCGATCCTGAAAGGCCTGCGCCGCCCGTTCCTGCGTTTCAACATAGCTGCGGAAGTCGGCCAGCGTCATCCACGGATCTCCCGGCCGAATCATGGAATCAAGAATTTCATCAAAAATCCCCGGTTCAAAACGGTTGAAATGGCCGGAGCGCAAAAAATGAAAAACCCGCTGCAATTCGCCATCGTTGTCCAGAATATGCTGCGGCTGATAGTGGGGTTTGAGTTCTTCCACTTCGTGAGCGCGCAAACCGAAGAGAAAAAAGTTCTCTTCTCCCACCGCTTCGCGGATTTCGACATTGGCCCCGTCCAGCGTACCGATGGTTACGGCGCCGTTCATCATGAACTTCATATTGCCCGTGCCCGAGGCTTCCTTGCCGGCCGTCGAAATCTGCTCGGACAGATCCGTTCCCGAACAGATCACTTCCATGGCCGAGACGTTGTAATCAGGCAGAAAGACCAGCTTCAGGCGATCCCCCACATCAGGATCCTGATTGATAACCGTCGCCACGTTGTGAATCAGCTTGATGAGGTTTTTGGCCATGGCATAACCGGGGGCCGCTTTACCACCAATGATGGCACAACGGTTGGTCCAGTTGTGGGTTTCACCGGCCTTGATCCGGGCATAGAGATGAATCAGGTGCAGCACGTTGAGCAGCTGCCGCTTGTATTCATGGATCCGTTTGACCTGAACATCAAACAGGGCATCAAGCGAAAACACGACTCCCGTGCGTTCCTGAACAAGCTCGGCCAGACTCTGCTTGCCCTGGCGATGGACCTGCTCCCAGCGGCGCAGAAACGCCTCGTCGTCGGCCCGCACTTCCAGCTGCTGCAGCTGGGTCAGATCTGTCAGCCAGCCATCGCCGATGGTCTCAATCAACAATCGGCGCAATCCCGGATTGGCACCAGCCAGCCAGCGACGCGGCGTCACACCATTGGTCTTGTTGTTGAAACGCTGGGGCCACAGTTCGTAAAAATCACGGAAAAGTCCTTCTTTCAGCAGCCTGGAATGCAGCTCGGCGACGCCATTGACGGAAAAGCTCCCCACCAGCGCCAGATGGGCCATGCGGATGCGTTGATTGGAGTCAATCAGTGACATGCGTTGCAAACGACGGGTATCCGTCGGCCACTTCATGGAAACCAGAGCCAAAAATCGACTGTTGATTTCATAGATAATTTCCAGATGGCGTGGCAGCATCCTGCGGAACAGCTCAACCGACCAGGTTTCCAGTGCTTCGGGCAACAGGGTGTGGTTGGTATAAGCCATGCAGCCGGTAACAATCTTCCAGGCGCCCTCCCACTCCAGATGCTCCTCATCAACGAGCAGACGCATCAGTTCGACCACAGCCAGGCTGGGGTGGGTATCATTGAGCTGGAACACATTGTTGTCCGCAAAAGCGGAAAAATCACTCCCATGCCCACGTTTCCAGTGGTTCAGTACATCCTGCAAGCTGGCCGAGACCAGAAAATACTGCTGCCGCAGTCGCAACTCCTTGCCATTCTCGCTGGCATCGTTGGGATAGAGCACCATAGTGATGCTCTCGGCATCATTCTGTTCTGCTACAGCTTCAAAATACGACCCGGCATTGAATTCGGACAGGTCAAAATCTTCCGCGGAAGCGGCCGACCACAGGCGCAGCGTATTGACCGTGTTGTTGCGATACCCCGCAATCGGCACATCATAGGGCACGGCCAGCACCTCTTCGGCGTGCTCCCAGTGGATGATCAGTCGGCCACAGTGCGGTTCCTTGTACATGCGGGTATAGCCGCCGAAGCGAACCACGCACGTATAGTCGGCGCGCTGGACCTCCCAGGGATATTCGCCATGGCGCAACCACGGATCCGGTTCTTCCACCTGATAGCCATTCTGGATGCGCTGGCGGAACATGCCATATTTATAGCGCAGGCCATAGCCCATAACCGGCAGTTCAAGGCTGGCGCAGCTGTCCATGAAACAGGCAGCCAGACGCCCCAGACCACCATTGCCCAAACCGGCATCGCGTTCGGCTTCTTCGATCTCCTCCAGAGCCACCCCGACCGCCTGCAGAGCTTGTTCGACATTGGTTTCGAGCCCAAGATTCAGCAGATTGTTATTGAGGGAACGACCGATGAGGAATTCCATCGACAGGTAATAGGCACGACGGGTATCGGCCTTGTAATGGCTCAGCCAGGTATTGCGCCAGCGCGCCATCAGCCGATCGCGCACCGAATAGGAAAGAGCTTTGAACAGGTAGTAGGTCGAGGATTCGAGATGGCGTCCGAAGGTATTGTAGAGATAGTGCAGAAAACTGATTTCAAGGCTTTCCTTGTCATTGCCAAGACAGCGCAACGCCTTGTTGATCACCTGTTCCTGAGCTTTAGTCGGTATTGCCGGAGCCATAATCCTCATCCTCCTCGCTATCGCATTCCCGTTCACGGATTGCCGCGCAGACGCCCGGGCGTCCGGTTGTTAACGCCGGTATAACTCCCGATAGGCCTTGGCACTGCCCCCCCAGCTGAAATCCTGCTCCATGGCGGTTTTCTGTACAGTCTGCCAGCTCCGCGGCCGCTGGTAAAGCGCCAGACCACGATGGAGCGCATGCACCAGGGAAGGCGTATCGGCCGGGGTAAAGACAAACCCCGTCGCCTCTTTTGCGCTGACCTGGGCCGGGGTCGCATCGACCACGGTGTCTTTCAGTCCACCGGTACCATGGACCACCGGCAAGGTGCCATAAGCCAGGCTATACAGCTGATTGAGGCCGCAGGGCTCAAACCGTGACGGCATCAGGAACAGATCGCAACCCGCTTCAATAAGGTGCGCCAAGGACTCGTCATAGCCGATATGGACAAAGACCCGCTGAGGAAAATCCGCAGCCAGCTTGCGCAGGGCCGCTTCGTAATGGGCCATGCCGGTACCCACCAGCACAAAGGCCGCCTTGCTGGACGCGATCATCTGAGGAATCGCGTCCAGAATCAGATCGATGCCCTTCTGTTCTACCAGGCGCCCGATAAAACCACACAGGGGGGTGTCAACCAGCTCCGCGGATGCAGCAAATCGCTCCAGCAGTGCTTCCTTGTTGTGCTTCTTGCCGGCAACCCGGCCCCGTTTGACCGAATAACGACATGGAATCAACGAATCGCTTTCAGGATTCCACACGCTGGTGTCCATCCCGTTCAGGATACCCTGCAGCTGCCCCTGGCTGCGCCGCTGCTCCAGCAGGCCGTGCAAACCGTAACCATTTTCCGGCCGGCAGATTTCCTCGGCATAGCTCGGGCTGACCGTGGTCACCTGATCGGCGAACAGGATGCCGGCCTTCAAAAATGACAGGTAGCCATAGAACTCGAGCTTTTCGTAATGCCACCAGTCAGCGGGCAGGCCCAGCTGATCAAACAAGCTGCGCGGAAACAACCCGAGATAGGACAGATTGTGAATGGTAAACAGTGTGCGGGGGGGGCGCGTTTCCCGACTCAGCAGCGCAGGGATCAATCCGGTCTGCCAGTCATGGCAATGAACGAGCTGCGCCTTCCAGCCCATTCCGATGCGGTCCATGGCGATTTCCGTCACCACCTTGGCAAACAGGCCGAACCGCTCGCCGTTATCCCACCAGTCATGGCCATCTGGGCCCTGATAGGGATTGCCCGCGCGCGCAAACAGATCCTCGATCTCCACCAGCAACACCGGGCTGTCAAGATCGGCACAGACCGCTCGCAGGACCCGCGCCTGACGCGGACGCAGACAGCCCGCCACCTGCAAGCGCGCCACCTCTTCGATCTCCGTCAGCGCATCCAGCACCGCTGTATAGGCCGGAATCACCGGCAGCACATCCAGCCCCAGAGCCCGAAGCGACCGGGTCAGCCCAGCGGCGGCATCGGCCAGTCCGCCGGTTTTAATCACAGGATAAAGTTCAGAGACGGCAAACAGAATCCGCTTCAACGCTCTTCCTCCCATTCGAGAACGAGTGCCGCAAGGGGGGGCAGGCTGACCACTGCGCTCACGGGTCGTCCCATCCAGGAAATTTCCTGGGTCAGGACACCGCCGTTATTCCCAACATTGCTGCCGCCATAACACCCGGCATCGGTATTGACCCGTTCACGGTAACGGCCGCTACGCGGCAGGCCGATACGATAGGACTCACGCACCACCGGGGTAAAGTTCAGCACACAAACCAGCTGTCGGCCACCGCACTGGCGGACAAAACTCAGCACCGACTGGCTGTAATCATGGCAATCGATCCACTCGAAGCCCTGGCCCTCAAAATCGTGCCCATGCAGCGCTGGATGCTCCTGATACAGATGGTTCATGTCCCGCACCAGCAGCTGAATGCCGCGGTGATCGGGGTCATCACACAGCCACCAGTCGATCACCCGGGTCACATCCCACTCGCGCCGCTGGCCGAATTCCCCCCCCATAAACAACAGCTTCTTGCCGGGATGAAGGGCCTGCCAGGCAAACAGCAAACGCAGATTCGCCCTCTTCTGCCAGTCATCTCCCGGCATCTTTTCGAGCAGCGGGCGTTTGAGATGCACCACTTCATCATGCGAAAGCGGCAGGATAAAATTTTCATGGTAGGCGTAAAGCTGGCTGAAAGTCAGCTGATTATGCTGGTAGGAGCGGTAAATGGGATCATGGGAAAAATAATCCAGCGTATCGTTCATCCAGCCCATATTCCACTTCATGGAGAAACCCAGTCCGCCCATCCATACCGGACGGGAAACCAGCGGCCAGGAGGTCGACTCTTCAGCCATCAGCACCGCACCGGGGTACTGTCCATGGATCTCGGTATTGAGTTGGCGCAGAAACTCGATGGCTTCCAGATTTTCGTTGCCGCCGTAGGGATTGGGAACCCACTGGCCGGGCTGACGCGAGTAATCGAGATACAGCATCGAAGCCACGGCATCGACCCGCAATCCATCGACATGGAATTCACGAATCCAGTAGAACGCATTGGCCAGCAAAAAATTACACACTTCGTTGCGACCGAAATTGAAGATGTAGGTTCCCCAGTCCTGGTGCTCGCCCTTGCGCGGGTCCTCATGCTCATAAAGAGCGGTGCCGTCAAACCGAGCCAGAGCGAAAGCATCGCGCGGGAAATGGGCCGGAACCCAGTCCAGAAAAACACCGATCTCGTGGCGGTGGCAATAATCGACAAAATAACGGAAATCGTCGGGATCGCCGTAGCGCCGTGTCGGGGCATAATAGCCGGAGGTCTGGTAGCCCCAGGATTCGTCGAGGGGGTGCTCACTGATCGGCAGCAGGTTGATATGGGTGTAGCCCATCCATTTGACGTAGTCGACCAGCCGATGAGCCAGCTCGCGATAGTTAAGAAAACGCCCGTCATCGCGGCGCTGCCAGGAGCCGAGATGGACCTCGTAGATATTGACGGCCTGATGCTGCCAGTCAAAGGTGCGTCGTCGTTCCATCCACGCCTGGTCGTCCCAGGCGTGCCGCCCGCGATAGACAATAGAGGCGGTGCGCGGCCGCATTTCCATGGAGCGGGCGTAGGGATCCGTTTTCATCTGGCAGTCCCCGCTGTGCAAATTGCGGATATCGTACTTGTAGCGGTCATTGTTCTGCAGGCCGGGGATGAACAGCTCCCACACCCCGGACCCTCCGCGCGAACGCATGGGATGGCGCAGCGAATTCCAGCCATTGAAATGGCCGACCACGGAAACCCGCTCGGCAGAAGGCGCCCACACCGCAAACTGGACCCCGTCAACGCCATCAATACAGCAGGGTTGGGCACCCAGCACGTCATAAATCTGCCAGTGCCGCCCCTCACCGAACAGATAGAGATCAAAATCGCTGATCTGCGGTAAAAAGGTGTAGGGAGAAACAACCTGATGGGTTCCCCCATCGGCTTCTGTCCACTCGACGCGGTAGTGCGTTCCAAGCTGGTCCTTCTGCTGGGCAGTCAGCAGCACAGCAAACAGTCCAGTTCCAGCAACGGAGCGCAACTCGGGCCCGTCGACCAAACGCGCGGAAACCGCGCTCGGTAGCCACTCTCGTACGATCCAGCCCTCTTGCAACGGATGGCAGCCCAGCACGACAAAGGGATCATAGTGCCGGCCCTCTTGCAGACTGATCACATCAAATTGGCCCAGATTCAATGCTGCATCATACATCCCGCTGCATCCCCTCATCTATCAGTCGATCGCTTTCGCGCAACCGCCGCCGGATCTCGCCGGCCAAAGTTTCAGGAACCTGGCTCCAGGAAAAACGCCAGCACCAGTTACCCTCCGTAGTCCCGGGAGTATTCATCCGATAGCGCTCATCCAGACCCAGCCAGTCCTGCATCGGAATCACCGCCAGCCGGGCCGGAGACCGCAGTGCCGCCTCAATCAGTGGCCACGGCATGCCACCGGACGGTATCGGCAATTGGGCAAGAACCTGCTCCTGCAATGCGGCGTCCAGGCTCTGAAACCAGCCACAGGTGGTATTGTTATCGTGGGTACCGGTATAAACCACGGAATTTTCAACCTGATTCCGCACATTATGTGGGTTGTCGACATGACCATCGAATCCAAACTGCAACACGGAAAGGCCGGGCAAATCAAAGGCCTTACGCAGTGCCACCACCTCGGGGGTGATGATTCCCAGATCCTCGGCCACAAACGGTCGTTCGGGAAAATCTTTACTCAGAACTTCGAGCAGTTCCCGGCCGGGGGTCTCGACCCACTGGCCATCGATAGCCGTTTCGCAACTAGCCGGAATTTCCCACAACGCCTGCAGGCCACGAAAATGATCGATACGCACCAGATCGAACAGTTGCAGGGCACTGGCCATGCGGGCGCGCCACCAGGCAAAACCGTTGCGCTGCATCTGTTGCCAGTTGTAATGAGGATTGCCCCAGCGCTGGCCGGTTTCTGAAAAATAGTCCGGTGGCACACCAGCCACGACGGTAGGATTGAGATCCGCATCAAGCTTGAACAGTTGGGGCGCCGCCCACACATCGGCACTATCATAGGCCACGGCAATCGGGACATCGCCAAACAGCTTGATCCCGTGTTGGCGGGCCAACTTTCGAACCTGGCCCCAACGCTTGAACAGCAGGAACTGTTCTATTTTCAGATGCTCCAGCCGGGGTGCGAGTTCGACCCGGGCGCGCTCCAAGGCCGCAGCCTCCCGATGGCGAAACGGCTCCGGCCAGCTTGACCAGGAACAGTCATCATAGCGTTCACGCAAAGCGACGAACAGGGCATAATCCTCGATCCAGAAGGCGTGCGAAACCACGAACGCGGCAAACTCTTCCTCATCGACCTCACCGGATGCCACCGCGACGGGAAGCAAGGCAGGATTCAGCGCATGGGAGGAATAGGCTTGGTAGGGCGAACGGTCACGATGGGGCGGGCCCAGAGGCAGCATTTGCCAGACACGCAGTCCGGAATGCACCATCCAGGCCAGAAAGCGTTCCACATGCTGATCCAAAACACCTTCGGGCAGCGATGTCGGATGCAGCAAAACTCCAGCTTGTTTCATGATTTCTCTTCCTGTTAAACATATGGAGAACTCAGTTACGGCGCATGGTTCCGGAATTTTCAGCGTCACCGCCTCCGTGTGAAAGGGGATTTTTCAGTTTCTGTGGCGGAATTTTTTCCAGCAGTTGATAAAGACGGATCAGATGGCGGCGGAACAGCTGGTCGAAATCGCGCACGCTGGCGGCCGGGTTGTAGTCGCCAAACCACCAGAACCAGTCCGAGCCCTCGCACACCGCCAACTGCAGC
>JAFGXV010000060.1 GCA_016936455.1 Desulfuromonadaceae bacterium
AAAAATGGTGAGCCGGGGGGGGATCGAACCCACGACCATCTGATTAAAAGTCAGATGCTCTACCGACTGAGCTACCGGCTCACAACGTGGAGTGTTATACGCGATGCCCTATCTGAAGTCAACCCTTTTTCTGCTGTTTTTTTAGCCGGCAAACGGATTGCGTCGCTGGATCGTCTGGTCGCGGCGTGGGCCGACCGAAGCCAGAACCACTGGGCAATTGCAGATTTCTTCCAGCTTCTGCAGGTAGTTGCGCGTCTGCTGCGGCAGGTCATTGTACGTTCTAGCTTCGCTCAAGCTGGTTTTCCAGCCGTCTACTTCTTCATAAACCGGTTTGCACTCCCTGAGGATATTGATGTCGTGGGGGAACTGTTCCAGCAGTTCTCCACGGTAGGAGTAGCCGGTACAGATCTTGATGGACTCAAAATCATCCAATACATCAAGCTTGGTGATGGCCAAACCGGTCAGACCATTGGTGCGCACGGCTTCACGCAGCGCTACGGCGTCGAACCAGCCGGTACGGCGTGGGCGGCCCGTTGTGGCGCCGAATTCGGACCCGGCCTTGCGGATGGTTTCGCCAACCTCGTCGTTGAGTTCGGTAGGGAAGGGGCCTTCGCCAACGCGGGTGACATACGCTTTGGAGATGCCGATCACTTCGTCGATGAAGCGGGGGCCGAAGCCGGAGCCGGTTGCCGCGCCGCCGGCGCAGGTGGAGGATGAGGTGACATAGGGATAGGTCCCATGGTCGACGTCCAGCAGGCTGCCCTGGGCGCCTTCAAACAGAATGTTTTCGTTTTTCTGGCGGCATTCGTCGAGCAGCAGGGAGGTGCTGCCGATGTAGGTTTTCAGGATCTCGCCGTAACCATTGTATTCGTCCAGAATCTGCTGCTCATCAAGCGGTGTGTCCTTAAGAAAGTGCTCAAGCAGGAAATTTTTTTCCGGCAGAACTTCCTTGAGTTTCTGGGCGAAGACAGTCGGATTGATCAGATCGGAAAGACGGATGCCACGCCGCCCGACTTTGTCTTCGTAGGTTGGGCCGATGCCACGCCCGGTGGTGCCGATTCGGCGCTCGCCCGGTTTGCTCTCCCGCGCCACGTCAATTTTCTTGTGGTAGGGCATGATGATGTGCACATTGCGGTCAATGACAAGCTGGCTGTCGTCCTTGAGATAACCGCGTTTTTTCAGGTTCTGAATTTCCTCGATAAAAACCTTGGGATCGAGAACGACGCCATTGCCGATGATGCATTTTTTGCCTTCGTGCAGGATTCCGGACGGGATCAGGTGCAGAACGGTTTTTTCATTGCCGACGACCAGAGTGTGCCCGGCATTGTTGCCACCCTGATAGCGGACAACGGCCTGGGCATTTTCGGTATAGATGTCAACAACCTTGCCCTTGCCTTCATCTCCCCACTGGGCGCCGACAATTACAACGTTTGCCATGTTATATTCTCCTTTTTATGTGACTTCGAACGTTGCAGCGAAAAATATCGGTTATCTGGGTTCGCTGTAGCGTTTTTTCAGACTATAGAACAACGACACCGGTCAGAAGATCATCGGTGGACAGTTGCCGGGGCTGCTCGTTTTCGATTGTGATGAGAGTTGTTTTTTCACCGTCTTTGCTGAGCGTCAGCAAGGTCCGCACGTTGAGATTGCGCAATGTTTCCATGCTCGGCGGTAAATCCACGACCTGTACCCAGGCTGACCGTCCTTGCTGGCGCAGGGTGCGCGCCAGTCGATAGGCTCGGCAGTCCTGTCCGGCGGCGGCGGTGATCAGCACGTCTGTTCCGGGGCGAGCGACCTCGGCCAGCTTTTCAGGCATGGCAAACAGCAGGTTCAGCAGGTTGAAGGCAAAGCCCGTTGCCGGTGCTGAGCGACCATAGCGCTCGGTAAGCTTGTCGTAGCGACCGCCCAGGCAGACGGCCTTGCCAAAACCGGTGAGAAAGCCCTGGAAGGTGATGCCGGTGTAGTAGTCGAAGCCACGCAATTCGCCCAGATCGAGGGTGATGTAACGATCGACGGCATGCAGGTCAAGAACCCGCAGCACCTTGTGCAGATCTTCGAGGGCGCGCTTCGAGCGCTCGCTGGTGACAACCGTGCTGGCGCGATCGAGGACTTCGCGGCCGCCGAACAGTCGCGGCAATGCCAGGAGTTCTTCGCGCTGGGCATCGGACAGGGGCAGGGTTTCCAGCAGTTGTTTCAGGCCAGAGCTGTCCTTGTGCAGCAGCCGTTGCTGCAGAATTTCACGTTGCGCACCATCCAGTTTTAAACCGTCCAGCACGCCACGATAAAACTCGACGTGACCGATATCGATGGTGTGGTCGGAGGCTTTCAGATTTTCCAGGGACTCCAGCGCCATGCAGATCAGTTCGGCATCGGCCTGTGGCCCTGGTTCGCCGATCAACTCGACTCCGGCCTGAAAAATTTCGCGGTCTTTTCCGGCCTGTTCCTCCGTGTGACGCAGGATGCGGCAGGAATAGCACAAACGCTGAGGCCAGGGAAGATTGTGCATGCGCGTCGCGAAAATGCGGGCGATCTGGGGCGTAATGTCCGACGGCAGGGCGAGGAATTGGCCACTCTGGCGGTCATCGAACCGTACCGTGTTGCTGCGCAGTTCGTTGCCGAGCCCGCGTTCCAGAACATCGAGGAATTCCAGAGACGGCGGGACAATGTCCTGAAAGCCCCACTGTTTGAATACCTGATGCAGTGTCTGTTGAAGATACTGGATTTTGACGGCGTTGACGGGCAGAAAATCCTTTACGCCTTTGGGGATCATCGCTTCGATATTGTCAGAGTAAAAATTCATGGTTTCGTTTCACAAGGCAGTCAGACGGTTAAACGGACTATATCGGCATTGAGACCTGGCGGGCCGAAAGAATGCGTTCGTCAGCCAGCAGCTGGCTGATGGCCGCATCCGGGACGGCCTGATCAACGGTGAGCAGGGACAGCGCTTTGCCACTGATCTTGCGCCGAGACAGGTTCATCATGGCAACGTTGACATTTTTTTCAGCCAACACGGTTCCAAGCAGGGCGAGCACACCAGGCCGATCGACATTTTTCACAACCAGGATATCGCCTTCCGGAATACATTCAACCGGGTATTCATCAATGGCGACAATGCGTGATTCGTTGTTGCCGAACAATGCTCCGCTGATTGATTGCTCTCCTTCTTCACCGCAAACGTGTAACCGTATCATATTTGAGAAGCCTTCGGCAATGTTTGTCCGGGTCTCTGTGACACTGATGCCGCGTTCTCTGACAATGTGCGGGGCGTTGACATAGTTGATGCGCGAGCCCAGCAGTGGGGTCAACAGACCCTTGAGGGCTGCCATGGTCAGCGGCTCTGTCGGATGTTGAATGATGTCACCGAAAAACTCTACGCGGATGCTGGAAAAGGGTTTCCGTAACAGCTGTGAGAGAAAAGAACCGAGGCGCTCGGCCAGATTAAGGTAGGGGCGCAGGCTGTCGAGCAGATCGGCGTTGATCGATGGGACATTCAGCGCGTTATGGACAACGCCGCTGCGCAGAAAATTAATGACCTGATGAGCGGCCTGACAGGTGACGTTGATTTGGGCATCTACCGTTGCCGCGCGCAGGTGCGGGGTGCAGATGACGTTGTCCCGGCTCAGTAGCGGGTTGTCCGGCGATGGCGGTTCCGTCTCGAAGGTGTCGAGTGCGGCGCCACCGACAATGCCCTCATCCAGTGCCCGAATCAGATCTCTTTCGTTGATCAGGCCGCCGAGGGCACAGTTGATCAGCAGGCAGCCGCGTTTGAGCCGGGCAAATGTTTTCGCGTTCAGCATGTGCTCTGTTTCCATGTTCAATGGCACATGCAGGGTGAGAAAGTCGGCGTTCTGCAACAGGGTGTCAAAAGAAACCTTGCGCGCGCCGAGGCGCTTGATGACCTCTTCGGACAGATAGGGATCGTAGAGGTTGATATTCATATGCAGGGCGTGAGCATATTCGATCACGCGGCGGGCAATTTTGCCACCGCCGATGATGCCGAGGGTTTTGCCGTAGATGTCCGATCCGTGGAACGCGGCGGAACTCCACTTGCCCTGTTTGACAGCGTGGCAGGCCTGGGGGATCTTGCGTGCCAAAGCCAGCATCATGGCCATCGCATGCTCGGCCATGGTGGTCGTACTGCCCGTTGGTGTGTTGGTGACGACGATGCCGCGGCGGTTGGCTGCGGTGATGTCGATGTTCTCGACGCCGATGCCGGCCCGGGCAATGATTTTCAGTTTTTCACCCGCCTCGATCAATTGTGCTGTGACCGCGGTGCCACCGCGAACGATGAGCGCATCTGCGTTGGGAATGTGGTGCAGCAGCTCCTTCGCGCTGATGCCGGGGCGGTAGTCAAGTTCGATATCGCCGGACTCCTTGAGGATGGTCAGTCCCTCTGTGGAGAAGGTGTCGGAAACCAGAACATGGAAAGCCATGGTATTCACGGAAGGGTCCTGTTTCGAAAGGGGATAGAGCTCGCGCGCCGCAATGCTGGGCACGTTGCAACCTAGCAACAGGTTGGGGGGGTGTCAAGGAGAATGCGGTTCACGAGGGGGGATGTCCAAGAGGATAAAATGAAAAAGGCTCTGACTTTCGTCAGAGCCTTTGAAAATGCAGTCTTTTGCGATCCTACAGCTTGTGAACGTTCGCTGCTTGGGGGCCTTTTTGGCCGTCAGTGATCTCAAATTCTACGCGGTCGCCTTCTGCCAGAGACTTGAAGCCTTCGGACTGAATTGCGGAAAAGTGTACAAATACGTCGGGACCGCCGTCTTGCTCAATGAAACCAAAACCTTTTGCGTCATTGAACCATTTTACTGAACCTTGTGCCATTGTTTCTAACTCCTTTTTATGCCGACAGTGTCGGTCTGTAACAGTGCTTTCAGCCGGAATCCCTGTGGAACGTCTCGAACCGTAAAGTTAAAGGGATTACCGTACTAAACCGAAAGCATGCGGCACGTTAACACGCACCACAAGTAAACTGCAAGAAAAAAAATATCTAATTGTAGGAATAAAAAAGGGAATTTTATCCTGTTCTCAGCTGTCAATGGAGGGAATCAGCACTTCTCGCCCTTTGCTGGTGCCATCAGACGGGCCAACAATCCCTTCCTGCTCCATCTTTTCAATGATTCGCGCCGCGCGGTTGTAGCCGATGCGCAGGCGGCGCTGGACCATCGAAATCGAGGCCTGACGGGTCTGGGCGACCAGGGCCACAGCTTCATCCCAGCGTTCGTCATACTCGTCATCGCCGCCAAATTCGTTGTTCTGGCTTGGCGGCGGCGTCAGGATGCTGTTGTCGTAATCCGGCTGCCCCTGTTTGCTGAGGAAGTCCACCACCCGCTGAACTTCCAGCTCCGAGACGAAGGCGCCGTGGACCCGTTGCAGCGCGCCGGTGCCCGGTGGCAGAAACAGCATGTCCCCCATGCCGAGCAGTGTTTCTGCGCCCATGGAGTCGAGAATGGTGCGCGAGTCAATACGCGAGAACACCTTGAATGAAATGCGGGTGGGGAAATTGGCTTTGATCAGGCCGGTGATGACATCGACGCTGGGGCGCTGCGTGGCGAGGATCAGATGGATGCCGGCGGCCCGCGCCATCTGAGCCAGGCGGGCGATGTGTTCCTCGATTTCGCGGCCGGCCACCATCATCAGGTCGGCCAGTTCGTCGACAATGACCACGATATAGGGCAGGTGGCCGTGTTCCAGTTCGTCTTCAGCCCGCGGCGGCAGCGGCATGTCGAGGGGGGACAGGGCTTCTTCCTGGATGGCCTCGATCTGCTGGTCCTCTGCCAGGCTGGCCGCTGAGGCCGCTTCCAGCCGCGCCAGTTTTTCCTTGTCCTTCTCTTCCTTGGCCAGCTTCTTGTTGTAGCCGTCGATGTTGCGGACGCCCTTGTCGGCCATCAGCTGGTAGCGGCGTTCCATCTCGCGAACGGCCCAGCCCAGAGCCAGGGAGGCCTTCTTGGGGTCGGTCACCACCGGCAGCAGCAGGTGCGGAATGCCTTCGTAGATCGAGAGTTCCAGCATTTTTGGGTCCACCATGATGATGCGCACGTCCTCGGGATTGGCGCGGTAGAGCAAAGAGAGGATCATGGTGTTGATGGAGACCGATTTGCCGCTGCCGGTAGAGCCGGCAACTAGCAGGTGCGGCATTTTGGACAGGTCGCTGACAATAGTCTGGCCGAAAATGTCCTTGCCCAGGGCCAGCGGCAGCCGCCCGCCACTTTTGCGGAACTGATCCGACTCGATGATATCCTTGAGATAGACCGTTTCGCGGTGGGTGTTGGGAATCTCGATACCGACCACGCCGCGGCCGGGGATGGGGGCCACGATGCGGATGGAGGTGGCACGCAGGGCCATGGACAGGTCATCCGACAACCCGGCAATGCGGTTGACCTTGATGCCCGGGGCCGGAGCGAACTCGAACATGGTCACGACCGGTCCCGGTTTGACCTCGACCACCTCGCCATCAATGTTGAAGTCTTTGAGCTTCTTTTCGAGGATGCGCGCCATCATGGTCAATGCTTCGCGGTCTACGGGGACCGGCTTTTCGCCGTCGTGATCGAGCAGGGAAGCCGGCGGCGGCTGATAGTCGCCGGCCAGTTCGAGAAAATCGAAGGATTCCTGCCGCGCCTGCTCCTCCTTGGCGGTTTTTTTGCTGTTTTTGGCGGCTTTGGTTTCTGTTTTCACTGATGGTGCCAGGGGGGCCTGAATCACGGGGCCGGTTGAGAGGTTCCTGGCCTTTTTCTCGCTACGCTGTTGCTGCTCCCGGCGCTCCCGGCGTTGCTCCAGACGCTGGGCCCAGCGCTGGCTGATCCCTTCCAGGAACAGGGCGAGAGAAAAACGCGTCAGCAGCATGGCGGAGACAAGAAAGAAGACGCCCAACACCAGTGCCGCACCGCTGGTATTAAACCAGCTAGCCAGAACTTCCTGCAGCAGGCGACCGATGGCACCGCCAGCCTCGTTGATTTTTTCACCGGCCAGATGAACGGCATGCAGGCGCAGGGCGATCAGGCCATCGAGGGAGAACAGCAGCGCGGCGAAAGCCGCCAGCTTGTAGAGGCGCAGGTGAATGTCGCGGAAGCGGAACAGCCGGATAGCCACGATCAGGCAGGACAGGGGCAGCAGCAGCGCCGGCAGACCGGTGATCTGGTAGAGCAGGTCCGCGAGATGAGCGCCGAACCGTCCGCCGTAGTTATGAATCGTGGCAGGGTGAAGGTTGTTGTTGAACGACGGATCCTGATTGCTGAACGAGATCAGGCACAGAAAGAGATAGAGTCCGCCCGCCAGCCACAGCAGGGCGAAAATTTCTTTTTTGAGATGTTCCAGACGACGGATTTTAGCGCTATCTTCCATATCCACACAGGTTTGACGGGACAGTGATTGTTCGTTCGATGAGGGCGATCGGCCTATGATAACACAAACAGCAGGCTCGCGACAGCCCAGCAATACAGGGCAAAAAACGCCAGCCGCCGCCGCCGCAGAATGCCGAGCAGAAAATGAATGGCCAGCAGGCCGCTGAAAAAGGCCACTCCGCTGCCGGCCAGGTAAAGGGGAATCTGGTCCGTTGCCAGATGCTGGAAATCACGCAGCGAAAGCAGGGCGGCACCACCAATGGCCGGCAGAGAGAGCAGAAATGAAAAACGCGCCGCGCTGTCGGGGGTGACGCCCCGGAACAGCAGGGCGCTGATGGTCGAGCCCGAGCGCGAGATGCCCGGTGCCACGGCCAGACCCTGAACCAGCCCGGTGAAAAGCGCATCGAAGCGGGTCAAGTCGCTCAGTTCGCGTTGCCCCGGCCGCCAGCGCTCGGCTGCAAACAGCAGCGCGCCGGTGATCAGCAGCATGGCCCCCACCAGGAGCATGTTGTGGTACATGCCCTCGAAGAAATCCTTGAACCCCAGACCAATGGCGGCCGTCGGCACGGAACCGATGACGATCAGGCCCAGCTGGCGTCGGGAAGCCGCGCCGGCCGGACTGCGATCCCACGGACTCGTCAGCAGTCGCTGGATATCTCTCCAGAAATAGACCAGTACCGCGCCAAGGGTGCCGAGGTGCAGCATGACGTCAAACAGTATGCCCGGCTGCTCGAAGCCGGCCAGCCAGTGCTGGGCAATGGCCAGGTGGCCGGAAGAAGAAACAGGTAAAAATTCGGTCAGGCCCTGGAGCAGGCCCAGGGCCATGGCATCCGTCAAAGTCATGGAGATTTCATCCCAAAAAGGTGATTCGTGCTACAGCTGAATAATAATCGGCAGCACCAGCGGCTGGCGTTGCAGCGTTTTCTTGAAAAAGCGTTTCAGGGTGCGCCGGACATCGATGCGCAGTTCCTCCCAGTTGGTGCCGCTATCCAGATGTTGGTCGGTCAGCAATTGACGGATTTGAGCCGCGGCCTCGCTTAACAGACTGTCGTCGTTTTCCGGAAGCAGCCCGCGGCTGGTCAGTTCCGGGCCGAAGAGCAGGTGGCCGTTTTTCTTGTCCACGCCGATGACGGCAATCAGGGTGCCCTGGCTCGCCAGCTGGTGGCGGTCGCGCAATTCCACATCGCCCAAGTCCCCCACGCCTTTGCCGTCGACAAAGACCCGCCCGTTTTCCACCGGCTCTTCGCGGCGCACGCCGTGGCGTGAGAGCAGCAGGGGCTGACCATTTTCGATCACCAGACAGCGCTCGGCCGCCAGTCCGCAGTCCCGGCCGAGCCGCGCATGGCGCACCAGGTGGCGGTATTCGCCATGGATGGGCAGCAGGTAGCGGGGGCGGGTGAGGGCGATGAGCTGTTTCAGTTCCTCGCTGGCTGCATGGCCGGAGACATGCACCGCGTGCTCGGCGCCGCTAAAGACCTCGGCGCCGTGGCGATAGAGCTGATTGATCAGGCTGGTGGTCGCCTTTTCGTTGCCGGGCACTACGCGCGACGAGAGGATGACGCCGTCCCCCGGCTCAATGGCAAGGTCGGCGTGTTCACCGCTGGCGATACGGGCCAGGGCGCTGCGCGGCTCGCCCTGGCTGCCCGTGGTCAGCACGGCGACGCGCTGGCGTGGCAGCTGCCGCGCCTGACGCAGGTCGATCAGGTCTGCGTCGGGAATCCTCAGCAGACCCAGAATGCGGGCGATGGAACTGCTGGCGATCAGGCTGCGGCCGTGGAGGACAATCTTGCGGCCCGCGGCGCGGGCCGCGTCCGCCGCCTGCTGCAGCCGGTGGATGTTGGAGGAAAAACAGGCCAGGAATACCATCCCTGTGGTTTGCTCCATGCAGCGGCGCAGGGCCGGACCGACCTGACGCTCCGAGCCGCTGCTGCCGGCCTGCTCCGCATTGGTCGAGTCTGACAGCAGCAGCAGAACTCCCTCCTCACCGTAGCGTCCCAAGGTGGCCAGATCCGTGCACTGGCCGTCCAGCGGCGTTGCATCGAGCTTGAAATCCCCGCTGTGCAGCACGATTCCCGCTTCGGTGCGAATGGCCAGACCGATGCCATCTGGAATTGAATGGGCAACGCGGAAGGGTTCGATGGTGAAGGGGCCGCAGACGACGGGCGTGCGCGGCTGAAGCCGCTGGCTGTTGAGCCTGGTTTTCGGGGACTGCTGCTCAAATCGTTTGTGGATCAGTTCCAGGGTAAAGGGCGTGGCCAGCAGCGGCGGGCAGCCGAGGCGTTCATAGAGAAACGGCAGCGCGCCGATGTGGTCCTCGTGCCCATGTGTCACCACAATGCCGCAGATGCGCTCGCGCTGCGGTTCAATGGCGCTGATATCCGGTAGCACCAGGTCGATGCCGAGCATGTGCGCCTCGGGAAACATCAGCCCGCAGTCGATGAGCAGCATCCGGCCCTGATGCTCGAGGACCATCAGGTTCATGCCGATTTCGCCCAGCCCGCCCAGAGGCAGAATGCGGATCAGATCCGGCTGGTCAAGCGTAGCAGCTGTTTTGGGTGCCTGGGGTTCCATTGCCAATGGGTCTGTCCAATCAGATTATTGAATTTGCACGGGTTTTTATGAAAAAACTGAGTCTACGGCAGCTGTTGCTTCGGAGTCAAACTGTTTATTGCCAAGGGCTGTACACCTCTTGCGCAGTTGGCCCTGATGCCCGTCGCGAAGGCCGTTTTGCGCCGAGGAATTTTTGCGGTTTTTTTGCGCCTAAAAGGTTGTCAGCGGTTATGCTGTGTGGGGGAGGCACCTATGTTTCGTCGTTTTGCAGCTCTGTTGTTTCTGTTGTTGGCGGCCGCAACGCTGTTGACGTTCTGGTTTCGTGTTGAACTCGCCGATTGGCTGATCAGCCGTCTGCTGGAGCGGCAGGGTTGTCGGCAGGTGGATGTGGTCCTTGAAAAGCTGGATAGCCGTCATCTGTTCTTTGACCAGCTTGTCTTTTCGCTTTCGTACCAGGGCCAGGTGCTCGACTGTCGCCTGCGGGACGTGGCCGTTGATTTCTCATGGCCGCAGATTCTTGACGGCATGGACACCCGCATTGAAATTGGTTCGGTGACTCTTCACCAGCGGCCGCTGGCCGCGTTGCCGCAGAAATCGCAACCGCCCTTGGATGTTTTGGCCCGGCCGGACCGGCTGGTCGAATCCTGGTCACCGCAGCTTCCTCTGGCGTCGCTGCGGATTCACCGGCTGACGGTTTCAGGGGCGGATATCCCGCCTTTGCTGCAACAGCCCTTGGTTGTTACACTGGAGCGCGAAGCGGACATCCGACTGACTGTCCAAACGGACAGGGCCGCTCCTGTTCCGTTTGAACTCCGGCTGCGGCAAGAGGCTTCCGATTGCGTTGTGCATCTGAACTTGGATCTGGACCGCGACAAGGGGGCGATCTGCGACAGCCATATCCGACTCGATCTGACGCCACAGAAGTTGAGCGCCGTGTTTGCCCTACCGCTGGAAAAGCTCTCATCGCTGGCCCGTGGATTTCAGCATGGCGAATGGTTTCCGCAACAGGTCGGTGGTCGACTGACGGGACAGTTCGACTGGGATTTCAAGCCTTCCCTATTTTGCGCTGATCTTCTGGTCGAAAAACTGGCCCTAGTGCCGTTGCAGGTGGATCGGACCCGCCTGCAGCTGCGGCTGTGTGGCCCAAGCGGGGGAGCGGGTTCGCCTGTTTACCGTATCAAACCGGACTCGCGACTGAGCGTGGAGGGGCTGGTTGCGGCGGATTTCTCCCTGCAAAAAGCTGAACTGGGTCTGGTCGGCACTGTGCTGCAGGATTCTGGGGGGATTGTGCTGCGGTTAACACCGCAGATGCCCTGGTGCGGGGAGGGGATCCGGCAGGCCGATCTCGAGTTGAGGCAGTTCAGCTGCTGGCCCAATCTTTCCCTGTCGCTGCAAAATGGCCATGGGGCGATTGAACTGCAGCCATCCTTTTCCTGCACAGCGCAGGATCTGATCGCTTCTTCAGTTCGGCTGGCGCGGTTGACCGCGCAGCCCGCCCGAACAACCGGCCTGACCTTTGATTGGACGGAGCCTCCGGGCTGGGCGTTGGATCGCAGTCGCTGGGTGGTGGAGGGCGCCAGCGCACAGTTTGCGGATTTAATGGTTGTGTCGGCCCCCCTTGTTCTGGAGCTGGAGCGACTCGGGGCCACAACGGAGGGGTTCCAGTGGGTGTCGTCGCTGTCAGCCGCCTGGATCGACGTGCAACGGCAGTCCGGCCAGCGGGAGCAGGTCCGGCTCTGCAACATAAAGGGCGCGTTGCACCTCGCTGGGGGGAAGTGGACGGCTGAGGCGGATTTTCTGCCAGGCCGGCTGGCGCAGTCGGTCCAGCTGCAGCTGAGCTATGATGCGGCCCGTGACAAAGGGTGCGGCGAGCTGTGGCTGCCGGAACCGTTCCAGTTCGATGAACGCACTCCTTTCAGCGCTTTGCTGAAGACGTGGAGCTATCCCTTCGATCTGGTGGCAGGCCGATTGGCACTGTCTCTCGATCTGTCCTGGCAGGAAAGAGAACCGCCCGAGGTTGTGGCCGAGTTCCGTCTGGAGCAGGGGCGCGGCTGGTTTAAGCAGATGGTTTTTTCCGGCCTCTGTGCGGCCCATCGCATCCGCCTGACTCCACGGATCGAATCCCTGGATTCCCTCCAGTTGTCGCTGGACAGCCTCAATCCCGGTGTCCTCCTGAGCGGGTTGCAGGCCCGGATGCAGTTGATTGAGGTGGAAAACCTGAAGCCGCAGGGGTTTGATTTTTCTGTACAGCAGGCTGGTTTTGATCTGCTCGGCGGGCACTTTGTCGTTGATCCCTTTATCTGGCATCTGCCGTCGGTAAGCCAGCGCATGCTGGTCCGCTTTGAGCAGCTTGATTTGGCGCAAGTGGCGGGCCTGTTTGAAAAGTCCAGTCTCCAGGCCAGCGGTCGGGTTGATGGTTCGCTGCCGCTGGAGGTGACAGCGGAAGGTGTTCGCGTTGAAAAGGGGGTACTCCGTCAGCATGGTCCCGGAGCCCTTGTCTATCAAACGGAACATGAGGCGGGGGCCCTGTTGCCGGGCGGTTCAGGCATGGACCTGGCCCTGAAGGTGCTGGAGGATTTTCATTATCAGAGTTTGACCAGCGACCTGAGCTTTCAGCCCGATGGCCGGCTTGATCTGGCCCTGCATCTGCAGGGCAATAACCCGCAGGTCAGCCCTGTGCAGCCGATTCATCTCAATCTCAACGTGGAAGAGAATCTCCTGTCGCTGCTGAAAAGCCTGCGCTATAGTCAAGCCATCGGTCAGGAGATGATTCAAAAGGCTACGGATGCCCGAAAGCCCTCGCAGGTGGGAGAACGTTGATATGTCGGGACTGCGCAAAAAAGTCGTGCCGGGTGTTTTGCTCGGAATGCTGGTGGTGTGGTGGAGCGGTTGTACGCCGCGGGTACAGGTCGAGGCGCCGGATAAACCCATTACCATCAACCTGAATGTCAAGATTGAACACGAGATCAAGGTGAAGGTTGATCGCGAACTGGATACGTTGTTCAGTGCCGACAGTGGCCTGTTTTAAAAATCTCAAAAGGGAAACAAGAAAGAGGGTGAAAAGGATGAAGCGAAATGTGACTCGTCTGCTGCTCCCCACGCTTGCGGTAATGGGAGTCCTCCTGCTGTGTTGTGCGTCGGCTTTCGCAATCGATCTGGAAAGCGCCAAGGCAAGCGGGCTGGTCGGTGAAACCCCCAGCGGCTATCTGGCGCCGGTTCAGGCGCCGACGCCGCAGGTGGAGAAACTGATTGAAGCCATCAATGGCAAGCGCAAAGCCAGTTATGAGAAAATCGCCGTTCAAAACGGGACGACCCTGCAGGTAGTCGAAAAAATGGCTGGCCAGAAATCCATGCAAAAAACGGCCGCCGGACAGTACATTCTGGTTGGAGGCGCGTGGCAGAAAAAATAACGCGGTCGGCGTTTTATCGCCAGGATCGTTCGGGTCCCGCCGGTCGTTTTCTCTCCCTCCCATGGTCCATGGCTTTTGCGGGCTGGCGAACGCCGGCAGATTCGCACCGGGATCATGTCTCATGAAATAAAACAAATCTCATTTTCCTTGTCTGATGCTCTCGGTTCCCTGATAGTAGAAAAGTTGTGTCTGTTGTGTTTTTTTGTTTCATGAGGTGTTCATGAGGATTGCCAGGCTCATTGTGCTGGTTGTTTGGTGCTGCCTCCCGACGCTGGCTTTTTCAGCCCAGCCGTCGAGGACTCTGCGTTTTTCTCCTCTCCCGCTGGAATCCGAACATTACGTCAAAAAGCAATTCTCCTGTTTCTGCCGTTCCCTGGCGGCGATGACGCAACAAAAAATCGAATTGGTCTACAAGAAAGACTATGTCGACATCCTGTCGGCCCTGCATCATGACGAAATTGACCTGGCCTATCTAGGCCCGCTGCCCTATGTCAAAGTACGTGAAGCGGATACGGACATCGTTCCTCTGGTCCGTTTTCTAAGCCGAAACGGCGAGAGCACCTACACCTGTTCGCTGGTGGCCTTTGGGCACAACCGGCCCGACCTTCAGGAGACCTGCACAACCGTTGCCCTGACCCAGCCCTATTCAACCTGCGGTTATCTGGTGACCGAGGCACTTCTTTCTTCTTTTCACCAGAGTTTGCAACAATGCCCCTATACCTATGCGGGGAACCATGAACAGGCAGCATTGGCCGTTGTTCGGGGTGAAGCTGTTCTGGCCGGGGTAAAAACGGCCATCGCCCGGCAGTATGAAAACCTTGGCCTGACGGTTCTGCAGGAAAGTACCGCCCTGCCCGGGTTTCTCCTTGTTGCCAATCAGCGGACGTTAGGTAAAGAGCAGGTCGATATGTTGCGTCAGAATCTGTTGGCGCGGGAGCCGCAGTCGATCTCTGAGTGGGGTGAATTGGTCCGTTACGGCATGATTGAAGCGAAAAACGAGGACTATGATGTCATCCGCACCCTTTTAAAGCGCCACCCGATTCCGGATATCGCACCATGAAGCGCTATGTGGTCACATGTGTCGTTTTTCTGGTGTTCCTTGCTGGCAGTTGGCTGCTGATTTACAGCCGCTGCCAGCATATCAGGGATGATCACCTCCAGCTTCATCTGACAACGGAACGGGCGGCCATCAACAGCTCGATCGGCACCTATCGTCTTCTGGCGCAAGCGATCAATGACGAGGTCATTCAAACCGAACCGGTTCTGCGACTGGTTGAAGGCATCACCCGCAGCGAGGGCGCCGAGCAGAACATCCTGCGCGGAAAACTTTACCGCCTGCTGGATCCCGTCTACCAGCGTCTGCGCGGCAAGCAGGTGCGCCAGCTGCATTTTCATTTTCCCGACAGCCGCTCCATGCTGCGTTTTCACGCCCCGTCGCGCAGCGGGGACTCCCTTGCCACCGTCCGTCCCTCCGTTGTCATGGCCAACACCCGGCATGTTGCCGTTCATGGCTTCGAAACGGGCCGGGTTTTTCATGGTTTTCGTCATGTCTTTCCTCTGTTTTATCAGCAGCAGCCCATCGGTTCCGTGGAAATCAGCACTTCCTTTTACCAGATTCGCGAGGAGTTCAAGCAACTGACGGAAACCGAACAAACCCAACTGACCTTTTTGCTCTACCGTCCCGAAATGTGGGACAAGCTGTTTCCTGATTTGAAATTGTTCTACCAGCCTTCTCTGCTCAGCCGCGATTATGTGATCGAACGGGCCGATCTGATCAGTTCCATCTGCTCGGAAAACATGAGCACGTCTTCGCTGATCGAAAAGGTTCAGCGTCGCCTCAAAGCGTCGTCGGAGATTGGCGCACAGTTAGCGGCGCAACAGAGTTTTGCCGTGGCAACGAACCTGGATGGGCAAACCTACACCGTGGTTTTTCACTCCATTGTGAATAGTCTGGATCAGCATGCCGCGTATATCATGTCTGTCACGCCGGAACCTTTTCTTGCGTCCATTCGGGAGGATGGGGTCTGGATGGGATGCCTTTCGGCCTTTTTGCTGACGATGGTTTTGCTTTACCGCCTCCGTTTTCTGGCGGCCGATGAAAAAGAAAAACGACAATCCCTTTTTCTCAGCAGTATTTCCGACAATCTGGGTACCGCGCTCTATACAACCAATGAGCGGGGTGAACTTACCTTTGTCAATGGCGCCATGGAGCGCCTGCTCGGTTATGCGCAGCAGGAAATCCTCGGGCGTAATGCGCACGAGTTGTTCCATCATAGCCCTCATCAGGCGGAGCAGGACTGCTTTTGTGAACAGGCCATTCAGCAGAATCGAACCATTGTGTCGGATGACTACATTTTTAAGGATCGGATGGAAACCGTCTTTCCGGTTGAAATTATCTGCAGTCCGCTGCGAGAAAATAGAAAAATTATCGGCACCACCACGATTTTTCAGGATATCAGCCGGCGGCGTGAGCAGGAGCGTCAGCTAAAGGAGACCAAGGAAAAGCTCAAAGAGGCGAATACGACCCTGCTGCGTCTGGCCACCCATGACGGTCTGACCGAAGTGGCCAACCGACGAAGTTTTAACCAGCAAATCGAGCGTGTCTGGCGTGCCGCCCTGCGGCAACAGACCCCGCTCGGACTGCTGATGATCGATATTGACCATTTCAAGTGTTATAACGATTATTTTGGCCACCAGCAGGGGGATGTTTGTCTGCAGGCGGTCGCCGAGACTTTGCAGCGTGCCTGTCAGCGGCCGGGAGACTTTGTCGCCCGCTACGGAGGGGAAGAATTTGCTGTCCTGCTGCCCGATACGGATGCGAATGACAGTTTTCACGTTGCGAAGCGCATACAGCACCAGCTCGCGGCACAGGACCTTCAGAATCCTGCGGCAACGGAATTTGTCCGAGTGACACTGAGCATCGGTTGCTGCAGCCTGATTCCTGCTCCGGACCAGACGGTTGAAGATCTGATCCGCCTGGCGGATCAGAGCCTGTATCGGGCCAAGAAAGAGGGGCGCAACCGCATCTGCTGCTGTTCTTCGGAACAATAAACGGGTCGAGTCGAGGGGGTGATGCGCTGGATTGAGTCAGGGAATTGAAGGGTTTGCGGGAGCCTGTATTTCATTCTCGGTGGGGGCAGGGCCGTCCTGCGGCTCGGGGTCTTGCAGGTCCTCTCTGCTTTGTTTGCGCTTTTTCTTCTCCTCCTTTTTTGCCTGGCGTGAAAGTTCCTTCTGTCGCTTTTCGTAGCTGAAATTTCGTTTCATATGTTCAATCTCATTTTCTGATTCGGGATACGCCCTGAGGGATTCCTGTCCCTCAATAAAAAAACCTCGCGATCTCTCGCGAGGTTTTTTCTCATCTCGGATATGAACTAAACGAGTTATGCTCTACGAACATTCGCCGATTGAGGGCCCTTTTGGCCTTGTGTTACATCGAAGGTGACGCGGTCGCCTTCTGATAGAGACTTAAAGCCATCCCCGGTAATCGCCGAGAAATGGACAAATACGTCCGGACCGTTGTCCTGCTCGATAAAGCCAAACCCTTTTGAATCATTGAACCACTTTACTGTACCTTGAGCCATTTTCTTCTCCAGTCCTTTTCAAGGACTTTTTTGTGCCCGCTTCGTATTCTAAGCCAAAATTAAAAAAGCACACACCACTTCGGGCTTGTGCTTGATAAGCTGGGTCAGCACCTTGCTTCCCAGTTTGAATACAAAGGCGTCTACACAAACGTTCTTAAGTTTGCGCAGGCTATCACCTCCTCTGGAGTAATGCAAGTTAAAAAATCAATTGTTCAATTTTGTGCGCAACCGTTCGGAGGCCGGTTCGGTAGATGTCACAACAATGCCGGGCCGGTGACCTCAGGGTGAGATTGAAACGGTGCCGAAATTTCCGTTTGGCTTTGTTGAATAAGGGGTTAAATGGTTATTTGAAACAATTATTTGAATTGGTGTAGCGAAAGGATAGGTATGGCCAGTCAGGATTCGACAACGACCAAGGAGAAATTGCTCTCGGTCGCCATCGAGGTGTTTGTCGAAAAAAGTTATCGCGATGCCACGCTGGCAGATCTCGGCCAGATCCGGGCACTGATCGAGCGCATTGCGGACGATAGCAGCCGCGATTTCTTCATCACGCAGACGCGCTGCGCATCTTTTTGAATGGAAGTGTCGACGCGCCAGTCACCGAAACTGTAACTGGTACTGTCGGCGTCGCTGGTCATGGCGGTTGTGCTGAACAGGCAGATGGCGAGCAGAACAATCAGAACTATCCGTGTTTTCATCTGGACATCGTTTCACTGGTTGGTAATTACGATGTCATTATTTCCCGCTGTTTTCGCTTGGATTCTTGCCTGCGCGGCAGCGTTGTCGAGGGCGCCCTTAATTCCGTACAGTGTAAAAATTCGCTCCCTCGATACAAGAGGAGGAGAAATTTTCTTTCACGGGCTGCAGGTATGGGAAAAGCGGCAGTCGCACCGTCGTGCACAGAACCGTTCTAGCCTTTAAACGCCCACTGTTGCATCAGCACGGCTTCAGCGGCCTTGATCAATGGATAGGCCGTCGGCGGTGCCGTCAGCAGCGGGTGGGTGCCGATCTGAAGGGTGAGCAGGGAACTGACGGTCATTCTACTCTGAATCATCAGGCCGATCATGTTGATCAGCTCGCCGCTGCTCTCCCCGCCGATCACCTCGCCGCCGAGGATGACGCCGGACTCTTTATCGACAATCAGTTTGACCAGTTGCTGATGCGTGCCGGGCAGTGTTCCCGGATGTTTGTCGATGCCTTCAAAAGCTCCGGTCAGGATCCTGAAGCCTCGTTCGCTGGCCATGCTCTCCGTGACACCGGCGGCAGCAAATGCCGTATCACCGATGCATGTGCAGAAAATGGAAATATTGCCGTTAAAGGCTCGCAGGGTGGAAAGTTGATACAGATTCATCCCGGCGATCCGTGCCTCAGCGCAGGCGGCCGACGCCAGCATGACGCCCTTGAGGCTGAGGGTGATGAAGCTGTGTTTTTCCGCGCAGTCGCCGACGGCAAAAATATCCCGGTTGGCGGTGCGCATGTACTCGTTGACCTTGATGAAGCCCATCTCGTTGATTTTGACGCCGGCCTCTCTGGCCAACGTCACATTGGGCTGATAGCCCGTGGAGATGATGACGGCATCGGTCTCAATCATCTCGCCGCTGCTCAAGACCACCTGCTCAACTTTTCTATCACCGCGCAGTTCCTCGACACGGCTGTTGCTGCGGACACGGACCCCCCGTGATTCGAGCAGATCCTGAGCCCTGGCGGCCAGCTCCGGATCAAACGCCAGACTCAGAATATGGGGCAACATTTCGATATGGGTGACCTTCTTGCCGGACCAGTTCAGCTCATCCGCTACCTCCACGCCGATAAAACCGCCACCGAGCACGACGATTTTTTTGCAGCCCTCAAGGCGGTGACGGAGCTGATCCAGGTAGGTTTTATCTTTGGGCATGGTAAAAACATTATCCAGATCGGCACCCTTGAGCCAGTTTGGCTTGATGGGCTCCGAGCCGGTGGCGATGACCACTTTTTCAAAGCTGATTTTTGTTCCGTCGGCCAGATGACAGATTTTGCTGGCCTGATCCAGGGCGACGGCTTCAGCGATTCTGAGTTCAACCCCGGCATTGGTTAGAACGGCATCGGGGATGGCGTTTTTGTCACTGCTTTCGAGCGAACCAAAAATATAGGGAATCCCGCACGGAACCAGAACCTTGTCCTCTTTTCTGAGCAGGGTCACTTTTTTCTCCCGGTGAAACGCCTTTGCTGTTGTCGCGGCAACAATGCCTGCTGCGCTGCCACCGATCACCAGTATGTCTGTTCTTTCCATCTGTTCATCCTTTCGTTCATTGATAACATTGCAGATCATTTCAGCTGACTCATCCATCGGGCCATGAATAGCGGAACGGCCTGTGCAAAACTTAGAACCCTGTCCGGTTTTTTTTGAGGGCATCAACAGCACTTTCAACATACGCCTGCAGTCGTTGGGCCATGGGGCTGTCATCCTCTTCTCGTTGCTGCGCGGTTCTGTGCTGAAGGTCAAAGCACGCCAGCTGGCTGGCCCGGTTCTTGGGCCGGATATAGATGGACGTCCCTTCGATCAGGGCCATGGTCTGGTCGCTGCCCGAGGGTTTGATGACGGCAAAGCCGGGATCGCTGTCCGGCAGATCGAGCAGGTCGCGTCCCCAGCACTGGTGCTGGAACGGCTGGCCGAGGCGGCCGAGAATCGTCGGCACCACGTCCACCTGTGAGCCCACGGTGTCGCGGGTGTGGCCGAAGCGCTCCTGAATGCCCGGCGCGATGAGCAGCAGCGGGATATGGAAGCGGTTGAGGTCCATTTCCGTCAGCCGTTCCGCATTGCCGAAGGCATGGTCCCCCACCAGCACGAACAGGGTGTCGCGGTAGAACGGCATCTGCTTGATGGCGTCAAAGAAGCGTCCCAGCGCCCAGTCGGCATAGCGCATGGCGGTCAGGTGCTCGTTGGCGCCGCCGCAGTCCGTCACCGCCGCCACCGGCAGCTTGGCCGGCATGGCATAGGGTGTATGGTTGGTCAGAGTCTGCAGCAGGGCGAAAAAGGGCTTGTCCTGTGGCAGACTGGCCAGCTCCTGCGCCGCCCGGTCAAACATGTCCTGGTCGCTCACGCCCCAGGTCGGATCGGACACCACGGGGTTGCGGTAGTCATCGCGGCCGATAAAGCGGCTCATGCCCTGATTGGTGAAGAACCCGGCCTGGTTGTCCCAGGCGAAATCCCCGTTGTACACGTACAGATCATTGTAGTCGCGCTGCTTGAGCAGACTGGTGAGCCCGGAAAAGGCATGGCCGCCTTCGGGCATCTGCATCAGGTATTCATAGCCGGGCAGATTCGGAAACGAGGCCATGGTGGCGAACAGCCCCTGATGGGTATGGGTGCCGTTAGAAAAGAAATGGGTGAACAGCAGCCCATTCTCGGCCAGCCGGTCGAAACAGGGGGTGACGTGATGGGGATCGCCCAAGGCGCCGATATAGCGGCCGGCAAAGCTCTCCATCAGAATGACCACCACATTGTGGATCGGTAACACACCGGCTGACAGTGGTTGATCGATACGTCGTACTGGTGCCTGGTCGCTGTCCACCAGGGTTTCGTGACGGCCGAGAAGCCGCTCGCGGACTAGGGCGTCACGCTTATCCGGAGGTAAAGAAGATTTCCACAGGCGGGCGTCCTGATGGGCCTGGCGGTTGACGAAGGCACTGTACAGGCACAGGGTGCCGTTGAGCCCGAGCTGGTTGGCGAAGGTCGAGGTTGTGGTATAGGCGTCACCCCAGCGCAGGGGCGGTCCGTGGCGCAGGGTGCCGCGTGCCGCAAAGATGGTGACCAGCAACACCGGGAGGAGCACGGCCAGCCGCAGCGACATGGGCGGCCGCGCCGGCTTCCCTGCCGGCTGCGCCCAGCGGCTCAGATGGCCCAGCGCAACGGCCACCGACCCGCTCAGCACCAGCCATAGCAGCAGGGCCCGTGCCACGGGGAAACCGTGCCACAGCATGCTCAGCACCGTGCGCGGATCCTCACCGATATACTGGAACACCAGCCCGTTGAGACGCTGGTGGAATTCGCGGTAGAACACGGGCTCGGCGAGGCCGGCCAGCAGCACCAGTGTCATCGCGATACCCAGCCACAGCCGCTGCAGCCGGCGGAAGCCGGGGGGCTGGCTGCGCAGCAGCAACGGCACCAGCGGCAGCAGCAGGTAGGCGACCAGTCGGCCATCGAAGCGCAGGCCGTTGCCAAAGGCCTCCAGCAGTTGCACCAGCGTGGTGTCCGCCAGCTGGTCGCGATTGTAGAGCAGCAGGGCCAGGCGCAGGAGCGTGAGCACGATGATCAGCAGCAGGGCGCTGCCGGCCAAAAAGGAGAGCTGAGCGCGCAGGATGGTTCTGCGAGTCGGCATTTCGCTTTCGTTGGTCATGATTGATCTTTCTTCAGACTCTTCAGGGCGGTAGAGAAAATTTCCAGAATCCGGTTGCGTCCCTGCTCGGCCAGCAGAAAGTGGCCGTTGTGCAGCGGCAGCAGAGTCTGGGCCGAGCGCAGGTGATCCAGTACCACCTGCAGCCTGCCGTTGTCACTGAGCAGCAGCAACCGCGCGCCGTGGGTGGCGTCCTCGGTAATCCACAGTCCCTCATCGCTCCAGCACAGGTAGCCGGGCTGGTTCAGTCCGGACATCAGAATCCGGTCCACGCCGTCGGGGTTCCACTGCTTGATGGTGCCGGATTCCTTTTCCGCGTAAAAAATGCGACCGTCGCCGGCAACACAGACCCCTTCGGCCTCATGCAGGCCCGAACGCAGCACCCTGAGCTGGTTATGGCCGGGATCGAACTGCAGCAGACGTCCCCGCGGCAGATCTTCCACGGCATAAATAAAGTGGTTGTCGCTGGCAATGCCCTCGATGTTTTTAGCCCAGAACAGCGGGCTGACCTGGGTGTTTTCCATCAGCAGCAGGGGTTGCTGCCCCCCCTCCTGGCTGATGACCAGAGCATTGTGGAACTGGGTCAGGCCGTCGGGCTTGGACAGCTGTTCCAGCACGCAGGACGTTCGGCCATCGGGATCGAGGCGCAGCAGCCGGCCTTTGCCGTTGTAAAATTCTTGGGTGACGAACAGCGCGGTGTCGCCGTCGGCGGCCAGCGCGCTGACCCGTTCGATGCCGTCCTTGAACACCCGGAACTGCCAGGATTCGTCGGCCGTGACCGGAGCGAAATGGCGGTAACTGCCCCAGCCCACAACCACTGCCGCACCGGCCAGTGTTAGCAGGAGAGCCATCAGCACGACTTTTTTGCGCACAATGAAATGCGTCATGGCACCTTTCCTTTCAATCAAGAACTCTGCCCCTTGGTACAACAGAGGGCCTTGAACAGCAGCTGACCCAGCAGACTGTTGAGGCTGGTTTTGGGGCTGGGAGGCGTAGCCGGCTGTGGGCGCGCGGTCAGGGTGCCTGTGGATGCGCCGCCCTGATGGTGCAGCTTGTGCTGAATGAGGTAATCCGCACCCTGATAGTAGGCCTGGGCCAGCTGCACCTCGGGTTGCTGGTCATCGCCCGGCAGCAGCGTCTCGCTATGCCAGGGATTGTCGATGCAGAAAATCCGCTGCTGCGGTTCCAGAATCACCAGGCGGTCGTCGCGGTAGAGGCCGAGCTTCTGATAGTTGCCGATGAAGGCGCGCGGTTGATAGCCCGCGGCCAGCACATCCTCGCCGAAAAAGTGACTGGTGTAGTTCAGGTGCAGCAGCCCGAGCAGGGTCGGCGCCAGGTCGATCTGGCTGGCGACCTGGGTGAACCGGGTCGGGGCGATGTGGGCCGGTGCATAGATGAGCAGCGGGATGTGGTACTTGTCGATGGGTAGACCCACCTTGCCGGCGCTGCCGGCGCAATGGTCGGCAATCACCACGAACAGGGTGTTGTCAAACCAGTCGTGCTGGCGCGCGCGGGTGAAAAACTGTTCCAGGGCATAGTCCGTGTAACGCACCGCGCCCTCGCGTCCCGTGCCTGAGGGAATGTCGATCTGGCCGTCGGGGTAGGTGTAGGGCCGGTGGTTGCTCGTGGTCATCAGGTGAAAAAAGAAGGGACGGCCGCTGGCGGCGCTGCGGTCGGCCTGCTGAATCGTCTTGTTATACAGATCCTCATCGCACACGCCCCAGGCGTTTTTGAAGCTGATGTCGCTGTCGGCGAAATCGCCCTCATCGATGATGCGATAGCCATTGCCGGAGAAAAAGGCGTTCATGTTATCGAAGTAGCCGCGGCCGCCATAGACAAAGGCCGTGTCGTAGCCGTGCTGCTGCAACACCCCGCCCAGGCTGTAGAACGGGCCGTTGTCCGGCCGCTTGACCAGGGAGCGGCCCGGTGTTGGCGGCAGCGACAGGGTGATGGCCTCCAGCCCGCGGGTGGTGCGGGTGCCGGTGGCGTAGAGATCGGAGAAAAACAGGCTCTGTGTTGCCAGCTTGTCCAGAAAGGGCGTCAGCCCTTTGTACTTGGCCGAAGAGTCCGGCAGCCCGTCGAGATAGCTGGCGCTGAGGCTCTCCACCGTGATCAGGATGATGTTCAGCTTCCGCGGTGGTTGCCCGCTGGTGATGGGGCGGCCGATGTCGTACAAATTTTTGGCAGCGCCCGGGATCTGCAGATCCCGGCGCAACTGCTGCGACAGACTGTCATCCTCGGCCAGACGGTAGAACGTACGGTAGTTCAGGGTGTTGTTGCGGAATGCGGCAACGAACTGGTAGGGGCCGTTGGCCGCCAGCTCATTGACATAGTTGTTGCTGGACGGCCTGAGCTGGCCGGCGGACGGGACCAGCCCGGCGATCAGGGTCAGCAGCACCAGCCCGCCGAAGCGCGCACCGCGCCGGCCAAAGGGTTCCGTGGCGGACAGAGACTGTTTGAGGGCAGCGGACAGCAGGCTAAACAGCAGCAGCGAGGCCACCAGCAGGTACAGGGCCACGATGCCCATGGGGTAGGACTCGTAGATGTTCTGCGACACCTCGCGGCTGTAGATCAGGTAATCGACGGCGATGAAATTGAAGCGGGTGGAAAACTCCTGCCAGAACAGCACCTCGGCGGCGACGACGAAGGCGACGGCCGTCATGCTGAAAAACAGCAGGATCCGACTCAGGGCGGCCACCGGTCGCGACCCGAGCAAGTGCTGCGGCAGCACCAGCAACAGCAGGGCCGGAGGCAGCAGGGCGCAGAGGGAAAACGCCACGTCCTGCATCAGCCCGCCGCCGAAGATCAGCAGCAGGGTCGCCGGATCGTGGGGAATCTGGGCCCAGCTGGTAAAGGTCAGCCGCAGTCGCAGCAAAAAAAAGACCACCAGCAGCAGGGTCAGCAGCCGGGTCAGCAGCACGAAACGGCTGTCTCGGCGAGGAAAGGGGAAAAAATTCAGCATGCGTGGTTCCTCTCGCGCTTGAAAATGGCCAGATGCAGGCTGTGAAGCAGGGGGAGCTGGGCCAGATCCTGGTGCAGGCTGAATCCATGGCGCTCAAAATGGCGGGTCAGTGTCCCCAGCGAGGTGCGGTGCTGAATGGAGGGCTTGCCGCCAAGCTGCTCGGCCAAGGTGCGCCGCAGGCTGGTGACGGACAGGGGGCTGAGGTAGGAAATCAGCACGTACTCCTGGCTGACGCGGCACAGCTCGCCGATAATCCTTTCCCGCAGTTCGTCCGTGGGCAGATGGTGGATGAAGCGAAAGCACAGGCAGGCATCGAAGCTGGCGTTGTCATAGGGCAGCTGTTCGAGGTCCGCCCGCTCGATGACCAGATCAAGCTGCGCTTCGGCCGCAGCCGTGCGGGCGGCCAGCAGAGCCGCATTCCCCAGATCAATTCCCGTCACGTCAAAGCCCTTTTCTGCCAGCATCAGGCTGGCGCGGCCGACGCCGCAGGGAGCGTCGAGAACGCTGTGCAATAAAGGAAGGGTTTGCAGCGCCCGCTCGATCAGTTGCATTTCCGCCTGATGCTTGCGGGCCTTGCGGTGCTGGTATTTTTCGGCCCGTTCGCTGGCGTGCTTGATGCGCTGGCGGTAGTCAAAGGGTTCCGGCGCAGCATCAGTAGTCAAAGCATCCTGATTGGTGAGCATGGTGGTCTTTGCCATGTCAGGTCTTCCTTTCAACGGGAGGAGAGGGGGATGTCGTTCGGGGCAAGCCGGCCGCGGAACGGGCCAATGAACAGCAGGGTGGCCACGCACCAGCACAGCCAGGCCGAGACGATGTTGTGCGACAGGAAGTGGGCGCCGCGCGCCATCTGGCCGATACTGAAAATCACGCCCAGCGACAGCCCGAACACCAAGGCCAGACGAGCCAGTCGGGCATGATGATCACGTAACACGAAATACAGGGCGCTCAGGGCAAACCCGCCGGCGGCATGGCCGGAGGGAAAACAGTGACCCTTTTCCTGGCCGACGGGACCGCTCAGCAGCGCCGACCAGGGCTGCTCAAGTGCGCTGCCGCCGTACTGCTGCAGGGACCAGGGGCAGTGATGGTTGAGCAGCTGTTTTCCGCTGGCGGCCAGCCCGGTTGACAGGCCGATGCACAGCAACAGGTAAAGGGCGGAGCGCCGCCAGGCGTAAAAGAGTGGGCTGAAAAGGGATTCAACCAGCAGGATCAGGCTCACCACCGCCGCGCTGATCACCAGCTTGCGACCACCGGAGTGGATGAGGGTCTCCGCCCACCAGCTGTGTTTGAACGGCCATTTTCCGCTATTGCGATCGTAAAACAGCTCGGCCAGTCGGTGGTCGAGGTCGAGACGGAAACAGAGGATTAGCAGGGCAATGGCCGCCAGTGACGGCAGCACAAGATGGGAAACAAGACGGATTGGTTGCACGGTTTCAGAAACCTTTCTGCCGGCTGCGAGCGTTTTGTTTGTGCAGCCGTGGCGCGGGTCAAAAATCCTGCGGCAGGACGGGTTCTGTTATGGCAAGAAAAGGGCCAGTTTTTAAGTCGCCGGAATCAAACAAGAATGTTGAATTTTTGCTGGGAGCCTGTACAAAAAATTTTACAACACGTGGCAGTGCCACGGCAGGATGTTGAATTTTTTGTACAGCCCTGGTGCGGGCCGGACGCGGATGGAATTGTCGGGAAAAAAGCGGGAGCAGCGCTGGTCGGAGGGATCAGAGCAGTTTGTACTTCTTGAGTTTGTACTGCAGGTTACTGCGGCTGATGCCGAGACGCTCGGCGGCCTGGGCCTGAATGCCCTGGGCGTCCTGCAGTGCCTGGCGGATCAACTGTTCTTCCAAAGCGTCGAGTTTTTCCGGCAGGGATCCTTCGACACTCACAAGCGGCGGTGCGCCAACCGCAGGAACGGCAGGGCTGTTCAGGGGGGCAGGCAGGTCACAGCATTGCAATGTCTCGCCGTTGCTGAAGATCACCGCGCGCTCGATGGCGTTTTCCAGTTCGCGCACATTGCCCGGCCAGTCGTAGCTCTGCAGGGCGGCCAGTGCATCGGCGGCCAGCGTCGTGAGGGGCCGTCCCATGTCGCGGGCGAAGCGCTGCAGGAAGAAAGTTGCCAGCAGCGGGATGTCCTCACGCCGTTGGCGCAGCGGCGGGATATCGAGGGTGACGACATTGAGCCGGTAATAGAGATCCTCGCGGAACCGGCCGTCGCGGATCAGCTGTTCCAGCGGGCGATGGGTGGCGGCGAGGATGCGCACGTCGCACTCCAGTTCACTGGTGCCGCCGACGCGGCGGAAGCGTTTTTCCTGCAGCACCCGCAGCAGTTTTGGCTGCAGCGTCAAGGGGAGTTCGCCGATTTCATCGAGGAACAGGGTGCCGCCCTCGGCCATCTCAAACAGGCCGCGTTTGCGCTCCGTGGCGCCGGTAAAGGCGCCGCGCTCGTGACCGAAAAGCTCACTTTCCAGCAGTTGCTCGGCAAAGGCTGCGCAGTTGAGGCTGACCATGGCTTCCGCGGCGCGGGGGCTGGTGCGATGCAGGGAGCGGGCGACCAGCTCCTTGCCGGTGCCGCTTTCGCCGACGATCAGCACCGAGGTTTTTTCCGGGCCGACGCGCTCGATATTGCTGAGCAGGTGGCGGATGGCCGGACTGTCGCCGAGCAGTTCTCGGCTGTGGCGGCCTTCGAGCTGGCGACGCAGCAGGCTGTTCTGGTTCTGCAGCCGTGCATAGTCCAGCGCCTTGCTGATGGTCAGCAGCAGCTTCTGATTGTCGAAAGGTTTCAGCAGGTAATCGTAGGCCCCGGCCTTGATCGCTTCCAGTGCGGTTTCGACCGTGGCATAGGCTGTCATGATGATGAACGGGATGCCGGGGTGGTCCTGCTGCACCCGGTGCAGGAAGTCCACGCCGTTCATCAGCGGCATTTTCAAATCCGAGAGGATCAGCTGGACGTGGTCCTGGGCCAGTTCCTCCAGCGCGGCAAAGGGATTGGTCGTGGTGCTGGTCTGGTAGCCCTGGCTCTGCAGCAGGCGGCTGAGCACCGTGCCGTAGTTTTTTTCGTCATCGACAATCAGGATGCGTGTCATGACTATTCTCCTCAAACGGCAACAGAATGGTGAAGGTGCTGCCCCGGTCGGGCCGGCTGTGGACCTCGATGGTGCCGCCGTGCAGGTCGATGGCTTTGTGGGCGTTGGCCAGGCCGAGGCCGCTGCCCTGGGCCCGTGTGGTGAAAAAGGGGTTGAAGATCTGGTCCAGAAGTTCCGGCGCAATGCCACTGCCGCTATCCTCGATACTGATGCGCACCTGGTTATTGCGCTGGCTCAGGGTCAGGGTGATGCGGTCGCCTGCGTGGCAGGCTTCCACGGCGTTGAGCAGCAGGTTGAGCACCGCCTGATGGAGCAGTTCCGTATCCAGGCAAAGCTCGATGGGCGTCGTGGGCAGAAAGGCGCTCAGTTCAATGCCCTTGGGTGTTGCCAGGCTGCGCACGTGGTCGACGATCTGGGTCAGAAAGCTGTTGAGCGGGCAAGGCCGGCGTCGCAGTTGCTGCGGCCGGCCGAAGTCGAGGAAACGGCTGACCAGCCCGTTGAGCCGGCAGGATTCCTCCTGAATCACAGTCAGCAGGTCGCTGTCGTTTTTTTCGCTCGGGGCCGTGGCCAGCAGCTGAGCCGACGAGGAGATGATGCCCAGCGGGTTGCGGATCTCATGCGCCAGTCCGGCCGACATCTCGCCCAGGGCGGCGAGGCGATCCTGACGGCGCAGGCTGTCCTCGGTTTCCCGGAGCTTTTTCAGCGACTGGCGCAATGCCTCCTCGTTGGCGCTGAGTTGGTCGTTGAGCTGTTTTTCCTGCTGCAGCTGGCGGCGGTTCTGCTCGGCCAAACTCTGCACCAGAATGCCGACGATGAACAGCGAGATGCAGGAGATGAGAAATTCCGGCAGATCCTCCTCCAATTCGGCGGGATTGAGGTAAACCGGCAGCGGAATGAGCGCCAGGTAGATCAGTGATGACAGGGCGCACAGGCCCAGGGTGCGCCACAGGCTGAGTACCGAAGCGCCCGTGACGATGGGCAGCAGGTAGATGATCCAGTAATGGCTTTCCTCTTCCCCGGCCGTGGCCCAGATGACGCTGCTGCACAGCACCATGTATAGAAACAGGTGGGCACCGAGGTGGCCCTGACGGGCGATCTCGGCCGGACTGAGCCGGTTGTCGGTGAAAAAATAATAGAGGGTCACCGCGAGCAACGACAGGGCGCCGAACAGCAGGTTGGGGCCTTTGAAAAACACCAGCAGCAGAGCCAGTGTCAGAAGCAGGATACCGCTTTTGACTGGCAGGATGGGGTGACTCATGGGCGTCTCCGTCAGTGGGCAACAGGCAGGCGGGGCTGCGCCCGGGTTCGCCGTCAGCATAAACGAAGGCGGCCGGGAAAAAAAGACCAAAGGCCGGGATGGCCTTCCGGCTGCGCGGGGGCGGCGTGCGAAGCCGCACGATCTGAACCGCAATGCCACCGTGGGTGAATTTTTGCGCCGTCATCAGTGCTGAGGCCGCCGCAACAGCAGCAGGAACGGAATGACCGAGAGAAAGGCAATGCCGATGATCCAGAAAATGTGGTTGTAGGCGAGGATGCCGGCCTGGTGTTGGATGGTGGCGTAGAGCAGGCCCAGGGCGCTGGCGCCGGCCTCACCCTCGGCCAGACCGCGATGGGTCAGCACCTGGGTCAGTGCGGCCAGTTTGTCCTGGAACAGGGGATTCATCGGCGTGGCGTGGGCGACAAGCACGTTCTGGTAGTGCTGGCTGAAGCGTTGCAGCAGGGTGGCGGAAACCGCGATGCCGACGCTGCCGCCGATGTTGCGCAGCAGATTGAAGACGCCGGTGGCGTTGCCCATCTCCGGCTTGGGGATCGCCGCCAGGGTGGCGGTGGTCAGGGGCACAAAGATCATGCCCAGCCCCAGTCCCAGCACCATGCGCGGCCAGACGAAGTCCCAGTAGGAGGCCTCCAGGGTCAGGCCCTGCATGATGAACATAGCTGTAGCGCCGATACACAGCCCGCCGCAGACGATGACACGTCCCTGCACCCCGCGCGACAGGGCTGCGCCGACAAAGGGCATCACGCACAGGGTGACCACGCCGCCCGGCGCCAGCACCATGCCGGCACGGGTGGCGTCGTAGCCCATCAGAGTCTGCAGAAACAGCGGGATCAGCATGATGGTGCTGTAGAGGCAGAAGCCGAATACGAACATCAGCGCGTTGCCGGCGGCATAGCTGAGGTAGCGGAACAGGCGCAGGTTGATGATGGGATCGGGATGGCGCAGTTCCACCCACAGCAGGGCGATCAGTGCCAGCAGCGCCAGCAGGCTGAAGCCGAGAATAAAGCCCGAGGCGAACCAGTCTTCCTGCTGGCCCTTGTCCAGCACCAGCTGCAGCGAACCGAAGCCCAGCACTAGCAGCGCCAGTCCCCAGTAGTCGATGGAGATCTTCTGCCGCTGCTTGAGGTAGTCGGGGTCGACCAGAAAGGCCGCGGCCATAATCACCGCGATGATGCCGATGGGGAAGTTGATGTAAAAGATCCAGCGCCAGTTGAGCTGGTCGGTGACGTAGCCGCCCAGGGCCGGGCCGATGATGGGGCCGAACATGGCGCCGATGCCGAAGATGGCCATGGCCATGCCCTGTTCCCTGGGCGGAAAAGTTTCCATCAGAATGGCCTGGCTGTTGGGGATCAGCGCCCCGCCGGCCGCGCCCTGGAGGATGCGGAAGAAGACCAGGCTGCCGAGGTTGGGCGAGGCGCCGCAGCAGAAGGAGGCGAGGGTGAACAGGACGATGCAGGTGATGAGAAAGCGCTTGCGGCCAAACATGCGTGACAGCCAGCCGGTCATCGGCAGCACCACGGCATTGGCGACCAGATAGGAGGTCAGCACCCAGGTGATTTCGTCGGTGCCGGCGTTGAGGCTGCCCTTCATGTGCGGCAGGGCCACGTTGGCCACCGAGGTGTCGACGATCTCCATGATCGTCGGCAGCATCACGGTGATGGTGACCAGCCACTTGTTGATCGGCCGTGTTGTGCTCATAACCGTTGCCGTGGCATCAGTTGAACGGATTCAGATGGCCAAGGATGTCGCCGAGACTGCGGCCGGTGTACACCGTCGGCACCACGCTCATGCCGACGCGCAGCGGATGGTGCGGATCACCGGACGGCTCAATGCGGATCTTGACCGGCACGCGTTGCACCACCTTGACGTAATTGCCGGTGGCATTCTCCGGCGGCAGCAGGGAAAAGGAGGCGCCGGTCCCCGCCATGACGCTGTCCACGTGGCCACTGAAGACCTGACCCGGATAGGCATCGACGGTGAAGGTGACGCGCTGCCCCGGCTCCAGGTGGGTCAGCTGGCTTTCCTTGTAGTTGGCGACGATCCACGGCGGGGACAGGGCAACCAGGGCCAGCAAGGCCTGACCGGGCTGGACGTTGTTGCCGACCTCAACGGCTTTGCGGGTGACGTACCCGGCCACCGGCGCACTGATGCGGGTATAGGCGAGCTTGAGCCGCGCCAGCTCCAGTTCGGCAGCCCGCTCATTGACCAGGGCCTGCTGTCCGTCGTGGTCGGCGGCGCTCAGCCGCGCCTGCGCCACTTGCAGCTGACGCCGCGCCTGATCCAGTGCCGCCGTGGCCACCTGCTGCGCGGTGCGCAGCTGTTCCAGCCGTTCCTTGGCGATGACGTCGCGGTCGTAGAGAGCCTCGCCGCGCTGCCGGTCTCGCACGGCCTGATCAAGGGTGGCCCGGGCCTGGGCCACGGCCGCTTCGGCCGCTGCCACCACCGCGTGTTCCTCGCGGATGGTACTCTGTGCCAGGGCCAGCCGGGCTTCGGCTTTGGCCACCTCGGCCTGGTATGGGGCGGGATCGAGGAGAACCAGTTGCTCACCGGCCGCTACCTGCTGGTTGTCTGCCACCGCCACCTGCGTGATCTGGCCGCTGACGCGCGCCGAGATGCGATGGATGTCATTTTCAATGAAGGCGTCGTCCGTGGTCAGCTCGACCTTGCTCTGGTACCACATCCAGCCACCGGTCACCATCCCGCCCAGAATCAGCAGCAGCAACACCAGTCCGATGCGTTTTTTGCCGCGGCCTTTTCCGTTCGGGGCTGCGCCGCGCGCCGGGGTCGGGGTTGCTGCGGGGGGGGTGGTTGGTTGTTGCGTGTGCGTCATGAAACGTCTCCTTGGGCCGGTGGTGCAAAAGGGCCCGGCCGGGCCCGTCTGTGTGATCCGTGGCGTGTTGTGGGGACCCTGTTACAGTTCGCCGATGGCGTGGCGCATCCGAACCAGGGCCAGCTGATAGGCAAAGCGGGCGCGAGCCAGATCGGTGCGGGCCGCGGTCAGCAGTGTTTCAGCGTCGAGCACCTCCGTGGCGGTGCCCACCTGTTCGCGGTAACGGTCCTGATTGATACGCAGGTTCTCCTCGGCCATGGCGATGGCGGTCTGCGCCACGCTGATCTGTTTGGCCGCTACCCGGGCATCGTTGCGCGCCGTGCGTTCTTCAAGCTGGGCGCGCTGGCGCAGTTCCGCCAGCCGCTGGCGCTCCTGCTCCAGCGCTTCCCGGGCTTGCTGCAGGCGGGCGTCGCGCGCGCTGCCGTCGTAGAGGGTGCAGCGCAGGCCCAACGTGGCCGAGTAGATGGTCTGTTCTTCCACATAGCGGTTGTCCACATAGTCGGCCCCGAGCCGGGCAAACAGCTGGGGCCAGAAGGCTCCGCGTGCCTGACGGATGCCCGCCTCGGCACCCTGCATCCGTTGCGACTGGCCAAGCAGGTCCGGGCGCTGGTCAATCGTTGCCGGGATGGTTTCAATCGTTTCGATTGCGCTCAACGGGGCGCTGCACAGCGTGCCGCGCGCGTCGGGCGGCCGGGCCGTCAGGTAGTTGAGTTCCAGCCAGGCGTTGTCCTCCTCGCCCTGACGGGCCAGCACCTGCTGGCGGCTGGCAGCGAGTTTGACCTCGGCCTGCAACAAGTCGTTGCGCGTGACCACGCCCTGATCGTACAGCGTCTGGGCAACGCGCCGGTGCTCCCCGGTCTGCGCCACCTCATCCTGAGCTGCCTGCAAAATGGTTTGAGTCGTAAGGACGCGATAAAAAGCGGCGGCGGTGCGCAGCAGGATGTCCTGTTCTTGCGCGGCATAGCCGAACTGCGCGGCCCGGCGGTTGGCTCCCGCCGCTTCGACGCGGCCGGCGCTGCGGCCGAAATCGTAGAGCAGCTGGTTCAGGCCGATACTGGCGTGGGGATAGTCCCGTTCCTGGGTGGGCGCCGTGACACTGCCCATGTTGACCTGTTGGGCCGCCTGCTGGCGGGTGTAGCCTGCGTCCAGTTCCAGCTGTGGACGAAAGACGCTGCGGGCCTCGTTTTCAGCTGTTTGCGCCAGCCGCGGAGCGCTGGCGGCAGTGCTCAGCAGCGGGCTTCTGGCGCGGGCCAGTTCCAGGCAGTGCTCCAGCGTTAGTGCGTCATCGGCCAGCGCCGGACAGCAGGTTACCACCACAAGGATCACGACCCTTATCCACCTAATCATCGTTGCCTCCACGCAGCCGGTTGAGCAGCTGGCATAGCTGATTGTAATCGTTTTCCCCCAGCTCCGTATGGATCTGCTGGCGCAGATTGCGCGCCAGCGGCACGACCTGCGCTTCCAGATCCCGGCCGGCCGGCGTCAGGGTAACCAGACAGGCCCGCCGGTCCGTGGGGTGGGGCACACGTGTCACCCTTCCCTGTTTGTCCAGCCGATCAATGAGACCACTGAGGGTGGTGCGGTCGATATCGGTTTTTTCGCACAGCTCGGTCTGCGAAAGGCCGTCCTGCTTCCACAGAAAGGCCAGCAGCGCGAACTGCTGCGGCGTGATGGCATGAGGTGCCAGCCGGTCGCGAAACCGCGCGTACAGCCGCTGATGCGCCTTGGCCAGCAGAAAACCGACACTGCTTTCGATGTCAAACGCCATGAAAAAATCTCCCGATTCTGTCCTTATGCGGAATGTCAGCATACGAACTATCAGGAAGGCTGTCCAGCCCCATTTATAGCGGGCGCTGAACAGCTTCTTGCGAAGATGAGCGGAAGCTCTGTCCGGCGTGGTACCTGGTGACCTGAGACGCGAAATTCATGCCTCAGGAGTAATGCGTACAATTTGCGATACGACAGTCCTATCCCGCGCAATTTCTTGTAGCTTGTCGTTTTGATGGTATTTTCTTGAGAACGTATTCTGAGGTAGCAACGTTCTGGGGCTTTTTATTTATTGACCAATTTGTGAGACAGCAGTGAATCGTTCTATCGACTGTCCCCAGAATCTCCCATCGTACTCAAAGAGGGAAAAACAATGAGCGGCAGATATGGCAAACTTCTGTTTTTGCTTCTTGGCCTGGCATTGCTGACCGGTTGTTCCGGTAGCTTTTCGTTTCCGGATTACCACGGATTTTCCCTCTACTACATAAATGCCTGTTTTCAGGGGGAGAGATCTGTGTTGCCGATTGACGCGGTGAAAATCGCTGAAAGCTCAAGGGCTATCCATCATGAGAGAAATTCGCAGAGTCCCCTGGAAAATGGCTCTGTGCAAAACTGAAATGTTGTTACTGGCATAGAATCTATTATTTCAGGCATGGCAAGTGGGCAGACGCCCTGACGAACGGAGCTGTCTGACGCCGCCCCTGCGGGTTCATCGCGATCCTGATGGCGGGTGAATCAGCAGGGGACGTCCCTGGTTTGATTTCTTGATTTTGAATGGAGAAGAAAATGGTTGAACAAGCGAGGATCCAACAGGATCTTGATCATCACGCGAATGCCAGGCTGGTCATCGATTTTATTCATCGTGCCATGATGCATCATGCGCTCTGGTTCGCCGAAGTTTCTCACCAGCTCGGTCGCGAGCGAGCGTATCAGATTCTTGCCGAGGTGACGCAGCGCAGCAGCGAGATTTTGTTTCAACGGCTGGGTAAAACCCTCGGATTTTCCGTCGACAAGGGGGTTCCGGCGCCGCTGCTTGAATTGTCTGCTGCCGAGTTGAATGGCCTGAAAGAGAGTATTGCGGTCAATTGGCTGGCGAACGATGGCGTCTGGTTCCAGGCGCTGGAGAAAAGTCGCGGCATGGATGATGCGAAGCGCTGCAATGATTCCTGCTGGTCAAATTTTTCGCCTCTTGAGGCGCAGCTGATTAAAAACTTTCTGTCTTTGCCCGAATGCCCAGGACTCGATGGCTTGAAACGCGCGTTGGGCTTCCGTTTGTATGCAACGGTGAACCAGCAGGAGATTATCGAGGAAAGCGCAACCAGTTTCATCTTCCGGATGAACGAATGCCGTGTTCAGGCGGCCAGAAAGAGGAAAGGCATGCCGGATTATCCCTGCAAGTCGGGAGGCATGGCCGAATATCCCACCTTTGCAGAAACGATCGATCGCCGGATTCGCACGGAGTGCATTGCGTGCCCACCGGATGACCATCCGGATGAATGGTACTGTGGCTGGAAATTTTCAATTACGCCGTGACGAACGTGGCACCCGGTTTGTGAGGATGCCATCGCACCTCGACTTTCCGTTGTGGTACGGGGCATCGGAGGCTGCTGGGCGAATTGCGTTAGAAATGCTCCGTTTAGCCTGTTAGCTGCTGGTGCCGCCCCACAGCAACGGCAAATGAAACAGCTGTTCATCGGCCAAAAGGTCGTTGCCGTGCTGATCCTGATGGTGGTTGCGTGGCTGCATCAGGCTGTCGCCGACACTGATTTCACCTTCGCAGCAGCCGCTGAGTCCGGCCGGATTGATATTCATGGCTGTAACATTGTCCACCAGAGCTAGGTCGGCTCCGCCCATGGCGCTGGAGACGGCACCGTAGCCGATCATATTCATGCCGTTTGTCGCCCGGGCCAGTGAGGTGATGCCAATGACCAGAACGAGCGCAATCATCAAAACACGCATGGGTTTCCTGACCCTGTCCGATGGCAGGGGTTGGACGCGTTGCCCATGCCATCAGGATTGGAGAATGTGAGATCAAAACAGTGGCGAGGTTTTGGGCTCTTGTTTTCGGGGTATTAACCTCGGGTTTTTGTTCCATTAGAATTGCTTTCTATGTTGTACCATTTTTAGGAAAAAATGCGAGTCGCGACGGTGCTTTTTGCCTTCTGCGTCCCTGAGGTCCAACTGAATCAGGCTTGACTTTATCGAAAAAGCCGTTAAAACGTTTATTTGAAATGACAATTTCAATCAGCCATTTGAGGTGGTGTCATGGAAAGGATAGACATGGCCAGTCAGGATCCGACAACGACCAAGGAGAAATTGCTCTCGGTCGCCATCGAGGTGTTTGTCGAAAAAGGTTATCGCGATGCCACACTGGCCGAGATCTGCCGGCGCGCCGGCGCTAACGGGGCAGCAGTCAATTACCATTTCGGCAGCAAGGAAACCTTGTATCAGGAAGCCTGGCGCTGTGCTTTTGCCGCGTCGGTTCAGGCCCATCCCCAGGATGGCGGCGTGCCTGGTGACTCACCGGCGACGGAGCGCCTGCGGGGGCAGATCCGCGCGCTGATCAAGCGCATTGCCGACGACAGCAGTCGCGATTTCTTCATTTCGCAGATGGAGCTGGCTAACCCGACGGGGTTGCTGGCCGAGGTAATGCGCTCGCAGCTGATCCCGCTGCGCGAGAAAACCCTGGCGCTGATGCGCGAACTGCTTGGTCCGCAGGCGAGCGAGCAGCAGGTGATGTTCTGCGAGATGTCCGTCATCAGCATGTGTTTTCATCCGATGCTGATGCGGCGGTTGCACCAGAAGACGCCACAGGTGGCGTTGCCGTCGGCGCTGGAGGATCTCGACGCCTTTATCGAACATGTGATGCAGTTTTCCCTGGCCGGGATTGCGGCGATCAAAAGCGGCCTGCCGCCCTGTCAGGATGTGAATGATCGAGGTGCCTGCGATGCGGATTGTTGACGTCAAAGCGGTGCTGATTTTGTTGTTGTGCTGCGGCCTCACCGGCTGCATCGCAGTTGGGCCGGACTACCAACCACCCGATCTGCTCTGCCCGGTGACCTGGAACCGGACCGGTCTGGCCGATGCCTCGGCTGGCGGCTGGGTTCAGGGCGACGCTTCCGCCCAAATCAGCCAGTGGTGGCGCACTCTGGACGATGCGCTGTTGACACAGCTGATCGACGAGGCGCTGTGCTCGGGGCTGGATTTGCAGACAGCCCAGGCGCGATTGCGCGAAGCTCGCGCCCGCCTCGCCGTGACCTCCGCGGACTTTTTTCCTTTGTTGACGGCGTCGGCCTCGGCCAGCCGCAGTACAACGAGCGGAGAGAACGGCAGCGGGACTTCGCGTCATCTGTACAGCGCCGGTTTTGATGCCAGCTGGGAGCTGGATCTGTTCGGCGGCGTGCGGCGCAGCGTTGAGGCTGCCGAGGCGGATCTGGCCGCCCAGGAAGCGTCTCTGGACGACAGCCGGGTGACCCTGGCCGCCGAAGTCGCCAGCCAGTATGTGGCCCTGTGTTCCCTGCAGCAGCGTCTGGCCATCGCGCGTGAAAACTTGGCACGTCAGAGTGAAACCCTGCAGTTGACCCAGTGGCGCGAGCAGGCCGGGCTGGCCAACCGTCAGGAGGTGGAACAGGCGCGCAGCTCCATGGAGCAGACGCGGGCGCAGATTCCCAATTTGGAAACGAGCCTGGCCACGGCCGAGTACCGCCTCGATATCCTGCTCGGCCAGCCGCCGGGCACTCTGCATCCACGGCTGGCCGCTGGCAGGGATCTGCCGCAGGCGCCGCCACAGCTGGTGCTCGGTATTCCGGCCGAAACCGTGCGCCAGCGTCCCGATGTGCGGGCTGCCGAGCAGGCTTTGGTCGCGCAGACCGCCCGCGTCGGCGTGGCCGAAGCGGCGCTGTATCCCTCCTTCAAGCTCTCCGGATCCCTGGGGTTGGAGGCCCTGACCCTGGCCGATCTCAGTGGTAATCCGATCCGCAGTTCGTCGTTGCTCGGCGGCATCACGGCGCCGCTGCTCAACGCCGGGCAGTTGCGCAATCAGGTGCGGATTCAGGATGCGCTGTGCGAGCAGGCCCGCCTCAGTTACCAGCAGACGTTGCTCAGTGCACTGGAAGAGGTGGAAAACGCCCTGGTGGCGCTGTCGCGCAATCAGGATCGTTGTGCGGCGCTGGCCGCCGCCACCCAGGCCGCGCAACAGGCCGCGCAGCTGGCCCGGCAGCGTTATCAGGCCGGGCTGATCGATTTTCAGTCCGTGCTGGAAACCGAACGCAGCGTCCTCAGTCTGGAAGACAGTCTGGCAAGTTGCCGCGCAGACGGCATTCTGGCCGTGATCCAGCTGTACAAGGCCTTAGGCGGCGGCTGGACCGGACAGACGGAACCTTTGACTCAAGCAGGAACAGACCATGACAGCAACCAATCCTGAAGATAAGACGAAACAGACGGGGAAAATGGAACCGGGTGCGCAGCCCTCGCTGGAGCAGCTGGTGCAGAGGCAGGGCGGCCGGCGGCCGAAGCGACGCTGGTGGTGGCTGGCTATTGCGCTGCTGGTGTTGGTCGGGGGCAGCCTGCCGTTTGTCCTCGCGGGTGAGAAGAACAGTGGCCCGCACTACAGCAGCCAAAGCGTGGAGCGCGGCACCCTGGTGGTCAAGGTATCAGCGACCGGCAACCTGCAGCCAACCAATCAGGTCGAGGTGGGCAGCGAGCTGTCCGGCATTGTCGAGCAGGTGTTCGTCGACGTCAACGACCGGGTGGAAAGCGGCCAGGAGATCGCCCGACTGGATCGCTCCAAGCTGAAGGATGCGGTGACGCGCGCCCAGGCCAATCTGGTGGCGGCCCAGGCCCAGGTGATGCAGACCGAGGCCACGGCCGATGAGGCGCGCGCGACCCTCAACCGTTACCGCACCGTGGCGCAGCTCTCCGGCGGGAAGGTGCCGTCGGCCAACGAGATGGAGATCGCCGAAGCGACTCTCAAACGGGCCGAGGCCACGGTGCAGAGCGCCAAGGCCAGCGTGCTGCAGGCACGCGCCGAACTGCAGTCGGATGAAACCGATCTGGCCAAGGCCAGCATCCGCTCGCCGATCAATGGCGTGGTGCTGACGCGGGAGGTCGATCCCGGCCAGACCGTGGCCGCCTCGTTGCAGGCGCCGGTGCTGTTCACCCTGGCCGAGGATCTGTCGAAGATGGAACTGCAGGTGGATGTCGATGAAGCCGACGTCGGCCAGGTGCGGGAAGGGCAGCCGGCGACCTTTACCGTCGATGCCTGGCCCGGTCGCACTTATCAGGCGCAGATCACCCGGGTGGGCTATGGTTCCCAGGAAGAGGACGGCGTCATCTCCTATCTGACCATTCTCGCGGTCAGCAACGACGACCTTAGTCTGCGTCCGGGGATGACCGGCACCGCCGAGATCACCACTCTGGTGCGGGAGAACGCCCTGCTGGTGCCCAACGCCGCCCTGCGTTTCACCCCGACGGTGACGCAGCAGGCCGAGCAAAAAAGTTCCGGCAATGTCATGAGCATGCTGATGCCGCGGCCACCGCGCCAAGCGACCCAGAATCATTCCAGCGTGCCCAATGGCGCGCCCCGCGTGTGGGTGCTGCAGGAGGGACAGCCGGTGGCCATCGCCGTACAGACCGGTGCCAGCAACGGCCATCTGACCGAGATCACCGGCGGCGAGCTGACGGCGCAGATGGCGGTGATTACCGAAGAAGTGTCGGGAAGTGCGCCATGACGGCGTCCCCCTTGATCCGGCTGACCGGTATCACCAAGATTTACGGCCAGGGCCAGGCCCTGTTCCAGGCGCTGAAGGGGATCGAGCTGACGGTGGAAGCCGGGGATTTTGTGGCCATCATGGGGCCCAGCGGATCCGGCAAGTCAACGGCGATGAACATTCTCGGCTGTCTCGATACCCCCAGCGAGGGGAGCTACCAGTTTCAGGGGGTGGCGGTGGAAACGATGGACCGCAACCAGCGGGCGCTGGTGCGGCGCCATTTTCTTGGCTTCGTGTTTCAGGGTTTCAACCTGCTGGCGCGCACCACGGCACTGGAAAATGTCGAGCTGCCGCTGATCTATCGCGGCCAGAAGGCGGTTCTGCGCCATGCGGCAGCGCGCGCCGCGCTGGAACAGGTCGGCCTCAAGGGCTGGGAACAGCATACCCCGGCCGAGCTGTCCGGTGGCCAGCAGCAGCGGGTGGCCATTGCCCGCGCCATCGTGACTCGGCCGGCGGTGCTGCTGGCCGACGAGCCCACGGGCAACCTCGATACTAAAACCAGTGAGGAGATCATGGAACTGCTGTGCACCCTGAACCGCGAGCAGGGCATCACGGTGCTGATGGTGACCCATGAGCCGGACATGGCGCGCTATGCCAAGCGCATTGTTCGCTTTGTTGATGGCCAGGTCGAGAGCGACCACGCCAACGGGAGGGCTGCCTGATGTTATGGAATACCCTTTTGCTGGCAGTGCGCGCCATCCGGCGCAACCTGATGCGCTCCTTCCTGACCATCCTCGGCGTGGTCATCGGCGTCGCCGCTGTCATCACCATGGTCACCCTGGGCAACGGTGCGACCCGCTCCGTGTCGGACCAGATCGCCAGCATGGGCAGCAACCTGATTATGGTGGTGCCTGGTCAACGCTTCGGTCCTGGTTCCGGCGGAGCTGCGAATTTCAAGAACGCCGATGCCCAGGCCATTCGCAGCCAAATCCCCAGCGCCGAATGGGTGGCGCCCATGTCCAGTAAGTCGGCAACGGCCGTGTATCAGGCCAACAACTGGTCCACGGTGATCTATGGCAGCAATAATGACTATTTCCCGGCCGGCAACTGGGAGCTGGCCGCTGGTCGGGATTTCGCCGACAACGAGGAGCGCTCGGGCAAGGCCGTGTGCGTCATCGGCGAGACCGTGCGCGAGAAGCTGTTCGGCCGTCAGAACCCCGTCGGCAGCCAGATCCGCATCAAACAGTTCTCCTGCGAGGTGATCGGTCTGCTCAAGTCCAAGGGACAGTCCGCCATGGGCCACGATCAGGATGACGTGGTGGTGATGCCCCTGCGCACGGTGCAGCGCCGTCTGGCGGGCAGCCAGGACGTGAACCGGCTGATGGTGTCGGTGCGCGACAGCGCCGCCATCGACGCGGTGAAGAAACAGTTGTCGCTGCTGATGCGCGAGCGGCGTGCCATCGGTGAAAACGAGGACGATGATTTCCGCGTGATGGATACGCGCCAGATCGCCGAAGCCCTCACCAGCACCACCAAGATCCTGACCCTGCTGCTCGGCGCCGTGGCCGCGGTCAGCCTGCTGGTTGGTGGTATCGGCATCATGAACATCATGCTGGTGTCGGTGACGGAGCGCACGCGCGAAATCGGCATCCGCCTCGCCATCGGCGCGCTCGAACGCGAGGTGCTATTGCAGTTCCTCATCGAAGCCGTGGTGCTGTCGAGCATCGGCGGCGTCACCGGTCTGGTGCTGGCCATGGTCGCCTCCATTGCCCTCTCCAGCCTGATGGGCATTCCCTATCTGTTCGATCCGGGTATCAACCTGCTGGCGTTCCTGTTCTCCGCCGCCATCGGCGTTCTCTTCGGTTTTTTCCCCGCCCGCCGCGCCGCGCGGCTGAACCCCATCGATGCCTTGCGCCACGAATAACCGATGATCCCGGTGGGGGAGGTGAAAAGTCATCGGGTCTAACATGGAGGGACAATGTCTGACGGATATCGCCACCTGCTGTTTTTGCTTCTTGTTACGGCATTGCTGAGTGGTTGTTCTGGCACTTTTTCGCTTCCCGATTGCCACGGCGTTTCCATCTACTACAAGAGTGCCGGTCTACAGGGCGAGGATTCTGCCGAGCGCATAAGGGGGGACGGAGAAAACCCTGTGCAGGATTGCGGCCGTGCGCTATGATCCGGAGCGCTTCAACCTCCGGCCGCCTGTTTTCGGGCCGGACTTCTTTTAGCGACAGGCTGTGCGTGGAACGATTTCAGGACCTACTCGATGATTACCGTCAACTGCTGGAAGAACTCGATGGCTGGTTTGCTGCCTGCGTTGAGCAGGTTGGCGACGAGATCCGCTGCTGCAAGGGCTGCAGCGCCTGCTGCCGCGGTCTTTTCGACATCAGTCTGCTCGATGCGGCGCTGCTGAAGGCGGGTTTTCTGCAGCTGGAGCCTGAGGTGCGGGAACGGGTGTTGGCCCGGGCGCGCGAGCGGGTTCACGCCCTGCAGGCGCAGTGGCCCGAATTTGAACCGCCTTACCTCCTCAACCGGCTGCCCCATGAAGAGTGGCTCGACATGCCGGAGGACGACCCGATTCCCTGTCCGCTGCTCGGCGACGAGGGACAGTGTCTGGTCTATGCCCACCGCCCGATGATCTGCCGCACCCACGGGTTGCCGAACATCGACAGCTCGGGCGAGATCTTTTCCGATGCCGTGTGTACCCTGAACTTTAAAACCCGTGATCCGCTGACCGTGCCGGGGCTGCGCCATCCCTTTCGCGCCACCTTTGAGCGGGAATTCGCGTTGCTGGAGCGATTTGCCGAACGGCTGCTCGGCCAGCGGCGGTGCGAGTTCGATACCTTCATCCCCTGCGCGGTGCTGATCGACTTTTCGGCGCAGGGCTGGACCTCGCTCCCCCATGAAGAGAAAGAATGAATGATGAGTAAGATGTTGAAACTGCTGCTGGCGCTGTTGACCTTCTGGCCGCTGATCTACCTACTGAGTTTTTTTGCCCTCGCCGTGGCTATGGTCTACGGACTCGGCGGACCGCTCGCCGACTTCATGCACAGCGAAGGCGGGTTTCAGGTTCTTTTTGCCGTGCATCTGTCGACCATGGTGGAGATCCTGTGCCTGCTGGCGTTTTACTGTGTCTTCCTGTACCGAACGGATCGGGTGCCCACGCAGAAGAAAACCCTGTGGACGGTGATCCTGTTCATGGGCAATCTGTTTGCCATGCCGGTGTTCTGGTATCTGTATCTGTGGCGCCCTCAGGCCGATTCGGAGAGCTCGATAAATAAACAAGGTAATCCCCCGGCTATGCCGGGGGACAGTCAAAGTTTGACAGTTCCGGGAAAAAACTGAAAGCCTCCCATCCGT
>JAFGXV010000061.1 GCA_016936455.1 Desulfuromonadaceae bacterium
ATGATCGGCTGATGCCCGTCGCGGCGTATCGGGGTGGCGGTCAGGCCCACCACGAATTTCGCCTTGGCCTGTTTGAGGATCGCTTCGAAGGAAAAGGCCGACAGGTGGTGGCATTCGTCGATGATGATCTGCCCGTACTGGTCGAGCAGTTCGCCAAGATCCTCCCGACGGGAAAGAGACTGCATAACGGCGATGTCGATCTTGCCGGACGGTTTCTTCTTGCCGCCACCGATGACGCCCAAGCTTCCTTTCGGAAACTCAAGAAATCCAGTCAACCGCTCCTGCCACTGGCGCAGCAATTCGGTGCGATGGACCATCACCAGCGTGCTGACCTTGCGCCGAGCGATCAGGGCGGCGGCGGTAACCGTCTTACCAAAGGCCGTCGGGGCGCAGAGTACACCGACCTCGTGTTTGAGCACCTCCCGCACCGCTGCCTTCTGATCCTTGCGCAAGGTGCCTGTGAACTCGGCCGTCACTTTCCGTCCGGCTAAACGCTCGTCCTGCAGCTCCGGGCGGATGTCGTTCTCCTGTAACAGGTCGAGCACCTCATCGAGGCAGCCACGCGGCAGGCCGATATGTTTGGGAAAATTCTCGGCGCAGCCGATGATGCGCGGCTTGTTCCATACCGGCAGGCGCATGGCCTGGGCCTTGTAAAACTCAGGATTCTGGAAGGCGGCGAGGCGGATCAGGCGGTTAGCCAGCGGCTGCGGCAAATCGGCCTTGGCGATGAAAATCTGGTTGGCCAGCACAAGGCTCAGTGATTTCGGTAGTGGACCGGTAATTCTTGCGGGTACAGGTGAAGGACGCTGCCATGGCTTGCTGCCTTCCTCCTCGGTGGCAAAGGCCACATCCAGGGGATGACGGCCGCCGCTGGCCCGCAGAATAGCGTCTTCCAGGTCCCGCCGGGACATGGGACGGATGGAAGCTAGAAAGGCCCATTGATCGGAATAAGGTTGCAGGTGTTCATCGACGAAGACGCTGCGCCCTGATTCCCTCGGCTGTTTCTGCAGTGGCAGTGCGATCAGGTTGCCGAAACCGCCCTTGGGCATGGTGTCCTGGTTGGGGAACAGGCGATCGTAGCTGGTTAGGGACAATTGCCGGGTGCGTTCGCAGGTATGGCTGATCAATGCGGCTCCGAGTTGCCGGGCCTCGCGAGCCTGAACCGGCTCGGCAAAAAAGATCCAGGCGTGAGCGCCGTTGCCGGAGCGGGAAATCTCCAGCGCCGCCGGGATGCCGAGCTCCCGGCAGGATTGCATGAAAGCCTGGGCATCCTCCCGCCAGTCGGCTTCATCGAAGTCAGCCGCGAGAAAATAGCAACTGTCGTCGCTCAGGAGCGGATAGACGCCGATGGTCTGCTTCCCAGCCAAATGGTCATAGATCACCTGATCGGTCACAGGCAGCAATTGGCGTTGGTTGCAGTCGCCGCATTTCACCCGGGGTTTGTGGCAGATACCGGGCTTCCACTCGTTACTGCAGGCCGGTGAATAGCCGGATGTGCCCTTGGACGACTCCCAGCGCTGCGGATAGACATCCTCGCGCCCTCGAAACAGACGGCGAAACAAGGAAATTTTGTCATCGGTAGTGAATTGGGTTTGGGTTGGTGCGGATTCCGTTGGGGCAGGAACGGGTACTGTGGCGGTCGGTTCTTCCCAGGCGATGCCGTGACCGGTCAGCAGTTCCTTTAGGCGGGCATTCTCCTCGCGCAGTCGCCGCAGTTCGTCCTGTTCATTCAGGCTCTTGTCACTCTTCGGCAAATCCATACTCCGCCATCAGATCGTCCATGTCGTCGCCAACGCCCCAGTTGTGGCCTTCGTGCCGGACACGTTCAAGGCGGTCGACAAAGTCATCCTGCTCGCTTGTCTCAAGCGCCGTAATCGCTTTCAGCGCCTGCTCGAACATGCGCACCAAGGCGTTGAAATAGCCCTCGTCATCCATGCCGCAGTAGCCGAGCAGGTTCATACAGGATTCGCAATAGAACACCGTCAGCTCCGCCAAACCTTCCGGCCGACCGATGGCTTTCTTGTAAGCGGAAATCGCCTTCTTGGCCTTGGCAACTGAGATATCCTGATTGCGCATCACATCCGGACAAACCCAACGGTCGATGGTTGTCTTGTACGGTTCGAGCACATCCTCACCCAGGGCGAAACGGGCATGGAGAAAAGCCTGATTGTTCTTGTTGGCAGCGTACAGGTCCTGAATCAGGGCCAACAGCGCCGGACGGTCGAGATCGGCAAGCTGGCGCTTCAGATCGGTCCAGGTCGGTTTTTTCTTGCTCAATTTTTTCATGAAACCCACATCTGCTTCACAGGATGCCTTTCTGGTTACCTCACGCTGGCCCACCAAGATGTCACGCTCTTGTCATAGCTTTGTCACAGTTCAATGTCGGAAGCTGTGCCGTGAGTTTGTCGCAAGTTATCCACCGCCGTGCCTTTTGCGCATGGAAGAGAGCGAGGCCGGGAAATTCTGCCCGGCAATCCGCAGAACATCACCAGTGATGGTGGCCTGTTCAATCCGATCGGCATCAACGCCAAAGCTCTGCGCCCGGTCGCGCACCGCTTCCATGAACTGATGACGGGCTTTGGGGGCGTAGTTTTTCAGGTATTTCGTTTCCATGCTGTTTTCTACACTTCCGTCAAAAGGGTTTGGGCAATGCGCTTCGCCTGGCAGACCAGATAAAGCGGCAGAGAAACAAACGGGTAATCCGCCCTCTCCATGCCGGCAATGGCCGTCTGTTGCTGCGAAGCGGAAGGCGGATTGGCGTCAAACCGCAGGGCCAGCGGAGATTTCTTCTCCGTCACAAAAACCTGTAAAGACTTGAGGCTCCCGCTCTTGCCGGCCTTGACCTCAACCGGGACCACCGCAGGGCCAACACTGATCAGATAATCGACTTCCGCATTCGAGCTTTTCTGCTCGCGGTTCCAGTAGTAGAGTTGCGGCTTCTCATACCAGCTGTTCTGATACAGCAGATGCTGGCCGATAAACTGTTCCGCGACCGCCCCGTTGTGGACAAGCAGCAGTTCCTCGATCTGCTCCACCTGGGCGAGGGACAGTCCGAGGGCGGTGGAAACCAGCCCGACATCCAGAAACAGAGGCTTGAAAACCTTCTCCTTGACTTCCGCTCCCAACGGTAAGCCGTTACCGGCACTGTGCCGCACCAGGCAGATGACGCGGGCCATCTCCAGCAGTTCCAGGGTATCGGCCAGGTTTTTAGCTTTTTCGTCGGGATCAAGATTGACATATTTCAGCTTGCGCCCGATAAGCGCCGGTATTTTCGCAAAAACTCCGCGTAGCCTCTGCGGGTAGATTTTGCGGCGATACTTGGCAAAATCCGCTTCGTAGGTCTGCAAAATCGAGGCATGCTCACGGGTGACATCCGCCAGTTTTTTCTGCCGAATCCAGGCGGCTACAGCTGCGGGCATGCCCCCGACAATCCAGTACAGCTTGAGCAACTCCAGCAGCTTTTCATGAATCGAAAGCGGTATCACCTCGGGCAATCTGTAGGTTGTCAGGTAATCCAACAGCTTCGGTTGCCCGAGGGCGGCAACAAACTCTTCAAAATCCATGGGACCGAGATAGAGATATTCAATCCGGCCCACGGGCATGGAAAAATCGTGCTCGGCAAGCAGAAATTCGAGTAGGGAACCGGCGGCAATGACGTGAATATCCGGCCGTTCCTCATAGAAATAACGCAACACCGGCAACACAGCGGGAGCGGATTGGATTTCGTCGAGAAACAGGAGTGTATTCCCTGACACCAGCGACACGCCGCTGTCGATTTCAATCAGGTCCAGCGTTCTATCAATATCTCTTGCTGAAAAGAGATCGGCCTTCTCAGGGTTTTTATCGAAGTTGACCTCGATAAAGCAGGAAAAGTGCTCGGCTAAGTCTCTGACCAGCCAAGTTTTACCAACCTGGCGCGCCCCCCTGATAATGAGCGGTTTACGCCCCTCTCGCTCTTTCCATAAAAGCAGTTCCTGTTTGGCTTTTCGATACATAACCCGTCCCTTTCTATCCCTCAACAAAAAAATAACAAGGTTATTTTATCCATTTACGAATAAAAAGAAAGGTTGTTTTACAAAAAATGCTTACTTTAAGAGTGAACACGGTAATTGATGGAATGCTGACCAGGTTAAACGATGGAGCCTGACCAAGATAAACGATGGACAATTTTCCAGGTAAAGTGAGGGTGTCTCGACCTCGTTAAATGAGGGAGCAGCAACCGGCTGCGTATGCGCTGCCGGTTGGCTGACGTCCGTTCATGTGTGATTTTAATTGTGTCGGGTGGGGTCCACTGTTCACGCATACGGCCTCTGATACGACGGTATGACATAATCAAAGTCGGAGCTGAATATTTTCGAGATAGGATATTCGGCACCGCTGATTTTCTTGCTCATCTTGTCTCCTTGTCGTTAACCATTTTCTCGGAAATCCAACTCCGCTAAATTGGGACGACGCTGCCGCACCCTGGCCCCGATATCTGGCTTCGGCCCCCGGTTTGAGGTGTAACCTGAATCTGCGTGCTGATCCGCTCTTTCAAAGCAGCTACGTGTGATATGACACCGATCAGTTTGCCGTCCTGCTGCAGGCCGGCGAGGGTTTCCAGGGCGGTGTCGAGGGCTTCTTCGTCCAGGGTACCGAAGCCTTCATCCAGAAACAGCGAATCCACGCGCACGTTCTTGCTGGCCATATGGGACAAACCCAGAGCCAGCGACAGACTGACAATAAAGCTCTCGCCGCCGGAAAGGTTCTTGGTGGAGCGGATCTCGCCGGCCTGATAGTTGTCGACCACGTTGAGTTCCAGGGGCTGGGCGTCGTCCCGGTCCAGCAAGTAGCGGTCAGTCATTTTCTGCAATTGCCGGTTGGCGTGACCAATCATCATCTCGAAGGTCAGCCCCTGGGCAAAATTGC
>JAFGXV010000062.1 GCA_016936455.1 Desulfuromonadaceae bacterium
CACGGATGGGAGGCTTTCAGTTTTTTCCCGGAACTGTCAAACTTTGACTGTCCCCCGGCATAGCCGGGGGATTACCTTGTTTATTTAGCTTTGTCATCTCCACGTAGTGGGCTAGAATCAGGCCCTATGAAAGCAGACTCTCCCTCCTCACATCGCGTCCATTACGGCTGGATCATTGTCGCCGTCGGCACCCTGACCATCGTCGCCTGCCTGGGGCTGGCGCGCTTTGCCTTCGGCATGCTGCTGCCCTCCATGGGCACCGCGCTGCAGCTGTCCTATGACCAGATGGGTCTGCTGGGCACCGCCAATTTTGCCGGCTACCTGACGGCCGTCGGGCTGACCCCTTTTTTGCTGCGACAACTGACCCCACGAATCCTGATCGCCGCAGGCCTGCTGCTCATCGCCCTGTGCATGACCGGCATCAGCCTCAGCCAAGGGTTTCTGGCGGTTCTCTCTCTGTACACTCTGGTCGGCATCGGCAGCGGCCTGGCCAACATCCCGCTGATGGTGCTGGTCTCCTACTGGTTCCGCCGCGAACGACGCGGCCGTGCTGCCGGCTTCATTGTTATCGGCAGCGGATTCGCCATCATGCTGTCCGGTTTTCTGATTCCTCGCCTCAACGCGCTCTACGGCGACACCGGCTGGCGTATCAGCTGGGCCGTTCTGGCCGCGCTGGTGCTGGCCATTGCCCTGATCGCCGCCCTGTTCATCCGCAATCATCCGCAGGAAAAAGGGTTGGAGCCCGTGGGCAAGGCGGGCGGTAGTTGCTATGATCCCAGCGAAACTCATGGCCCCTATCGCGCTGGACAGATTCTGGCCCGTCTGGGTGCGCTTTATTTCGCTTTCGGAGCCACCTATGTTATCTACGGCACCTTTATCGTCACCACCCTGATTGAGGAATACGGCTTTGCCGAGCAGACCGCCGGCCACTTCTGGTCCTGGGTCGGCTTCTTCAGCCTGTTCTCCGGCGTCGTGTTCGGCACCCTGTCGGACCACATCGGACGCAAAGGCGGGCTGATGGCCGTGTTCAGCGTCCAGACCCTGGCCTACCTGCTGGCCGGGGCGAAACTCGGCACAGCGGCCATGTCTGCATCGGTCGTCCTCTATGGCGTGGCCGCCTTCGCCATTCCGGCCATCATGGCGGCAGCCATTGGCGACTACCTCGGCCAGGCACGGGCGGCGGCCGGTTTTTCGTTCATCACCTTCTGCTTTGCCATCGGCCAGACCTTGGGTCCGGCACTGGCCGGAGTCGTCGCCGAACACAGCGGTTCGTTCAGCAGCAGCTACCTCGGCTCTGCCGCTCTGACCGCTACCGCCGTCGCTGTCGCCCTTGCCCTTCCGGCCCCGCCAGACGGCAGCCACACACCATAACCCCATTTCTCCCTCAAGGAGCAGAAGCCATGATCCTGTGGCTATCCATCGCTATTGTCCTCGCCCTGGCAACGATTGCTCTGTCCGTTCTGGCGGGCCGCCATGCCCGTCGCCTGCTGTCCCATTCGCGAAACAGCCGCCAGCGCCGTTACGCCGAAAATCTGGACAGCCATCCACGCCAGATACTCCAGCAGCACAAACTGGACACGCGACTGATTCTCCTGACCAGTGTCGACGGCTTTCAGATCCACAGCTGGTGGCAACCCGCGACCAATGGGGCGACGATCCTGCTGCTCCATGGCTACAAGATGGATTGCGGTGAAATGATCCCGGCCGCGGCCATGCTGACGCGTCACGGCTTCGGCGTCCTGCTGGTCAACATCCGCGCCCATGGCGACAGCGATGGTGAGCAGATCCGTTTTGGCGCGGTGGAATGGCAGGATATTGCGGCGGGCGTGGAATTCATCCTGGAGCAGTCCCCGCACGAACGGATCGGCCTGCTCGGCAACTCCATGGGTGGGGCCCTGTCCCTTTGCTATGCCGGACGCGACGAACGCATCGCTGCCGTCGCCGCCCAGTCCCCCTACGCCAGTGTGCGCCACAGCCTCAAGCGTGGGGTCAAGCGCTTCACCGGCCTGCCCGCCTTTCCCTTTGTACCGCTCATCCGCCTGCACAGCCGCAAGGTCGTCGACCTGGATGCTCAGGACATCTCACCGCTGGAAATGATCCGCGCCATTGCGCCGCGCCCCATCCTGCTGATGATGGGTGGCTGCGACAGCGTGGTCGAACCGTCGGGCATCTTCGCTCTGCAGCAGGTAGCGGGAAACAACTGCGAACTGTGGTATGAGCCGGAACTGGAACATGTGGCGTTTCAAACGGAGCGGGCGGAGGAATTTGAGCGACGTCTGGTAGCGTTTTTTTCCCACCACTTGCTGGAGATGTGAGGTTTCGAGCGGAGGTGCAGAAGTGATCTTTGTCGCGTTACGCAAGGGGATACCCACATGACGTGGGCTGGACCTCCCTAACAAAACTCCTCTTTCCGGATCTGATACTTCTTCAGCTTGCGGTAAACCGTGGCCATGTTCATGCCGGCCAGGCGGGCGGCTTCCTCGACGTTTCCACCGGTCTTCTGCAGCAACTGGCGCAGGTAGGCGGTTTCAAAATCGGTCAGGGCCTGGGAATAGTCCGCGCTGTCGCCGGGCGGCAGGTCACTGGCCGGGGAAGCAGGTGGCGGGGCCACCGCAGCGACACGAATGAACTGGGACAGCACCGGCAGCCCGATCTGCTCGCCACTCTCCAGCGTCATGCAGGCTTCGATGACATTTTCCATCTGCCGGATATTGCCCGGCCAGTCATACGACGTCAGCAGGGCCAGCGCCTCCGGGGTCAGGCCTTGCACCGAGGTGCCGAATTTGCCGTTGTTGTTGCGGATAAAATGGGCCGCCAGCAGCGAGAGATCCGTGCGCCGCTCGCGCAGCGGCGGCAGGTGGATGTTCACCACATTAAGGCGATAGTAGAGATCCTCGCGGTAGCTGCCGTCTTCGATTTCCTGCAGCAGATCGGCATTGGTCGCCGAGACGATGCGGACATCCACCTTGATCGGCCGTGTGTCGCCGATGCGCATGAACTCCTGCTCCTGCAGAAAGCGCAGCAGGGTTTTCTGGACGTTCAGGGGCAGGTTCCCCACTTCATCGAGAAACAGCGTCCCGCCGTCAGCCGCTTCGAGCAGGCCCTTGCGATCCGCGCTGGCCCCGGTAAAGGCGCCCTTTTTGTAGCCGAACAATTCACTTTCCAGCACCGACTCGGGCAGGGCGCCACAGTTGATGGCCATGAAGCGTTTGTCCTTGCGCGGCGAGTTATGGTGAATGGCCTGGGCAATCAGCTCCTTGCCGGTTCCCGATTCGCCGGTGATCAGCACCGAGGTATCCCGCACCGCCACCTTCTTGACCAGCTCCAATACCGCCTTGAGCCCGGATGAAGCGCCGATGATGTGATCGAAGGAGAATTTCTGTGCCAACTCCCGTTTCAGCTCGCGGTTTTCCGCCGCCAGCTGATTGGCCTGCAGGGCATTCTTGACCCGGTAGAGCAGTTCCTCGGGCTCGAAGGGCTTAGTCAGCATATCGTACGCGCCCTTACGCAGCGCCTGGATCGAGGTCTCCACCGTAGCATGGGCGGTAATCATGATCACGGGCACCCGTTCATCCTTGTCGCGGATTTTCTGCAGCACCTCCAGCCCGTCCATGCCCGGCATCTTGATGTCACTGATCACCAGGTCATAGCTACCCGACTGAAAGGCTTCCACCGCCTCAAAAGAGCGATTGAAGATGGTGACCTGATAGCCGCTGTCGCCGAGCACCGCTTCCATCATGCGGCTCAGGGCCACCTCATCGTCGATCAGCAGAATCCGCGCAGACGCTGCGCCGTCGCCGTGTTTCGGTGCTGTTGCCATGATCAGTCCTTTTCCCGCTGCAGCGGCAGCCGTACCGTTACCGTCGTGCCCTCGCCGAGGGTACTGTCAATCTGAATCCGGCCCTGATGCTGCTCGACAATCTGGCGTGAAATCGCCATCCCCAGTCCGGTGCCCTTTTCCTTGGTCGTATAAAAAGGCTCGAAGATCTTCTCCAGCGTCTGCGCATCCATGCCGCAGCCGTTGTCGCGAAAATGAATCAGCACATCGCTGCCCTCGCGCCGGGTCTCCACATCGAGTCGGCCGCTGCCCTGAATGGCGCCGCCGGCATTGAGAATCAGATTGATGGCCACCTGGCGGATCTGGTCGCCATCGAGTTCGACCGACGGCAGATCCGCCTCGAAATCCGTATGGATATCCACATGGTGCATATCGGTATGATTGGCGGCAAAATCGACGATCTGCTGCAGCAGGACGTTCAGATCGGTTTCCGTCATCACCGATTTCGGGGTCCGCGCATAGCTGAGAAGATCCTGGACGATCTTCTTACAGCGTTTGCTTTCGCGTTTGATCTCATGGATAAACTGATAATTCGGATCGTCTTCGCCGATCTTGCCCTCCAGATAGGCGGCATAGCCAAGGATCACCCCCAGGGGGTTATTGATCTCGTGCGCGACGCCCGAGGACAGCACCCCCAAGGAGGCCATCTTGCCCTGCTGCGCCAGACTGGCCTCCATTTCCTTGTTCTTCTGGATCATCTGCGTCATGCGATTGAAGGTACGCGCCAGTTCGCCCAGTTCGTCCCGACTGTCGAGCTGCATGCGTGCATTGAGGTGTCCGGCCTTGATGCGATGGATAATGGTCATCATGTGCTGGATCGGATCGGTGAGGATCTTCGCCGCCCAGCCCACCAGCAACATGGAAAACAGGCAGGCGATCAGAGTGACAAACAGGGTAATCTTGGCCGTGTTCCAGCTGATGGAATTGGCCGCCTGGTAGAATTCATCCTCGTAACAGCCGACGGCGACAATCCAGTCCCAGGGTTCAAAATACTCGTAGCGCACGATTTTGTAGCGCGCCTCCGGTTCACCGGCGTTATGCCAGGGATAACGGATCCAGCCGTGTTTCTGCTCGCACATTTCACGGATAAAGGCATTGCCGTTACTGTCACGCACGTCAATGAAATTCTGGCCCTCTCCCTCCGGATGAACGGTAAAGGTGCCATGACTGTCCATGCAGAAGATGTAACCGGTCTGGCCGACCCGCTTCTGCTTGATCTTTTCTTTGAGTTCCTCGAACGCCTTGCGTTCAAACATCAGATCGGAGTAGCTCTCCTCGATATATCCGGCGGCGGCAATGATCCAATCCCACTGGGGCACGTAGAGATAGAGCGCCAGCTTCTCACGATAACGGGTATCCCCCAGCGCCTTATTGCGCCAGGGATAGCGGATCTGATGGATACTGCCCGGTTCCGAGGACAAGGCCGTCTGGCACATCTCACGGATAAAGAAGCGTCCGTCACCATCCTGCTGGTCGAAGATATTTTCCCCTTCCCGCGCCACATGGACCTGGAGCTGGCCGGCGCTGGTCAGGGTGTAGACATAACCGCTCTCACCGATGCTGATGCTGTTGAGAAGCTTGCGCGCCCGTTGCTTGGCCACCACCGGGCTGATTTCACCCTTCTCCACCAGCCGCTGCTCTTCCATCACCATATCCTCGGCGATGCGCAGCAGATTTTTCAGCTCCTTCTCGAAGTCGTTCTTGCGCTCCTGCTGGTAAACCTGGAACTGCTGGTAATGAGACTCCAGCAGATGGCGGGTAAAGACCGCCATATGCTGCAGATCGCCACGGCTGACCTGATTGATACTCTGGCGCGCCAGATCGGAGGACGAATAGCCGACAATAACGCCCACCACCACCAGCGGCACCATCACCAATGGCAGCACCACCACCATCAGCTTCCAGCGCAGTTTCAGATCATTGAGAAAAGCGGGAAAAATCGACATAACACACGCGTTCCGGTCAGGAGGAGGGATCGGAGCCTGTCTCCGGCAGGGCAAAGGCCCGGCGATAGTGCCGCACCTCGACAAAAGCGATCTTGCAGGCACTGGCGATGGGCACCCCGATAATCATACCGAGTACGCCGTAAAGCTTGCCGCCCATGACGATGGCGAGGATCACCAGTACCGGATGCAGGTTGGCAAAACGCGAAATCAGCACCGGAATCAGGATAAAATTATCCACCAGCACCTGGGCAATGAGAAAATAGAGGATCACGATCCACCAGAACTGACCGCCGAGACCGAGGTCGACCAGAGCGATCAGGATACCGGGTACCATGCCAATCAGCGGCCCGATATAGGGGATCAGATTGGTCACGCCGGCAAACAGGCCAAGTAACGGCGCATAACGGATATCAGTGAAGCTCAGCCCCACCATGACCACCAGACCGACGATGGCCGCCTCGATAATCCGCCCGCGCACGAACTGGGCTGTCTGGCAGCTGATCAGGTAGGACAGGTCGTGGGCCATCTCAAAGTAACGGTTGGGGGCCAGCGCCACCAGCTTGCGGCGCATGGTATGACCATCGCGCAGAAAAAAGAAGGAAAACAGCGGCACCAGCAGCATCAGACTGCCCAGACGCAGGGCCGACTTGGGCGTGGCCAGCAGCAGAAAAGAGAAGAACCGCTCGGCCGCTCCCCGCACCCATTCCGTCAGATCATACTGCGCCAACAGCGGCAGGCGCCGCTGCCACACCGCCTGCAGTTCCTGCAGATAGGTGATGACGCCCGAGGTGTAGCGAGGAAAATCGTTGAGCAGCGAATCCCACATCTGCTGGCTGTAGGCAATCAGCCAGCTGCCCGTCAGCCACAGCAGCACCGTCAGCAGCAGAAACACCACCACAATCGCCGCGCTGCGACCGACATAGTACTTCTCCAGTCGCCCCACCAATGGATCGAGCAGAAAAGCGGTGACCAGCGCCAGCAGCAGGGGCACAAACAGGCCGGACGCGGCCGACTGCAGCATCAGGGTGATATTGGAGGCCGAGGAAAAGATCGCCAGACCGCTGGCGATGGCCGCCGTCATGGCAAGATAGAACAGCAGAAAATGGGACCTGTTGAGATTCATGCACCGTCCCCGGCTGAGCCCGGAGACTCAAAGTGCAGGCGCCGCAATTCAAGGGTGGCGGCCTGTAGCCGCTCGCTGACCACCATGGTCAGGCCGAGCAGAATACGGTTGGCGATTTCCGGATGTTTGTCGGCCGTAGCCAGCAGGTCGGAGCGAAACAGGCCAATCAGTTCGCAGTTTTCCAGGGCGCTGGCCGACACCATGCGCGCCGCCGGGGCCGCCAGAGTGGTTTCGCCGAAGAAATCGCCTGGGCCGAGCAGAATCAGCTCCTCTTTGCGGTCCTGGGCATCACGGGTAAACAGGCTGACCCGGCCGCTGCGGATGATATAGAGCCCCGAGCCGGGATCGCCCTGTTCATAGACAATCTCCTGCGGATGATAGGTGCGAACATGCACCAGCTTTTCCAGATAAGCCAGATCGCGGTTTTTCAATGAGGAGAAGATCGGCACTTTGGCCAGGAATCCCCCCAGGGTTTCCTCCTCGCTTTTATGGCGAAAAATTCGGCTCCACGGCTGCGGCATTATCGGCTCCGGCGTAAAAGGGCTCGCATCAGGCAAAAAAACTAAGCCGCGGCAACCGGTTTGGCCTGTGCTATGATACGCGGTGCGGCGGTCTGGCCAACAAGAATAAGAGCTGATTATAACAGGACGGACCGTCAAAAACAGCAGGAAAAGGATCAAGGATGACCATGGCAGGACTGGAGCAGCTGGATCTCAACACCATCCCCACAGGCAGCGGCGTCTATCTGATGCAGGATTCCAGCGGCCGCGTGCTCTACGTCGGCAAGGCCCGCAACCTGCGCAGCCGCATCCGCCAGTACCTGCGCGGCGACGACAGCCGCGCCCACATCCAGTTTGTGCTGCGCCGTGTGACACAGCTCGAAACCCTGGTCACGGACACGGAAAAAGAGGCGCTGATCCTCGAAAACACCCTGATCAAGAAGCACAAGCCGCGCTACAACATCACCCTGCGCGATGACAAAACCTATGTGTCCCTGCGCATCGACCTGCGCGAGGACTTCCCCGCCGTGCAGATCGTGCGGCGCGTCAAACAGGATGCCCACTCGGGCAAGGTCCTGTACTTCGGCCCCTACGCCTCGGCCGGCGACCTGAAGGAAACGCTCAGACAGCTGCAGCGCCTGTTCCCCCTGCGCCGCCATCCCTGGAGCGAATGCCGCCGGCGCAAACGGCCCTGCCTGTTCTTCCAGATCGGCCAGTGCCGCGGCCCCTGCCACGGCCACATCAGCCGCGAGGACTACCACGCCCTGGTCAACGGTGTCATCGCCTTTCTCTCCGGACGCCGCGACGAGGTGCTGAATCAGCTGCGCCAGGCCATGACCGATGCCGCCAGCCAGATGCGCTACGAGGACGCCGCCCGCCTGCGCGACCAGATCACCGCCATGGAGCGCACCCGTGAACAGCAAAAGATGGTCAGCAGCGACGCTGCCGACCTCGACGTGGTGGGCCTGCATCCGGGCGAGGGGGAAATCGAACTCTGCCTGCTGTTCATCCGCGGCGGCGAACTGGTCAGCCGCCGCACGGACAACGTGCGCTGGGACGTGGCCGACGACGAGCTGCTGGCGGCCTTTCTTCAGCAGTATTACAGCCGCGATACGGTGATTCCGCCCACGGTGCTGCTGCCGTTTGCCCCGGCCGGTCAGGAGGTGCTCGAGCAGTGGCTGTCGGAGCGCCGTGGCCGCAAGGTGGAGCTGAAGGTGCCCCAACGCGGGGCGCGGCAGGAGCTGGTGGCACTGGCCACCAAGAACGCCGCCGAGAGCGCTCGCGAGCGCGGCAGCAAACGCGAAGCGCGCCACGCCGTGCTCGAACAGATCCGCGATACCCTCGGCCTGCAGCGCCTGCCGCGGCGCATGGAATGTTACGACATCTCCAACATTCAGGGCCGCCACAGCGTCGGCAGCATGGTCGTGGTCACGGATGGCGAACCCGACAAGCCGGCTTACCGTCACTACCGCATCAAGACCATCGACGGCGCCGATGATTTCGCCTCCCTGGCCGAGGTGCTCACCCGGCGCCTCAAACGCGGGGTCGACGAGGACGAGCTGCCGGACATGATCCTCATCGACGGCGGCAAGGGCCAGCTCGGCGGGGTGGAGGCTGTGATCGCACAACTCGGTCTGAAGGAGCGGCTCGACCTGGTGTCCATTGCCAAAAGCCGGGTCAAGCGGAACGTGCGCGGCAAGGCCGTGGAACGCAGCGAGGAGCGCTTCTTCCGCCCCGGCCGCAAAAACCCCGTCATCCTGCGTCAGGGCTCGCCGGCGCTGTTCATGCTCGAACGGCTGCGCGACGAGGCCCACCGCTTCGCCATTACCCATCACCGCAAGCTGCGCCACAAAGCGGCGCTGGAATCGGAACTGGAGCAGATCCCCGGCGTCGGCCCGGAACGGCGGCGCACCCTGCTGGGCCACTGCGGCAGCGTCGCCCGGATCAAGCAGGCGACGCTGGAAGAACTGGAACAGGTGCCGGGCCTGCCGCAGGCCGTGGCCCGGGCGGTGTACGATCATTTTCGTGGGGAATAGCCGAACCGGCCCCGAGTGGCAATGTCAATCAGGAAGGCATCAGGTCAGACGTTCGAGGTAGAGTGCTGTCCAGCGCGCGGTTCGGACATCATCGCCCCGGGCAGCCGCGCGAACAATATCCTCCAGCAGCCGTCGCTGTTCAGAGCGCTGACGCAGCCGGGTCGCCAACCAGAAAGCATCGACAAACTTGCCCCGCTGCAGACAACGATCAGCCAGCAGCAAAAGCTCCGCTTGAAACAGATCCCGCTGCAACCGGTCCAGAGTCTTGCGGACCTGGCGCAGGCAGCCCCGGGCAATATCAGCTTCCAGCCGGGCCTCAAGCTCAAATCGGGAAAGGTTTTCCGTGTCGGCCTGAGAGTGGAACGCTTGCAGCCAGGAAAACTTCGGGAGAAAAAAATTCATTCCATCACATTCTGCAGACAGTGGATCATTTCAATCAGCATTTAACAGAACAAAAGCCGCAGTGCACCAACGAAGCTGCGGCTGTACCTTTACCACCTTTTCCGCTGATGAGGGCAGAAAAAATCAGGGACGAAAAAACCCGCCCCCCGGAAAATGATCACCAGATCAGTGTTTATCGCAGCGTGTCGGGTCATTTACCCCCGACGTTTCAGCGGTTTTTGCCAACAGTGCAAACCCGGCCAGCGCGACGCCACACAGCAGGGCAAAAACGGAGGCAGCCACCAGCAGGGCGTGGCTCCAGCCCAGAGAATCTCCCACCTGTCCCATCAGCGGAAACAGTGCGGCAAACAGAAGGTAGACCAGAAACATCCGGACCGAAAGGACCGTAGCTCGCACCGGAGAGGGCGTCTGTTCGTTGATGTAGTTTTTCAGAATCGGCGTCGCCAGACCGCGTCCGCAATAGAACAGGAGCAGTACCGCCATCGCCGGATACATGGGCAGGCTGGCAAGACCGACAAAGCCGGCAACAACCACCGCGGCAATCGCCGGCATAAAAACTGAACGCCGCACCAGCGGTTCGACCCGGTAGGCCTGCCCCGACAGCAACGCCGCACTCAGGTTCAACAGGCTCCAGAACAGCCCGAGCTCTACCGCTGAGGCCTGAACCACCTCGCTGTACCAGTAGGGCACCGCCTTTGCCATCGTGTAGGTGGCGGCGCCAATCAGGGCCGAATAAACCACCAGCAGGAGCAACCGGCGATCAGCCAGCAGCGACTGCCTCAGCGCTGGCAGCAGATTAAGGGAGCGGGCAAAGCCGGGCCCGGGCTGCTGCGGCTCGACCAGAGTCAGAGCTGCCGGCAGAGCAATCAGCGCCACGACCGCCTGGGCGACAAACGGGGTGCGCAGGCTGATCAACGCCAGCATCCCGCCCAGCGGTGCTCCGATCGTCTCCATCAGACTGCCGAGGGCGATCACGCGACCCTCATACCGGGCGTACTGTCCCTGCCGTTTCAGCGCCAGCAGAGTTTCGTACAGCAGGGCCGAATCGGAGCCGGAAATCAGGCTCTGGCCGACCCCGAGTGCCACCATGGCGGGCAGAAAGCCCAAATAAGATGTCGACAGCGCATACAGACCATAGCCGATCACACCGAGCAGCGAGCCAAGCACCAGTGTTTTCTTGCGACCGATCAAGTCCCCCAGATAGCCGGAAGGAATTTCCATCACAATGATCGCCAGCGCCTGAATGGCCGCCAACTGGCTGTAACCACTCTTGTCGATGCCATTTTCAGCCATGAACAACGGCACATAGGGCGTCGTCAGCATCAGCCAGCGTGCCGTCTTGATCAGATAAATCCGGTACACATTCAATTCGACACGCTTCATGGAGACTCTCTGTCGGTAGTCGCCCTGCGGACTCCCGTCCGCTGGATCGAATGAGCCGTTATAAGTCAATTTCCCCGATCCGACAAGAGGCTGCGGCCAAACCGGGCTGTCGCGCCCCACTGGCTCTTTGGCACAAGGTGTGGTAGACTCCGCCCACGCTTTCTGCTTCGCTCATGAAAAATCCACCGCACTGCATCGAGGGGCCCCATGCGTGATATTTTTGTCGGTCGCCAGCCCATTTTTGATCGCACGATCCAGGTATACGGCTACGAACTGCTCTACCGTGACAGCTACGTCGACCGGGCCAACATCACCGATGCCGACCAGGCCTCGTGCGATGTGGTCGCCAATGCGCTGCTGGAAATCGGCCTGGAGAACATTGTCGGGCCGCACAAAGCGTTCTGCAATTTCTCCCGCGGCTTCCTGCTGCGCAACAGTGACTTCTCTTTTGCCGCTGAAAAACTGGTCATTGAAATTCTCGAAGACATTGTCCCCGACGCCAAGGTGGTGCAGGCCATCCAGAAGTTCTCGGCCGCCGGTCACCTGATTGCTTTGGACGACTTCGTCTACCGTGAGGATCTCCGCCCGCTGGTGGAACAGGCCGACCTCATCAAAGTAGAAGTCATGGGACTGGCGGCAGAACAGATTCAGCATCAGCTCAAAACGCTGAAGGCCATCAAGCCAACCCTGAAATTTCTGGCTGAAAAGGTCGAAAGTAATGACGTGTTCCAGGTCTGTCGCGATCTTGGCTTTGATTACTTCCAGGGATTCTTCTTCAGCAAACCCAAGATCGTCATTGGCAAGAAACTGCCCCCGGCCCGGGTGGCGTTACTGAATCTGGTCGCGGAGCTGCAACAGCCTGACGTCTCGCTGGAGCGGGTGGAAAAAATCATCGAAGCTGATGTCTACCTCAGCGTCAAGCTACTGCGCCAGATTAATTCCAGTTACTACTCTCTGGTTCATCCGGTCACCTCCATCCATCAGGCCATTGTCCGCTTCGGGCTGCAGCACATCCGCACCTGGACCTGCGTATTACTGCTCGGCAGCGTCAGCGAAAAAACCGAAGAGCTGATAACCATGGCTCTGATCCGGGCAAAAATGTGTGAGCTACTGACAGAACCCTCCAGATCCGGCCACGCAGGCATGCACTTCACGGTCGGCCTTTTTTCCCTGCTCGACAGCCTGCTCGATGCCCCGATGGAACACATCCTCTCCAGCCTGCCCCTGAGCGACGAAATAAAAAGTGCGCTCCTCAGCCATGAGGGGCCGGTCGGCAAAACACTGGAGACGGTACAGGCCTACGAGCAGAATCGGCTGGAGGACCTGACAGCGGACGCAGAAAATCTGGACCGCTTGCGTGACGCCTACTGGCAGGCTGTCCGATGGACCGACCAGGTGCGCAACAACCTGTCCTGACCGAGGCGCAGCACATCCGATGCGCCCCTTTCTCCGGCAACCAGCCAACCATCTCCAGCCTCGCCCAGCAATCAATAAAAACGCTTGACAAGCTCTTCCTGACAGCACAAAGTTCGCGCAACAAATGGACAATCCACAGCCTGGCGTAGCACCGTGCCCTTTGAATATACCAGCTGGCGCGCACCTCTTTTTTCTGGAGAATCGGCCCAACAAGGGCGATAAATACGTGACTGTCTTGAGCTGTCCGCGACCCGCATACCACCTGACACGGCTCAACAGAGTGACGGCCATCGGCCTGGTCTTTTTTCTGCTGACGGCCGCCGGGCCGACAGCAAGCTGCAACTGGCTGTGCAACTTTTTCTCCGCCACGACACTCACCGTGCCGGATCAACCAAACAGCCAGACAACCACACCGCTGAAGCCTTCCGAAGCGGAATCTGATTTCGATTTCAGCAAGAACCTGCTCTTCTTTTCACCCGAACTATCTCCGCTCTCCCTGGCACCGCTATCGGTCCGTGTCGCAGCATCGTATTTCCATCCCGCCACTCAACACGACCACCTGTGGCGAACGCCTGCCTGCCCGCGACCGCCACCCCATCCCCTCGTACGGTTCCGCTGCAACCACTGAATCAATGATTTTTTTACGACTACGAGGGAAAAATGAAAACCTTACTGACCCTGTTACTGAGCCTGGTCGCCCTGCCGGCCCTGGCCAATGAAGGCGGCGGTGCCGTCCGCAACCTGACGGCCTCCCCCCTGGGCATCGTCGCCCTGCTGCTGTTTGTCGGTGCCTATGCACTGGTCATCATGGAAGAGAAACTGCACCTGCGCAAAAGCAAGCCGGTTCTGATGGCTTCCGGTATCATCTGGGTGCTGGTCGCCATCACGTTCAATCACCTGGGCGAGCCGGATCTGGCTCATGAAGCGATTGCCCACAACCTGCTTGAGTATGGCGAGCTGTTCCTGTTCCTGCTCGTCGCCATGACCTATATCAATGCCATGGATGAGCGCAACGTGTTCCAGGCCTTGCGCTCCTGGCTGGTGTCGCGTGGCTTTTCCCTGCGCGTGGTGTTCTGGCTCACCGGTCTGCTGGCGTTCTTTATTTCGCCGATTGCCGACAACCTGACCACGGCGTTGCTGATGGGAGCGGTGGTCATGGCGGTCGGCGGCTCGAACCAGCGTTTCGTGGTCATGGCCTGTGTCAACGTGGTCGTCGGGGCCAATGCCGGTGGGGCTTTCTCCCCCTTTGGCGACATCACCACCCTGATGGTGTGGCAAAAGGGGATGGTTCAGTTCTGGGATTTCTTTGCCCTATTTGTACCGGCCGCCGTCAACTGGCTGATTCCGGCTCTGATCATGAACTTCATGATCAGCAAGGATAAGCCGCAGGCGTCGGATGAGGCCGTGGTGATGAAGTACGGGGCCAAGCGCATCATGGTGCTGTTTCTGCTGACCATTGTCACCGCTGTTTCGTTTCATAATTTTCTCGATCTGCCGCCCGCGGCCGGTATGATGCTGGGCCTGGGCTATCTAGGGCTGTTCGCATACTTCATCAAACTGCATGAGCACGGCAACCAGAGCATCGATCCGGCACTGAGCCTCAACATTATCAGCGAGGAAGAGCCCCAGGGTGGATTTGACCTGTTTCAGAAAATCGCCCGCGCCGAGTGGGATACGCTGCTGTTCTTCTACGGCGTCATCATGTGTGTCGGTGGACTGAGCCAGTTTGGCTATCTCGCCATGGCCTCCCGGTTCATGTATCAGGATCTCGGCGCCTTCAACGCTAACGTGCTGATCGGCGTATTGTCTGCCATTGTCGACAACATCCCGGTCATGTTCGCGGTTCTGACCATGGAGCCACACATGTCGCTGGGCCAGTGGCTGCTGGTCACCATGACCGCCGGTGTCGGGGGCAGCCTGCTGTCCATCGGCTCAGCCGCCGGCGTCGGTCTGATGGGCACCGCGCGCGGCATCTACACCTTCGGCCGCCATCTGGTCTACACTCCGATCATCGCCCTGGGCTACGCCGCCAGCATCGCCGTTCACATGCTGATCAACGCCAGCTATTTCCACTAGTTCTTCCGAACAGCGCAAAAAAAGGGCGGATATCGACATGTCGATATCCGCCCTGCAGTAACGGTTCACCGTTTTCAGTCAGCGACCGTGATCAGCGTGCACAACGCGCCACGTGGGCACCCTGTTTGCCGTTTCCGCTGCGAGAGCAGCGTTGCCGAGTTGCACTGGGCTTGTTCGCCGGTGCTGTCCGCTCCCGGCGCGGCGCATCGGCCTGCGGCTTGCGCTCGCTATCCTTCCTGACCGGGACAGCCGGCTGATAGCCATCCACCACCGTTCGTTCCAGCTTGCGCTGCAGCAGTTTCTCGATATCCGCCAGCAGTTTCTGCTCCTCGCCCGAAACCAGAGACACGGCGCGACCCTGGTGCCCGGCACGCCCGGTACGCCCGATGCGATGGACATAGTCTTCCGACACGTTCGGCAACTCGTAGTTCACCACATAGGGCAGTTGGTCGATGTCCAGTCCGCGGGCAGCGATATCCGTCGCCACCAGCACCCGCACCGATCCTTTCTTGAAATCAGCCAGCGCCTTGGTTCTTGCGCCCTGGCTCTTGTTGCCATGGATCGCGGCCGAGCGCAGGCCATCTTTTTCCAGCTGTTCGCTCAGGCGGTTGGCCCCATGCTTGGTGCGGGTAAACACCAGCACCTGCTTCCAGTTCTGCGAACCGATCAGATAGGAGAGCAGTTCCCGCTTGCGGCTTTTTTCCACCGGGTGGATGACCTGCGCCACCCCTTCGGCGGCACTGTTGCTGCGAGCCACTTCAATCCGTTGCGGCGCATTCAACAGTCCGTTGGCCAGACGTTTGATCTCGTCGGAAAAAGTCGCCGAAAACAGCAGATTCTGACGTTTCTGCGGCAGCAGCGCCAGAATGCGGCGGATATCATGAATAAATCCCATATCCAGCATCCGATCCGCCTCGTCGAGCACCAGCATCTCCACCTGAGAGAGGTCCAGCGACTTCTGGCCGACGTGGTCAAGCAGTCGCCCCGGCGTGGCAACGAGAATATCGACACCGCGGCGCAACGCTGCAAACTGCGGCTGAATGCTGACACCGCCATAAATAACCGCGCTGCGCAGCGGCAGATATTTGCCATAACTGCTGACACTTTCCGCCACCTGTGCTGCCAGCTCACGCGTCGGGGTCAGAATCAGGGCGCGCACCGGGCGCCGGGCCGCCTCTGACGGAGAACCGTTTAGTTGTTGGAGCAACGGCAGAGTAAAAGCGGCGGTTTTACCGGTACCGGTCTGGGCGGCGGCTAAAATATCCGCACCCTTGAGAATGGCCGGAATGGCTTGAGCCTGAACCGGCGTGGCTTCGCTGTAGCCCTGTTCGGACACAGCACGAAGCAGTTCGGTCGCAAGACCGAGTTGGTGGAACGTCATAAAAAAGGTGTACTCCTGGTTGGAACCGGCCCATCCCTGCCACAGGGCAAAGAACGGTCTTTAGGCTGGAACAAATCTGATTGAGGTGTCTGGGGGAATATCTGAAGAAGCTTCTGATGAGACGACCGAGGCACTGCTGATGTGCCGACCGAGGGCACAAGGAATGTGGAAGATATCAGACTGACGCTACATTGTCCAGCATTTTGTGCACACTGGTCCTATAGACGGGACAATTTTCCACTTATTGGCATATTGAACGGTAAACATGGAAAACAACTTTCCATGTTTGGCTTTTTCGATATTTTCCATCTATCACGATATTCAGTGCAAAAGATGGAAAACACCCCTTCGCCCGTTCCGCCCATCCCCAAACAGGCCGGAATAATCAAGCGCCACTTCATTATTCATACTTCATGGAAAAAATCTACTATCAATAAAGGATTCAGGCAGTCAGGGGCTGGCAGGCCATTGCGGCACAGGTCTCCAGCCTTGAGGGCTCTGCCCGAAAAACGGTTCAGCGCCGGCCGAGCAGGCGCAGCAGTCCGTCGAGGGCGGTGATGGGATGGGGGGGACAGCCGGGGATGTAGAGGTCGACGGGCAGGAGGTCGCCGACGCCGTTGCACACTTCTTCGCTGCCGCGGAACGGGCCGCCGGCAATGGCGCAGGCGCCGGAGGCGATGACCAGCTTGGGTTCGGGCACGGCGGCGTAGGTTTCAAGCAGGGCGCTGCGCATGTTTTCGCTCACCGGGCCGGTGATCATCAGGCCATCGGCGTGGCGCGGCGAGGCCACGAACTGGATGCCGAAACGGGCAAGATCGAAGAACAGGGTATTGAGAACGTTGAGGTCGGCTTCGCAGGCGTTGCAGCCGGCGGCGGACACCTGGCGCAGTTTAAGGGAGCGGCCGAACAGCTTGAGCATCCGTTCGTTGAGGGCATCGGCCAGGCGGTAAACCTCATCGCTGTAGCACAGATCCTCGGCGCGGCGCGTGGCCAGCCGGTAGTTGCCGCTGAAGCTCAGGGCGCCCTGCTCGGCGGCCGGGCAGTCGGCACAGAACAGGCAGCGGCCGAGGTCGATGCGTAAGCCCTGCTCGCCCTGGCTCAAAGCGCCGAAGGGACAGGCCGCCACGGCCTGCTCACGCTGCTGCGGGCTTAATCCACTGTGCAGCTGGGGCCGGCCGCGAAAGCGGTCCGACAGGGTCGGCTCGACCTTGGGGAACTTGCCGGTGCGGTGGCCCTGGCGCAGGCGTTCACGGACGATACTGAGCATGGTGGGCCTCCCTACAAATCGAATCCGCAGTACGACAGGTTGAAACTCTTGTTGCACAGCGGAAAATCGGAAATCTGCTGGCCGCGCAGGGCCAGCGCCAGACCGCTCCAGTTGTGAAAGGAGGGGTCGACGATCTTGTAGCGATCGATGCGGCCGTCGCGATCGGTGATGGCGGCATGCACCACCTCACCGCGCCAGCCCTCGCAGCAGGACACGGCCAGACTGTCGGCGGCCAGTTCCCGGACCGGCACGCGGGTGTCACCGGCAGGCAGCTGGTCCAGGAAATAGCCGAGCAGCGCCAGGGAGGCGACAATCTCGCGGCGGCGCACATTGCCCCGGGCATAGACATCGCCATCCTCTTCGAGCACCGGCTGGGCAAACGCCGCAGTCCAAACAGCCGGCACCAGATGTTGCCGCAGGTCGCGCGCCAGACCGCAGGCCCGCGCCGCCACGCCGACCAGTCCCAGCGCCGTGGCATCCTGCGCGCTCACCGTGCCGATGCCCTCAAACCGCGCCAGCACCGAGGGGCTGTCGAAACACAGGTCAATGGCGCCGCAGGTCTCCGGCTCCAGCACTTTGAGCCGCTGCTGCAGGGTGGCGATGCGCGCGTCTTCGAGATCGAAACTGACCCCGCCCGGCCGCACCAGCCCGCGACCGAAGCGGCTGCCGCAGATCTCCGCGCTCAGGTTGAGGTAATCACCGCGCAGCCGGCCGCAGAACGAGGACGTGGGCAGAAAGCCGACATCGCCGGCCAGGGCGCCGACATCCCCGACATGGTTGGCCAGCCGCTCCAGCTCCAGGCCGATGGCGCGAATCACCTGCGCCCGTTGCGGCACCTGCACCCCGGCCAGGCTCTCCAGCAGCTGGGCATAGGCCCAAGTATGACCGATGGTGGTGTCGCCGGCCGCCGTCTCCATCTGGTAGACCGTCGCCGGATGGGGGCCGCCGCGCAGAATCTTTTCAATGGCGCGATGCTGGTAGCCGAGGGAGATCTCCAGGTGCAGCACCTCCTCGCCATGACACTGGAAGCGGAAATGGCCGGGCTCGATCACCCCGGCATGCACCGGTCCCACGGCCACCTCGTGAATCTCATCGCCCGCGACGCGGTAGTACGCCATGTCGCCGACCAGGGGATGACGCCCCGCTTCACGTTGCCAGACGTCCGGAGCCCCGGTCCAGCCAGCATGGAAACGCACCGGCTTGAGCCACGGATGACCCTCGGGCCGCACGCCGTACTGTTCCGCGATCTCGCGCTCGAACAGTTGCAGCTGGGGCAGCTCCGGGCTCAGGGAGGAGAAGCTCTCCCCCAGGGTAGTACGCAACAGGGCAATGCGGCCGTCGCCATCGGCCAGCAGCACCGCATACAGGGTGAGGCCGTCGGTTTCCGGGCGAGCGAAATAGCTGACGACGCGCGCGCCACCCTGTACCGCTTCGCGCAGCAGCCGGGAAAAGCGCTCATAGTCGAGCCGCGGCAATTCAGCCAGGGGCAGACAGCCCCCGACAGGCAGACAAACGGGCTGTGCGCCACTCATGAGGTCACCTCCAGTAACGCGCTGGCCTCGCGGATCAGACTGACCAGCGGTTCGGGCAACCACAGGCCCAGCACCAGCACCAACAGCACGAAACCCAGCGGCGGCAGCACCACCAGCAGTTTGTCCTGATATGGCGTGTCCAGCTGAACCGCCGGCCCCTGGGTCGCCGTCAGCACCGTGGCCCCCATGCCGACGAACACCACGGCCAGCAGCACCAACATCCCCAGCCCGACCGCGGTGGCGCCCTGGCCGAACACGCCACGCAGAATGGTAAACAGACTCATGAACGGGCCGAAGGGGGGCGAACCGGTGATGGCGAGAAAGCCGGCCAGAAACAGCGTGCCGGACACGGGCAGGGTGGCGATGGCGCCGCGCACCTCCCACAGCTTCTTGCTGGCGTAGCCGCGCTGGAGATTGGCCACGGACAGAAACAGGCCGCCCTTGGTCAGGGCGTTGTTGACCAGATGCAGCAAGGCGCCGAAAGTCGCCAGCTTGCCCATGCCGACGCCGATGGCGAGGATGCCCATGTGCTCAACGGAGGAATAGGCCAGCAGGCGCTTGATGTCAGGCTGGCGCACCATGGAGATGGCGGCTACGGTCATGGACAGCAGGCCCATGATCAGCAACGCCTGGCGCGCCAGAGGGCCGTCCCCGGCGGCGTTCATCAGCTGTAGCGCCCGCAGGATGGCGAGAAAGGCCACGCTGGTCAGGCCACCGGCCAGCAGCGCCCCCACCAGTCCCGGCGCTTCGCCGTAGGCATCGGGCTTCCAGCAGTGCAGCGGGGCCAGCCCCATCTTGGTGCCAAAGCCGACCAGGATGAACACGAAACCGGCATGCAGCCACGGCCGCGACAGATCCGGCGCCGCCGCCAGCAGCGCATCCAGCTGCAGATCCACGGGATGAACACCGCCGACCAGAGCCCCATAGCCGATAAAAAAGATGCCAAGCAGCGCCAGGGCGATGCCGATGGAACACAGCAGCAGGTATTTCCAGGTCGCCTCGATGGAGAGGCGGTTGCGGTTGTAGTAGATCAGCGGGGCGCTGGCCAGGGTGGTGGTTTCCACCGCCAGCCACAGCAGACCGAAGTGGCGCGCCAGCACCGCCAGGGTCATGGCGGACAGGAACACCAGCAGGCACGGCACCATCACCCGGTTGCCACGCACCCGGTGATACTCCAGATAGCCGACGGCGTAGAAGGCACAGCCAAAAAAGAGCAGGCTGGTCACCAGCAGCACCAGCCGCGACAGGGCATCCAGTCCGAGCCAGGGCGTCCCGACCACGGCGGGTTGGGCCAGCAGTACCCCGGTCATCAGCAGATGTCCGGCGCTGCCCACCACCAGCAGCAGGGAACGCGCCTGATGCCAGGGGGCCACCACGGCCAGCAGCGCCGCCACCAGGGGCAGCAGGATCAGAGGAATCAGCATGGTTTATTCCTTCAGCGCCGTCAGCTGTTCGGTGCTGATGGTCGAGAATTCACGGCGGATCTGGTTGATGACAATGCCCATGATGAAGATACCGACCAGCAGGTCGAGCAGCATGCCGGCTTCCACCATCAGCGGCAGCGCCTCGGACAGCAGCACGGCAAAGATGAAGATGCCGTTCTCCAGCATCAGATAGCCCAGCACCTGGGTCAGGGCCTTGCGCCGGGTCATCAGCAGCAAGAAGCCGCTGAAGATGGTGGTCAGGGCCACGGGCACCAGCAGCCCCTCGTGATGGGCGGCGGCCAGGGGCAACCAATCGGCACACAGAAAGGCACAGGCCGCGATCAGGGTACCGAGAAACAGCGTGGTGGCAAAGCCGACAAACGGCTCCATCTCGCGGCGGATGCGCACCTCGCGGATGGCCCGCAGCAGCAGGCCGGGGATGAGCACACCCTTGAAGCACAGGGTGCCGAGACCCAGCACCAGGCTATGGGCGCACAGCCCGTGCACAGCAACGGGCAGCAGCGCCAGCACCACCCCCTGCACGGCAATGGCGCGGATGCAGGCGACAAGGCGGGCACTGCCAAGGCAGAAAAAATTGATCAGGATGACGCTCAACAGCAGCAGGTTGGCCAGCAGACTTTCGCTCATCGGCTTGATCTCTCCTTCATTTTCCTATCGCAGCACCAGCACCAGGGCAAAGGCCGACAGCAGGGTGGTGCCGACCAGCACCTGCGGCACCCGCGGCAGACGCAGCCGCGCCATGGTCGACTCGACCACGCCGATCAGCACCGCCAGCCCCACCAGCCCTGCCACGAGCAGCAGCAGATCGAGCAGCACATGGCCGGTCTGCAGCGGCAGCACCAGCCGCACCAGCAGCGCGCCGAGCACCAGCAGCTTCATGGCTGCGCCGTAGAGCACCAGCCCGAAAGCGGGGCCGCTGTGATCCAGCACCATCACCTCGTGGATCATGGTCAGTTCCAGATGGGTGTTGGGATCGTCGAACGGGATGCGCGAATTCTCCACCAGCACCACCACGAACAGACAGACCGCGATCAGGGCCAGAGAGGCCGCCTGCCCGCTGTGCCAGCGGCCGGCCAGGGCCGGACCGAGCAGGTCGTTCAGGGTCAGGCTGTCGGCGCCGCAGGCCAGCACCAGCAAGGCAAACAGCAGCGTCGGCTCGGCCAGGCACGAGAAGGTCACCTCGCGCACCGCGCCCATGCCCTCGAAGCTCGAACCGGTATCAAGGGCGGAAGCGGCGGTAAAAAAGCGCGCCAGCCCGAACAGGTAGACAAACAGCACCAGATCGCCGCGAAATGACAGTGACGCCCCCAGCCCGCCGAAGGGCATCAGCTGGGCCGCCAGCAGCGGCACCACGAGTCCGACCACCGGCCCGGCGAGAAACACCCAGGTGGTGGTGCGGCTGAAGATGAACTCTTTGCGCATCAGCCGGGCCAGATCGTAATAGGGCTGCAGCAACGGCGCGCCGATTCGGCCGGCGAACAGCGCTTTGGTCTTGGCGATCACCCCTGGCAGCAGGGGCGACAGAATCAGCAGAACAAGAAGGTGCAGGACGATCCGACCAAGCATCAGCGCACTCCTTTCACAGCCGCACCAGAACCAGCAGTCCGGTCAGGGTCAACACCACGTAGAACAGATAGCAGGCCACGATCCCGTTCTGCAGCCGCCGCCGCAGCCGTCCCAGAAAGGCCGCTATCGCGCTGAACAGGGGGTGCAGGCCGCGGTCGAGCACCAGATCCGGCGTATGGCTGGAAAATTCCTGCTTATCGGGGAACAGGCCCTCAACCCGGTCACCGTGGCGCTCGCAGCGCAGGGCGAACTGGAACAGCCGCACCAGGCTGTCGCCGAAGGAACTGGCCGTGTACTGCATGCGCGGGGCCGGAAACAGGTAACCGCAGCCCCAGGTGCCGACCTCGCGCGGAGCGGTCGCGCTCTTGCGGTGCAGCCAAGCGCCCAGCAACAGCACGCCCACCACCAGCACCCAGCCGATGGCCGCCACCAGACCCAGGGGAGCGAGATCGGCGCTCAGGGTCGCCACGGCTGGGGCACCGGTCCAGTCGCTGACGGCCCGCTCCAGCAACGCCCGCAGGCTGAGGGGGAACAGGCCGATCCAGCCACAAGCCAGCAACAACAGCGCCATGGGCCACAGCATGGACGGCGGCGATTCGTGAGCCCGGGCCGCTGCATCCGTGCGCGGCTCACCGAGAAAGACCACGCCGAACACCTTGACGAAACAGGCCAGGGCCAAGCCGCCGATCAGGGCCAGGGCCGGTACGCTCAGCATGGCGAAGGCCAGGGGCGAAGACGGGGTTTCCAGCACGCCAAAGCCGCCGAGATAGATCAGCCACTCGCTGATGAAACCGTTGAAGGGGGGCAGGCCGCTGATGGCGATGGCGCCGCCCAGGAAGAACAGCCCGGTCCAGCGCTGGCGCTTGAGCAGGCCGCCGCCATGGTCGATATCGCGGCTGCCCACGCTATGGATGACGGAGCCGGCACTCAAAAACAGCAGGGATTTGAACAGGCCGTGGTTGGCGACGTGCAGCAGGCAACCGCTCAACCCCAGCACCACCAGGGCCGGCTGTCCCGCGCTACGGCCGAGCAGGGCCAGCCCGAGGCCCATGGCGATAATGCCGATGTTTTCAACACTGTGGTAGGCCAGCAGGCGCTTGATGTCGTGCTGGGCAATGGCCAGCGCCACGCCGAGCACGCCCGACACCGCGCCCAGAGCCAGCAGGGTCCAGCCCCACCAGGCCGGGATATGGGCAAAAAAGGAGGTGAAGCGCACCAGACCGTAGATACCGGTTTTGATCATGACCCCGGACAGCAGCGCCGAGGCGTGGCTCGGCGCCGCGGCATGGGCACCGGGCAGCCAGATGTGCAGCGGCATCAACCCGGCCTTCATGCCGAAGCCGAGCAGCGCCAGCCCAAACAGCAGCCCGCTGCCGGCAGCGGGCAGGCTGGCGGTCAGAGGGAAGTCGCTGCTGCCGCAGTGCTGACCCAGCAGGGCGAACAGGCCGAACAAAGACAGGGTGCCGATATGGGTGGCGATGAGGTAGATGAAACCGGCCTGGCGGACGTCGCTTTTGTCGTCCTCGGTGGTGATGAGAAAGTACCCCGAAAGAGCCATGATCTCCCAGGCGGTGAGAAACAGAAGGGCATTGCGTGCCAGCAGCAGCACCAGCATCGCGCCGCTGATCAGGCCGTAGAACAACCGCAGCTTGCGGCCATTGGCCGCATGTTCGGCCTGGGGCCAGTAGCGCAGGCCGTAGAGGGCGCCGCAGGCCACCACCAGCAGCAGCGGGGCGATGAAGGTCGCGGACAGGGCATCGAGCTCCAGCACCAGCCAACCAGCCGGCACCGCCCACGGCAGCTCCAGGCGCAGCCCGCCGGACACGGCCGTGGCCGCCAGCGGCACCAGGCAGCCGAGGACACCGGCGAGAACCTGCCCGCAAAACAGACGTTCCCCGCTATCACCGCGGCGCCATGCCAGCCCCGGCACACCTGAGGTGGCGATCAGAACAAGGCCAAACACCAGAAGCCCCACCATACGGCTCCTCCTTGTGCCGGATGGACCTGCGGTCCTACCCGGCCAGCACAACATGAAAACAATGTTCTATTTCACATCAATCCCCTTGGACACTACTCCCCGCGAAAAGACCTTGTCAAGATCGAAACAAAATAACAGCGGAAAAATAAAGCAGATCTGAACAGACCCCAAAGCATCCTGCTGTTAGAACAGGGGGGCTTCCTCTTCCGCCACGGGCCGATCCGGATCCACCCTGGCTCAGACAGCAAAGCGGCCCTTTTTTGCTTGTTGACCGGGCAGCGGCGGGGTACTCTGGCCTCTTTCAGCGTCAATCACCCCTGACAGGAATAAACGATGATCCGTGGATGGGCCATACTCCTGCTGCTGCAAGGACTCGGCGAACTGCTGGCGCAGGCACTGCACCTGCCCCTGCCCGGCAGTGTGATCGGCATGATCCTGCTGTTGCTGGGATTGCGCGCCGGACTGATCCGCGTGGAGTGGGTCAAGGACGCCGCGGAACTGCTGCTCAGTCACCTGTCGCTGCTGTTCGTGCCGGCCGGCGTCGGCGTCATGCTCTATTTCGACCTCATCGCCGGCCAGTGGTGGCCGCTGACCATTGCCACCGTCGGCAGCACCTTTGTCGTACTGGCTGTCACCGGCTGGACGACCAAGCTCCTGAGTCCTCCGGAGAACAACGATGTCTGCTGAGCTGACCGCCTCGCCGCTGTTCGGCATCGGTGCCACGCTGCTGATCTACGAGCTGGCCACCCTGCTCTATCGCCGCTGGCCGCTTGCCCTGCTCAATCCCGTGCTTGTCACCATTGTCGGCCTGATCGGATTATTGCAGGCGGTGCACATCCCCTATGACAGCTACCGGCGCGGCGGCGACATGATCCTGTTTCTGCTCGGCCCGGCCGTGGTGGCGCTCGGCCTGCCGCTGTACCAGCGCCGCCAGGAAGTACTGGCGCGACTGGTCCCGATTCTGTGCGGAGTGAGCGCCGGGGCCGTGGCCTCCATCGTCTCGGCCTGCGGGCTGGTGCTGCTGTTCGGCGGCGGCACGGAACTGGCGCTGAGTCTGGCGCCCAAATCTGTCACCACGCCCATCGCCATCGGCATTGCCCAGAAAACCGGCGGCATTCCGGCCCTGACCGCCTCGGTGGTGGTCATGACGGGCTGCCTCGGCGCCATCATCGGCCCGGAATTCTGCCGCCTGATCGGCGTACGCGATCCCGTCTCCATGGGGCTGGCCATGGGCACCGCCTCCCATGGCCTGGGAACCGGACGCATGCTGGAAATCCACCTGCTCGGCGGTGCCATCGCCGGTCTGGCCATCGGCCTCAACGGTATTATCACGGCCCTGCTGGTTCCGCTTTTTGATTGGCTGTTTTTCTAGCGGGATGTTAAAAACAACGCTCCTGCCTTACTCCGATTCATCGTTCCACCGCGACACCTGTGAGCAGGCAACCGAGCTTCCATATTTTCCCGAAAGGATGATTTTTGATGACCACCTTGGTACCTCCTGCTGCCCCCGAACCACCTCGCTCACCTGTTGATCTCAGCGGTGAAGCGGACTGGACACCCTTCGATGCGCCCGCACTGGTCGGAGCATCGCTGCGCTTTGTCTCCGGCGAACCGACCGGCAACCGTTACCGCATCCGCTACTATGTCAACCCGGCCCATGAACTGCGTGCCCGCGTCTGGTTCGGCCCGGAAACTGAAGGCCCGCCCGGCCATGCCCACGGCGGTTCCATGGCGGCCGTCATGGACGAGGTGCTGGGGCTGGCCGCCTGGACGGCGGGCTATGGCATCGTCGTCGGCAATCTCAATGTCAGCTTCCGTACCCTGCTGCCCCTGGAGCAGGTAGTGACGGTGGAAAGCACCATCGTTTCGGCTCAGGGCCGCAAGGTGGTGGTTCAAGGACGAATCCGCAACGGGGACACGGTGTATGTCGAAGCCGAATGCCTGTGCATCACCCTTCCGGAGAAAAAAGAGTAACACCGGCGTCATAGATCACGTTCGAAATAAAAGAAGAGGGGGAACCTTACGGCGCCCCCTCTTCTTGATTCCAGCCCATGTGGCCGTTTCTCAGGCCTTGGTTTTTTCCCAGTCGGCAAGGAATTTCTCAATGCCGATATCCGTCAGCGGATGCTTGGCCAGCTGTTTGATCACCGAAAACGGAATGGTGCAGATATCCGCCGCCATCAGGGCCGAGTTGAGCACGTGCAACGGATGGCGGATCGACGCCACGATGATCTTGGTAGCGTAGCCGTAATTGTCAAAAATCGTCCGGATCTGCTCGACGCCTTCCAGACCATCGTGGGCCACATCGTCGAGACGGCCGACAAAGGGCGAAACATAGGTCGCCCCGGCCTTGGCCGCCAGCAACGCCTGCAGCGGCGAAAAGATCAGGGTGACATTGGTGCGGATGCCTTCGCTGCTGAACACGCGCACCGCCTTGAGTCCTTCCTCGGTCATCGGCACCTTGATGACGATGTTGGGATGAATCTTTGCCAGTTCGCGGCCCTCGGCCACCATGCCCGGGGCATCCAGGGCAATCACCTCGGCAGAGATGGGACCGTCGACAATCTGGGTAATTTCCGTGATGACTTCCCTGAAGTCGCGGCCGCTCTTGGCAATCAGTGACGGATTGGTCGTCACGCCATCCACCAGGCCCAGTTCGTTGGCCTGACGGATATCCTCAACAATGGCCGTATCGATAAAAAATTCCATGTTCTCCTCCTTTTAAGGCGCAGCGGAAAAATCATTTCCCCGCTTTTTTGAAGTCTCGTAAACAGTCCCGGCTACAGAAATAATGGCGCTGACCCCGGATTTTCTTCGTCAGCGCATCGCTCTGCGGCACATAGGTTCCACACTGGCTGCAGGGCACCATGCGATCCGGCTCCTTGCTGGCCGCCGAAGAGCCGCCGCCGAACAGACGCAAAACCGCGTTCAGGGCGGTATAAAACAGAAAAAACAGCAGAATCAGTAAAACCAGCCGCACCAGCATGATCGATCACACTCCTTTTTGTCCATCCGAATCGTGCCCTGGTCTTCCCCATCATGAGCGGCTGCAACCACTCCGCTCGTTACCACTGCGATTGCAGTCGGCGCACCCAGGGCGTATCAGGCAGCTCCACCAGCAGCTCGCTCAGGGCACGACCCAGCCGCGGATAAATAAGCTGCGGCGCCAGATCGCACAGGGGTTGCAACACAAAGCGCCGCTGGTGCATTCGCGGATGGGGGACCTCCAGCTGCGGCAGCGCCAGCTCAAGATCCGCATACAGCAGAAGGTCAAGGTCCAGCGTTCGCGCCCCCCAGCGTTGCTGCCGTTCGCGCCCGGCCAGCATTTCAACGCTCTGGCAGTGGGCCAGCAGGTCCAGCGGTGACAGGCGGGTGGTCACGGCCACGACGGCATTGTAGTAGTCGTCCTGCACCGGGCCGCCGACCGGTTCGCTGGCATAGAGCGCGGAACTGGCCGTGACGCGCAGCGCCTGACCGGTGAGGGCAAAACGGGCCTGCCGCAAAAAAGCCAGCCGGTCTCCAAGATTGCTGCCCAGGCCGATGTAGGCGGTCACCCAAGCTGCAAGCTGCCCCCCGCGGCCAGAACTCTCAGCCATTTTCATCTGGCCGGCTGAAGCCGTCTCTGCTAAGGTTGCCGCCATCTTACTGAGGGAGTTCTGCATGTCGTTTCTGTTGACCCTTGCCGTCGAAAACATCAACCGCAGCGAATATTTCTACCGCCAGATCCTCGGCCTGTCCCTGGAGCGCCTGCCCGGACGAGACGCGGGTGGCGACAGTCTGCTGCTGCGGCAGGGCGACGCCGCGATCCTGCTGCGCGCCGCCGAGGTGCTGGAGGCGCGCCATCCGGTGGCCTTTCAGCACCTGTCCCGCCAGAACCGTGGCGTCGGCGTGTCCCTTGATTTCAGCGTCGCCGACCTCAAATCCATCCATCGCGCTCTGGAGCGTCACCAGCATACCATCCTGTACGAGCTGGAGGATGAAGAGCACGATTTTCGCGAACTCTGGTGCTACGATCCGGACCACTATCTGATCATTCTCAGCCAGACTCAGACCCGTTCCTGACGGCGGCAGCCACAGCCGGGCCGCAGGGGGTGCTTGGCTACGACGCCGGAGCGGGCTTGGGCCGCGGGGGGCGCCGCCGCGGACGCCGACGGCGTTTAGGGCGCTTAAGCCCGCCGCTGCCCTCAGGCTCCTCGCCCTTCACCGCCGCTTCCCAGCATTGCCATAATTCGGCAGGCTGACCGGAAGCCTCGCACCAGAGCCGGTAAAAATCAAACGATTGCACCGTGAACGGATGGCGCAAAAAGCGCTGCTCCCCCCGTCGGCCGCGACCGCGCTGAAAACGGAAAAACGCCACGAACAGCTCGCGGGCGAGATGACGCAACCCCGCTGCCATGCCGAAACGTTGACAGTGGCCGACAAGATAGCGGTTCGCGAGCTTGTGGACCTCCGCCACATTCAGGTCATCCGGACAGCCTTCGCAGGCCTCGCGAAACGGTACCAGATAGAGCGCCGCCAACGCGACATGCTCCTCGATGGGCGTCCCGGCGGCGGTGCGCAGATCCAGCTGGCGCAGAAAGTTGAAGCTCTCGCGCTGCGACGTAAATTCGGGAAGCAGCCAGGGCAACAGCCCGACCTTTTCGGCCCGCTGCAGCACCTTGCCCGCCACCTTGTGGCGGAACAGCTCCATCAGCTCCTCGCGAATGCGCGCCGGCGGCACGGCCATCAGTCGCTCGGCATTGCGCACAATCGCCGGCGCAATCGTCTCGTCCATCTCGAAACCCAGGCGCGCGGAAAACTCGAGGGCTCGCAGCATCCGCACCGGGTCCTCGGCAAAGCGCTCATCCGCATCACCGATGACGCGAATGCGCCCCGCACGCAGATCGTCGAGGCCGCCGACATAGTCGATGATGGAAAAATCCTCAATGTTGTAAAACAGAGCGTTGATGGTGAAATCACGGCGGAAAGCATCCTGTTGCGGGGTGCCGAACACGTTTTCGCTGAAGAACGGATCGTCCTGCGGACATTCGTCCGCCTCGGGCTTGCGCCGAAAGGTCGCCACCTCGACCCGCTCATCGCGGCCGAACAGGATGTGAGCCAGACGGAAGCGCCGCCCAACCAGACGGCAGTTGCGAAACAGCTTGCGCACCTGATCCGGTGTCGCATTGGTCCCGACATCGAAATCCTTGGGATGGCGGCCCAGCAGCAGGTCGCGCACGCCGCCGCCGACCAGATAGGCGGTGTAGCCATGCTGGCGCAGGCGATAGAGGACTTTCAGGCTATTCTCGTCAATCAGCTGGCGGGACAGTTCGTGTTGCTCGCGCGGAAGAATAAACGGCTCATCAGACATAGGATTCAGATCACTTTTTGCGGCACGCCACCCAACTGCGCCGAAGAGGAATGGAAATTCTGTCGGAAACTTAGCAGATCATGGCCGCCTTGAAAAGAAGCAACGCTCAGGTGTTGTTGAGTTTTTCCGTTGCGGCGGCTATAGTGCGCAGTAATTTCTCCAGCGCCCTGGCCCGGAAAGGACTCTGTACATGGCCCCGTCTTCCGCAATTCCCAACCTGCTCGTGGTTCTCGGGCCGACCGCTTCGGGCAAAACAGCACTGGCCGTCGAGGCCGCAAAACTGCTCAACGGCGAAATCATTTCCGCCGATTCGCGCCAGGTTTACCGCGGCATGGACCTGGGAACCGGCAAGGATCTGCAGGAATACGGCCACGTTCCCTACCACCTGATCGACATTGTCGATCCGGGCCATGAATTCAACCTCTTCGCGTTCCAGCACCATTTCGACAGCGCCTTTCACCAGATCCGACAGCGCGGATGCCTTCCCATTCTGTGCGGCGGCAGTGGACTGTATCTCGATGCCGTCCTGAGCGGTTATGTCCTGACTGAAGCCCCACCCGATCCCGCACTGCGTGCCGAACTCGAACAGGAGAATCTCGACGTGCTGCGCCGCCGGCTGCTGGCTTTGCAACCACAGCAACACAACCGCACCGATCTGGAGGATCGCGAGCGCCTGATCCGGGCCATCGAAATCGCCCGCGCCCAGAACAGCGCGCCGCCACCCGCGCCACGTCCGGAACTGGTTCCGCTGATCTTCGGCATCCACTGGCCACGTCCGCAACTGCGGCAGCGCATCGTCAAACGATTACGCCAGCGCCTGGATCAGGGCATGGTGGCCGAGGTCGAGCAATTACACACCCAGGGCGTCTCTTGGACAACACTGGAATTTTACGGCCTGGAATACCGCTTCATTGCCCAGTACCTGCAACAGCAGCTGAACTACAACGACATGGTGCAGAAGCTGGCCAGCGCCATCCAGCAATTTGCTAAACGCCAGGACACCTGGTTCCGCCGCATGGAACGCCAGGGAACCTGCATTCACTGGCTCGACGGCACTCAGCAGCCTCTGCAGCAGATGATGGCCCTCATCCGGCAGCAGCCCGGTGTCGACGGATAAAGCCACATCGCGCTATCTGCGCCGCCAGCACCCGGCAAGACCCTGGCAACTGGAGGGGCTGGTGTCGACCGCCCATGAGATGGTGGGAGCGATCGTCATTCCCGCTCTGGCCGAAGGCGCAGACCTACAGCGCACCCTTGAGTCCCTGGCCGCCTGCGACAGCGCTGCGAAGCTGCGTTTTCTGGTCACGGTGATCGTCAACAACCGTGAAGATGCCCCTCCCGGGCACCAGCGCCAGAACCAGCAGGATCTGGCCTGGCTGCGCCAGCTCAAAAACAACAGCCCGCTCCAGCTGAGCTGGATTGATGCCGCCAGCGAAGGGCTGACCCTGTCCCGGCGCCAGGGAGGCGTCGGTCTGGCGCGCAAAATCGCCTGTGACCTGCTGCTGCCGGTGCTGTCGTCCGACGCCCTGCTGGTCCATTTGGACGCCGACTGTCTGGTCGCTGCTGATTATCTTTGCGCCCTGTTTGACGCTTGGTCCGATCCGAGCTTTGACGCCGGCGTGATCGCCTATGCTCACCAGCCGGCAGCAACCCCTGCGCTTGAGAACGCCATCTGCCGATACGAACTCTACCTGCGCTGCCATATGGCTGGGCTACAGCTGGCGGGTTCTCCCTATGCCTATCACAGCATCGGCAGCACCATGGTCAGCCGCTGTCGCAGCTATGTCGCTGCCGGCGGCATGCCCGTGCGCCAGGCCGGGGAGGATTTCTATTTCCTGCAGCAACTGGCGAAAACCACGACGATCCGCCGCCTCTGCACCACCCGCGTCTACCCCTCCGCCCGCCTCTCCTGCCGCACCCCCTTTGGCACCGGCCAGTCTCTCCGGCGCGATCTTGACGCTGAACACACCATCGCTTTTCATCCTGTGGAGAGCTACGACCTGCTCGGCCAATGGCTCACATGCGTCCAGCAGCACCTCGATGAGGATGCTTCCATGCTGCTGACACACGCCAGGAAGTTGCACCCGAAGCTGGAACACTTTCTGCATCAGGAAAAATTTGCCGCCATCTGGCCGAATCTACAGCGCACCCATCAAGGCCGCGAACGGCGCTGGCGGGCCTTCCATGAATGGTTTGATGCATTAAAAACCTGGAAACTGATCCACTGTCTTGAACGGAAGCCGGCCCCTGGCCTGTCAGAACATTCACAGGATCCTTGTGGCGGGCACACCGCAGACGTGATTTTTCCGACGCTGTTTGAACGGCTGAGTTTGACTTTTAATGGGAGCTTGTCACATGCCCTGGAGCAATTACGGCTGCTGCAGGACAGCACAACTCGCTCCCCTGCCTGCAATAAAGGACCTGACATGAGTTCGGATACCCCTCAACAACCGGCAGCGGAACAGCGCTTGGCGCTACGCAGCGTGATCATCATCCAGAAAATCCGCTTGGACGATGGCAGACGAACCTTTTTTGGTTACTCGACCAATATCAGTTGCAGTGGTCTGTTTGTCTCGACTGTCAGTCCGGCAAACCCCGGCAGCCGCTTTCATCTGGAATTTACCCTGCCAACACCGCTGAATGAGATGGTTCGATGCGACTGTGAAGTCGTCTGGAACCGCCATTTTTCCGAAAACTCACCATTCGAGCCGGGAATGGGGTTGCGCTTTATCGATTTGGAGGAGGAGATACGGATAAGAATCGACGACTGGATCAGGCAGGCAACAGCAGAGTGATCGCCGGTCTGCCCTTCCGGCAATAAAGACCACAGCCGCTACAGTGCTTCCATCAGCGCTTCCCAGAAACGGCTCAGAGCAGCCTGAACGGTTTTACGGCACAGCCCGTCATCAAGATCGCTGTCCTGCGCACAGAGATAATCGCAGTAGCGCTTCTGAAGGTTTTCAAGTTGACCATCCAGCGCCTTGTCGCTGATGCCGGAACGAATCCACTCTACCGCGACCTCGCGCAGGGTTTCTCGCTCGCTTTCCATCAACTGCGTCATGGCCGTCTCAATCAGATTCCAATCATCATCGGCTGCCATAGCCGCGGCTTCAAGCATATCCTTGAACGTCTGCCCACTGTTAAAAGCCACTGCGCCTCCTGACGTGCGTCCTTTGTTTGTTCATATCCGACCTTGCAGCCGCACCATGTCAACCGGGTCTGAAGTATACTGCAAATTCTTCGATTGTCCAATTCCTCGCGTGACGTGACCGGGCGCGACAATTGCCGTTTCACATCGCAACCAGATTCTGGTAGCATTAATTTGCTTTATGGGCAACACCAGCATCCAACCAGCCGATACTCAGCGTGGTGCGCCCCCCTGTTCGCTTGCCACCGCCAACGATTGACCCCCTGCCTGAGGATTCCGACGTGAAAGCTATCCGTAAACTGCTGACACTGTTCATTTTTATCGCCATTGCCGGCACACTTTATCTCTATTTCCGCGACACCAGCGGCCCCGACATCCAACTGACACCGCAAGCTGGATTCCTGCGTCACGACAGCCCGCTGCAACTGCAGTTGCAGGATCAGTCCAGCCAACTTAAAAGCGTCCAGGTCGTCCTCCACCAGGGAGAGCAACAGATCAGCCTGCTGAAAAAAGACTATCCCGAGGGAACGACCGTCGCACTGGAGGATATTATTCTCGACCCGCTGTTGCAGGATGGACCACTAACCATCGAAATCCTCGCCCGCGACCGCGCTTACTACCACTTTGGCGAAGGCAACCAGAGCTCGGCCCTCTTTACCTTTACCCGCGACTGCCGCCCGCCCATGATCTCGGTTCTGTCCACGGCACACAATCTGAATCAGGGTGGAGCCGGGCTGATTACCTATCGCCTGTCGGAACCGGTCACCCGCAGCGGTATCGAAATCGGCAACCACTTTTTTCCCGGCTTTCAGCAGTCTTCCGGCGACTATGTCTGCCTGTTCGCTTTTCCCTACGATGTTCCTGCAGACAGCGTTCCCCGGCTGGTGGCAACCGATGAAGCGGGCAACCGTGGCCTGGGAGGTTTTTACTATCATCTCAACCGCCGCGCCTTCCGCCGCGATCGGATTGGCATCAGTGATGGCTTTCTGAATACCAAAATGCCCCAGTTTCAGCACCTCTATCCCCAAGCCACCACGCCACTGGAGATTTTCCTCAAGGTCAACCGCGAACTAAGGCCCCAGAACCGGGCCCGTCTGCAGGAGATCGGGTTGCAGACGGCACCTTCCATCCGCTGGGACAGCAGCTTCTTGCGCCAGCCGAATGCGGCAAACCGCGCCCAATTCGGCGACGTGCGCAGCTACGAATATCAGGGTAAAAAAATTGATGAGCAGACCCATCTGGGCATTGATCTGGCCTCAACGGCGCAGGCTCCCGTACCGGCAAGCAATGAAGGGGCTGTGGTCTTTGCCGGCTTCATGGGCATCTACGGCAACTGCGTCATGCTCGACCACGGACTCGGCCTGCAAACTCTGTACGCCCATCTCAGCCGTATTGATGTTGCCATGGACGACCTGGTGCAACGCGGCCAGATCATCGGCACGACGGGCGCCACGGGCATGGCAGGTGGTGACCATCTCCATTTTGGCGTGATTATCTCCGGGGTTCCGGTCAATCCCGTCGAGTGGTGGGACAGGAACTGGCTGCAGAACAACATTCTGAGCAAGCTGGACGAACTGAACCAGCGCTAGCATTCAGATTCACAGACGAGGTGCCGGCAGATGATTCTCTCTGGCAAGGAAATCCATGCCCGCCTGGGCAAAGACATCCGCATTGACCCGTTCAATCCGTCGCAGCTGAACCCAAACAGCTACAACCTGCGCCTCCATCACGAGTTGCTGGTCTACACTGAACCGGTTCTCGACATGAAACAGCCGGTTGCCACGGGAAAAAAGATCATCCCGCCTGAAGGGCTGGTGTTGGAACAGGGCAGACTGTACCTCGGCCGCACCTGTGAGCACACGACCACCCATGGCCTGGTACCAATGCTGGAGGGCCGTTCCTCCATCGGACGGCTCGGACTGTTCGTTCACGTGACTGCCGGCTTCGGCGATGTCGGATTCAGTGGCTATTGGACGCTTGAGATGTTCTGCGTCCACCCTATCCGCATCTATCCACAGGTAGAAATCTGCCAGATTTTCTACCACACCATTGAGGGGGCGTACGAAAACTACGCCAGCGGCAAATACCAAAACAACCAGGGCATCCAACCCAGCCTGCTTTATCAGGACTTTAGATAAAAGATTTTTTTAATTACACACTCGCCCTGATGCGTTATATTAAGTTTCTCGTTTGGAAGGCGGCCGAAAAACGTCCATTCGTCCGTTTTGAAATGCTCCGACGGTAAGGAACGCCATGTACACCGACCCGCTTCAGGACATACTGCATCACCAATTCGGGTTCTGGCGCTGGCACCCCAGCAATCAGTCATTTGATATTTCCCCTTACTGGCTCAGGCAGTTGCTCGGGGAACCTTCTCTCCCCATCACCACACTCCACGACATGCTGCGACACATCCCGGCCGCTGATCGCCGCCGGCTCAAATCCTTTGCCCAGGCGATTCTTAGCGGGGAAAAAGAGCTGTTCGAAACGGACATCCGCCTAAAAAAGCACAATGGCGCATCCCACTGGATTCGTATTCGTGGCTGCGGCCAACTCACCGCCGAGGGTCCGACAATCCTCGGTACAGCCATCGACATCAACGATCGCCATCAGGTGGAGGAGCAGATTGTCGACCTGTGTCAGCAGCTCCAGACATCAGAAGCCCGCTACCGCTCTTTAATGCAACATGCGACAGATGCCATTTTCATTTTCGATGCCGACAGCTGGAACGTCGTTGATTTTAATCGACAGGCGCTTGAGCTTTGTGGTTACAGCCCCGAAGCCATCAGCCATTTGACCCGCTCCGACCTGTTTCGCCAGCCCGAGGGCCGGGGAGAGCCTGGAGACTTCGCCGAAAGTGGTCACCATCATGACCTGCTCCTGCAGCGTGCCCGGCATGAGGCCCTGCCCGTCGATATTTCCTGCAGTCGGATTCAGGTTGCCGACCGCATCCTGGTCCAATGTCTGGTCCACGACATTTCCGCCCAGAAAGCAACAGAGCAAAAACTCTGGACCATGGCCCACCATGATCCCCTGACGCAGTTGCCCAACCGCATTCTGTTCGAAGACCGTTTGCACCAGGCCCTTATCAAAGCAGACCGTAACCACACGCAGGTGGCGTTGTGTTTTTTCGACCTCAACGATTTCAAGAAAATCAACGACAGCTATGGTCACAAAGTAGGCGACAAGGTTCTGGTCAAGGTTGCGCAGCGCATCCGCCAGAGCCTGCGTTCCAGCGACACCGTCGCCCGCATTGGCGGTGATGAATTTGTCGTGGTTCTGGAAGAAATCGACCAGGTTCAATCCGTCCTGCGCACCCTGGAAAAAGTCCTCAACAATATCCGTCAACCGATGAAGGCTCCGGCCGGCACTCTGTATATTGACTGCAGTGTCGGCATCAGCGTCTATCCTGAAAACAGCAACGGTATGGATACGCTGCTCAGCAATGCCGATCAGGCCATGTACAACGCCAAACTGAACAAAACAGGCATCAACTTCTTCCAGCCCCCCTCAAAATTAAAAAAGCCTGTCTGAATCCAGACAGGCTGCGTCCTCATTTAAGCGCTGCGCGCATCAGAAAATTGCCGCCAACCGTTCATAGGACTGCTTCAGGCGGACCGAGAGGCAGTACAGCATCCCCTTCAACAGGCGATTGCCCAGCTCCGGATACTCCTTGTTCAGCAGATCAAACTGTTTTTTCTCCAGCAGCAAAACCTGGGTCGGCTCCAGCGCCGTCGCCGTCACCGGACGGGGTTCACTGGTCAGAATGCTGATAATGCCGATCAGCGACTCCTGGCTGTAAACACCAACAACCACCTGCTTGCCGCGAAATTCGGTTTCCTTTTTGGTTTCGATACGCCCCTTGACGATAAAGGCAACAAAATTGGTGTTATCCCCCTCCCGCCAGAGATTTTCCCCCGCGTCCAGACAACGACAATTAAAAAAGCGGCCAAGGCCTGAAACATCCTGCTCATTGAGAAAATGAAAAAAGCGAAAATCTTTTTTCATCTGCAGGCACAGATCTTCAGGTGGCTGAATCATGCGTGGTTCTCTTTGGGGCGGCTCGCCTGCTGCAGTTCAGCCAGCTTTTGCTCCATTTCTTCCAGCAGCCCTTCCATCCCCTTGCTGCGCAGAATATTGGCATAGCTGCTGCGATAGTTTCGCACCAGACTCACCTCCTCAATCACCACATCGTACACCAGCCACTCGCGGTCGTTTGGCAGCAGTTTATAGGAAATGGGGATCTCGACACTCGATGTCACAATATAGGTCTCCACCTCGGCACGATTACTGCGCACCTCTTGGCGTCCGTAACGAACGGTTTCGTTGGTGTAGGCCTGAATGCGCCCGAGATAGGTTTCCTCCAGTAAGCGGGAAAACAGGGAGACAAACCGCTGCTGTTCCAGGGCCGTCGCCGAGCGCCAGTAGGGACCAAGGGCACCCTGGGCCATCAGCTCAAAATTAAACTTGCCACGGATCAGCTGACTGATGGCTTCCTTTCGAACCGGAGAGTCCGGTTCCGTCCGCAACTGCTGCAATATCTGGTCAACCGTCTCCTGTACCTGAACCAATGGGCTGTTATGGGAAGACTCTTGGGCCTGCGCCGGTAAAGCCAATGGCAGCAGAAGCAGAACCGTCATCAGCCATCCGGACAGCAGATTACGTAGCGTGTTCATGAAAGGACCTCCAGGATAAATACCAGAACATACCGCAGCACCGGAGCGCGCACGTCAATGGTGACAGTGTAACAAAAAGAATTGATGCCGGGAGCAGAAAAAACGCGCCGGCTCAGTCGTCAACCTTACCCGCCCGATTCTGCAGATAGGCATCGCGAATAAACAGGTAAGGATCCAGCTGCTCGCGAATAATACTCTCGTAGGTGTCGCGATCAAGGGATACCCCATTGACCACCTCAGTGGTTTTCGTAATCAACATGGCTTCGCTGTTCAGGGTCCAGTGGAGGGGATCGGTATACATCTGGGGCAGCAAAGCCACGCCATCACGCAGACTTGAGGAACCGAGCACGGGCAGAACCAGATAGCAGCCATAGCCGACACCGTAAGCACCCAGCACCTGACCAAGGTCCTCATCCTGCTTGCGCAGCTCCCACCAGCTCTGGGCCGGATCGTAAAACCCGGCCAATCCCAAGGTCGAGTTGACAACCAGGCGGGTCAGCTCAATGCCAGACTGCTTGACCTTCCACTGCAACAGACAACTGACCGAACGCAAAGGGGACTTCAGATTATCAAACATGCGCGCCAAACCGCTACGCACCGGCTCCGGCACGACGCGGAAACCCCGGGCGACAGGTTTGAGCAGATAGACATAGCACTTGTCGTTCAGCCAGAACACCGCCCGGTTGACAGACTGCAGAGGATCGGCAATCCCATCAAACCCCGGCTCGTCGGCGTAGAGATCGACATACAGATCGTCATCCGACGCCGACACAGCACCATCTGCACACCACCCCCTGCCGACAATCAGCACCAGCGACAACAAGGACAGCAGCAACAGGGGGATAAAACGACGAAACATCCGACGAACAGCAGGACAGAGGGAACAGCTCAACATGACCAACCTATTTCTCGAAAATGTATTTACTGATCAACTCTTCCAGATTAATGGCTGACTCGGTTTCAAAAATCTCGCCACCTTTTTCAATCAGGATTGGTGAGCCCCCGGGCAGGATGCTGATATAGCGATCACCGATTATCCCGGCCGTCCGGATGGAAGCAATCGAGTCATCCTGCAATTCAATCTGGGGCTGGATCTCCAGTTCAACACAGGCATCATACGTCTTGGGATCGAGATTGATTTTCGACACCTTGCCAACCTCCACCCCGGCGATTTCGACGGCGGCACCGAGTTTCAGACCGGACACGGAGCCAAAACGCGCCGTAACATGGTAGGTCCCGCGATCAAACAAGGCCACGTCGCCCAGCTTGACCGACAGCCAGGCAAAGCAGGCAAAGCCGAGCAACAGGAACAGACCGACAACCAATTCGAGACTAGAGCGTTTCATACAGAAGAGACTCCTCCGTTTCACTGCTGTAAATCGGCCCCATGGTCTCGAGAACAAAACCTCGGATCAGGGGATTGTCCGACAGCTGGAAAGCTTCCGGCGGCATACAGCCCTGCAAGCGCCTGTTGGCCATCAGCGCGACATAATCGGACAGCTTAAAGATTTTCGGCACATCATGACTGACAATGACAGCCGTATAGTTCAGACGCGCCTGCGTTTCAAAAAAGAGGCGATAGATCTCGTTGCTCTTGCTCACATCAAGCCCGGTTGTCGGCTCATCAAAAAAAACCACCTTCGGATTTAGCACCAGCGCCCGTGCCAGACCAACGCGCTTCTGCATTCCTCCACTGACCTGGGCCGGAAACTTTTCACCGTGCCCCTCCAACCCCATCATGGCCAGCTTTTCCTCTACCGTCTGCCGGATCTCTTTCTCGCTGTGACGCGTTCGCTCGCGCAGCGGCAAGGCAACATTATCGTAAATGGTCATGGAATCAAACAGGGCCACATTCTGGAACAGCACGCCAAACGACTGGCGGATTTCGCGCAGCGTCTGCTTTGAGCAGCGCGCCAGATCATGCCCGAACACCCGCACCGTACCGGCATCCGGCAACATCAGTCCCAGCATGTGCTTGAGAATAACGCTCTTGCCCTGGCCGCTGGCACCAACAATCACCGTCGTGGTTCCGGCCCGCACCTGCAGCGAAACATCCTCTAGAACCTTCTGCGTCCCGAAAGATTTCTCGACACCTTCCAGCTCGATCACAATTTCACGCGGATCGTCCTGCTCCACCCTGTTCTCCCCAGCCAGATGCTACAGCATGATAGCGCTGATCAGATAGTCCCACACCAGCACGGAAACCGAAGCCAGCACCACGGCGCCGGTCGTGGTGCGGCTGACACCTTCGGCGCCGAACCCGCCACCGCGCTCCCGATGAAGATAAAACCCCTTCGCGGTGCAGATCCACACCAGCAGCAGGCCGAAAACCAGCGACTTCACCAACCCCATTTCGACATCCTGCCAGCCGACGCTGCTGTACATCCCCTGAAAATAGGACCCGGCACTGACACCAAACAGCTTGCCGCCAATCAGATAGCCTCCGAAAATGCCGATCACATCGAAAATGCTCGTCAGCAGAGGCATAACCAGAATCCCGGCCAGCAGCTTCGGCACGATCAGGTATTCCACCGGGTCGATGGCCATACACTCCAGAGCATCGATCTGTTCACTGTTGCGCATAATGCCGACTTCGGCACACATGGCGGACCCAGCACGCCCGATCACCATCAGAGCCGCCAGCACCGGACCCAGTTCGCGCAACAGGCTTAGAGACACAGCCCCTCCGAGAAATCCAACCGACCCAAACTTGCTCAGGGTGTAATACCCCTGGAGGCCCAGAACCATCCCGGAAAACAGCCCGGTAAACATGATGACAAACAGGGAATGAGCCCCGATAAAGCGGATCTGGCGCACAACCGGCATCAGCTTGTACGGCGGCTTGACAATGCCCCACAGACTGATCACCAGGAACAGGCCAAAACAGCCAAGGGTTTCCACCGCCCTCAATGCCTCCGCTCCGAGTGTTCTCACCGCTGTCGCCATCCAGCTCATGACCTTATTCGCCCCTGTTTATGAACAGACCCCGTTTTCAACATTCCCGCGCCCTGAACTGCTTCGTTCAAGGCCGGCGAGCAATTAAACGATTTATAATAAACAAAGCCATACGCGTTTGTCGAGCAATTAATCCGCCTAGCACCATCGAACTGCAAGCGGATCGCCCGCCCCAAAGCGGCACAAAACCGACAAAAAAAGTCGGGCTTAAAATAAAGAACAACTCACCAGGAGAAAGGAGTACATAAAAAGAAAATACGATTTAATTTCAACAGCTTGATCCATAAAAGCCCGATGAGATGAGCGAACAGAATTACCGGCCAAAGCAGACAAAAAATCGCTATCAACAGTTTTATCCACACGATATCGTTGACAAGAACAACCTTTCGGGTTATCTTTGCGGACAAAAGTTTATCTGCAAAAAAAGGAGATCCCCCATGTCCATCATCATTCCATTGAAACGGATCATTGGCAAAAGACCGCAGACCGTTGCCAAAATGCTGAAAGACCTCGGCATTGACACGGCCCGCCCATATATCTACCGCATGAACGCTCAGGAAATCATCATCGAGCAATAGCCCTTCAGCCCGCCCGCAAACCGATTAAACGGTGGCGGACGGCACAAAGAAAACCCCGCACAACCCAAGCCGAGATTCCCCTTCGAGCCGACGCCCCTTCTCCACGGAGAAATCAAGGGCGACATCCCGGGGTGATGGTGCTATAGTAGCGAGCTTGAATTTGATCCTTAAACTCAGGGAGCGCTCATGCCTATCACACTGACACTGCTGACGATCGCCGTCCTCAGCACCCTCTTTTACGGCCAGGTCCCCGAGCAGGCATTGCCGCTAATGAAAAATGCGGCTCTCGCTCTGCCCGTTTTACTGCTGATGGTTCAGATCCTGCGCCTACTCCGCCTTGGCAAAACACCCTCTGCAACCAGCGCTCCGACATCTCAGCCCGCCCCCCCGCAACAGCCGGAGGCTGCCGCAGTTTCCGCCGATGAGCAGGCCGCGCAGAAAGCTGCCGTCCTCCAGCTGCTGTCACGACTGCAGGAAAAGGGACGCCTTGTCGATTTCATCATGGATGACATGACACCCTACGCCGATGAGCAGGTGGGTGCCGCAGCGCGGATCGTTCATCAGGGCTGCCGCGAGGTGCTGGCAGATTTTTTCACCATTGTCCCCATCCATCCAGGGCTGGAAGAAGAGGGGATCACCTTGGCCGAAAACTTCGACAGCAACAGTTACCGCCTAGTCGGCAAGGTACCGGAACAGCCACCCTATGACGGCATCGTCGTCCATCGTGGCTGGAAGACCCGGCGCCTGAATCTGCCGGCACTGGATCCGAAACAACTGCAATCCCTGCGTGACGAAGCCATCATTGCACCGGCGGAAGTCGAAATCGATTGATCAAAGCGGGAGACTGGCATGAACAAACGCTACGCCATCGGCATTGATCTGGGCACCTCGAATTCCGCCTTGGCCATCGCCTCCCTCGACAATGATGCGGCGGCACAACCCGTTCCCGTTGCACAAATTCTGAACCGCAAAGCCATCGGCAGCCTCAACACCCTGCCTTCGGTTCTCTACCTGCCGACAGAAGCAGAGCAGAAGAGCCTGCCCCAGCTGCCGTGGCCAGCGGATGCCACCCTGTGCTGCGGTCAGCATGCGCGGGAACAGGGCGCTCAACTGCCGGAACGCCAGATCAACTCGGCAAAATCCTGGCTGTGTCATGCCCATGCCGACCCCATGCAGGCTCTGCTACCCTGGCAATCGCCCCTTGAAGAACGCAAGCTGTCCCCGTTCACCGCCCAGAAGCTCTACCTGGAGCATCTGCGTCACAACCTGCTTTATCAGTCCCGCCAGCAAGGCTGGAATCTGCAGCCGGAAAACTGCCAGATCACCCTGACGGTGCCAGCCTCGTTCGATGAAATGGCTCGCCTGCTGACGGCCGAAGCCGCCGAAGCCGCAGGCTGGGGTGAGGTTACCCTGCTCGAAGAGCAGCAGGCCGCCTTTTACCACTGGCTCGCTGGCCAGGGCAATGACTGGCGCAACCAGGTTCAGGCCGGCGATATTATCCTGGTCTGCGACATCGGCGGCGGCACCAGCGATTTCAGCCTGATTGCCGTCACCAGCCAGCAAGGCCAGCTCCATCTCGAACGCATCAGCGTCGGCGACCACCTGCTGCTCGGCGGCGACAACATGGATCTCGCCCTGGCCTGGACTTTGCGTACCGAGCTGGAGCAGAACGGCAAGAGCCTCGACAATAGCCAGTTCCTGTCCCTGATTCAAAGCTGTCGACAGGGCAAGGAAGCCCTGCTCAGCGATCCGTCCCTGGGCCACTACCCCATCGCCATTGCCAGCCGCGGTGCCAGCCTGTTCGCCCGCAGCCTGTCGGTGCAGCTGCACCGGAGCCAGGTGGAGCAGATCCTTTTCGACGGGTTTCTACCCCTGTGCCCCATTACCAGCCAGCCGGAAGACGGCCCCGTCAGCGGGCTGGAAGAAATCGGCCTGCACTACGCCCGCGATCCGGTACTCAGCCGCCATCTGGCCCAGTTTCTCGTCCACAGCTACCGCAACGCCCAGAGCAAACCGGAGCTGGCCGCCCAGGTACGTGAGCACTGTTTTGAGCAGGATGGGGTTTCGTTCCTCTTTCCTACTGCCGTGCTGTTCAATGGCGGGCTGTTCAATGCCGCCGCCATCCGCCGGCGCCTATGCGAGCTGTTGCGCAACTTCGCGCCGCAACAGCCCCTGCGCCTGCTGCAGGAGAGCAGCCCGGATCTGGCTGTAGCGCAGGGCGCCGCCAGCTACGGCCGCACTCTTGTTCGGGGCGAAGGAATTCGGATCAAGGCCGGCAGCGCCCGCTCCTATTACCTCGGCCTGCAATCGGCCATGCCCGCCGTTCCCGGACTGAAACCGCAAATGAAAGCTATCTGTGTCGTTCCGCAGGGCATGGAGGAAGGCACGGAACTGCGCCTCGAAGGGCGTGATTTCGGTCTGGTCACGGGTCAGATGGTGGAATTCCGCTTCTTCTGCTCCTCCCAGCGCGCCGGTGACACCATGGGCACGCAGGTAGACAACATGGATGAGCTGGAAGAGTGCGCCCGACTCGAAATCAGCCTGCCGGCACAACAACAGCAGCAGCGGGTTCCGGTCCAGCTGCTCAGCCGCATCACCGAACTGGGCACCCTTGAACTGTGGATGCAGCACAAAACCAGCGATCAGCGCTGGAAAATCGAATTTAATCTGCGCCAGCAACCCTGAACAGGACCATGTCTTCATTACCCGCCCAAACACCCCGTTACGCCATCGGCATCGACCTCGGCACCACCAACTGTGTGCTGTCCTACGTCGATCACCAGCAGCCGGAAAAAGGCTCCCAGGTGCTGGCCATCCCTCAGCTGGACAGCGCCACCAGTCGACGCGACAAAAACGAGCTGCCATCCTTCGCCTGGTGGCCGACCACTGCCGAGCAGCAGGTCGGCGAGTCGTTGCTGCCTGACTTCCCCGCCCCCTGGCAGGTCGGGGATTATGCGCGCCAGCAGATGGCGTTCCATCCCAGCCGTGTCATCCACTCGGCCAAATCCTGGCTCTGTCATGCCGAAGTCGATCGCACCGCCGCTATCCTGCCGTGGCAGTCGGAAGAAATTGACGAGCAGCACAAATGCTCGCCGGTTGCCGCCAGCGCCCTCTATCTGCGCTGGCTGCGCGCGGCGTGGAACAGCCGCATGGCCGCTGAGCAGCCGCAACACAGCTTCGACCAACAGGATATCGTCATCACGGTGCCCGCATCCTTCGATGAAGCCGCCCAGGAACTGACCCTGTTGGCGGCACACGCGGCTGGCTACCCCGAAGGGGTGCGTCTGCTTGAAGAACCCCAGGCCGCCTTCTACTTCTGGCTCGGACGCGAGCAGCACCTGACCCAGCTCCACGATCTGCTCGAACAGAGCGCCCAAGAAAGCATTCAGGTGCTGGTGTGCGATATCGGCGGCGGAACCACGGACCTGAGCCTCTTCCGGGTGCAGCGCGATAAAACCAGCCGCACCGGTCTGGCTCTCGAACGCGTCGCCGTCAGTGACCACCTGCTCCTCGGTGGCGACAATATCGACCTGACCCTCGCCCACCTGCTGGAGCAGCAGCTGACCAGCGGCAACCAGCGGCTGCGCGCCCGCCAGTGGCACCAGCTGCTGGCTCAGGCGTGCGAGCTGAAAGAACGCATCCTCGGCAACGAAACGACACTGCCCAACCGCCAAGAGAGCTTTCCCGTCACCCTGTCCGGCAGCGGTGCCGGTCTGTTTTCCTCCACCCTGTCGACTCGCGTCAGCGCCGACACCATCCACCAGTGCGTGCTGGAAGGCTTCTTCCCCCTGTGCAACGCGGATGAACGCCCACAACACAATCCCGCCGGTCTGCGTGAATGGGGCCTGCCCTATGCCGAAGACAGTGCCATCTCGCGGCATCTGGCTGCCTTTGTTGCCGGCAACACCATCGACGCCGTGCTGTTCAACGGCGGCAGCGTCACACCGCGGCTGCTGCGCGAGCGACTGCATCAGCTGCTGGGCAGCTGGCAAACCAGGACGCCCGTTGTCCTGCACAACGAAGCCCTGTCCATGGCTGTCGGCCGCGGCGCGGCCCGCTACGGCTGGATTCTGCGCGAAAGCAACCGCGACCAGCGCATCACCGGTGGCCACGCCCACAGTCTCTATCTCGAAGTCCTCGGCGGGAAAAGCAAAAAGGAACACTCCCTTGTCTGCATCCTGCCCAAGGGCCTGGAAGCCGGGCACCGGGTGCGCATCACGGACCAGCGTTTCGATCTGCTGGTCAACCAGCCGGTGCGCTTCCAGTGCTATTTTGCCCTGCGCCGCCAGCAGGACCGGTCCGGCAGCGTACTGAGCTGGAACCACGACGAATTCCGTCCGCTGCCGCCATTGCAGACCGCCATCCATCTGCCACCCGACCAGCCGCGGCCAGCCAACAACCGCCTGCGCGTGGAACTCGAAGCCACCCTCAACGAACTCGGCCTGCTACAGCTCTACTGCGTAGCCTGTGAAGGCGATGGCCGCTGGCGCCTCGATTTTAACCTGCGCAAAGATGTGGTCGAGGAAGGAAAAAAGAGCGATGACGAAACTGGCCCGCCGCCCCATGTCAACCTGGAGCGGGCCCTTCCACTCATCCAAGCCGTGTATGCCAAGAAAAAAGACCCCCAGTTGCCCGAAGTGGCAGCCAAGCAGCTGATAAAGTCACTGGAAAAACAGCTCGGCAATCGCAACAACTGGAACTCGGCGACCCTGCGGCGGCTATGGCCGGAACTAGCCGCCGGCATGACGCGCAAGACGCGCAGTCTGGACCACGAGAATGTCTGGCTTTATCTGGCCGGCTTCGTGCTGCGTCCCGGCTACGGGGTCGCGCTCGACACGTCACGCATCGAAGAGCTATGGCGACTGCACACGCTGGGCATGGCCTTTCCCAAGGAAAAACGCATCCAGAACCAGTGGTTTCTGTTGTGGCGACGCGTGGCCGGCGGCCTGAACCGCGAGCGCCAGCAGCTGCTGTTCGACTCCGTCCAGCCGGCCCTGCTCAACCAAGCCGACCCCGAGGCCGAGATGGTCTATCTCGCCGGGGCACTGGAACACCTGTCTCCGGCTACAAAGCGCGAGCTGGCACAACGCTTTGCCGCCAACCTGCTCAAGCCGCGCATTCAGCACAAGGCCCCCTACTTCTGGTCCCTGGGCCGTCTGCTCAGCCGCACACCGCTGTACGCCGGCCGTGACACCATCGTCCATCCGCGCGAAGTGGAAGCCCTGTACACCAGAGTCGAGAGCCTCGACTGGAGGGAGCAGGAATGGAAAGGTCTGTGCGCACTGTTTGCCCAGGCAGCGCGCTGCACCGAACAGCGCGACATCGACATCAGCGACAGCTTCCGCCAGCAGCTGGTGGCTAGGCTGCACGCGGCCAAAGCCACGGAGCACCAAATTGCCGTGGTGGACCACTATGTGCCGATGGACGATGCGGATCGCTCTCTGCAGTTCGGTGAAGCCCTGCCCGCCGGACTGATCCTTGTCAACCGGCCGTAGCGGGTAGCCTCTTCCCGACCAGCGGCCCTTCGCCCCTTTAGGAGGAGCTATGGAACGCCATGTATTGATCACCGGCGGCAACAAAGGTATCGGCCTTGCCTGCAGTCGCCTCTTTCTCACCTGTGGCGACCGGGTCACCATTGTGGCCCGCCACGCCTCGGACTGCGAACTGGCCGGCCAGGAGCGGGTCAAGCTGGTGGATTTCGATCTGTGCCGCATCGAGGCCATCCCGGAGCTGATCGCGTCACTGCCACCGGTTGATGTCCTGATCAACAATGCCGGTGTCATGTACTCCCTACCCTACGATCAGTACCCGGATCAGAAGCGCGAAATCCTGCTCAAACTCAATCTCGAAGCACCGGTCGCCCTAATGACGGCCCTGTTCCCGCAGATGGTTGCGCGCAAGCAGGGGCGCATCGTCAACATCGCCTCCATTGCCGGCCAGATCGGCCATCCCGACATCTGGTACGGCATCAGCAAGGCCGGCCTGATCAATGTCACCAAAAGCTTGGCCAAGCAGCTCGGTCCGCACGGCATCCTCATCAACGCCGTGGCGCCCGGCCCCGTCGAAACAGACATGCTCGCCGTCATTCCCGAACCGCGCAAGCAGGCCATCAAACAGGCCGTCTATACCGGTCGCTTCGCCACAGCCTTTGAAGTGGCGCAAACCGCGTTCTGGCTCGGAAGCGACAGCCCGGAATACCTCAACGGCAGCTGTATCGACCTCAATAACGGGGCCTTTCCCCGTTAACATCCCCTGAAAAACGCAGAGGCAACTTATGATTTTCGACCTTGAAGGCCATGAATTTGTTGAACTGAACGATCTGCTCAAGATCACCGGCCTGTGCCCCAGCGGCGGGGTCGCCAAACTGGTCATCGCCGACGGCGAGGTGCTGGTCGACGGAGTCGTAGAGACGCGCAAACGCTGTAAGATTCGCGCCGGTCAGCGGGTGGAGTTTGACGGACAGGACGTGGTGGTGCGCTGAATGGGAGGATTCTCCCCTTTTGTCATCGCTGGAGTGAAACGACGATTCGCCGAAACAAGCGAAGAATGTCTGAGGGGAAATTTCGTCCGAAGTAACATACCGGGCTATCCCCCGGCCCGCTTCACCACCCAGCCCTGCGCCGTGAGCAGCGGCATCAACCGCTCAACATGATCGCCCTGAATCTCGATCTGGCCGTTTTTCACCGTTCCGCCACTGCCACAGGTCTGCTTGAGCCCCTTGGCGAAGTTCTTCAGCTCATCGCCCGTCAGGGGAACCCCCGTAATCACCGTCGCGCCACTGCCCTTGCGTCCCTTGGTCTGACGCTGAATCCGCACCACACCGTCCGTCGGCAGCGCCGCGCGCTGCTGCGAACAGCGGCACTTTCTTAACGGTCGTCCGCAACGCGAACAGTCACCGTTTCCCTCATCGGAATAGACCAGCCGACTATGACCATCCTTCATCAAAAAACTCCTTTCCAACTCAGGTATACGACTCGATGCGATGGATGAGAAAATCGCGAAACGCCTGATTGGCGCGCGACAGATAACCGTCGGACTTCCACGCAATGTGCAGATCGAGATACAGCGGTGGCGAAAAGGAAACCGCGGCCACCTGCGGCTCATCGGCCACCACCATGCGCAGCAGCGTCGACAGGCCGACCCCTTCGCGGATCAGGGAGCGCACCAGCGAAAAGAGGTTGGTTTCAAACACCACCGTTGGCCGGCGGGGCAGATCGCGCAACAGGCTGTCGATCCACTCGCGCATGTAGTACCCCTGCTTGAACAAGATCAGGGGCTCAGACCACAGCTCCTCCAGCCGGATGCTGTCGCGCCGAGCAAAGGGGTGATCGACGGGCACGCAGGCCACGACCTCCTCACGCAAAAAACACCGCGCCTCCAGCCCTTCGGGAATCCGGCTGCCGGCGATGACACCGAGGTCGATCTCCCCGCCACGGATCAGCTGCTGGATACGGCCTGCGCCCTCGCCCATGACGCTGAGCTGCAGTTTCGGATAAGCCGCACGAAAGGCATGGATGACACGAGGGAAATAATAGGAACTCATCATCGGCGGGATCCCGACACGCACCTCGCCGCAGGACAATTCCCTCAGTTCACTCATCTCCCGCTCGGCGTTGGACAGGTCGGCAAAAATGCGCTGCGCATGGCGCAAAAAGGTCTCGCCTTCCGCCGTCAGTGAAACCTGCCGCCCCTGACGATTGAACAGGGTCAACCCCAGTTCCTCTTCCAGCTTGGCCACCGAGATGCTCACTGCCGGCTGCGCCAGGCACAGGGCTTCGGCAGCCCGGGTAAAATTGCGGCTCTGTGCTACGGCCATGAACGTCTTGATCTGTCTCAGGTCCATATCGACTCAATAAATAAAATTTATTGCATACATAAATTCAATATATTTTACATATATCTAGCCCGGCGTTAGAGTCCAAGGCAAGGATTTTTTGCCTTTTTCCTTCAGCCGGGATGGACGGATGAATCGAGACAATTACATCGAACGCGGCAGCCGCGATTACCAGCGCGCCAACCTGGCTCTGTTTATCGCCGGATTCGTCTCTTTTTCGACGCTCTACGCCTTCCAACCACTGTTCCCGCTGCTGGTGGAGGAATTTTCCGTCGCCCCGGCTACCGCCAGCCTGTCATTGTCTGTTGCCACCTTTGCCCTGGCCTGGATGCTGCCGATTTCCGGTTCCATCTCCGACAGCACCGGCCGAAAAAAACTGATGGGCCTGGCCCTTGTCCTGACCTCGTTGCTGTCGCTGGCGTGCGCGGCCAGCACCGTACTGCCCTCCCTGTTGCTGGTGCGCCTGCTCCAGGGTATCGTACTGGCCGGGGTGCCGGCGGTGGCCATGGCCTACCTCAACGATGAAATGTCAGCCCGCGCTATCGGGCCGGCCATGGGACTCTACATTGCCGGCAATGCCTGCGGCGGCATGACCGGCCGCATTCTGACCGTACTGCTCGCAGATCTGTTTCCGTGGCGCACGGCCGTCGCCCTGCTGGGTGTGCTAGCCGTGCTGCTGAGCCTGCTGTTCTGGTGGCTGCTGCCGCCGTCACGCCACTTTCAGAGCCAGCCCTTTCAGCTGAAACCGCTCTCCCTCTCCCTGATCAACCACCTGCGCGAGCCGGGGCTGCTGAGCCTGTTCACGCTGGCGTTTCTGTTCATGGGCGGTTTCGTCACGGTATACAACTATGCAACCTTCTATCTGCTGGCGCCCCCCTACAACCTGAGTCCCTCCCAGGTGGCTCTGATCTTCTTCGCCTACGCCTTCGGCGCTGCCGGATCAAGCCTGATGGGCGGGCTGACACAGCGCATGGGGCGGCCGCTCCTGCTCGGCATCGCGCTGGCCATCATGGCCGCCGGCATCCTGATGACCCTTTATGCCACCCTGCCAGCCATCATCGGCGGCATCGTCCTGTTTACCATTGGCTTCTTCGGCGCCCACGCCTTGGCCTCGGCCTGGGTCGGCGTCCGCACACCGGTTGCCCGCGCCCAGGCCTCATCACTGTATCTGCTGGCCTATTATCTGGGTTCGAGCATCTCAGGAACCGGTGGCGGCTATGTCTGGAGTTTCTGGGGATGGCCCGGGGTGGTGGGACTGGTGGTGATTCTGCTGGCGCTCGCGACCGGCGTGACCCTGTTTCTGACGCGGCTTGAAGGGCGCACGCGACAGGTGGAGACGGATCAGCAGCTCTCCTCGGAAAATTTACGCGCCAGATCGTTATCGATCAGATAAATGCAAACTTCCTTGGCACCGAGCTTGGAATACTTGTACTTCTTGCACAGATTTTCCATCAGAAAGGTCACGTCCGCGCGGATGCGATTATCATAGGTCTTGAAATCCGCGGTATCATAATCCTTGATACCGCGCCGGAAATTCTTGTTATCCAGAAACGGCTCCAGCACCTTTTCCTTCAGATGATGCACATAGCGCTCATGGAGGCTGTCGTAGAGATGGGTCTCGATCAGGTCCTTACCCTCCAGCCGCAGCTCCTGGGTCAGGGTCCGGCCGGCATACTCCTTCTGCACCGTCTGCCGGAATTTCTGTTGTGTCTCCCGGTCACTGGCCTCATCCAGCAGGTGACGTTCGATCGGCGCGAAAAAGGGTTCCGCAATCTTGAGGCGATCCCCGGTATAGGGGCAGGTGACATCCGTTCCCGACTCGAAGTTGACGGCAAAAATGTAGTTTTTCAGATCCCGCGCGATCTGCTCCTCGTTGTAGTAGTAGAGCGCCTCTTTGACTTCCTGCAGGATGGTGTAATTGTACATGTGCAGTAACGCATCGAGAAAACCCTCCGGAATCAGCTTCGACCACTCCTCGTGCTTGGTAAAGAAACGGCACAGCGTCGCCATGTCGATCATGCTGCCCTCTTTAGCACAACTGGAAAACAGCTCACTGAAAATACGGATGGAGTCCCGCCCGGAAAATCCGCTCTCACCTTCGTTTTCCGACTCGGAAATAATCCGCCGCCGGCGCTCTGCGGTCAGGCGCTTGCGATCCGCCTGCTGCAGCCATTCGGGGATGTTGCCGGTATAGATTTCCATCTTCAGCAGCTGCAGTTTTTTGTCGCAGTAACAGCTGTAGCGGCCGGGATGGCCGATCCATTCCGACAGCGCCGGCGAACTGGGATTGAGGCGGGTCGAAATGATGATGCGGGCAAAGTTGTGCAGCACCCGCGGCAGGAAGAATTCATCGATGTGGCGGCCGAAGGTATTGCGATAAATTTCGACCTCGGTACGCAGGTCGAGCACGTACGGCACCTTGATATATTCAATCCGGTCTGAAAGGGACGGCAAATCCCGGATACTGTTTTCATCCTCCGGGTTCATCAGCGCCAGAAACAGGGAATTGACCCGCTCTTCGATGTATTCGACCTTGTGGATACCTTCACTGATAATATTGTGCAGCTCCAGCAACCGCTCGACATTGTGACGCTTGATATCCATCAGGGCGTAGACGCCATTATTGGTTTTGGCAAAATTGGAGAACACGTACTGTACCTGGTTGCTGTCGCGCAGCAGGCCGTTGATGCGCCTCTGCAGCATGTCGTTACCAAGGACGTTCTGCTTGAGCACGCGGTCGCCAGGGTTGTAGACGCTGATGCCTTCACCCAGCCGTCGGTTGAAGCGGTAATGGCGGGCATAGAGCATCTGCAGCACCTTCATCGGATCTTTGAGCCGGCTGAGCAAGGCTTCGTAAATGGAGGTGCAAATGGTGCAGGGGGTCTCACGGAATACCCACTCATACTGCTTTTCGGTAAACAGTTTCCACTTGATTTCATCATTGGTGAACAGGTCATCAAAGAACGAGCGCCGATACTCACGCGGGATCATCAGGATCGGGCTGTCGTGACTCGGGCAGGGAACCTCGATATAGCCTTCACGATGGAACAGGTTGCGCTGGGCCTCCATCAGGGCGCTCTCCCGCAGCTCGGACACATTCAACAGTTCTTCCACCAGCAATTCACCGTCCTGCTCCCCAAAGCTGCTGAGCAGATTTTTGTCCAGCCGCCACACCGCTTCGAAGGTGTGGCCGCTGGGGCTGTTGACATAGTGCTCGAATTTGCGCAGCAGATTGTCGAGGAAAGTACTCTTGCCGCAACCGTGGGGGCCCTTGAAGATGTAAATCTTGTTCTGCTGAGCGCCGCGACGGAAATTTTCCGCCAGTTGCACCAGACGGTTGCTAAACAGGCGGTCAGCGAAAAACGGATGGTCCGCACCCTCGATGAACAACCGGTGTGTGTCATAGTAGGCATAGTTGATCGACTCGGGATCGCCCTGATATTCGTCAACCCCCGCTTCGACATAAGCGTAGATCATGTCGTGAAACACCTGGAAGATATTGCGCACCATGTGAGTCGGGTCCGCCACCGCCCGTTCCAAATAGGTCCTGAAGGGGATGGCCTGAGCTCCCGAGCCATCTTGCTGCCCACGGGAAAAACGCTGCATCGCGTTGTCGATATGGCCTCCCCGCTCCGTTACGGGATGCATGCTATGCGGCATCTGGCGTCACCACCTCTCTGCTGAACACGCGCTCGTGCATGGAATAAACAACCCGGGTCCAGCTCACGGCCGGCGTCTCGGCAGGGTCACTTTTTTCACCGCTGGCAGCCACCCTGGCTTCACTGGTCTCCAGTTTTACCCCATTCCCCCACAGGTATTCGATGCCAAGCAGGGTATTGGCGATATACTCATTGACCAACGGCTTGCCCTCGAAGCGATGAGTGAGATAGAGCGCGCCGTTGCGGGATTTTTCCCGGTCCACCTGAATCACCGGCGGATGGTAAAGTGAAGAAAAAATCATGTCGCGATAATCGGCCGCCTTACGGCTGCGGACATAGTACTCCCACACCATACGCTCCTTGTTGAGGCGCTCCCCGGCGACAAACAGGCGATGGGCATCGATAAAATCCTGATCGACAAACTGGCTGATAAAAGTGAAATCGCAGAAATCTTCGCGAATCTTAAAAATCCGCTCATGGCCGAGACCGGTGGCCCGATCGTACCGACGGCGCTGCTCACGGTCGCGCATCCGGTTGAAGGCGTAATCGTAGCAGCCCCGATCCGCCTGTTGCTCAATATGGTAGAACAGGCGCATCCCCAGGGCATAAGGATTGAGACCAACGCGCGGCATGGCTGTCACCCCTGCGTTGACCCGGGCAAACTCCACCTCGTGGCCACGGATGCGATCATCCTGCAAAAAAAGGGTCTCGTGCCAGTAGCTGGCCCAGCCCTCGTTCATGATCTTGGTCCGGATCTGCGGCTGAAAATAGATGGACGTGGTGCGGATGATCTCCAACACCGACTTCATCCACTTGTTTTCGTCACGGTTCAAAAACGGCGACTGGTCCATGAGAAACTGCAGCAGATCAAGGCTCGGCGCCGAGCGCTCGCGCAAAAACTTCTCGAAACAGGCGTCAAATTCGGGATACCGCTGCTGGACCTCTGCAAAAAAGATCTCTTCCCCCAGCGGTTCCTGCTGAGCGACGCAACGATTAAACCGCTCCAGCTCCTTTACATACTCGCGGGGCTGAACCTTCTTCACCGACTGCAGAAACACATCAAAATAGTAGTTCAGCCGCGCGGAACAACCGTTATCGATGCGGTTGAAACGCGCCAGCTCGGCATGGTAGCCCACCAGATTGTCGATGCCGCGGGCGAACTCAATGACGTAGTCAACCCGGCGGCCATACTCGGAACGCAGACGGGAAATCAAGCGTTTGTCGGCCAAAGCCCGGCCGCATAGATCATATTCCCACGTGTGGCGGAAATAGAGATTGTTCTGGAAAAAATCGATGTGCCCCAGCACATGATAAAAAATCATGACATTGAGCCAGTCGGGATTATTGTCGTTATAGAAGGAAATCGCCGGCCGGGTATTGATCACCGTTTCGTAGGGATTGGAGGGATAGAGTTCGTACTTGCCACTCTCGCGCAGCACCTCGACATCATGCACCCAGTAATCGTACAGGGTCGGGATCATGTTCTTCGGCATCAGTTCGATCATGTCGCGGTTGCTGACAATGTACTCCAGGCTCTCCTTGTCGAAACACAACCCGGCATCGAGCGCCCGCTCCTTGCAGCCTTCCATGATGCGCTTGGTTTTCTGGTCGATCAGTTGCATAACACTCCCCGCTCACGCGATGTCTCAGCAGGCTGGTTCAACGGTCTACCCTCAATCAGCCACCAGACGCCGGATGCCCTCGATGAGACGCTCTTCCGCCGCATCCTCACTCAGGGTATCAAGACGCAACAGCTCTTTTGCCTGGTCGAGCAAGCCCGATTTTCTCAGGTAGCGTTCCAGTTCGGTCTGGCCCGATTTCACGTAACCGTGCTCGGCCAACGTGATGCCGACGCGGCTGGCGTAGCTCAACATTTTTTTCAGCTCGGGCAAGGTCTCCTGTCCTTCGCGATCCCAGTCGTCACCATCGGTCCCATGGAACACATAGATATTGTACTCGGCGGCCAGTTTATTCTGCTCAACGACACGGTTGATCAGCTGATAACCGGCGGCGACCTTCGTGCCACCGGCGACGCGCAGATTATAATAGGTGTAAAAGTCCGCCACTTCCGTGGCATCGGTATCATGGAGAATGAAACGGGTCTCCACTTGGCCGCCGTACTGATAAAGCAGCCAGCTGTAGATCAACACGTGCTGGGTCACCACTAGCTCCGTGGCCTTACCGGCCATGGAGCCGGAATAGTCGCGAACAAAAAACACCAGAGCCTGGGATTCGTAGTCTTTTTCCGGCGAGAGGATGCGATAGATCTTGTCCTTGGGCGCGATGAGAAACTGGCTGGGATCAATGGCGTCAGTTGCGGACAGCCGCTCCAGGCCGATGTTGGTATTGAGAATCTGGCGCAGGGTGGCCTTCTTGTCGAGGACCTGGCCAAAACCGCGGTTGCGGTCGGTCAGGTCATAGGTATAGCGCGTCAGTGAGCGTTTTTTGCCCTTTTCCTTAAGATTGGGCAACTGAAACTTTTCCGTCAGAATGCGCCCGAGCTCATAGGCATTGGCCTCCAGCTCATGGGAACCGCCACGTCCCTGACCGGCGCCGCTGCCCTCCCCCTGACCGGCCTCGCGCACCGGCTGCTCACCAATAACCTCGCCTTCCTCGCCATCGCCCTGACCACCGCTACCGCCACCGGACTCCTGCTCATCCAAAAAACGGTTGTCATGGAGCAGCTTCTCCTCCACCGTCGTCGGCACCACCACCACGCGGTTCTCCCGCCCCTTGCGCGGCTTGATCAGCTTACCCACCTTGATCTTGCGCGGAAAGCCATCCTGTTCGCGCAGACGGTCGCGTTCCAGCAGATCATCAAGCGTCCGCAAAAAACTGATCCGCAGCCCGGCCTCCGGCATCCGGCCCGGCAGCAGGGAAAAGTCGCGGTCGCCGTAGAGCTGTTCCTGTGCCGAAGCGCCTGGTGCTGCCGTCGGCAGCGGCAGCACATGACGCCTCCCATCCTGCCGTTCCGTTTCTATAGCAGTGCGATCAGGAGCCAGCCTCCCCTGTTCCTTCAGCAGCTGATAGTACGTCTCACGCCCGGAGTCCGACATGGCTCACCCTAACCCTCGTCATCCTGAGTGCAGAAATACTCGATGGTCTTCTGCGCGCAAGTGCGGCAGTAACCGAGCTGGTTAAGCATGGTATCGATCATGCGGTCGTAGAGTTTCTGGTTTTCTTCGTTGGTGCGGTTGGCCAGCGCGCCGACCAGGGAGCCGGCGCCGGCGATATCGGATTTGAGCCGCACATCGGTCACCGCCTTGACCAGTTCGAGGTTGTCCATGAAGTCGTAACCAGCATCAAGGGAGATCTTCTGGCCGTAGATCTTGCGGATGGCAGTGCGGAACGTCTCGCGCTGCTCCTCGGTCTTCAGGCCGAGACGGTCTTCGACACTCTGGATAAAACGCGGATCAATCTTAAGCGCCTTGAGTTCGTTGGTCTGCGGATCGCGATATTTCCACATCTTGTCGGCGCCGAGATTCTCGGCATCGATGCCGATGATCATGTTGACATAGTTCATCACATCCTTGCGGATGGCCTGGGGCTCGTCCATGTAGGCGTTGAACATCTCAGTCATGATGCGCTCGCGGTAAAGTCGGCGGGCAAGCTTGAGATCATCGAGATACTTGGCGCGGTCGTTGTTGTCAGAGACATAGTCGAGAATGACCCGCTCCAGGGCATGGAAGATATCGTAGGCGAACATGCAGCGGCCTTCGTTGGTCTCGGTACTTTCCACCAGCAACTGCAGAGCGCGGCCGAGATTGCGATGCCCCAGTCCTTTCTGGCCGAAACGCTTGGTGATATCCGGTTCCTGGTTGAGCAGATCAATCACCTCGGACAAGGTCTTGATGCTTTTTTCGCCAGCCACCTCGCCCGCGGCCAGCTTGAGGGTTTCGATAGGCGTCAGTTTCTCGCTGCGCGGCAACCGCGTCAGCACCACGCCGACGCTGGCGGCATAGTTGAGGTTGGGATCCTGGTGCAGATCCTGGCCCGTGAGGGTAGTTTTGGTCTCGCTGCCGATGGCGTAAGCCGTCAGCTCCTTCTGCATCAGGTAATTGGTGTTGTGGGAGAAATAACAGATGCGACAGCGATCGATGATCGGCGCTTCCTCCTTCTCGGCCAGGAAACGGTTGAACTCGGCGTTATTGCTGGTGGCGATGATCAGGGTGTCGATGGGCCATTTAAAGCCGTCCATCTCAATCAGGCGGTTCTGAATGACCCCGAGGTAAACCTGCACCAGATCCTTCTTGTTCTTGTAAATCTCGTCGGAAAAATGGATGCCGCCACCGGCCACGCGTGCCAGGGCACCGCGGCGCAAATCGAAGCGGTAGGGATTGTTGGTGTCGCTGATGTGCAGCAGGCGCTGGATCGATTCCTCACCGAGCAGATCCACGGCGCTGGAGGTAATCTTGTCCTTGGCCGCATATTTTCCGGTGACAGTGCCCAGACTTTCCGTCAGTGGCACCGGAATCACCTCCACGTGTTTGAGCACCTCATTGAGCTTGCCATCGCAATGCTGGTACAACTCGTTGAGCATGTAGGCGGTGCAGGCCCCCAGAGGGCGGTAGTCGTCAAAAAAGGTTTCGATCTGCCCATCGCTGAAGCCATAGGTTTTGGCCAGCAGTTCCATACTCTGCTCGCGGGTCTCGCCCAGGTTCATGGCCAGGACCAGAGGATCTTCATAGGTCTGGGATTCAATCTGCGCGATCTTGCCGTAATGACCGAGCTGATCCATGCCGACAAAGCGGAAGGTGTAACGGCGATTCTGCGCCTGGGCCAAAAAATCGCGGTACTTCGCACACAGATACTCGACAAAAAAGGTTTTGCCGTTGCCCGGCTCGCCGACCAGCACGTACGCCATCTCTTTCGACGAGCCGCCTTCGGCCGCATCCTTGACAAAAGAAACAAAACTGTTGATCTCGTCGTACATGCCGATGGCGTGTTTACGCCCGGTGCGAAAGATGCCGAAGTCGTAGGTTGACTTGCCATTGACCACGACTTTGTCGATGGGCTGCGACAGAATCATGCGCGCCACGGACTGAAAGGCATTCTCGAACCGGCGCTCGCCCTGCTTGACGGCTGTTAAATGTGCGGCTAGTGAACCATCCTCTTTTCTGCTTCTCGCCTGTGCCATTGACCTTCCTCCCATGGCTATCACTTCTGCGGTGTACCAATACCAGCTGAACAGGATCGTAATAACAGGATGCTGAAAAAACCCCATCCGGAAACTTTTTTCAGTATAGCCGCTTTTGAGGGAATTGCAGCGCAGGGGAAAAATCTTGCCTTATGACGGGCGGCCGGACACAAAAAAAGCCCCTACGGCTGGACCGCAGGGGCTTTTTTGATCTGAGATGGGGAGGCAATATCAGGCGCTCGCCTTGATCGCCTCAACCAGCTCGGCCAGCACGCGATCGGCATCAGCATAGGGCACCTGACAGGTCCCGACCGCCTTGTGGCCGCCGCCGCCGTATTTGAGCATCAGGGAACCGACATTGACGTTGGAGGTGCGGTTGAGCACGCTGTAACCGACGGAGATGGCAACAAACTCCTTGCCACGGCCATCGATGAGGCGAATGGAGATATTGGTGTCGGGAAACAGGGAATAGATCAGAAAGCGGTTGCCCGGTGGCAGGTCGGTCAAGCCGCGGGCGTCGGTAATCGCCACCGGACCGTCAACGCGGGTATGCTCTTGCAAAAAGGCTTTACAGCGGGCATCGTTTTCGTAATAGAGATTCACCCGTTCCTGCACATGGGGATTCGCCAGAATCTCCTCAATGGTCTGGGTGCGCATGGCCTCCATCAGTTCCTTCATCAGCTGCAGATTGCTGATGGTGAAACTCTTGTGATAGCCGAGGCCGGTACGGGGATCGCAGAGAAAACCGAGCAGTACCCAGCCGGTGGGATTGAGAATCTCGTCTTCGCTGAGCTGGGCGGAATCGACGCGGTCAACATATTCGAGCATGCTGTCGAATTTCTTCAGCCGCGCATCCTGATAGTAGTTATAGATCACGCGAGCCGCGCTGGGGGCGGATTCACTGCGCCCCTGATACTGGCCCTCAAGCTGCAGCCGCTCCTTCTCGCTGGAATGGTGATCGAACCACAGACCGCAACCCGGAACATAGGGCACGTTGGCCAGCACATCGTCGGCCGAGACCGCAATCTTGCCGTCCTGCAAATCCTTGGGATGGGCGTACTCCATCTCCTCAATCACGCCCAGCTCCTTGAGCAGCGCGGCACAGACAATACCATCGAAATCAGAACGGGTCAGCAAACGCATGCAGCATCCTCCTCGAGTTAGCAGACTGGAAAATTCATGAATTCCAATTCTAACAATAGTGCACGGAAAATCAAACCCGTTAATGTGCGATCAGGAGGCCAAACGTTCTGCCAGCCTCTTACTTGCCGAAGGCGACAGTGGACAGCCCCCGCCCAGGCATTCCTGATTCAGATGTTGCTGACGACAGACCCGCGTGTCGCCAGCGATCAGTGGCCGGGGCAACACACTCAGCGACAGCTCGGCCGCCGCCTGCAACGCCACCACGCAATCGCGTTGACAGCAGCGCGCGGCCCTGAACTGCGCCAGACGAGCCAGCACTTCCTGCACCAGGGTCTGCACCTGCTGGCGCTCATCCGCCGTCAGCGGATTGGCCTGCAGAATCAGGCTGAAGGCGATACCGACACCGACGGCAGCACCGCAGACACCGTTGAAGGCACAGCTGCCACCGGCAATCTTCGCGCCACGCTGTAAGGCCGTCTCCAGGGCAGTGTCGGGCAACTCACCGCCGCTGTTGCGGTAACAGATTAGAATCAGTGCCGGCATCAGGGCATGGTACTGGGGACCGTGCAGCGGGATGGCCGGATGGCGACAGATGCGATAGAACAGCGGCAGCAGTTCCGTTTCCCGCGCACTGCGACACAGGTGTTCGATGGCAACCAGCGCATCCTCGCTATGGCAGCTATCGCAGACGAAATGGCCCTGCTCGCAGTTCACGGAGCTGATAAAGGTCTCACCACAGTAACTGCAGACACAGGGTGCGCTCTCGGCCCGATAGTGCAACGGCGCACCACAGACCATGCAGCCGCTGAACTGGCGCGCCGCAGGCGGAGCTTCGTCGTTCTGGAGGGCAGGAATGGCGCAGTTGCAGCTGTAGATGAAGGCGATGTTCTCGACAAAGCCCTGGGCATCAAGACGATAGAGCTGATCGCCGGCAGCCAGAGCCTGGGCCAGCGGGATCTCGGTCACCTGCCCCGGCGTTAGAACCAAACCGTCGTCCAGATGGATGGCGGCGAAAGGCCCCGGATACATCACGCGCACGCGCTGGTCGTTGCTGGGCAGTTGCGGCTTGCGGGCGGTAAAGGTCAGGGAGAAAAAGGCATGCTGCTGCACCTGGCGGTAGGGCAGCCGCTTGAGGCTGGCCAGGGCATCAAAGCCGCTCTCATGCAACAGGCCCATCAGGTCTTTCTGGGTCAGGGCACCGGCAATACACTCCCCGCGCAGCACCTCGTCGTTGCGGATGGCGGCGTCGGGCTCGGTTTCGCACACCACGTCCGCCACCACCAGGCGGCCGCCCGGTTTGAGCACCCGCAGCATCTCGGCAAACAGCCGCCGCTTGTCAGCGGAAAGATTGAGCACGCAGTTGGACAGGATCAGGTCGATGCTGTTGTCCTCAACGGGCAGGACTTCCAAATAGCCCTGACGGAAATCGAGGTTGGCATAACCGAGATTCTGCGTAACACCCTGTTGCCCCTCACGCGCCAGATTGAGCATCGGTTCGAGCATGTCGACCCCGATGACCCGACCACTGCGACCGGTCAACCGCGCGGCAATAAAACACTCCACGCCACTGCCGCAGCCGAGGTCGAGAATCGTTTCCCCCGGTTGAATCCCGGCATCCAGCACCGGGCTGCCACAGCCATAACCGCGGAAGCGGTAGGCCGGGGGAATATGGCTGACGATATCAGCCTCGTAGCAGACCGGATTGAGAATCTCCTCCTTGCTGTCGCCCACGGCCGCAGCGTAGAAATTCTTCACCACGGAACGGCTGTCTTCGTGAGTCAAAGACAGCAGACAGTTGGAATGCAGGAGTGCCACCTTGCCGTGCGCGCCGCAGGTTTCCAGCACGTCACCCATCTTCAGGCGCAGCGCCGGTTCATCCAGGTCCGCCTGCTCTGCGGCCTTCTCGACAATCAGATCCAGCGCTAGCTGCTCATACAGCGGCAGATAGGGATCGGCGCCGACGAAACGCTGACCATGGAGATAGCTGTGGTCGAGGTCGCCGCCACCGAGGATGAAACGCCACGGCGAATCCAAATCGCGGCAGCTGCCGTGACGAATCTGTTCCAGCACCGCGCTGGAACGCCAGGCCGTCGCCAGTCCATGGGTCAGCGGCGTGGCCAGTTCCGCCACATCGACCAGCGCCGCCGAGGGGTAGAGCCGGTCATCGGGACCGATAGCCAGAGAGTCCCAGCCGCTGCCGCTACCGTCATGAATCGTGCCGGGCGGAGCGAAAATCTGGGTGCGCAGGGCATCCAGATTGTCGAGGGTCATCCCATGCTGTTGGGCACGCCGGCGGGCCTCGGTCAGAGCCGCGGCGATGGCGGGCACAGCGGCAAACTGCTCCTGCTCGCCGCGGCCACGAATGAAATACCACATGAAATGGACATTGGCGGCGCCCCACTCGGCGGCGAGATCGACAATCGCCGGCATGTCGGCCACGTTATCGCGTTCCACGCACATGGACAGGGTAAAGGGCCAGCCCTGCTCGCGCAGCCAGCCCAGCTGCTGGCGTAGCCGGGCAAAGCGTCCGGCACCACGCAGGGCATCATGGCGTTGCTCCAGGCCATCGACACTGATCTGCAGATGAAAACGGCTGCGATCCCAGTCGGCCTGTGCCAGCTGCTGTTGCAACGTCATGCCATTGGTCAGCACCGCCACATGGGCGTGGGGTTGAATCAGAATATACTGGACAATGGCATTGAAATCGGGATGGACAAAGGGTTCGCCACCCGTCAGGGCAAACACGCGGCAACCCAGCACCAGCGCCTCATCCACCCGTCGGCGAATCTGGGCAAATGACAGCTCGGCCCGACTGTGGGCATCGGACGAAAACAGGCAGTGCTCACAGCTCAGGTTGCAACGATTGGTAACATGCAGCCACAACTCGTTGAGCTGGCGCGTCTCCAGACAGGCGGACCGCCCGGGATAGTCCGTCGGCTCCTGAGAAGGAAGGCGTTGAAGAAAACGCTGCTCCGCCATGGTCAGGGAGGACGCCGGGCGCTCGGCCAGTTGCTGCAGCAACCGATCCCCCGCCGAGGTCGGTACAAACCAGTGAGGCAGATCGGAACGAAGATAAACAGGCAGGCCCCGGTACTCAAGGCGCTGCCACAGGGAAAGATCAAAAGACATGGGAATAAACTCTCATCACAGTCTGCACCCGCGCAGCAAGGCCGCGCAGGCCAAAACACAGCCATCGGGCATGTCGCAACCAAATCAACAATGCCGATTCGACCCATCGGCGCAGACCATAACACTCCCCGACGGCCGGACTCAATCTTTTTTCGCCTGCGCTTTCAGGGCGGCAACCTCGTCATAAACTGCCATCAGGCCCTCGGCCCGAAAGCAGCAGGAACGGACCCGGCCCTGCTGGTGGGCCACCTGCCAGTCGATCACTTCCACGTCCTTGCGCACCGCGCGGCTGAATCCGGGTTCGCCCAGGGCCAGCAGCGCCTGCCACATCTGTTCCATATCCAGCAGCTCGAATGAAGTCACCTCTTCCTGCTGCGCACGGCGGTTGATAAAATAGTCCAGCAGCTCGTACTGCTTCGGGCCGGCGTCCTGCTGCCAGCAGATAAATGCATGCTCCGGTTGGCGCTGCGCCGTGATGGCGCTGACCAGTGTTTCACCTTTCATGACACAACCCCTTTTTGCAAAGCTTGGATTGACATAGCGGACAATTCTTCCTACTCTTCATGCCATTACGATGTCAAAAGAAAGGAAGCGTTATGTTTGTGGCAAAAAAAGGAGATACCGTCAAGATTCATTACACCGGCACCCTCAAGGATGGAACGGTTTTCGATTCCTCACAGGACAAGCAGCCGCTGCATTTTATTGTCGGCCAGAAGGAAGTGCTTAAAGGCGTCGACCAAGCGGTCATCGGCATGGTGCCCGGTGAAACCAAGACCGTCGTACTGGCGCCGGAAGTGGCCTACGGCGCAGTCAAGCCGGAACTCATCGAAACCATTGCCCGCGAAGACCTGCCTGCCGACCTCAATCCAAAGATCGGCAATCAGATTGAGATCACCCGTGAGGACGGTTCACTGCTCTATGTCATGGTCACCGCAGCGGATGATACCAGTATCACCCTGGATGCCAACCACCCCCTGGCGGGTCGGGAACTGACCTTTGAAATCCACATGCAGGAAGTGATTCCTGAGGCCGAGCAAAAAAAGAACGGCATGACCAACATGATGGTGGAGCAACTCAAAAACCAGCGCCGCCCGAACTAGCCTGCAACCATCCCAAGAAAATTCGTTACGGTACCAGGCTCCCAACGCAACGGGGCGCGCAGAGTAATTCTGCGCGCCCCGTTGTCATTTCTAACCCGGCAACCAGCAACAACCGATCAGTCTCTTTTCAGTCCGTGGAAACAGATCTGCACATGCTGTTCGTCGAGCGGCCGCCCCAGTCGGCAACAGAGGAGCGTCACCAGCAACGAGACCGGCAGCGCCACCACCAGCGGATCGACAAACACCCATTTGGTCCCCTCCGCCAGAGAGTCGACCCCAAACAGGGCATGACACAGCAGCAACGGCTTCGATTCCTTGACATGGACAAAAAACAGCCAGAAGAAGCTGACCAGGGTGCCGCTGGCGAAGCCGGCATAGGCCGCCAGTTTGGTCATACCTCTGGAATAGATCGCGCCGAAGAAAATGGGTAGAAAGGCCGCGGCACAGAGGCCGAAGAAAATGGCCGTGCCGCGGGCGATGATCGCGGTGCCGCCCTCAAAGAAGTTCGGCAGCCCCCAGGCCAGAAAGTAGCTGAGCAGAATCGCGAACAGGATTCCCACCCGGGTCAGCAGGACCGGATTGCCTTCGCGGCCCAGGGCCTTCTCATACAGATCGCGCCCCAGCGAAGTGCCCATGGCATGGAACTGTGAACTCAGGGTACTCATGGCCGCCGACAGCAACGTCACCATGAACAGGGCGGTAAACCACTGCGGCATGGCTGCCTTGATGTACATGGGAATAATCTGGGCCACGTTTTTATCCGCCGCGAGCAGGGCAATCTTGCCGGCGGTCTCCGGATAGTCGTAATAGAAGAACACATTGGTCAGCGGACCGACGATAAAGGGCACGCCGACGGCCATGAGGATGAAGATGCCGCCGATCAGCACGGCACGATTGAGCTCACGGTCGCTTTTTACCGTCATAAAGCGGACGATCAGCTGCGGCTGCGACAGCACGCCGATGCCGACCCCAAGAATAATCGTCGTCACCACAATCAGCCAGTACTCGGAACCAAGGTCTGGAAAGGCCGTCCATCCCGTATGCCCCTTGGCACCAAAAATCTTCACCGCGATCTCTTTCATGTCGCTTAGACGCTGATGCGCCACGACCACGCCACCCAGTTTGTAGTAGGTCACCACCAGCAGGGTCAGCAGGCCGGTAAACATGATGCTGCCCTGAAAGGCGTCGGTATACATCACCGCTTTCAGTCCGCCCATGATCACGTAGATGGCAATGATGACGGTGAGGAAAAACAGGGCGGCATCGTAGTCAATGGCCAGGACCTCGGCAATAAACTTGCCGCCGCCCATCAGCACCACGCTGGTGTAGAGCGGCATGGCGGCAAAGATCAGCAGGGCAGCCAGCCCCTGCAGCCCCTTCGAGTTGAAACGGCGGCCGAGAAACTCCGGAAAGGTATGGGCGTTGAGATTCAGCCCCATGCGCCGGGTCCGGCGACCGAAAAACACGAAAGCGATAAAAATGCCCACCAGCACCGCGAGGAAAGTCAGCCACAGCACGCTCATGCCGAACACGGCCGCCGCGCCGCCAAAACCGATAATAGCCGAGGTGCTGACAAAGGTCGCACCGTAGGACATGGCCATGACAAAGGGATGGATCTCCCGCCCGGCCAGCATATAATCCGTTGCGCCATGGGTCTGGCGGTAGGCTTTCAGACTCAGGTAAGCGACAATCCCCAGATAGATCACCACCACGGTGGTTAACAGCGTCATACTCATCAGCGGCCTCCGTTACAGCAGTTCATCTTCAAGCTGCTGCTCTTCCTTCAGCCAGCTTTCTTTCTGTTGCCGTTCGTCCTCCTCAAGATAGCCGCGATTCCAGTTGATCGCGCCATACACCACACAGAGCAGGGTGCTGAGCAGCGTCAGCACAAAACCCGCGATGACGCCGAAACCTTCCAAACCAAACATAGCTACCTCCAAGCCATCCATGAAACAGAACACGAAAAATCTAGAAATAATTCTGGATACGCTATGTACTGTGGTTTAGACTGCCTGTCTAATAGAACTTTCCGCACTCTGTATTCGATAAAATCGAACGCAGCCGGAGGCCTCATGGAACTTTACCAGCTTCGATCCTTTCTGGTCGTGGCGCAGCAACGCAATCTGACTCGCGCCGCCAAACAGATCAACATCAGCCAATCCGCCCTGTCCACCCAGATCCGACTGCTCGAAGAAGAATTCGGCCTGCAGCTGTTTGAGCGCACCTCTCGCGGCATGCAGCTGACAGAGGGCGGAAAACAACTCCTCCCGTCCGCCCAGGATATCCTGGAAGCCGTCCTCCGTCTGCAGCAGCAGGCCGAAGCGCTGGTGCGCGGCAGTTCGGGGTCCGTAGCCATCGGCCTCAACAGCGACCCCGATTTTCTGCGCATCAGCGCCATCAACCTGCGCCACAGTCAGCTGTACCCCCAGACCAGCCTGATATTTCACAGCTGCCAGTCAGCCGACACGGCCGCGCGCCTTCACCAGGAGCAGCTCGACCTGGCGTTTTACTACGGCCTGAGCAAGGACCCGCAGATCGAGCAGAACCAGGTCTGCACCGTGCGCACCTGCGTCGTCATCCCCCATGCCCTGTCCATCCACAGCGGAACCATGGCGTGGGTGGACCTTGCTGCCCTGCCCTGGATCTGGGTCGAAAACCTGCCCTTCTTTCACAGCCTGCAGCAGAAACTGGGCGACTACCGCACCGTGCCGAACAAGGCGGTGATTGCCGATGATGAAAAAATGGTGCGGGAACTGGTAGTGGCCGGACAGGGGGTGGCCATCATGCGTGAGGACGAAGGACGGATACTGCTGGAAAAGGGCGTGGCGACGATCTGGAATCAGGGCTGGGGCGAGATCCCGCTCAGCATCGGCTGGCTGGCGCGCCGGCGCGAAGAACCGCGCATCAAAGCAACGCTGGAGATCATCCGCCACATCTGGCAGCGGCCTGTGGCCACGGCGGAAGATTCCCTGCTCGACAAATGCTGGGTGTAACGGTTACGGCTACCCCAGAAACCACGAAGCCAAAACAACGAGCAACGTAAAAATCAAATCCGGGAACCGGGGCCTCTAAAAAACAAAAAGGCTCGCAGGTAAACCTGCAAGCCTCTGTCTTTAATGGCTCCCCGGGCCGGACTCGAACCAGCGACAGGGTGGTTAACAGTCACTTTTCTAGCAATTCCCATGCCATCCCAAAACGTCAAAAAATCCTTTGATATTCAGATATTTTGTCAATATACTACCTCCCAGACGTTCCCTAAAAAACACCTAGTTTCCCGCAAAATCTTGTTACCCATCTTGTTACCCAAATCCGAGGGTAACAAGATTCATTTCTGGAGGTGAAAACATGGCGTCCTTGGACCAGCTGCAAAAAAGTGGTGAACCGGGCGTTTTTTACCGTGAGCACCAAACAAGGAAAAACGGCGTCCGCAAAGATCGACAATGGATCATCCGGCAAACGCTAGGCGGGAAAACCCGAATCTCCTCTCTTGGCTGGTGGTCTTTGGGTTTCACCATGGGCGACGCCATCAACAAGGCGCTGGAGTACCGGGAAAACTTCAAATGGAACGCTGACAACCCCGACCAGAAGCCGAAACCGATTTGCAAGCAGGACGAAGACGACGCAACCGCAGAGCTGGCCGCACGGATCGAGCGGGAGCGCAAGCAGGAGGAACACCGCAACATCACCTTCGGCGCGTACTTCTCCACCCGCTACCTTCCCCTGCAATTCGACAATGGCAAGAAGTCCGCCAGCAAGGAGGAACAGCTGTTCCGCCTCCACATCGCCCCCGTGGTGGAAAAGTTGACTTTTGCCGACATCATGCCGCTGCACATTGAAAAGATCGGCAAGACGATGAAGGACAAGGGCCTGTCGCCCAAAACCGTGACCTATGCCTATGCCATTGTCCGCCAGATATGGAACCTGGCCAACATCGACGGCGTGACGGATCGGCAGCACCCCACCCGCCAAGTCAAAAAGCCAAAGCTGAACAACAAACGCGAGCGCTTCATCACCGAAGAGGAAGAGGTTTTGCTTTTGGCTGCCCTCAAGGATCGGAGTCAGACCACCTACGACATGGCCATCATGAGCCTGGACACGGGGGCGAGATGGGGCGAACTGGCCGCGCTGACCTGGCAGAATGTTGACCTGGTGTCCCTCACGGCCCGCCTGATGGACACCAAGGCCGGGGACAACCGGACGATCCACACCACGACCCAGCGAGTCCGGGAAATGCTCAAACACCGCAAGCAGCACTCTGATGCTCCCTTTGTCTTTCCGGCCCTCAACGGCGGTATGCAGAAACAGCCCAACGTCGTCTTTGCCCGCACCGTCAACGACCTTGGCTTGAATGACGGCATCGACGACCAGCGCCAGAAAGTGTGCTTCCATACCATGCGCCACACCTTCGCCAGTCGGCTGGCTATGGCCGGGGTCCCCCTCTATACCATCAAAGAGGCCATGGGACACCACACCATCGCCATGACGGAGCGCTACGCCCACCTCATGCCGGACACACTTCGAGAGGCTATGCTTCACCTGGAGAAGAAGCCCAGCAAGGTGGTGAAGCTGAAACAACCTCAGGGAAAATAAGGGCGCGTCTATGTGTTCACGGGTGATTTTTTGTTGCTATTCCTCAGCGTTTGTGGATAATTTAGCTTAACAACACCCGCCAAGCCTCTCAACGATGCTCAAACCGGCGGGTTTATTTTTTGGTGGAATCAATATGCAATACGATAAGCAGCCGCTCTCCATCGAAGAACAAGTAAGACGCCTCAAAAATCGGGGGATGACTTGCGAAAACGAAGAGCGTTTCAAGCACTACCTCGCCCATATCGGCTATTACCGTCTCAGCGCCTATTGGCTCCCCTTCGAACATCCTTCTGAAGATTCTAGCGCCCGAAACCACGTTTTTTTGCCGGAAACCAGCTTTGAAAATGTTTTGCGTCTCTATATTTTTGACCGCAAGCTCAGGCTGTTTGTTATGGACGCCATTGAACGCATCGAAGTCGCCGTTCGAACGCAGTGGGCCAATGCAATGTCGTTAAAATACGGGGCCCATTCACACATGGATCCAGGGTTATTCAAGGATCCTTGGCAGCACGCCCGCGACCTTGGGAAAATCACGGCGGACCTGGAAGACAGTAAGGAAGCATTTATTGTCCATTACAGAAAAAAATATTCTCAGCCCTTCTTGCCGCCGATCTGGGCTGTTGTGGAGACGATGAGTCTCGGAACACTCTCTCGATGGATCAAAAACACCAAAGACAACGAAGTCAAAAAGGAAATTATGAACGGACTGAGGTTGCCGACAATTGAAGTCCTTGAAAGCATTCTTCATGGATTCACCCCAGTTCGAAACGTCTGTGCCCATCATGGTCGCCTCTGGAACAGGCGTTTCCCAATTGTTTTGCCCAGAATAAAGCGCTTCGACAGCCGGATGGTCCCGATAGACGCCCCAAATCACCAAGCCCGCCTTATGTTCAATTTCCTGGTTGTGATGGAGCACCTAAAAAACGCCATAAACCCAACGGGACAATGGAGGCAGGATCTCGTTAAGCACCTGGATAGCATGCAAACACAAGAGCTGAACGCGATGGGCTTTCCAAAAAACTGGAAAGCCATGCAGCCTTGGAATGCTCAATAGCCGTTTGAAACAAGCTCACACGGGGAGCCCCTTAGCTAAAGGAAACGCGTTTTCTTTAGCTAAGCCTCAAGCTAACTAAAAGTTGCATCCCATCACCGCCTTACCCGGCTAGATCGACGGATTGAAAAGGAGCGGCACCCTACCGCCCCCTGCCGGGCCTCTTTTCAATAGGGAGAGCACAGAGGGAGTGCCGACATGACAATAGACCTGACGGATTTTGAGGTACTACCCATTCATGACGTAGCAAAGCACATGGCCGAGGAAACGAAAATACCACTTACAGCGTGGCTACATCGACTTATCAAGAGCAGGTTGATTGTGTGCTACCAGCATGAAAGTGGCTACGGCGTCAATGGAGCCATTGGCAGCATGAAGAAGGTTGAAGATTGCCTGTATCCGTCAGAAGATGATTATGCGATAAGGCTCATCAATTTGCATAGCATGTTCAACAAAACCGAACCACGCGGACCCCGAGAAACCACAAAAACACTCAAAGAGCAATTGAAAGACGTAACTGTTTCCCGTGAACAATTCCGTGCCTGGTGCGAGGCCTCAGGCTATGACCTGCCCCGTTTCTGGTTTGGAGAGTGCGCACCAAAGAAAAACCTAGCAGATCAAATGAAACAACTCGAAGAGGCAGCCCGCAAAGGCGCTGAAGAGGTTGCTGCGAGCGGTCGGAAAAAGAACATTCCACCCGGGGAAATTGTTCACAGCCTACAGGAAAGGTTTGGCCTGAAGGGGGTTCAGCTGCACGACGCAATATGGCCAGAACTCAAGCACCTAACACCCGGCAATAAAAATAAGCGCCTAACAGACTACCGAAAAGGAAAACAGTAATACTCCTGTAATACCCTATTACATCTAAAAAAATCACCAGACGGCGTAACGTGCTGATTTATCGGCACTTGTTACGCCGTTTTTTTTGAAAAAACGCTTGACGTAATACAGTCATTACCGTGCGAACCTTTTCTTGTGCGCACCCAAACCCCCGGCGGGACGCCGCCGGAAACCCCAAACCCAAACGCACAGGAGACTAACACAATGCCCAAAACAGATATATTCCAAGACATGGCCGACCGCTGGCCATCAAACGTTGTCGCTCAGTCCAAAGTCAGCACTCTGACCGGCGGCGTCCTCAGCGGAAAAACATTGGCAAACATGAAGTCGAAAGGCGAGGACGTCCCGGAGTCGGTCCTGATCGGCAGCCGCCGCGCCTATGTCGTGGACAGCCTTGTTGATTGGCTTCGGGACCGCACCCAGACGGGAGGTGTTCATCATGGCTGATCGCAAAGGCAAGATAATATCCATATCACCCGCGCCGAATCACCTGCACGCCGTCTACATTGACGTCGACGATTCTGAAGAAATATTCGACCCCGTTATTTGTTTGGCAGTCATTGAGGACGACGACGGGCATCGCCACATTGAAGCAATGGTCCACGACGCCGTAGGCGGCATTGAACGCGCCGCCGACTCATGTAATTTCGAGCGGCTCGACTGGCGACGTGCCAAATGTCAGTGCTCGGCGGATTGATTGACGCCATGGCCGCAGCTGGCATTGATCCGGCCAACGCCCCCATGATCGCCGACGGCAGATTACGGCGCTTCTATTTGCCTCAGGATCGCCGCGAATCACGCAATGGCTACATCACCATCCACGACAATGGTGACGGCACTTATGGGGCAGCGTTCGGCTCGTGGAAGCATGGGGTAAAGGAAACCTGGTTTTCCGGCAAGCCTCAGCGAGAAATGACCACAGATGAGCGGCGGGAATACGCCAAAAACATGGAACAGCGCCGCCGCCAGCAAGCCGAAGAACAACGTCAACGCCATGCCGACGCCGCCGAAAAAGCGCGTCGGCTCTGGCAACAGGCCCAACCGGCAGCAGCGGACCACCGCTATCTCGTCCAAAAGCAGGTCCAGCCCCACGGCCTGCGCCAACTGGGGGAGGCCTTGGTGGTGCCGGTCTACACCGTGGCCGGGAAAATGACCGGCCTGCAATTCATCCAGCCCGACGGCGGCAAACGGTTTCTGTCCGGCACCGAGATGGGCGGATGCTATCACGCCATCGGCCCGGCACCGGCCAGCGTTCTGCTTTTGGCTGAGGGCTTTGCAACCGGCGCAACGCTCCACGAAGCCACCGGGCATCCGGTCGCGGTTTGCTTCTTCGCCGGAAACCTCCGGCCCGTGGCCGTGGCCCTGCGCACGAGGTATCCGGCCATCACCATGGTGGTCTGTGCCGACGCCGACGACGCCGGACGATCCGCCGCACAGGAGGCCGCCAAAGCTGTTCACGGTAGATGGATCGAACCCGACTTTTCAGAAAAGGAAATTTTATAAATGGCCGAAAATACAGATTTTAACGACCTGGCCAAAGCCAAAGGTTTGAAGCTGGTCGAGAAGAACATCAAGGGCGCAATCGACGCCGCACAGGGCATCCCTTTTGGGCGTTACGTCGTAACAAACCGCGCCGTCATGATGCAAATCGACAACAAAGACGGCGGCACCGAAGAGCACCCGCTGTGCACACGACTGGCCCCTATCGGCATTGCCCGCACCAACCACGGCGACGGATTCACTCTGGTGCTGGAATTGACGGACATGGATCACCGCCGAAAGACCTGGGCTCTCTCTCAGGAACAGATTTACAGGTCGGGTGGCGAAGAGGCCCGCATTCAGTTTGTGAGCCTCGGCGGCAGCTTCGCTCCAAACACCAAAGAACGCTCCCAGTTTATGGACCTGATGAAAAGTTTCTGCCGTGCTGCTGACAATCTGCCCCGTATTACCTTGGCGGATCGTAGCGGCTGGATCACCAAGGGCGAGCACAGCGCCTATGTCATGCCGGAAAGCACCATTGGCACGTTGGGAGACGAGAGCGTTATTCTCTCTGACCCGGGCGACGGTGCGCCGGATTACAGCGTTAACGGCACCCTGAAGGAATGGCGGGAGCAGATCGGGCGGTTTTGTGTCGGCAACAGTCGCTTGGTGTTTGCCTGCACATTGCCCTTGGCTGGGGCGCTCCTTGGCCCTACCGGGGGCGAGGGGGGCGGCTTCAACATTGTTGGCCATTCCGGCGACGGCAAGACTACCACCATGCACGTGGCCGCTTCGGTTACGGGGCCACCACAGCACCAGATCAAGACCTGTGACAATACGGCCAACGCCTTTGAATCAACAGCAGCCCAGCACAATGACGCCTGTCTGTTCATGGACGAGCTGGGGCAGGCCCCACCGGAGCAGATTGGTCAGATCGTTTACAAACTGGCCGGGGGCGTTGGCCGGGGCAGAGCTGACCAGCACGGTAATGCTCGCAGCCGCCGTCAGTGGAAAATCAGCTTTCTGACGACCGGAGAGACCGACCTGGGCACCATGCTGGCCTCAGTGGGCAAACGCAGCTTTGCGGGGCAGGAATTACGCCTGGCGGACATTCCCGCTGATGCTGGCCAGAAGATGGGCGTGTTTGAAAACCTGCACGGCATGGAAGGCCCGGCCCAGCTGGCGGACCACCTGAAAGCAGCGAGCTGCAAATATCATGGCGCTGTGCTTCACGCCTACCTGACCAAGCTGGTCGCGGAGATGAACGATCCGCAGCAGCGTATCAGCCGCTTGAAGTGGATCGCGGAGATTCAGCAGCAGTTTTCACGGACAGCCGTTCCTCCGGCGGCATCCGGGCAAGTGCACCGTGTAGCGGCCCGTTTTGCGCTGGCGGCTGCCGGAGGCGAGCTGGCCACCCTCTATGGCCTGACAGGCTGGAAGGTAGGCGAAGCCATGGACGCGGCCCTGACCTGCTTCCAAGCCTGGCTGGCACGTCGCGGCACCGCCGGACAGGCTGAAGTCGAGCAGTTCTTACAGCAGGTGGGGGCATTTTTTGAGCTGCACGGAGAGAGCCGCTTCACCCTGATGAGCAGCAAAAGCCGACAGCCCACCATCAACCGCGCCGGATTCCGCAACAACGTGTCCGAACTTCTGGAGGATGAAGCCTACGAATACTTCGTTTTTCCCAGCGCCTACAACAATGAAATCTGTAAAGGGTTTGATTCGCGCTGGTGCACTGAGGTGTTGATAGAAAAGGGGCTGCTCAAACCGGGAACGAATGGCAAAGCGTCCATCTCAAGAAGGCTGCCCGGTCTGGGCAAAACAGCACGCTGCTATCACTTCGCAGCACCAACGGAAAACGACGACGATCAATAAAATACGTATAGCTTATCTAAAACGGTGTGACAGGTGTAACAGGTGTAACACCGTTGAAATCATTGACGAAATCGAAGTGACAAAATGTCACACCAAACTGAAAAGGTGTGACACTTTGTCACCCGAAAAAAGCGAGTGATTCCGGGCATGTTACACCTGTTACACCTGTCACACGCAAATAAGGCACATATACAAACGACACCATCAACCACGACCAAAAGGAGAAAAACCCATGATGGAAAAAACCAAAAACGATCCCGCCATTGCAGCAGTCGGAGAACAGGTCTTTTTCCAGATCGAAGGCGGCATTCCTGGTGTTGACTTTATCGGAACTGTCGTCGGACAGGCCGACAACAATGTCACCCTGGTTGACTGCCCTGGGCTAGGACGGGTTCGGGCCACCAGCATTGAACCGATGAGGAGAGCTTGACAACCACCTCCGCCAGAGGCTACGCTTTCCATGCTGCTGGCAAAATCCAGCAGCCGGGTTTGACGGCTCGAACAAAAGTTAGGCGGATACTGCCGCCACCTCTCCACCTTGGCGGTGTTTTTGTATCCAGTGCATGGCTGTGCTCTGTTACGTCTGGGCGGCTATGTGGGAGTCCTTCGGGACTGCCGGTGCGCCTAACCACCGGTCCGTCAACCCGCGTAGCCGCCCTTTTTGCGTTTGACGGCGCTGAAGGGCCTTCAGATTCCCTCAGTTAGGAGAAACAGCCATGAGCCACCACAACACCGCACCCGCGCCAGAAACCATCCCCTACAGCCTCATTTGCTTTGAGGACGACTTAACCCAGCCGAAGGAGGGGTAGCCATGAACGAAGCGCTCCAAGCTCAGTCGCCCTATGTGCGCAAAATGATCATCGAAAAAATCAACAACATGTCCATGGCATCATGCGCATTAACTGTCATTGAGGACCTTCTCCGAAAACACACCGACCAGGCCGAAATTGAAGACCAGGCCCCCAATTATTACATCCTGGATGGATTGCATTATTGCATGAGGTGTTTGGCGGACAAAATGGCAGCGGACGCGGGCTGGATTGAAAGGGAGTTCGGCATCGATTGAGCAGTCAAAAACACCAAAAACGACAGCCACGAAGATAATTGTGGGTAGTTTTGGTGGTAGGCCTCAGCAAAAACCAGCAGGCATCCATGTGATAACGATATGTTGCACCTCTAGTTAGATTGATAGCTGAGGAATATAATCGGAAAAAAAGGACGATCCCCCACCCGTTTGCAATTGCGCCGCCATGCATCGCCCCAAGTGACTGATGCATGGCGGGCACCATTCAAACATGACCGCCTCACAGCCATTCTAAAGCGACATAAAGCGCCAGCCCTACCCTTACCCTTCCCCGCTAATGCCACCACAGAGCAACCGCCGCCCTCTCGCCCACCCCGCGCCCCTGAGACTGTCCAAACATCCGCGAGAAATGGCCATAGCACAGCGGGTCCTCTTGGGCAGTTGGTAACGGGTGGCGAAGCGAGCTCAAAAACTCGCTAATTTTTCCCATGACAGACTTTTGGCACTTCGGCACCACGGAACAACGGACAAGGGTCCTTCCTGCTGTCCGCTCAAATGCGGGCGGCTAAGCCCCAGAAACTCATCATGGTTGCGGCTGGTTTGCGTTTCAGTTTTTCACTCTATGCGACACGCAGCCAGAGGAAAACGAAGAGATCGCCGGAAAGATCGCGGGTCCTTCTGGAAGGAAACCGCAGAGCGGGCGGCTAAGCCCCAGAATCCGGGCCCATTTGAAATTTGCAGATGATTTAGAAAAATGGAATTGCTGCCGCAAACGGGAAGAGACCACAGCCAAAAAAGAAGCAGCCTCGTCAAGATTAGAAAAGTAGGTTTTCCGTGTAACAGGTAACAGAAAAAGGGGAGTAGAAAATCAAATCTTGTTACCCATCTTGTTACCCAAGCACACATAGCAAAAAAAAGGGTTCACGGAAAACTCCGCAAACCCTTGTTTTTATTGGCTCCCCGGGCCGGACTCGAACCAGCGACAGGGTGGTTAACAGCCACCTGCTCTACCGACTGAGCTACCGGGGATCATGTCGTGTCGACAGCTGCGGACTATACGTGAGCAGCTAGAACCTGTCAATATTTTTTTCAGGCTTTTTTCTAGCGACCGCCTTTTTTCAACTCCATCAGAACCAGCTTGGCAATTGCTTTCAGTGTTTCAAACACACCGACACCCGACATGGCGCAGGCACGGTACTCCGGGACGTTGGTGGGATTGAGATATTTCCTCAATTCCTCAAGCGGAGAAATATTGGGCAGGTCCTGCTTGTTGTACTGCATGACAAAAGGGAGTTTTAAGAGATCGTACCCCTGCTCCTCCAGATTGTCCTTGAGATTTTCAAGACTTTCAATATTGGCATCGAGCCGTTCTTCCTGAGAATCGGCGACAAAAACGACTCCGTCGACTCCTTTCAGGATCAGCTTTCGTGACGCATCGTAAAAAACCTGGCCGGGAACCGTGTACAGATGAAAACGGGTTTTGAATCCCCGCACCTCCCCCAGCGCCAGAGGGAGAAAATCGAAAAACAGCGTCCGCTCCGTCTCCGTGGCCAGCGAAATCATCTTCCCCTTCGACTCAGGAGCTGTCTTCTGGTAAACATGCTGCAGGTTGGTGGTCTTTCCACACAGACCAGGCCCGTAGTAGACGATTTTGCAGTTAATTTCACGAGATGCATAATTTATAAACGACATATCAGTTGCCCTTAGCGAAACAAGTTATCGATGTCGTCATCGGTAATTTCTGCGAACGGGTTTTTGCCGACATTATCCTTCATCTGCAGTTCGTTCTTGCGGTTCACCTCTTCAAATACCTTGGCCAGGCGCGTGCTGGCGCGTTTGACCCGCAAGCGGACCAGACCTAGCGAACTGCGCTGATCGAAAATCACCACCAGAATCACACGGCCACCGACAATGGAGATATGGATGCTGTCTTTTTCTCCTTCGTGGAACTGAATTGAAAACTCTTTTTCGCCAATCAGCTTCGCCAAACCACCTGTTGTCGCAATATTCCCTGCGGTCAGCGAGGCCAGACTGGTAGTATCCACTCCCGAAACATCTCCAGAAGAAGAGATCATCTGACCATTCTTGTCGACAAGGAAAATGGACTTCGCATTAGACGCGATCAGCAGGTCGGCCAAAATCTCATTCACCTGTTCCGCTTCTTCGTCGTACAGCGCGAAAGTCGATTGGTTTTCAAACATGCGTTTTCTCCAAAAGGCTGAATCTGAAAAGGAAACGGCGTCCCAGCTCGTTAAAACTTTATAGCACTTGCCGTACAAACGGCGCAAGAGATTACCAGTCTACCACATTTTTCCGCACACACAGCAGGTTTGGCGCAAAGATCGCTCGCTCAGTGCATGGCCACAAACGTTGGCACGCAGGAACAAAAAAACTCCCGCCACCAAAAAGGCAGCGGGAGTCGGATCTAACCGGAAAAACGACTTACCTGGTTCCGCAGTCGGGATCCATCGCCGCGAGTTTCTTGTACAGGTCGTAACGCTCGGCCGTTTCTTTGGAAGCCTGTTTCATGAGACGGTCGGCCACTTCGGGCTGCGACTTCTTGAGCACGCGGAAACGGTTTTCGCCGTAGGCGTAATCTTCGAAGCTGATGCTCGGGTCCTTGCTGTCGAGCTGCAGCGGATTCTTGCCCTGGCTGGCCAGGCGGGGATCGAAACGGAACAGCGGCCAGTGGCCGGAGTTGACGGCCTTCTTGCACTCGTCGACGGCGGTGGTCATATCGATGCCGTGGGCGATACAGTGGCTGTACGCCAGGATGATGGATGGGCCGTCGTAGGCTTCGGCCTCGAGGAAGGCCTTGACACACTGGGCCGGGTTGGCCATGGACACCTTGGCGACGTAGATGTTGCCGTAGGTCATGCTGATCATGCCGAGGTCTTTCTTGCCCATGCGCTTGCCGCCGGCGGCGAA
>JAFGXV010000063.1 GCA_016936455.1 Desulfuromonadaceae bacterium
GTAACTCCCCCCGTCAATAAGTTTTTTGATCAACGCCGTCTTATCCACATACAGATAGTTGTCATTGCGTATTTTTTCAAACGTCTGGATGCCGATGGGAAGTTTTTTGAGTTGTGCCATGATCTTTATCTCTCTTTTTTGCGTGCCTGTTTCCGACGACTGGGCTCACGCCATCTCTGTGCATAGTATCTCCCGAGCAGAGCATGCGCAATGCTTTGCACCCGTGATCAGGTCAAAAGCTCTCCTGCGACCTGACTGATGTTACCTTTTCTATCCCTTCTGACGCTCTTTATTTTTTTTTCTTGTCAGCCGCCTTTTTTTCTTTAGCGGCCCAGGCATCAAGGCTGTTCTGTACGGCTATATCCAGAGCCTGAGGTGTCATTTCTACCTGGACGCCGCCGTCATCATAATAACGGACAATCACGCCCATATCAGCAAAAGCCCGAAGAAATTTCTCAAAGGTCTCATGGCGGATTTTTTCGATTTCTTCCATCCGTTCCAGCTTGCTTAGGGTCGGTCTCGACGACCCGGCGATTTTTGCCATCTCTTCCTGACTGTAGCCAAACAAACCTCTCACAGCCCTGATAATCTGCGCCAGCTTGCGTTTATGCTCAATTTGGCCCTCTAAAAAAAAGAAAGATATATATTCATTTTGCATATTGTGTTATACCTTATGTATACGTTAACAACTCAAAAAGGAGGCACCACGATGCCAAAAAGAAGCTTAACACAAAAGTTCGTCGACAGCACCACCAATAGTGAAAACCAGCGTAAAACCGACTACTTTGACGAGGTCTGCAAGGGACTCTTGCTGGAGGTCAGGGCGACAGGAAAGACTTATTATCTGCGCTATCGCGATGAGCGGGAAAAAACCCACCAGCGCAAACTGGCCGACGCCGGAATCATCCCGTTAAAAACAGCCAGGGCTCTGGCGCGCGAGAAGCTGAACCTGCTGGCGTTGGGGGATGACCCCTTCGCTGAGAGAGATAACCGCAAGAAAGTTCCAACCGTTGCCGAGTTTGTGCGTGACTCCTACCTGCCGCATGCCAAAGGATACAAACGCTCCTGGCAGACCGATGAGTCATTGTTGCGCAACCACATTCTCCCCGCCATTGGCCATCTGCATCTGGACCAGGTCACCCGAAGACATTGTGTGGATCTGTTCAGTCATCATCGCGCAACCCATGAACCAGGCTCCACCAACCGCATTATCATTCTATGCCGCTACATCTTCAACTGTGCGATCAGGTGGGAGGTCCCCTGCATCACCCAGAACCCGACCAGTGGCATTGATCTGTTCCAAGAGAACAACCAGCGAGAGCGGTATCTGTCGGAGGAGGAAGCCAGACGGCTGTTTGACGCGCTGGAGCAGTCGGAATCGAAGCACCTCAAGTACATTATCTCCATGCTGCTGCTGACCGGGGCGCGCAAGAATGAAGTGCTGAATGCCAAGTGGACAGATATTGATATGGAGCGGCGCTTGTGGCGGATTGAATTTAACAAGTCAGGCAAGACGCGTTACGTCCCACTCTCAGATGGCATGCTGCAGCTGCTCCAGAGTCTCCCACGCAGTGAAGAGGATGTCTACTTGTTTCCCAGTCCCAAGTCCGGTGGGCCTTATGTTCAGATTTTCAGCTCCTGGGATAAAGCACGAGAACGGGCCGGGCTTCTCGATTTGCGCATCCACGATCTGCGTCACAGCTTTGCTTCCATGCTGATCAACAGTGGCCGTAGCCTGTATGAAGTCCAGAAACTGCTGGGCCATACCCAGGTCAAAACGACCCAGCGCTATAGCCATCTGTCGCAGGAATCACTGATTGCAGCGGCCAATACGGCTACAGCCGCTTTGCCGTTAGACCGCATACTGCCAGTGGCGGCAACCCAGGTACCGCTGTTGAGTGTTGATCTGCGGGCGGCGTAAACCAACCCGCCCGGGTATGACAGGTTAAAAAAGTTCTGGCCCAAGGCCCTCAGAATAGAACAATGCCGACCACCTGCGGATTCAGCAATCAGCTCAGCGTGGATCGGCATTGTTTATTTGTCATTTGTCCTTTTTTTTGTTGTCTCTTTCTCAGGCCACCAGGCGCAACACTTCGCCACCGACCTGCTGCAGCTCAGTATTCTGCTCGGTGGTGAGTTCCGGATACTGAGCTGCTTTGGTGAGCGTCTGGATCACATGGAACATATTCGGACCGGTTTCATAGGGCAAAGCCCAGTCGATGGCGTCGCGCTGGATTTTAGTCAGTGAAAAATGCCGGGCGATGGCCTTTAAGGTCGCCGCCTGATCCTCAACGGGACGTTCCATGGCGATACGCAGCTGTTTTTCCTGATTGTCGACCTGCGCGTAGGCAATACTGAGAATACGCGGCATCTGGGTCAATGCCCGGTCCGAGACGTGGCGAAAGTTGGTCGCAGTACCGCGCACCCGGGTGATCAAGCCATTGGTGCAGATCAGCCGAAGCACGTAAGGGGCAATACTGAAACTGCTCTGGCCCAATTCGGAATTGATAATGGAAATGCCGGGTGTATGGGGATCGTCGCGACCTATCTCGAAAGTGCGTTGGTTGTCGACAAGGCACAGGCGCATCAGGCTGTCATCAACATCGAGCTGAACCCGTTTACCGGTATCCACTCCGGCCTTTATCAGGGCGTCGAGAATCTGCACATGATCCATCGGGACATAGCGATTTGAGAGCAGCCCCCGTATCCGGTTGCCATCAAAGCGGATGAACAGTTTTTCCTCCTTATGCTGAAGCAGGCCGTAATTCAGGTTGATGGTCTGCAGGTAGCGGGGCAAGGTGCGGATATAGGGATGGGGCGCTCCCAGCCGTGCGCACAGAGCCCGACTGGCCAGGGTGCTCAAAGGGTGAGTCTGGTCACCGATCTTGATGCTGTCCGCCGAGCAAAGGCTGATCTCGCTGACACAGACCTGCCGGTCATAATGATGTCGGCTCCAGGCACGCAGGTCATCGTAGGCGTCACCAAGGGTGTAGTTGGCATCCTTGTCCACGGCCATGAACGGGGAGTCGTCCAGCTCGGGGTGCGGGTGCTGGAAGTTTTTGTGGTTGGGATGCCTGTAGAACAGGCCCTGATCGGCGCTATGGATAACGGCTGGTGCGTTGTCAATCGGCTGGATTTCTACCGTGTTGTGGGTGTGAATCGTCATGATCTTTTTCTCCTTGAAGTGGAAATAGAAAGAACCCGCACCGCGCTTGATTGTTGGTGCTGCCGGGCTCGTCTGGTTGCTGCAGCTGGCGTGACTGCGTGATGATCTAACGGGCTGCACTCTGGTCAGAATCGTGGTAGGATGGTCGCTGGTATCAGTGCGCAGCCACAGCCGGCTTCAGGCGCCTTGCAGCTAAGAAGGGGAACACGTCTCGGGGGAACCCATGAAAATCGAAACAATGACAGATAAGCTCGTTCCCATCCTGAAGCAGTACGGTGCCTCCCGAATTGGCATCTTTGGCTCTTACGCCCGGGGAGAAGCAACTGAGGATAGCGATCTGGATCTTCTCGTCGAGTTCTCAGAGCAGCACAGTCTTCTCTGCCTGGTTCAAATTAGAAGAGAGTTGTCGGAAGCTCTTGGCGTTGAAGTGGACCTGCTCACTGAGGCTTCGATCAGCAGGCACCTGATCGACCGGATAAAATCTGAATTGAGAATTGTGTATCAATGAGCGAACGCGACGACAGTGTTTACCTGCGTCATATTCGAGACGCTATACAACAAATCGCTGAGTATATCCGTGGCACGGACTTCTTGGCCTTCAGCCTGGACAGGATGAAGCAGGATGCCGTCATTCGTCAGTTGGAGATTATTGGTGAGGCAACCAAGCGCATTTCTATAGAAACTCGCCAGGCCCAGCCAGAAATTCCCTGGAAAAACATGGCGGGTATGCGCGATGTTTTGATTCACAATTACTTCGGTGTTGATATCGCTGCAGTTTGGAGCACTGCGGCCAATGACCTGCCTGTGCTGGAACGGATATTTTCAGATCATACCTGATCACCAGTTTCCTTCTTTTCGCAACGTTCTTTCATTTCTTTCATCAGCCATCTTGCGTTAATGCGCGGTAAACTTTCTCACCACACACATAGCTGCCGTAACCGATCAGGGTCGTACCAGCAACCACGGCTCCGGCAACCAGCATGGCCGGATTACCATTAGCTTTAGTCCAGAAATACTGACCGGCCTTCCACGCCACTTCGATGGCGTCTTTGGAGGTGTCCATGGGTTTATCTCCTTTGGTCTATTGGGTGTATTGCGTGTTCAGAAAAACAGAAATCCCGAAGAACCATTAGGGTTTCGGGAGGAGAGTCAGAAGAGTTCATTGGGCAGGATGGGTGTTGACGTGAAGCCTGTTGCCGTTGGGTCTACTCTCCCCGGCATAGCTGCCGATACCCGCAGTCACTGCAGGCCCAGGAGTACACCGGCAAATAAACCTGATGGTCAATCGCGCGCAGGACGGACCGGGCCAGATCCAGAAACTGTTCAATCTGTTCGGGTGTCCGGGTCAGCCCTGCCTGTTCAAACTTCGGGGCCTTGAGCTTGCGCAGCACGTCGAATCGGCCGTGGAAAATTACCTGATCATCCAGAAAACCATTCTCTCTGAGCAGGTACGCATAGAGGCTCATCTGGTGGCTGTCGTCGCAC
>JAFGXV010000064.1 GCA_016936455.1 Desulfuromonadaceae bacterium
AAACGCGGGCATAAAGTTCTGTTGACGCATATCGGGTTTCTCCAGACGGATATTGGTCAGACCGGCGGCGCCGAGGCGGCTGGCCTGGGGACGGTCATGGCTAGCCGCCCCCAAAAAGGCGGCACGTAGAGCCGGATCATTGAGCAACTGGTTGCTTTGCCCCTGCTGCACCATCGCACCGTTGGCCAGCAGATAGGCGCGGTCGGAACCGCTCAGGGCGCGGGCAGCGTTCTGCTCCACCAGCAGGATGGTGGTGCCGCTGCGCGACAGGTGGTGGATAATGGCAAAGATGTCATCGGTGATTTTCGGCGCCAGGCCGAGGCTCGGCTCGTCGAGCAGCAGCAAGCGCGGGTGGGCCATCAGCGCCCGGCCCATGGCCAGCATCTGCTGTTCGCCGCCGGACAGAGTACCGGCCAGCTGGCTGCGCCGCTCTTTGAGCTTGGCAAAGCGTTGATAGACTTCGTCGAGGCGGGCCTGTTGTTCGCCGCGCCGCAGTTTGAGGGCCATGGCACCGAGGGTGAGGTTTTCCTCAACGCTGAGATGCGGGAATACTTCGCGCCCTTCCGGGGAGAACGCTAGGCCGTGGCGTACCATGGCGGCCGGCGTGCTGCCGGTGACCGGCTGGCCGTCGAGGTGAATGGTGCCACCGGTCGGTGTGACCAGGCCCATGACGCATTTGAGCAGGGTGCTTTTGCCGGCACCGTTGGCGCCGACCAGGGCGACGGTTTCGCCTTGATGGATCTTTAGATCGACGCCGAACAGGGCCTGGGCCGCGCCGTAGTGGGCGGTGAGGTTGGTGATTTCCAGCAGTGGGTCTGGGCGAACAGTGTTGTTTATGGCTGTCATCGTTATTTCTGCATTTTCGCTCTGGCTAACTTTATCTGTTTGCGTGGCTTTTTCCCACGTGACGTGGGCTTCCGCGCCCACACGTCGGGTCCCTTTTGCGTCGTCAAAAGGGACGGAAAAACGACCCCCGACCATTGCGCCCTGCGGGTTCCCTCTCTTCGTTTATTTACCCCGCGATGTCGGCAAAAACTCGCTGCGCTCAGACAGTTTGCCGACGATCATCGCGGTGACATTCACTCCGTTCGGCGCTGCTGAACGGGGGAGCTTGGCTGCTAAAGTCCTTGCCGCCTTTGCCTTTCCGGGGTCCCCTGTAACGCAGCCGGAGCGATCGACAGAATTTGCGAAATAGGGGGACAAACTGTTTGAGGGGCTGTTGCAAACAGACCCGAGTTTTTGTCCACCCGCAAATTCTGCCGATTGCGCAGGGCACCCCCGAAGGGGGCAAGGCGCGGGGTGTCGTTTCTTTGCTGACTTTCTTTGGACAAGCAAAGAAAGTCAGGCGTCGTGCGGGGCGCAACCCCGCGTCATGTGGGAAACCTTCTCGCTTTAGACCAAAGCTTATTCCATGCACACGGCACAGAGTTTAAGCCGTCGCCTCCACACTCCCCAAATAAGCCTCCAACACCCGCGGATTGCGCTGCACCTCATCCGGCGTGCCCCAGGCGATCACACAGCCGCTGTCGAGCACCACCACCTGGTCAGCCAGCCCCATGACCAGCTCCATGTCGTGCTCCACCAGCAACAGGGTTTGACCCTCCTGACGCAGGCGGCGGAGCTGCTGCTCCACGGCCAGGGTTTCGGTGGCATTGAGTCCGGCCACCGGCTCGTCGAGCAAAATCAGTTGCGGCTGGCTGACTGTGGCGCGCGCCAGCTCCAGGCGTTTTTTGTCGCCATAGGCCATCACCCCGGCGGGCCAGTCGGCTTTGTCGGCGAGACCGAAACGGTCCAGCGCTTCCAGAGCACGCAGCTTGAGCTGACGTTCGCGATGGCGCAGGTAAGGCAGACGCAGCAGGGCCATGATCAGGCTGCTGCCCGCTTCATTATTGAGCCCGGCCAGCACATTGTCGAGCACCGACAGCCGCTCGAACAACTTGAGATTCTGAAAGGTGCGTGCCACACCGAGTCGCGAAATGGCATGGGACGGTTGGGTGCTGATCTCCTGCAGTCCGAGGCTGATCGAACCGCGCGTCGGCGTCAACACACCGGTAATGCAGTTGATCAGGGTACTTTTTCCCGCACCGTTGGGACCGATCAGTGCCGTAATCTGCCCTTGCGGCACCCGGAAGGTGACGTCAGACAGGGCGGGCAGGCCGCCGAACTGTTTGCTGAGCGCGTCAAGATGCAGCATGGCGACTCCTGCGCAAAGCCTGACGGGTTTTGACCAGATCCACTAGACCGGTGACAAAGCCCTGGGGCAGGAACATCAGTACCAGCACCAGGATGCCACCGTGGACGAAGTCTTTGTACGACTCGAACACATCGACCCACTCGGGCAGCAGGGTGATGAGGGTCGCACCGAACAGCGAGCCCCAGATGGACCCCATGCCGCCAATCACCACCATGATCACCAGATCGGTGGAGACAAAGATATCAAAAGATGCCGGGCTGATGTAGTTGTAGCAATGGGCGTAAAGACTTCCGGCGACTGAGGCCAGCACTGCCGACAGCACAAACACCTTGACCTTGCTGATCTGGGTATTGACGCCAAGGGCTGCTGCTGCCGTCTCATCGCCGGCCAGGGCGGCCAGACCGCGACCGACACCGCTACGCACCAGGTTGAGGCACAACAGCAGACTCAGCAGCGCCATGCCCCACACCAGATAGTGAAAACGCACTTCGTCGTCAAAGGCAAAACTGCCGATGGCCAGCGAGGGGATGCCGTAAAAACCGCTGACCCCGCCGGTCACCTCGTCCCACTGCTGGAGCACGGTGTAGACCACCAGATTGAAGCCGAGGGTGGCCATGGCCAGATAGTGTCCGGACAGGCGCAGCGTCGGCACGCCGATGATCAGCGCCAGCAAGGCGACCAGCACGGCAACGCCGAACAGGGTGGGCCAGGGGGACAGCTCATAGGTGACGGTGCCGATGGCCGAGCCATAGGCACCGAGGCCGAAAAAGGCGGCATGACCGAGGGAGATCTGTCCGGCATAGCCGATGAACAGGTTAAGACCGAGCACGACAATGACATGGATGGCGACCAGGTTGGACAGACCGAGGGTGTAGGGGTTGTCCTGCACGAAGGGATACAGCACAATCAACGCGCACAGCAGCGTGACCGTAAGGCCGGTGCGATGCAGGCGGATGAAGTAGCTGAGATGTTCCTGGCGGGTCATGTCTGGTTTGGTCCTTTTACGTGTTCGATGTTCGTGTGATATCAGCTCTTCTCCTTGGGGAGAAGGTGGCCGCAGGCCGGAAGAGGGGAGTTTTTCCCTGACGACAGCAATCCCCCTCACCCCTACCCTCTCCCCAAGGAGAGGGCGTTTAATTCTTTCTCAGCGATTCAAACAGGTTTACCCTTCCAGCCCACACCGAAAAGCCGCCAAATTCTGCTCAACAAACCGCGCCGGAGCCAACTGACGAATCGCCTCCTCACATTCTTCAACGGAACAGAACAACACCGCATCCCGCACAGCCAACCCAAGCAAAATCAGGTTAGCCAGCACCGCATTGCCCAGCTCACGCGCCAACTTGGTCGCGGCAATCCGTTTGCCGACGCCGGGTTGCTCACTGCTGATCACGAGGGTGCCGTCTTCACGCAACAAGGGCTGATGCACGCCGAGGTTGGCGTCCCATAACAGCAGGCCGACATCGGCCTGACCGGCGCGGATCAACGGGCTGGCAAAGTCACCGACTTTGATCGATGACAACACGGTGCCGCCACGCTGAGCCATGCCGTGGGTTTCCGAGGTCAACACCGCAAGGCCGCGATTCACCGCCACCTGGGCAATGACCCGGGTGAGAAACAGCACCCCTTGTCCGCCGATACCACTGACAATGATCTGCTGTTTCATGACAATTCTCCCTCGCTGGTCCCTTTGATGGCGTGTACTGGGCAGACCGGAATACAGGTGCCGCAGCCGATGCAGCGGTCCGGATCGAGCACCGCAACCTTGGTCGCCTCGTCCATGCTCAAGGCCGGGCATTCAAATGCGTCTACGCAGCGCCGGCAGCCGATGCAGTCGGGGGTGATCTCCATGGCATAGCGCGGCTGGCTTTTGACCACCTCACGATCCATCAGGCAGCCGTGCCGTGAGATCACCACGGCCACGCCGCCCTGTGGATCACGGATATGGCTATCAGCCTTTTTCAGCACCGCTTCAAGCGCATCGCTGTCATACGGGTCACAACATGCGACGAACTCAACCCCGCTGGCTCGGACCAGCGGCTCGATGGCAATGGCCCTGGTCGCCGCGCCGGTGGCGGTGCGGCCGAGATGGGGCACGGGCTGGCCGCCGGTCATGGCCGTGGTGCCGTTATCAAGGATCACCACGATGATGCGCGCCTTCTGGATCACGGCATTGATCAGCGCCGGAATGCCGGAGTGGAAAAAGGTCGAGTCGCCGATGGTCACCACCACGGTGGGGAAGTCATCCCCGCTATCCTGGGCATAGGATTGATAGAAGCCGGCGCCCTGGCTGATGCAGGCGCCCATGCAGTGCACGGTATCCACGGCCTTGAGGTTGATGCCGAGGGTGTAGCAGCCGATGTCGGACGGGAAAATGCCCTTGGGAAAGGTCTTCTTGATGCTGTAAAAGGCACTGCGGTGCGGGCAGCCCGGACACAGGGATGGTCGTTGGCCACGGCTGTTGGCCGGGGCGGGAGCCGGAGCGTCCAGATCGAGGAAACGGGCCAGTGCTTCATGGACCACATCGGGCGTCAGCTCCCCTTCCTTGACGATGTCGCCACTCTGTTTGCCGAAGGCACCGCCATGCGCCAGCTGCATTTCGATCACCGGATAGGTCTCTTCGAGGATCATCACCCGGTCATAGTCCGCGCGCATGGTGTCGATCCACGCACTGTTGAGCGGATACGGCAGCACCACCTGATAGAGGTCCACGGTGTCGGTCAGCCCCAGTTCAGCGAGCAGATCGACCAGATGGCCATAGACAATGCCTGAGGCGACCAGGGCCAGACGTGCGTGACTGCCATCACCCTGAGTCAGGCGCGGCTGCACCGCCGGTTCGGCGGCAAAGGCGACGAGGTTGTCGTTGAGCTTGCGGTGCAGGGCGGGCAGAAAGGCCGGGGTTGCGCCCCAGCGGTTGGGATCTTTTTTAAAGTTGGCGCTGCGCTGCAACTGTTGAACCAGCTGAAGGCGGACGTTCTGCCGCGAGTGGCAGATGCGCGTCGCCGGACGCAATACGGTGAGCATTTCGTATTTTTCCGACAGCTCAAAGGCCAGAGGCAGCAGCGCTTTCGCTTCAGCCGGACTGGCGGGATCAAACACCGGCACCCGTCCCTGCAGGCAGAACAGCCGGGTGTCCTGCTCGTTCTGCGAGCTGTGCGGACCGGGATCATCGGCGACGATGGTGACGAAGCCGCCCTGGACGCCGAGGTAGGCGCTGCGCATGAACGGGTCGGCGGCAACGTTCAGCCCCACTTGTTTCATGATGGCGGCACTGCGTTTGCCGGTGTAGCTGGCGGCCAGCGCCACTTCAAACGCCACTTTTTCGTTCACCGACCACTCGATATGCAGCGGCTCCTCGGCCGTGGCGCGGCGATCCGCCACCGCCTGGAGAATCTCCGTGGACGGTGTGCCCGGATAGGCGGCAACCACCTGGCAGCCGGACTCGATCAGTCCGCACGCCATGGCTTCGTTGCCCATCAGTAGTTCAACCTGTTGTTCCATCTATCGTTTCCTTTTTATGAATATATCCGTGATTGAAACGGTTTAAGCCTTAGTCCTTTTTACACCTGCCAGCATCAGCATGAATAAC
>JAFGXV010000005.1 GCA_016936455.1 Desulfuromonadaceae bacterium
GATTCACCGCAGCACCGCCCACCGTGTTGACCAGGCTGCCTTTGACCGTCGAACCTTCAACCGTTGATGCGGCCTGACTGGCCGTTGCTTTATTGCCCGCGGCAAGATTCACCGCGCCGCCAACAATGGTATTCACAGCCGCACCCTTCAGAGTCGAACCCTTCAGCTTGGTGCTGGCCTGATTGGCCGTCGCCTCATTGCCGGCAGCGAGATTCACCGCCCCAACGCCACCGATCGTGTTGACAGCCGCCCCCTTGAGCGTACTGTCTACCGCTGTGGTTGAGGCCTGATTGGCCTCAACCTTGTTCCCGGCGGCCAGGTTAACGAAACTATGCCCGACGGCCGTGTTGACCACGGCACCGGAAACAGTGGCCCCCTCAAGCTGGGTTGCCGCCTGGTTGGCTGTCGCCTTATTGCCCACCGCAAGGTTGACAAAGTTTTGTCCCAATGCGGTGTCGACAACAGCCCCGGTAACGGTCGAGTCCTCCAGAGTCGCAGACGCCTGATTGGCCGTCACTTTGTTGCCCGCAGCAATATTCAGCAGATTTTGCCCGGCAGCCGTGTTCACCACCGCGCCTTTAATGGTCGAGTCTTCCGCGGAAATGGCTCCCTGTTTAACCACGACCTTGTTGCCGGCACCAATATTCAGCAGATTCTGCGCACCAACGGTATTCACCGCCGCCCCTTTAAGCGTCGTGCCCGACATCCGGACACTGGCCTGATCCGCATTGACCTCATTGCCAGCCCCCAGATTCAGCATATTCTGGGCCGCAGCCGTATTAACCACGGCCCCGCTGACATTGCTTCCGGTCATGGAGACCGAAGACTGTCCGGCCGTCACTCGGTTGCCGGCCCCCAGGTTGAGGGCATTTTTGCCCATGGCCGTATTGATGACCGCCCCTTTGATACCACTGGCCGAAGTACTGATGGAAGCCTGCTCCGCCGTCACCTGATTGCCAGCGGCCAGATTGAGATTCGTACTCACCATATTGGTGTTGACCACGGCCCCGCTGGCAGATCCCCCCAGCTTTACTGAACTCTGCATCGCTGTGGCCTGGTTGCCGACGGCCAGGTTAACGCTCTGCTGGTCATTGTTGAGATTGACCACGGCCCCCTTCATCTGCAGATCTTTCATTTTGATGGAACTCTGTTCAGCCGTGGAGTTCTGTCCAATGGCCGCATTGAGATCGTTTTCAATGCGATTGGGCGCATTCACAACCGCTCCCCTGACATCGGATTCAGCAAAAAGGTCTGCAGCCGAAAGAACCAGAATGACGCCTACAAACAGAAAGGAAAGCTTTTTCATTAGTATGTCTCCCGCGCAAATAATAAGCTTTATTTTAACACATCAACCATCAGTCAACCAGCACTGTTCATTCGAATAAAAATCTCACGGGCCGCTATTTTTATGGCGGCACGACAACAGCAGAAGAGTTCCCTTTCATTTCACCCATTCTAACGGTAAGCTAGTCAATCAACAGTGGCACAAAATCCGTCAGCCCTCATCCGGATAGCCCATGACTCGAGTCAAACCCCATAAACGGTTAAAAAAAGAACTCCGACTGCGTGATGTCTACGCCATTGCGACAGGCGCAACGCTCAGCGCCGGCTTTTTCCTTTTGCCAGGCATTGCAGCGATCCAGGCCGGCCCGGCATTGATCCTGGCCTATATCCTGGCGGCGGTGCCACTCATTCCGGCCATGTTCAGTGTCATTGAGTTATCTACAGCCATGCCTCGCGCGGGCGGAGTCTATTACTTTCTGGACCGCGCACTCGGTCCTGGTATCGGCACCATCGGCGGCATCGGCACCTGGCTGGCCCTGATTCTCAAGGTCGCCTTTGCCCTGGTTGGAATGGGGGCCTACATCCGACTGTTTTTTCCAGAGCTTCAAATCGTCCCGGTTGCCGTCACGATTGCCTTTCTGCTCGGTGGCATAAATGTTTTCGGTGCCAAAAAAAGCGGCGGACTCCAGGTCGTGCTCGTTAGTTGCCTTCTGACCTTGCTGGCCCTTTTTTTCACCGGCGGTCTGCCCAACTGCCAGATTCACCATTTTGATCACTTTTTGGCTGCAGGCTGGGATTCAATTCTCTCCACAGCTGGCCTTGTCTACATCAGCTATGTCGGCATGACCAAGGTCGCCAGCCTGTCCGAAGAAGTTGAAGATCCGGAACGCAATCTGCCCCGAGGCGTTTTTCTTGCTCTGGGGACCGCCTTTTTGGTTTATGTCATTGGTACGACAACAATTGTCGGGCTGGTCCCCCCTGAGGAATTACGCGGCAATCTGACACCTGTCGCGACAGCCGCACGCTACGCACTGGGCCAAACAGGGGTGATTCTTCTGTCCATTGCTGCCCTGCTGGCCTTTATTTCCGTCGCCAATGCCGGCATGATGAGTGCCTCGCGCTACCCCCTGGCCATGAGTCGTGACCACCTGCTGCCCACCCGCTTTCGCAAGCTAAGCCGACATGGAACCCCCGTCCTGGCGATCGCGCTGACCCTGGCCCTCCTTGTTTCAATCATTGTCTTCTTCGATCCCATTGCAATTGCCAAGCTGGCCAGCGCTTTTCAACTGCTCATGTTTGCCCTGGTCTGTGGTGCCGTCATTGTCATGCGTGAGAGCCAGCTCGACTCCTATGATCCTGGCTACCGCTCCCCCCTGTATCCGTGGATGCAGATTGCCGGCATGGTAATACCGGTTTTCCTGATCGTCGAGATGGGGCGTGCATCTATTCTGTTTTCTGCAGCGCTCCTGATCATCTCATTTGGCTGGTATCTTTTTTATGGGCGCCGGCGGGTTTCTCGCAATGGCGCGATCTACCATGTATTCGAGCGCCTTGGACGGCAGCGCTATCACGGGCTGGATACGGAACTGCGCGGCATTCTCAAAGAAAAGGGGCTGCGCGAAGATGATCCATTTGATGACATTCTGCTTCGCAGCCAGGTCGTTGATCTACAGGAGGAGGCCTCGTTCGAAGCCGTACTGCAGATCGTGGCCGCAAAATTGCAGCACGTCATCGGCCTTCCGGAAGAAAAAATTGTTGAGCAATTCATGGTGGGAACCCGTATCGGCGCCACGCCGGTGACGCGCGGTGTCGCCCTGCCCCATTTCCGCAGCAGTGTGATCGAACAGTCGCAACTGGTTCTGGTTCGCGCCCGCAGTGGCGTCAGGATGACGCTCTACAATGCCCTGACCCTGGAGGAAGAGGGGGAAAGCCGGGTGATGGCGTTGTTCTTCCTGGTCAGTCCGGAAAACAATCCGACCCAGCACCTGCGCATTCTGGCCCGTATTGCCGAGCGTGTCGATGAAGAGAGTTTTGTTGCCCAGTGGCAGTCGGCGCATAAACCGCATGAACTCAAGGAAGCAGTACTCCAGAGTGAACGGTTCCTGACCCTGCCGGTCCACGCTGACGCTCCGACAGCCATCATGATCGGCCAGGCCCTGAAGAGCCTGGAACTTCCAACAGGCTGCCTGGTTGCCTTTCTCGGACGCGGCCACCTGAATTTCGTACCCAATGGCAATACCGTCATCCAGAATGGCGACAGCCTAACGGTTATCGGAGAAGAAGCGGCCCTTAAATCCCTGAGGGCAAATTTTCTGCCCCACACGGAACAGGAAGCACCCCCTTCCTCGCGATAAGATCAACCACTGCAGTCGACAGGCGTCAATTCGTCAATTATAATGAAACAATGCAGGGTCATTGTATAAGGGAAGGGGGAAATCATGTCAGAAAAAACCGTCCAGCAACGCCAGATGTGGTCGATTTTCTTCTTTCTCGGCCTGATTATGATCAACTTCCCGTTCCTTCAGATCTTCAACCGGACCGAAACCTGTTTCGGGATTCCCCTTCTGGTACTGTACCTGTTTATTGGCTGGCCCCTTTCTATCGGCATCATTTTCCTGTTTTCCCGCACCCTCGAACTTCCTGACGAAGACAAGCCGTCTGAAAAGCAGTGAGGCAATCCATGGGCCTGCAAACAATCAGCATTATTGTTCTGATTTATTTTCTGCTGCTGTTTGCCGTGGCGTTCTGGGCCATCCGGCGACGCCAGCAGGGTCGCAGCCTGATTTCAAATGCACAGATTTATTCTTTATCTCTGGCCGTCTACTGCACCTCATGGACTTACTACGGCAGCGTTGGGCGCGCCGCGACATCAGGCATTGATTTTCTGACCATTTACCTCGGCCCGACCTTGATCTGCTTTTCCTGGTGGTTTTTACTGCGCAAAATCATCCGCATCAGCAAAGAACACAACATTGTCAGCATCGCCGACTTCATCGCCAGCCGTTATGGCAAATCGACCTACCTCGGTGCCATTGTCACCGTGTTTGCCGTTCTCGGCATTGTGCCCTATATCGCCCTGCAACTTAAAGCCGTCGCCTACAGCTTTAACCTGCTGTGTAGCAGCCATGCGAACCTGTCAGCAGAATTCGCCAGCATCTCCCTGCCCGGCCACAGCCAGATTGACACCTCATTCATTGTTTCGACGCTGCTGGCACTGTTCTGTATTCTTTTCGGTGCCATGCGATTAGACAGTACGGAACGACATGAAGGACTGGTCGCGGCCGTCGCCTTCGAATCCATCATCAAGCTGGTCGCATTCCTGGCCGTGGGACTGTTCGTCTGTTACGGCATGTTTGACGGCTTCACCGACATTTTCAGTCGTTTTCTTCTGGCGTTCCCTGAACGCGAGTCTTTGTTGCTGATTTCAGGCGACAACGTCAGTGGCGGCAAGTGGTTTTCCATGACCATTCTTTCCATGATGGCTATCATGTTCCTGCCGCGGCAGTTTCACGTCATGGTCATCGAAAACTCGGATATCAGCCATATCCGTCAGGCAATGTGGGTGTTCCCGGCCTACATGTTTCTGCTCAACCTGTTCGTTCTGCCCATCGCTCTTGCCGGGCTTCTCACCTTTCACGGCGACACCCAGCTGGCCGATTACTATGTCCTGAGCCTGCCTCTCCAGCATGGGCAAACCGCCCTGGCAGCCTTGGTTTTTATTGGTGGGCTTTCCGCCGTGGCCGGCATGGTGATGCTGGAATCGGTGGCCTCGGCCACCATGATTCTCAACAACCTGATCATGCCTGTGCTGCTGCGTTTTCAATGGCAGGCCCAGAACATCTCCCCTCTGCTGTTGAACATCAAGCGCGGCGCCATCGCGACCGTCATCTTTCTCGGCTATTTTTACTACCGCACCCTGGGCGAAACCGAAGCCCTGGTCAATATCGGTCTGATCTCGTTTATGGCCGCAACCCAGTTTGCGCCGGCACTGCTCGGTGGCCTTTACTGGCATCGCGCCAATCATCGTGGCGCCGCAATCGGGCTGATTGCCGGATTCGTCGTCTGGTTTTACACTCTTCTGGTACCAACATTCGTCGAAGCGGGCTGGCTGTCACACTCACTGCTGTATGACGGCCCCTACGGCATTGAGGCATTGCGCCCTACTGCCCTGTTTTACCTGAACAATCTCGACATCTGGTCCCATTCCCTGTTCTGGACGCTCTTCTTCAACCTGGGCAGCTTTCTGACCTTCTCCATGCTCGGCACACCGTCTCCGGAAGAAAGCTCTCAGGCCATGCGCTTTATCAGTGTTGCCACCTGGGACAGCAGCCGGGAAAAACGTAAACGCATCAGCAAGGCTCCAACGATTATTGAATTTATCGATCTGATGGCCAAATTTATCGGAGAAAAACAGGCCAATAAGGCTATTTCCGATTATCTCGGCGATCGCGAAATTGACGAGCGGGGAAGCCTGTCGGAATACGAGGTACCAAGCCTGAAGCTGTTCACCGAGAAAACCCTCGCCGCGTCTGTTGGTGCCCCGGCCGCACGTATTATCATTGAGAACTATCTGTCTGCCCGGGGCAGTAAAATGGAGGACGTGTTTGACATCTTCGGCACCGTCAGCTTAAGTCGCGATGCCAGTCGCGAGCAGCTCAGCGTTCTGTATGAGGCAGCGAATCTGATCAGCAGCGGCGACGAACTTAAAACGATCCTCGACAACATCCTGGACCTGCTCTATCGCCAGTTCCGTTTCGACCTGTGCGCCATCCGCATTCTCGACGAGGATCATCAGATCCTGCGCGTTTACAGTTTCAAGGGCATCGACAGCGAATTCCTCTCCCATGCCGACCGGGAAGTCAATCTCGACACCTGCATCGGCACCACCTTTGTCACCAACAAGGTCGTTCTTGCCAACGACTCAGACTGCGCCGACAAACCGGTCTCCATGGCAATCGTCCGTCAGCATAACATCAAATCTTTCGCCCATGCTCCTATCACCGTTGAGGGGCAGCCGATTGGCGTCCTTTCGTCCTATTCGCGCTTTGCCAAGGGCATCTATACCGACGAATTTATCGAACTGTACAAAAACGTTGCCGCCCAGATCGGTATTGCCCTGCGCAATGCAAAGCAGACAACCCAACTGATTGCCGCCAGTGAGCATGAAAAAGAACTTCACATTGCCGAATCGATCCAACTGGGACTGCTGCCAAAACAAATGCCCCAGATCCATGGACTCGACATCTCTGGCATCTGCGTTCCGGCCAAGCAGGTTGGCGGTGATTACTACGACTTTTTCCTGCATCCCAAACAGCAGCTTCTGGACATGGTCATTGCCGATGTGTCCGGTCACAATATCGGTGCAGCATTGCTGATGGCGTCAGCCCGTACCTTCATGCAGGCACACTCACAGCAAACCAAGTCCGCTCCCGAGACACTGAAAATCCTCAACCACTTTCTGTTCTCGGATCTCAGCCATGCCGAGTTGTTCATCACAATGTTTTACCTCCGCTACGATCTGAAGCGCAACGCGCTGTGCTACGCGAATGCCGGCCACAACCAACCCCTGGTTTATTGTCCGCAGACCGATTCATTTGAACTGCTGGATGCGGAAGGGCTGATTCTTGGTATTTTAGAGGAAGTCGAATTTGAAGAGCGCTGCATCACGCTGAAGCCCGGTGATATCATCGTACTGTATACGGATGGCATCGTTGAAGCGCAGAATTCTGCCAATGAGCTGTTCGGTCTTGAGCGGTTAAAAAATACGATTCGCGATCATTACAAAAATTCAAGTCAGGATATAATAGATATAACCATGAACGCCGCACGCATGTTTCAGGGTCGACGCCATTTTCAGGACGATGTCACCCTGATCGTTTTAAAAGTGAATACCACCCCGCATTCGGGACACCCTAACGAATAAAGAGAAAGAGGTTATTATGAATGTAACTCTGCAGGAATTTGACAAAGCCATTTCGGTATCCATTGAGGAAGAACGACTGGATGCTCACAACAGTAACGAGCTGAAAGCCCAGCTGTTGAATCTTTTTGAAGAGGGCAAAATCAACATTATCATTGATCTGAAATCCGTACGCTTTATCGACTCTTCCGGCCTCGGCGCCCTAGTCTCCGGCTTCAAGAATGCCAGTTCGCGCAACGGCGGCGTCAAGCTCTGCGGGCTACAGCCTCAGGTCAAGTCCATGTTCGAACTGACCCGCCTGCACCGGGTATTCGAGATCTTTCCCGGCATTGACGAGGCTTTGGCGACATTTTAAAACTGAACAAGTGGTGGCAGTTTTCAACTGCCACCCTTATCAAAGCCCCGAATCCGGCCCTGAACCGCACGGGCAGAATTTCGGCATTGAATGGGGATGAAATCCGATGAAAAACCTTTTGGAAGTTGACATCAAGGTCCCGAACCAAACCAGGTATCTCAGTCTGATCGGGAAAATCGGCGAAGACATTGCCAACACGCTGAAACGGTTTAACAATTCAGACCCGGAAGAACTGGCGTATCACATCAATCTGGTCATCACTGAAGCCATGGCCAATGCGATCAAACATGCCAACCAAAACGACCCGACGAAAGACGTGCATATCTGCATCTGCCTATCGGATCAGGAGTTGTGCATTAAAGTCTATGACCAGGGCCAAGGTTTTGATATCAACCAGATTGAAACCACTGATCCCGACCCCCAGCAGGATCACGGACGCGGAATTTTTCTGATCCGGGCGTTGATGGATCGCGTCAGCTACGAACGCTGCGCGACGGGGCATGTGCTGGAAATGCGGAAAAGCCTGAAAACTCTTCCCAAAAAAAGAAACTAAAGCAGCAGTGGCAGCAGCTGCTGATGGTGGTCTATCCGACGGCCGCCATCCCACTTGTAAGCGATAAATGGTACGCTGGCGCGTTCCGCCGCCTGACGATCCAGCGTTGAATCGCCGACATAAACCATATCTTTTCCACGGCAATCCAGCCGCGAAGCAACCGCAAACAACACATCCGGATGAGGTTTTGGACGCTCGACATCGCAGCTCGTAACGACCACCTGAAAAAAATCCCGCCATTTAAAGTGATCAAGGATCTGATGCATAGTGCCGCGCCGGTTGGTTGCAATGGCCAAGGGAAAATGCTCGGCCAGACGCTGAAGAACCCCTTCCAGCCCAGGCTCCGGAGTCAATTGCTCAATAAAATCCTGATAGTTCACCGCCTCGGCAACAGCCAGCGCTTCATCGACCCGTGCCTGCCCAAGCAGACCAGCCAGAACTTGAGGAGTTGAGCCGGTGTGACACAGATAGGCCCGCTCGGTCTGATCTGCCGTAACAACAGGCTCGGAAAAATAGTCCAGAATCCGGTTGTAATAGGCCAGGTTGGCCTGCCGACTGTCGAGCAACACACCGTCACAGTCAAATACAACGGCTCTCGTTCTGTTTATCATGGCAAGGTCCGTCGTCTATTCAGAATAATCAGCGCAACCAGGCCAACCACGGCCATGGGAAGTGACAGCCACTGGCCCATGCTCCAGCCAAACGTGAGCAACCCGAGATGCTGATCCGGTTGGCGCACAAATTCAACGCCAAAACGGAAAAAAGCATAACCGGTGACAAATGAAAAAAAGACGCTCCAGTCGGCCAGACGGCGCCGATAAAGAACCCACAGCACAGAAAACAGCACCGGGCCTTCAAGAACGGCCTGATACAGTTGGCTGGGATGACGTGGATCGGGCCCGGCAAAGGGGAAAACCATCCCCCAGGGCACATCGGTAACCCTCCCCCACAACTCGCCATTGATGAAGTTGCCCATCCGGCCAAAACAGAGTCCGAAGCAGGCCGCCATAACCAGCATATCGGCCATTTTTCCCATGGGCAGCAACCGCCTCCGGCAAAAAAACACCACACTGCCGACCACACCGATCAAGCCCCCATGAAAGCTCATGCCACCTTCCCAGATACTGAAAATTCTCAGAGGATGCGTCACATAGAATGACGGGTGGTAAAACAGCACGTAGCCGAGTCGTCCGCCCGCAACAACACCCAGCACACACAGAAAAAGCAGCTCTGAAATATCTTCACTGGACAGGGGAAGATGTTCACGGCGAACGTGACCGCGAATAAAAATCCAGCCACACAGAAATCCGGCCAGGTACATCAGTCCATACCAGCGCACTGAAAGCGGTCCCAGGTGCAGCGCGACGGGATCAATATGCGGAAAGGTCAACATCGCTCCCTCCCAGCTGAGCAAGAAGACGTGAAAAATCGTCAGGCAATGTTGCGGCCAGACATATATCCTGTTTTTCGACGGGATGAAGGCATTGCAGCCGCCACGAATGAAGCAAGGTGCGCTGGATTCCCGGCAGTGTCACCGAAGCCGGCGTTTTATAGAGCGTATCGCCAACCAGCGGATGGCCTGCTTCAGAAAAATGGACGCGGATCTGATGGGTGCGCCCCGTCGGGATCTCGACCCAGACCAGGCAACAGCGGTCATACTGTTGCAGCAGACGATAACGGGTAATCGCCTCCTTGCCGCCTCGTGCAACAGATTTCATTTTATTGGTCGCCCGCGCTCGTGCCAGCTGAGAGTTGAACTCCCCAGCTGAATCAGGCAGTTGACCGGAAACAAGCGCCAGATACGTCTTATGCACCCGGCGCTGGCTGAAGGCTTCTGTCAGCGGCTTGTGCGCTTTCGGATGGATTGAAAACAGCACCACCCCGGATGTCTCTCGATCGAGCCGCTGAACCATGGCCAACTCGGGCTTATCCTGAGGACGGTAAGGATCTTTCAGCCACTGCTGTGCGGCTTCATACAGTGTTCCTTTAAAACGGGCCGGAGTCGGCTGCATCTCAACACCGCTGGGTTTGTTGATCGACAGCAGCCAGCGATCGCGGTAAAGGACGTCCTGTTGTCCAAGCCGAAAAGGCTGGACTGGTGCGCCATCGACATGCACTTCGATCGATTCACCCTCCTTGACGAGGCGACCGCATTGATGAACCCTTCTACCGCTGCAGTGAACACCGCCCAGATCAATCAGGTCACGCACCTGCCGGCGTGAAAAGTCCTCCTGCGAGGCCGCGATGAACTGGTCCAGGCGCCAGTCATGACAATCACGGCTCACGATCAACCGGTACAGCTTCCGCTTCGGCATGGCAACAGGCTCCATCACAGCACAGGAGACGTCCCTCTGTGCGATAAAAAAGGCCCCGACATTCCGGAGCCTTGATCGTCAATGCGTTGCACAGTCGGTCACACCAGATCGACGCGCTGACGCAGTTCCTTACCGGTTTTGAAAAACGGGGCCCTTTTACAGGGAATCTGGATCAACAAACCGCTTTTAGGATTACGCGCCTGTCGCGCCTCACGCTCGCGAACGGAAAACGAGCCAAAACCGCGAATTTCGACACGATCGCCCTGAACCAGGGCATCACCGATACTGTCAAAGATTGTATTGATCACCAGTTCTGAGTCCTTCTTGCTTAACTCAGTGGTTGTCTCCATCAGTTTTTCAATCAACTCACTTTTTGTCATTTTTCACTGTCCTCAATAAATTACAGCGACCAGAGAAACTGCATGCCCGGAGAAATCGGGCTCTGCAGCGTTAGCTGCTTAATTGTTGCAGCCGTGCGGGTCATTAAATAATCGAGAAAATCTGCCCGTTGTTTTTCAGGGTAGACCACCTTGGGATCGCCCTGAATGCCCGCCAGACGAGCCGCTTCCTTGACCGCCACCTGCAACCCGCCCAACTCATCCACCAGCCCCAGTTCCTTGGCCTGACGTCCGGTAAAAATCCGTCCATCGGCCAGGGGTTTCACTTTATCTTCGGGAAGATGACGTGACTGGCAGACAGCCTCGATAAACTGGCTGTGCACATCATCAATCAGTGTCTGCAGCAATATCTGCTCTTCGGGCGTTATCTCACGCACCGGAGAACCGATATCCTTATGAATACCGCTTTTGACCACTCGTTTCTTAATGCCGACCTTATCGAGCAGTTGAATCACCTGTGGGAACTCCATAATGACGCCGATACTGCCAGTGAGGGTGCCGGGATTCGCATAAATCTTGCGACCGGCCACGGCAACATAATAACCTCCCGAAGCCGCGACAGATCCCATGGAAACAATCACCACCTTGTTTTTGGCAATGCGCCGGACTTCGTCATAGATCTCCTGAGAAGGCCCAACAGCACCTCCCGGGGAGTCGACCCTCAGAACCAACGCCTTGACACTGTGGTCTTCCTCAAACTCAAGCAGATCGTCAATAATCTGTTTTGAGTCCATGATTGCCCCGTCAATCTCAACCACCCCGATACTGGCCGAAAGCGGAAAGTTTCGGGTGGATCCGGTATGCGACCCCAAGAACAGGGCAAATATCGAAAATAACGCAAAGCAACCCAACAGCAAGCTCAGACCAACAATGATCGCTCGACGTTTCATAAAGCTCCCGATGGCTAGCGCGACCAAAACTCAGAGGAGAAACTGGAGTTGCCCGATTCACGCGAGGAAGTTTCCCTCGGCAGAGCAATCCAAAAGACATTCAGGCTGATACATTCGAAAAAAAAGCCCCTGCCACCAAAGCAGCAGGGGCTGGAACGAAAAGTTAATGCTTTACTCGTCGCCCGCGTTGTCGAATGCGCCTTTCAGCAAATCGCCCAGGCTGGACGTTGCTTTCTGTTGTGCACCCATAAAGGCATCCACTTCAGCTTTTTCCTTGCGATCTGACAAATGCTTGATAGACAAAGCAATTTTGTGCTCGTTGGTATCGACATGCAGGACGACAGCCTCAAGTTCATCGCCAACCTTGGCAAACTCTTTTGGCGACTCGACCTTTTCCTTGCTGATTTCGGAAACGTGAATCAGTCCTTCAACCCCTTCCTCAACTTCCAGGAAGATGCCGAATTCTGTAACAGAGGTTACCTTTCCACGGATGATGGTGCCCGGAGCATACTGCTCGGGAATCACCTGCCAGGGATCCTGGGTCAACTGCTTGACGCCCAGAGAGAAACGCTCATTCTCGCGGTCGATATTCAGCACGACCGCCTTGACCAGATCCCCCTTCTTGTAAAGCTCAGAGGGATGCTTGATGCGCTTGGTCCAGGACAGATCGGAGATGTGAACCAGGCCGTCGATCCCCTCATCGACACCAACAAAGATGCCGAAATCAGTAATGTTCTTGACCTGACCTTCAATGATGGTTCCTGCCGGGAATTTCTCGCCAATGACTTCCCACGGGTTCGGTTCAACCTGCTTAAGGCCAAGAGAAATCCGGCGGTTTTCCGTGTCAACAGCCAAAACAACCGTTTCGACCTCATCACCAATGGAGAGAATCTTGTTCGGGTGCTTGATGCGCTTGGTCCAGCTCATTTCAGAAACATGGATCAGACCCTCAACACCTTCTTCCAGTTCAATAAACGCCCCGTAATCCGTGAGGCTGACAACCTTACCCGTAACGCGGGCGTCACTGGGATACTTGTCGCACACGCTCAGCCAGGGATCAGGCGTAATTTGTTTCAGACCCAGCGATACGCGCTCTTTATCACGGTCAAACTTGAGGACCTTGACATTGATGCTGTCGCCAACGGCCAGAATATCGGAAGGATGCGAAACGCGTCCCCAGGACATATCGGTAATATGCAACAGGCCGTCAATACCACCGAGATCAATAAATGCGCCGTAATCCGTGAGGTTTTTAACCACACCCTCGACCACCTGACCTTCTTCCAGGGTCTTGAGCGTTTCAGAACGCTGGCTCTCGCGCTCGGTTTCGAGCAGAACGCGGCGGGAAAGAACGATATTGCCGCGGCGCTTGTTGAGCTTGATAATCTTGAACTCAAAAGTTTCACCGATGAGTTTATCGAGATTGCGCACCGGGCGCAGATCCACCTGGGAACCGGGCAGAAACGCATTGACACCGATATCGACGGACAGGCCGCCCTTAATGCGCGAAACGATACGGCCTTCAACAACCGCACCCTCTTCAAGCGCATTCCATACTTTCTGGCGATCCGCCTTCTCTTTGGACAGGCCGATCAGACCACTCTCATTCTCAGCGCGCTCAAACAGAACATCGATCTTGTCGCCGACTTTAACATCGGCCGGCGTCCCATCGGTTGCGAATTCCGACAGCGGAATCACCCCTTCGGACTTGTAACCGACATCAACAACAACCGAATCCGGATTGACCTGAACAACTGTACCTTCGACGACATCACCCACCGCCAGATTGCCCTGCAGGCTGTTTTCGAACAGATCCTTGAAACTTTCTTCCCCGAACTCGTCGTCGAATTCTTCATCCATACCGTCGAATTCTTCTGCGTTTACTGCTTCTTTGTTTTCAGACATTAACCAACTTACCCCCTAGTAGATTCACGCCGTTAAAAAGGCGCTTTACGGCTGAGCCGCGAGACCGAAACCCTAACACAGCAAAATAAAAAAAAAAATATTTATTTTGCCAATTCCTTCAGTTTTTCGACGACTTCGCTGATGATCCACTCCGGCGTAGACGCCCCCGCCGTCAGACCAACAGTTTTGACACCATCAAGCCAACCATTATCAATTTCTGACGCAGTTTCAATATGATAGGTCTTTGGCTGTATATCGGAACAGATCCGGGCCAGACGATTGGTATTGGCACTGTTGTGGCCACCAATCACCAGCATGACATCCACAACGGCCGCCACCTCCCGCGCTTCATTCTGGCGCACAGCTGTCGCATCGCAGATGGTATTAAAAATGCGCAATTCCTTGCAGCGGCCAATCAACTCTTGCGCAATGGCATGAAAGTTTTCATAGGCTTGCGTGGTCTGGGCGACCAGGCCGACCTTCTTCCCGACACGCAGTGCCCTCACATCCGCCACATCGGCTACAACAAACACTGAAGGGGCCTGCACATAGGAGACGATGCCCTGAACCTCGGGATGCTCGGCTTCACCGACAATCACAACACTGTAGCCCTCACGTCCAAGCAACTCGGCGTATTCCTGCGCTTTTTTAACAAAAGGGCAGGTCGCGTCGACGATCGGCAACTGTTTTCTGCGAAGACATTCTTCTTCATCGCGGGTGACCCCGTGGGAACGAATGATCACCGTTTCGTCCGTCATGGACTCGACACTGTTGACGACGCGTATGCCCTCCCCTTCCAGACGCGCCACCAACTGCGGCGAGTGGATCAGAGGACCGAGAGAACAGATATGGCCCGCGGACTCGGCCGCCTGAAAAGCCATGTTCACCGCCCGCTTGACCCCGAAACAGAACCCCGCACTCCTTGCCAGGATAATTTTCATTGAAGCTCTCCGTCCAGACTTTCTCGCGCCCGCACTTCCGTCAGCATGAGGTCGAGCACCTGCTGAATCGTCATGGTAGTCGAATCAATAACCACCGCATCCGCCGGCTGCCTCAGGGGGGCAAGTAGCCGCTGCTGGTCGGCGCGGTCGCGTTCGACAACCTCAGCAATAGTCTGTTCCAGCGAAACATCCAGGCCTTTGGCGCGCAATTCTTCATAGCGTCGCTGGCCCCGTGCCTGATCACTGGCGCTGAGAAAAAATTTGACCTCCGCCGCAGGGAACACCACCGTCCCGATATCACGCCCTTCGAGCACCACGCCTCCGTGCAAACCCATCGCGCGCTGCAGCTCTACCATGGCCGTTCGGACAGCGGGTGATGCAGAAACGCGTGACGTCAACAGACTCATCTCAGGCGTACGGATTACAGCCGACACGTCTTCTCCGTTCAGAAAAACACGCTCCTGCAGGTCGTGGCGTTCAAAATGAATCGTCAGTTCCGTGCACAAACGTCCGAGGCTCTCGTGGTCATCAGCAGCAATGCCGCCGCGTCTGGCGGCCAGTGCCACAGTCCGGTACATGGCCCCCGTGTCAATATGAATATAATTGAGTTCCCGAGCCAACAGTCGGCTTAACGTGCTCTTGCCCGACCCGCTTGGTCCGTCAATGGCAACAATCAGCTTTTTCATTGTTTAATCGAAAACTTTCTTCTTTTTTGGTTCAGGACGATCAACCGCGAACCTGTTGCAGCAGGCTCCAGAAATTCGGGAAGGAGGTGGCCGTGCAGGCGGTATCCTCTATGGTCACGGCAGAACAGGAACGCAACGCCGCAACGGCTGAACTCATGGCAATGCGGTGATCACCACAGGAAGAGACCGTCCCCCCCCGCAACTGCTCGGCCCCGTCAATGACCATCCCGTCATCCAGAGTTTCGACCGCAACACCGAGGGTCTTGAGCACAGCCGCCATCGCCGCGATACGATCCGTTTCCTTGACACGCAGCTCCTTGGCATCGCGAATGGTCGTGCGACCTTCGGCACAAGCCGCGGCAATACTGATCACGGGGAATTCATCGATGGCCCGTGGTACCAGCGCGCCGCCGATTTCGATCCCCTTGAGGGGACTGCTTTTCACCAGCAGATCGGCAACAGGCTCACCACCGGCTTCGCGGCAATTCACCTGTTCAATCTGTCCATTCATGGCTTGCAGAATATCCAACACGCCACTGCGTGTCGGGTTCATGCCGACATTGCGAATCAACAATTCTGAGCCGGGTACAATCAGGGCGGCAATGATGAAAAAGGCCGCCGAGGAGATATCACCGGGCACCTCGATGTCGCGCGCTGTCAGCCGCTGCCCGCCACATATCGAGGCTCCGCCGTCAAAGGAGTCCACCTCCACGCCCAGATAACGCAGCATCCGCTCGGTATGATCCCGCGACAGATGGGGCTCATAGACCGTTGTCGTCCCATCGGCATAGAGTCCGGCCAGCAACAGTGCGGATTTGACCTGAGCACTGGCCACCGGCGAATGGTATTCGACCCCCTGTAGCGGCTTACCGACAATCGCCAGGGGAGCACACTGGCCCTGCTGGCGACCCCAGATCTGGGCCCCCATCTGTGACAGGGGTGTCATCACGCGGCCCATGGGACGACGGCGCAAATACTGATCGCCCGTCAGCACAGAAAAAAACGTCTGTCCGGCCAGCAAACCGCTCATCAACCGGATCGTGGTACCGGAGTTGCCACAGTCCAGCACGTCGAGGGGTTCCTGCAGACCGTGCACCCCCTTGCCATGAATCAGTAGATCACCTTCAGGAAGTTCATCGATCTGAATGCCCATGGCCCGAAAAGCGGCGACCGTCGACAGATTGTCTTCACCACGCAGGAAGCCTTGCACACGGGTTGTCCCTTGCGCCAACGAACCGAACATCACGCTGCGATGCGAAATAGACTTGTCGCCGGGAACAACGATTTCCCCCTTCAGTCCGCAGCTGGCCTCGATGATCTGTGTCTGCACAACAATCTCCTTTTATTTTCGGTGTTCGATTTCCAACAGCATCCCGGACTCAGCGCGGCGTCAAAATGGCGTCGCGACTGAGTTTCGAGTTGAGAAAAAATGCTTCGAGCTGCTCTGACTTGCGCTGCCGGATATCGTCTTTCAGCTCGGCGAGAAAAGCTTCGAACTGCTCAATCATCTCCAGCAGGGCATCGCGATTATCCAGCGCGATATCGCGCCACATGACCGGATCGGAGGAGGCGATGCGGGTAAAATCACGAAAGCCGCCAGCCGAATACTCAAGAATATTTTCCGGATACTGGTCATAGCTGCTGACGGAATTCACCAGGGCATAGGCAATCATGTGGGGCAAGTGGCTGATGGCCGCCAGAATGCGGTCGTGTTTAACCACGTCCATCAGGACCACGTCACTGCCCGCCATCTGCCACAGTCGGGTGATCACTTCCAAGGCCTGAGGGTTCGTCCCCTGGGTCGGCGTCAGGATACAGCGTTTGGAACGATACAACTCGGCAAAGGCGGCCTCAGCACCACTTTTTTCCGTTCCGGAAATGGGATGGCCAGCCACGAACCAACGTCGCGCAGCCTCGGCCAGGGGCTCAATTGCTTCGACGACCGTGCCTTTGACACTGCCGGTATCGGTGAGAATTGCCGTCGATTTCATGACCGGCAGCACAGAGGCGGCGACTTCGGCCATGCGTCGCACCGGCACGGCAAGGACAACCACATCCGCATCGGCCACCGCGTCACGGCAACTGCCAGCCACCTCATCGACAATCCCGAGCTGCTTCGCGCGCATCAGATTGTCGCCATCAGCATCCCAGCCGATTACCCGACCAACACAGCCGCTGCGTTTGAGAGCCAATGCCAGCGAACCACCAATCAGACCGACACCAATGACACAAAGGCGCGACAGAAAAAAACCGTCCGTGCTGTGCGTAGCATTCATGATCAGCGGGCTCGCGGATAGGAGCCAAGGACCTTGAGGAACTGGCAGGAGTGTTCCAGCTCGGCTACGGCCTCTTTCAGGGGAGACTGCTGGATGTTGCCATCCATATCCAAGAAGAAAATGTACTCCCAGGCCCGCTTTTTCAGCGGCCGGCTTTCGATCTTGGACAGATTGATGGCGCGCTTGCTGAAAGGTTCCAGCATCCGCAACAGGACACCGGGTTCGTCTTTGACACAGAACATGATGCTGGTCTTGTCATGGTCACCCGGCTCCGGCGATTCAGCGCTGACCACCAGAAAACGCGTCACATTGTTGGGATTGTCCGCGATATTCGACTTGACTTGCTGCAGGTCGTACTGAGCGCCGGCTCGCGCACTGGCAATGGCCGCGGACTCCTTGTCGGCGGCAGCCATCTGCGCCGCGGCAGCCGTGCTGGAGACATCCAGCAGGGGAATATCGGACAGGTTTTCCTCCAGCCAGCGGCGGCACTGAGCCAGGGCCTGGGGATGGGAGTAGACCCGCTTCACATCCTCCATGCGCCCGGACAATGACAACAGATCGTGGGAGATCTCCAGCAGAATCTCGGCATAAATCTTCAGCTCCGTCTCCATGAACATGTCCAGGGTATGGGTCACCACCCCCTCATTGGAGTTTTCCACCGGCACCACGCCATAGTGCGCCCGCCCCCGAGCGACCTCCTCAAACACGGCCGGAATGCTTTTCTGCGGGACCAACTGGGCTGACATGCCAAACTGCTGCATGGCTGCGACATGAGTAAAAGTGGCCTGAGGGCCAAGAAATGCCACTTTCAACGGTTGCTCCAACGACAGGGAGCCAGAGATAATTTCGCGGAAAACACGCCGTACGGCATCCGGCGGGAACGGTCCGCTGCTGCGAGACTGAAGACGCTCAAAAATAGCCTGCTCACGACTGGGCACATAGAAGGCGCGCTGGCTGTCCTTCTTCGCTTCCCCGACGCGCATCACAACACGAGCCCGTTCGTTGAGCAGGTCGAGAATCTGATCATCGAGGTGATCAATGGTATCGCGCAGACTTTTCAGTTCATCCGCCACGGCGTTCTCCCTTTTCTATAATACGGCTTGTGGGCCAATGTTCTATTAAAGCGGAGAATGTACCTTAACAGGTCAATAATAGCAATGGTGTACAGCCGATCGCTCCGTTACTCGCCGATGATCTTGACCAGGACCCGTTTACGGCGTCGTCCATCGAATTCACCGTAAAAAATCTGCTCCCAGGGACCGAAATCCAGCTGCCCGTCACTGACAGCCACCACGACCTCGCGTCCCATGATCTGACGTTTTAGATGGCCGTCGGCATTGTCTTCATAGCCATTGTGGTGATAAGAAGAAATCGGTTCATGGGGCGCCAGCTTCTCCAACCAGAGTTCAAAATCATGATGCAGACCGGCTTCATCATCATTGATAAACACCGAGGCAGTAATATGCATGGCATTAACCAGACACAGGCCCTCACATATGCCGCTTTCACGCAGGCAGGATTCAACCTGCGGCGTAATATTGACAAATCCCACGCGTTGCGGGAGTTCAAACCACAGTTCTCGACGAAACGACTTCATGCTTACGGCTCCTCTCCTGCTCATTCTGCGGTACCGCACCAATCCACTCAACTTTATGCCGCTGATTCAACAACTTGCAATCCGATCTGTCCTGTGATAGGGTGCTGCGCCGGTGACTGGTAACCGGCTTGCTATCTGCGAAAAAACTCGAAAATATCATAACAAAACTAAACACTTAGGCAGAGAAGTTCTTCTAAAAGATTGACATGACCTATCGTTTTTCCCTTCTAACGCTACTCCTGACGTTTTTCCTGCTCTGCGGTTGCGACATCAGCCTAACGCCTTCCGCGCAGCAGGGCCCGCAGCTCAAACCACACTCGTTTGCCGAGCTTCAACAGTGGTTTGACGAGTTGAACTACCATTGGGAGACACTTGACCAGGGCGTGCCGCTGTTTCAACTCCAATCACTGCCGAATGATCTGCATCAGGTTCAGAGCGTACGCTTGAAGAAAAAACTTTTTTTTCTTAGCCTGTTGCCGATGGTTCTTTTCAACAACGAACAGATCCGGGCACAACGACGGCAACTGAAAGAGATTTTGGCCGAAGCCGATCAAACCGGACAGCTGTCGGAACGCGACCAGCAATGGCTGGAAAAAATCTGCCGCCAGTACAAATGCAAGGGCGACCCGCTCACCGACAAGAAACTGCGCAGCACGCTGCTGGGGCGCGTCGACATCGTCCCGCCTGAGCTGGTTCTTGCCCAGGCGGCCAATGAATCCGGCTACGGCACCTCTCGCTTTGCACGGCAGGCCAACAACCTGTTTGGAGAATGGACATTCACCCCGGGCACCGGTCTCGTCCCCAAGGGACGCCCAGAAGGGGCCCGCTACGAAGTGCGCATCTTCAAAGACCTCATGGCGTCAATCCGCTCCTACATGAGCAATCTCAACACCCATCCAGCCTATCAGGAGCTGCGCCGTCTGCGTCGGGAACTGCGAAAGCAAGGACTTCCCCTGTCCGGCAACCAACTCGCCGCCGGTCTGCGCAACTACTCCACACGCCGCGATGAATACGTCGATGAAATTCGCGAGATGATCCGTCACAACCGGCTCTGTCAGGTAGCGGACCTCGGCTGGCGGGACGAGCAGCATCTGGCGCGACGCGCTCAAGACATCTTCCCAAATCGTCAACTCAGCGCGCGTCCGCAGAAGTTCCATCGTCTCTCGCTCTGAGAACACTCCCGGCGCACGGATCAGGGATGGATCCAGAGCTGGCTGAACCAGTACCAGTAGCGGCTGTCACGACTCTGCGCCGTCAGGGTATATTTATTGCGGCGCCCGGCCAGAGGGCCGAGAGCCCTGACCCGATAAACCCCCTTCTCTTTATCGACAACTTCAATCGCTGGCTGGTCCTGCCCCTGGACGTAGCATTTCAATGTTGAAATCGCAACATCCGCACAATCCAATCGAAACAGCAATTCCGGAGGATCGTTCTGCTGTGCGATCAGGGGTGACTGCGGCGACAAAACCTCAACCGGCAGTGGCCGCATCATCAGCTTGCTGCGAAAGCCGTTCAGCGTGGCGTACGCCCCCCCCATGGGAAAGCGGGGCAAAGCATAGCGTGCGGAAGTCGGCCCGACCGGGCCGGATTGCTGGGCAAATGCCGCGTCAAAATCCAGGGCAGCAGCCAGATCCATCAGCTCCGGTGAATACTCGCCATAGGGGTAAGCCAGCAGCGCGGGCCGATCCCCCAACTCCTGCTGGCATTGCTGCTGGGCCTCGACCAGGTCGGCCCGTGCCCATTCATGCCACTGCTCCAGTGTCATGTTTTCCTTGCTGACAAAATAGGGATGCGTACTCGAATGGTTGCCGATTTCTACCCCTTCGGCATGCAGCTCGCGCAGTTCATCCCAAGTCAGATAACTCCCCGCCCCCACTGCGGCGGTATTGACAAACAGAGTGACCGGATAACCATACCGGCGCAGCAGAGGCATGGCCCCCGTCAGGAAACTTCGGTAGGCATCATCCACCGTCAGAGCCACACAGCGCTCGGGCAGTGCCTCATCGGCTTTCAATCGCCGGGCAATTTCCCCAGCCGTCAGAACGTGAAAATGATTCTTTTTCAGATAGTCGAGTTGGGCTTCGAAAACCGTAATCTCGACATTAGTCGATGGGTAGCGCTGATCGCCAAAGCGATGATAGACAAAGATCGTCGCAGACGGACTGACCGATGCGGCAACAGACTGAACACTGAGCAGCAACAAAGCCCAGAGTACGATAGCAATTCGATACATATCAGTTCGCAAGGTCATCCTGCGCAAGGGGTTCGGAAGGCTGATCCCCGCGCACACGGCTGCGCAGATAGCGGCGAAGACTGTTTCGCGCTTTGGGCGTGGCTGCCCAATCAAGCCACTTCGGCAGGATCACCGGTTCAGGAACGGTTTCAATTTTGACCTGATCGCCGTCCATCAGTTTGGTTTTAAGCAGCCGGGTCTGGCCATTGATACGTGAACGAAAGGCATGCAGGCCGAGGTCCTCGTGGATAGCAAACGCGAAATCCAGAGCGCTGCTCCCTTCCGGCAGCGTCATGACCTGACCCGTCGGCGAATACACCTGAATCGCCGACGAAGCCAGCCGCAGGCGCTCGGTGTCGAACACGGATTCGCCATCAAGCAGACTGCGCATCAGTTCAGCAAAATTCTGTTTGCGGAATTCAAAGCCAGGAGCCAGGACGCCAGACTCATTAAAGCGGGCAAGCTTACGCGTCGTGATCTGAATGCGCAACCGGTACTCCCCGGACTGAACAGTCGTTTTGATGGCCTGATAACCGTACTGGGATGGCGTATGGAGATGATCGCGCAATTTTCCGGTAATCGGCCGGAAAAGCCGGTGCAGAATCCCGAGAGCCAAATAGGCATCCATGGTTGCATCCACCAGCACATCGATGGTGTAGAGGGCCGCAACACCGCGGGTCATGTTCAGAACACTCTCGCGGCTGAAAGAACGCCAGCTGTCTTTGAGGACCACGGTCAAGTGATTGCGGTTAAACTCAGCCTGAACCGCAGAACGGATACGCCCCAGATTGGCTTCAGACTGCCGGCGCACCTCAGCCAGTCCCCGCTGGTACCGGTGCGCACGACGGGGATACAGCACTTCCAGCGACAGGGACTCAAGTTCATCCGCAACGCGACGCATTCCCAGATGTTTGGCCAGAGGAATATAAACTTTGCGCGTTTCTTCGGCGATCAGAACCTGTTTTTCCGGCTTGAGCGCTCCGATGGTCCGCAAATTATCGACCCGGTCCCACAACTTAAGACACAGAACGCGAATATCTTCTATCGCAACCAGGATCTGCTTGCGGTAGGTTTCTTCCTTCATCGCCTTGCGGTTGAACTTCACATCCTCAACCTTGGTCAGGCCATGAACCAGCAGGGCCACCTCGTCCCCGAACACGGCTCGAACTTCTTCCAGCGTAACCGGTGTGTCTTCCACCACATCGTGAAGCAGCGCCGCCATGATTGAGGCAAAACCCATCCAGTTCCGCGCCGCCAGATGGGCAACACGCAGCGGATGAAAAAAGTAAGGCTCACCGGACTTTCGATATTGCTGGGCGTGAGAACGCTGAGCCAGCGCAAACGCCGCATGCAGCTTGTCAATACCCTGATCCAAGGCCTCTTCAGACAGGCTGCCGCCATGATGGGTCACCAGAAGCTCGGTAATCTCATTCATCAACCGTTGCATCGCCTGATTGTTTACGACCGCTTTTTCCATATTGCTTCCCGCTGGACCCATTGCAGCCACCGACTTTCTGCCGTTTCAACCTGAGCGGATCAACCCGCCACGTTCAACCTGCGCCTATCCCGGAGGCCACTGCATGGCACGACCGGCCAGCAGGTGGAAATGCAGGTGATCAACTGCCTGACCGCCATCCTGATGACAATTATTGACGACACGATAACCGCGATCGGAAAATCCCTGTTCATGAGCCAGCTGTGCCGCCACCTGAAGAATATGCCCGAGGCACGCACCATCCTCCGCCGTTACATCCGCCAGACTGGCCATGTGTTTTTTGGGAATAATAAGCAGATGAACCGGCGCTTTCGGGTCAATATCCTTGAAGGCCATCACCCGATCATCGTCATAGACAACCTGCGCCGGAATTTCTCCCCGGACAATTTTACAAAAGAGACAACTGTTCATTCTGACCACTCCCTTCTTTTTTTCGCTCGATACTGCGCGGACGCGTTTCATCGAGATTAATCACATGCCAGCGGCGCTGAGCGGCAAGACGCTGCAAGCGCTCGTCATGCGACGCCAGAATCAGCTGATGATCCGACGCCAGTCGCTCCAGAGCATCAACCATCCGCACCAGACGTTTGCCATCGAGATTGATCAGGGCATCATCGAGAAAAAACGGCAACGGTTTTCCATGACTGACGAAACGACTGAGAGCCAGGCGAATCGACAAACAAACCACTTCAAAGGTTCCCCGACTCAGCTGATTGATGGGGATCCAGCTGCCTGAACGGTTTTTGACCTGCAACGGCTCCCCATCACTGATCTGAACAGCACGGTAATAGTTTTTAGTCGCCGTTTTTAGATAGTGACCGATCTCGTCTTCAAAACGCTGTCGATGCTGCTGCTGGAATCCGGCCAGTCCCTCATCCAACAACTCAACCGTTTTCAGCAGCACCTGCTTGCGTTGCGCCAGCCTCCCCTTCTCTTCACTGAGGTGATGAATCCTCGCCTGCACGTCAGAATGAGGTGCCAGACGATCCAGCAATACAGCCTCTTCGCGCAACAGGGCCAGCAGTCGGTTCTCATCCTGCTTCAAAGCCTCGGCATGCTGCTGAAGCCGCTGCATGGCTCCGGGCAGATCTTCGGGCTGCAGATGTCCCGACAGCGAATCGACAGCCTCCCGCATCTCCGGCCTCGTCACAGCACCTACCGGCACGGTACCACTGCCGCCCGTTTGAGCGCCCGCCCCCTGCCGCAACAGACTCAAGCGCTCATAAACCGGCTTCATGACCAGCAGCTGTTTCTGCAATCGTACCCGTTCAACCGCCGACGCTGAAAAACCTAGGCGCTCGAAATCATCATCCAGCTGCTGAAGCTGGAACTGATCGTCATCTCGCTGCTGCTGTAAAGGAGCAATTTTCTCACGCAACAGTTTCATCTTGCCATGGACCTGACGATAACGCCAGCCCCACACCAGCCACAAAATGACACTGAGGGCAGAGCAGACCGACAAGCCCACCAGCCAGCCGGGCATGGCAGAAAGCCACCATCCCGCAGCGGCCAGAACAATCGCAAACACAGACAGAAACAGCGCCGGCTTCAGTGACGGCACCTTGCAGGACTGCAACTGCTGACGCAGCGGCAGCACCGCGGACTGAACACTGACCATATGCTGTCGGATATCATCGGACTGCGCCAGCAATTCGGGCAACTGCGCAGGCAGCTCTGTCGGCAAACCCGCCGCACCGAGCTGCTGCTCGAGCCGCCTGATCTCATCTGCGATATCAGACCCTGGTTCGAACTCCGAAGCGGCTGGCGAAGGCAACAGCTGTTCTTCGGTGCCTCTCTGCTGCCACTGATCCTCGATCCAGTCGAGATAGTCCCGTCCCTGCTTCAACTCATCACGTCGCGCAGCAAGGTCTTGTTGCAACAGGGCAATATCCCCATACAACCGATCAAGCTCAGCGATAATCTGAAGCTGCTCTCCGTGCTGCTGTGTGGCCTCCAGCAGTGTCTGTTCGACAGTCTCCAGCTGACGCGGAGTTGAAGACAATCGGTACCAAGGCACGTCATTCGTCAACGCCGCGCAGTCCTCCTTCAATGCCCGCAGGATCAGCCCGCTGTCGCTGCTGGTCAAGCCCGAAAAAAGAACCCGCAGCTGGGCACTCAACCCCTCCTCATCCTGAGGAAAACTGTTTTGACCGGCAAACAGAGAGGCCCGGAACAGAGATTCGTCACTCACCCCCAGCAGATCCCTCAACAACTGGCTGTACTGTTGCTGGGTCTCCGAGTAGCTGCCGTAAACCAGAGTCGCTTCAAACAGGTCCTTCCACCAGTAGAGGGCATTGGACTGCTGAACCCGGATCTGATCTCGTGAAAAATCCCGCTCGAAGTGGAAATTTTGGCCCTGCTCCTCGAACAGCAGACCCACCTGAGCAAGCTGAGAGCGCCCCCAGCTGCGATAGCGCTGTTTGTCCCGAAGACCGAACAGCACCGCCACCACAGCCGCCAGCAGAGTCGACTTGCCTGACTCATTGCTCCCCGTAATCAGGTTCAGCCCCCGCCTGAACTCGATACTGCGCTCAGAAAAACAGGCGAAATTTTTCAGTTCAATGCGACGTAAGATCATGGTCATTCACGCTCAAAAGCACCAAAACGTGCAAGCAGTTCACGCAAAATCGCTTCCCGCACATCCTCAGGAAAATCCTTCTGCCGCCAGGCCTGCAACGTCACCCCCAGCACCGTGTCCTGCTTTTCAAGTTCCACCACGACCTGGCTGGAGCCCAGAAGCGTCTGATCACTCCATTCAACACCCCGACAGCGCCCCCGCAACTCGCGGGTCAGCATTTCCAGTTCGAACGGGCGATCGACGGAACCGGTGAGCACACAGGAGAGATAATTCTCCTGGTTGAGTATCGGCCCCAGCATTTCCCTTACATCACTTGCCCCCTCCAGATTGAGCGTGCAGGAGGTGAAAGTCGCTCCGGGCAACGGAACCTCATCCAGCCGGACCTGCTGCCCGTTGAGCTCGAGGCTATGACAGCAACCCTGCTGAGGGCCGCTGAAGCTCTCGACCTGCGGCAGACCGGCACAGCCACAGCATAATCGTCCCCGCTCATCGGTCTGCCGCCACTTGTGGCGACCGCCAAAAACGACATAGTCCAGCGCCCACCGCTGCACATGTGACAGCCACGGCCGAGGAAGTCCACCAGAAGAATCATTGGCCGCATCGGCCGACGCAACCAGACCGAGATGAACCCCGTCCTGACAACTGCGTTTCAGCTGATGACACAACGGACTCTGTCCCCCCGCCATCCAGGGAAACGTATACAGAAACACACTGTGCGATCCGACCCTTAAACATCCGGGAGACAACCGGTCTGCCTCATTGCCGGCAATCAGGGGGGAAAAAAAGGGATCCCGGTAAAGGGACTCTTTAGGCCGCAGCGGATCGCAGATGCCGGGGAGAATCCGCACCACTATCCGCTGATCCTGCAAGCGACGGATTGCCGCGCGAACCGGTTCGACCCAATGCAGATCCGGCGCAGGGGATGCGAAAAGATTCCCGGCGATCAGAATCAGGTCAACCTGACGCTCGAGGGCACACCGGACAAACCGCTCAAAAGCCTTCAGCCGGTCTTGATTCAATGCATCGGTAAACGAGGACGAATGCGGCGAAGGCGCGCCAAGACAGAAATCTGAGCCGTACAGCAGCTTCAGCATGTCACCTCCGGCGACGAGGGGACAACCGGTTCGATTAAACGTGCAGAGGCCCTCACGGATTCCAGACATTCACAGTGAAGGTGGATAAGAAACTCACGATTGCCCTTTGGACCAAGAATCGGGCTTTCACACAGACCCTCCACCCGGCAATTCAACGATTCTGCCAGCTTCTGAATCTTGGCGATGACCGCTTCATGCAAGGACGAGTCGCGGACCACGCCGCCCTTGCCGACCTTGCCGCGGCCGACTTCGAACTGGGGCTTGATCAGGGCAATCACATCCGCCGGGAAAGCCAGGCGTAACAGGGTGGCTGGCAACACTTTTTCGAGCGAGATAAACGAAGCATCGATAACAGCGAGATCGGGCAGGGGATTGAGCAAAGCAGCATCCAACTCCCGGATGTTGGTGCGTTCCAGATTGATCACCCGCCCGTTCTCACGCAGCGACCAGGCGAGCTGTCCGTAACCGACATCCACCGCATACACCAGCCGGGCGCCATTCTGCAGCAGACAGTCCGTAAAACCACCGGTCGATGCGCCGACATCCATGGCGATCCGACCAGCGACCTCAACACAGAAGGACTTCAACCCCTGCTCCAGCTTGACTCCCCCACGCGACACATAAGGGATATCGGCACCACGCAACCGGATAGCGGCATCCAGCGCGACCCGGGTCCCAGCCTTATCGCAGACCGTCTCCGCAACCAGAACCTGACCGGCCATGATCAGCGCCCGGGCCCGCTCCCGCGAGGAACAAAGGTTACGCAGCAGCAGTAATTTATCGAGACGTTCTTTAGCAACAGCCATGGGAATCCTGGTCACTGATCGAAAAAAAGTGAACGTCAGCCTACCACAGCTCAGAGAGGACAACAACGCTCAAGGCATCTTCGGCACTCAAGGCCGCCATGCTGCGTAAAAAAGAAAAACAGGGGCCCCGGAAGAGAAACGGATGTCCTCCGTTTAAGAAAGGGGCTCAGGACAGAATTCATCCGGAGACCCCTGACAGTAGCGCACAAACGGATCGCCACTGCCGATGAAATTAACAATCCGGATGCCCATGCCGGCATATTTAACTTTACGCAACAGCGCAGGCGGAACCTTGCGCGCCCACTGGACGCGTCCTTCCATGCGCACAATCTCACCATCCGGCAGTTCGGCTTCCATCAGCAGCATGGTTCCAGGTGGGTAGACGACAAAGTTCTGGATGCACAGACCGGTTTCAGAAACATTGGATGTAAAACCGACTTTAGACGGAATTTCAGGTCCGTAAAGCACCCGAAGTCGTTTGCGATAGCGAGGTTTTCCTCGTTTATCAGGCAATTTTCTCTCCTCGGTAGGTTAAAAGCCACCCCATGGTCTGCGATCAGACGATTGATTGTCTAACGCGATGGTGCGGTAGGCACCGGAGCAGATCGCGTTTCCAGAACGGGGTCCGGCCAGAAGCCTGAAACAGTGAGACCGACCTCCTGCTTTCTGGCTGGATTGAACAGATCTTCTGGCTCAGGACCTGTCCCGACCGATCCCGCCTCTTCATCCCCGAGATAGAGATCGGCAACACCCAGCACCCGAGCCCGGTCGTCCCATCGGGCCTGAAAGCGCGCCTGCAGAGAGGATCCGGTCAGGGTTGCGGTGCAGGACCAGAAGCCATCAGCCTTTTGTTCGATTTCTGCTGAAACCTCCCCGAAAGGTATCACCTGCAGCGTCGTCAACGACAACAGCCGTCCCAGACGCTGCTGAACAGGAAAACCGGAAAAGCGTCCCTGACGGGCCCTGAGCTGCCAGGATCCGTTTGCAATCGGCAGATCGCCCGCACCCGACCATCCTGTACCGCCAAACTGTCCGGCGACGTCCAGACGCCCCTGCATGATCCCCGGCACCTCGCCCCGTCGCTGCCACAGCGCCGCAAGATCCAGATCGCGACCCTGAATCGCCCCGCGCCATGAAATCTGGTCATTATCCTGACGGAAAACCCCCTCGCCATCCACGCGACCCTGGCCAAAGCGACCAGAAAGCTGTTGAATACGCAGCTGCGAGGGCTGCAGCACAAATTGTCCCTGCACCTGCTCGATCACGCCTGCCGCTGACATAACCTGCCCGAAGGAAAATTGCCCGCGTGCATCGAAACTGGCCAGAGTCGTCTGTGGGGACGAGAAGGAACCCGTTCCGGAATAACCGTCATGCTCGCCATAGGGATGATAGAACCAGTCGCGCAGACTTATCGCATCGCCCTCAAGGTCCACGCCGAGCAACGGGCGCTCAGCCAGCCAGTCGTCACAGGAAACAGCACACCGCAGAGACTTGTCAGCCAGCTGCATCTGCAAACCGGACACCGTCAATTGCTTGCCAAAAATCTTCACCTCGCCGCTGAACACCGGGCGGATGCTTCCCGACGAAGGCTGGATGGTGTCCAGTTTGAAGGACGCCTGCCTGAGTTGAGTTCTGTCGCAGTCAGTGGATCGTACCAGCGAAAAAGAGGCTCCGAGTTGTCCGACAGGGTCATAACGCCGCAGGACCCGGGTCCAGTCGGCAGGCAGGTAGGGCAACAGATGACGTACCGGTCCCATTGCAACGTCACACTCAAGATCAAAAACCGGTTTTTCGTCGACAAGGGAATAGGCTCCGCTCAATGTTGCATCAACCCCGTCAACCTGGACCCGGCAGCGCGTCAGTTCACCCGAATGCGTTTTCATATCCCACCGCGTGTCAACATCCGCCTGAAGAGAGGGGCACTGAACAGGCCGGGGCGAAAACGCCGGCAACAACACATCCAGGTCGTCCAGACGGACCGAACCATGAGCCTGAAGCTTCTGATCGGACGCGTTCAGGTGCAGATCGCAATGAAAAAGCAGCTGATTGAGCTGGCCGGGGAAGTCCTCACGATAGTAGGGCTGAAACAGAATGGGGTTCTGCCGATCCGCCATCAGGTGGAGATCCCAACGCCGGGCGACCAGATCAAGAGAACCCTCCAGATCAAACGGAGCCTCGTTCAATAGCCCCCACAGCTGAAAATGCCCCAGACGCGACGGAGAAAACTCGTGAATCTCTGCCCCGACATTGGTCACTCGGTACAGACGAGGGATAGCGCCAACAGAATAATCACGGAACTCAAGGGTACCCTCCTGAATGCGCACCGTCGAGATCACCAGATCAACGGAAGCCGTCTCCGCAGGATGCGCAGAAGGATTCCGTTTCGATGACGTAAAATATTTCTGCAGACGGGCATGGAGAAATCGATGGGTAAAACGTCCGCTGAACTCCCGCTTCAAAGCAAGAAAGGGCCGCTCAAAACGGACTTCATCAATCACAATCCGCTGCAGTAAAAGCGGCCATAACTGATAGCGGAGAACCAGATTTTCGGCTTCAAACCAGGGTGGCGATCCCGACAAATCGGCCACGGAGAGACGGGAAACACGAATGCCACTCAGCAGACTGACCTCAACAGCCTCCATCTGAACCCTGCTGTTGAGCGACTCTTCCAGAAGCGGGATAACTGCCAGCCGGATTTGCCGCGGCGTGACCAGAAAGTGTGCAATCAGCACGAGAGCCGTTGTAAAAACAACAATGAGCGCAGTAATTCCACCCAAAAGCCGGAATAACCGTGAATGTTTCCTGCCTGCCATGAAGACTCTCCGCGCAGTGAATTGAAATTCTTTTCCATTCATTTATAGCAGAGAGTCATTATTAGCTGAAAAAAATTCTAACAAAAAGGTAATTTGTACGTGAATACAGGATTGGAAATTTCAATCAGCCTGTTGCGTTGTGCGCCAGCGAAACGAGCGTTTATTCAGCCGTCGCCAGCGCCGCGGCAGCCGAGCCGCCGGCTGTGGTGCGACATAGCCGGGCTCCTGACAAACATAGGGGCAATCCGCAGGCAAAACCCCCATCTCTACAATGGCGCGGCTGATCACGGCACAATCGGGACGAACCTGCTGGCGGCGTTCATAGATAGTACAGAGCCGGGTCTTTGCATCCAGATAGGGACAGGGAATGTTGGTGTAATAAATGACGCCGCGATCGACAATTTTTTCATAGCAGCAGCGGCCGCAGCGCTGACAGACTGATTCGCGTACCACATCATCGGAATAATCAATCATTCCAGTCCCTTCAACCCCTTGACCACAGCAGTAATTTCGGTGATCAGGTCTGCCGCAGCACTGCTCTTCTCCAATCGCAGAAAGGTTTCAAAGCAGCGGCAGGACTCCTGCTCCTGATCGAGGTCCAGTGACAGGTAGCCAAGCGTCACCCAGGCCGGCGCAAAGCGATTATCAAGCTGAATAGCTTTACGGACAAGCGATTCGGCCTGCTCCAAATCCCCCTGCTCGTAGAGCAGTTCCGCCAGATTACTCAGCGCCTCAACGTCTTCCGGATCAAGTTCCAGTGCGCGCTGGTACCAATTTTTCGCCTGTTGCAGCAAACCCTGTTCACAGAACAGGTCCCCCAGAGAATTGGCGGCAGTCTGGCACGAGTCGTCAATTTTCAGGGCGTTATGAAAGCACTCCTCTGCCTTTTCATACATACCATCCGCTACCTGCAGCAGTCCCAACCGGACCCAGGCCTCTGCAGCAGCTTCGGCGTTCTGGATCAGCTTGCGGTAACATTCAGTGGCTTGCGCGCTCTGTCCCAGTTCGAAATATTCATCCCCAAGTGCGAACAGAACATCTGCCGGAACCGGCTGTTCGACAGCTCTTTTTTCGAGCAGCTTCACAGCCTTGGCGCCCTGTCCGCTGCCGGAAAGGGCTTCACAGTACAACACCAGAATCTCATCATCGCCAGGATACTGCTCACACCCCTGTTTTAACAGCGCCACAGCGGCTGACAGCTGTCCCTCTTCGAGCAGGCTCTCTGCTTTATCGATAATGTCCTGATTCATCATAAAAATCCTTTTGTCTGATGCTCAATTCTGAGCAAAAATCGCTTCAACCGCGTCAAGAATTCCCCACGGCGACGCCGGAACCCTGAGGACCGGAACCCCGAGCCGGATAGACAGCTCTTCCCGGGACAGGCCATCCAGCAGCAGATCATCCTGTTCGCGGAACATGACATCCGGCAGCAGCACAGCGCACCCCAGATCGATCCCGGACAACTGTTCTGTCATATCCTGCCCAGTCAACAGACCGGCAACGGTCACCAGCGACCCCCAGAAGTGGTTTTCAATAACCGCGACCTGCAGCTGGCTGTCACAGCGTTCATTAAATCGCGTCACGAAGCGTTGAAGTTCCTCACCGGCGGAACAACCGGTAACCAGCGTCACCTTGACATCGTGACAGAACGCCGGATCCGCCTCCTCCAGCACCTCGTCGGCATCGGCACGGAACTGTGCCAGCAGTCCGACACCATTTTCAATCTGGTCAAACTTTTCATAGCAGGACACATCGGGCACCGGTTGCCCCGCCAGCTGATACAGTTCATCTGCCGCAAACACAAAACGGCTTCCACATTGCAGCAGATACTGTTTTTGAAACGCATGAATCCGCGAAAGGATCCGCCCAGCCTCCTGGCGACCAACCGGTTGAAGATGCGGCAAGTGATCCCGGTAGCGTGTCAAACCGACAGGGACAACAGCAAGGGAAGCCACGGCCGGCGCAAGCGCATAGAGATCACGAATCGTCTGATCCAGAACAGACCCATCGTTGAGTCCCGGGCACAGCACCACCTGAGTATGCAGAACAATACCTGCCTGTGCCAGGCGCTGCAGCAGTGGCAGCACAGCCGGAGCTTTTTGATTCCCCAGCAGCCGGTTGCGCACCGCCGGATCCGTGGCGTGAACCGAGACGTAGAGTGGCGACAACTGCTGGGCGGTAATGCGCGCGAAGTCCGGCTCTTTTAGATTGGTCAAGGTAATATAGCTGCCATAGAGATAGGAAAAGCGGTAGTCGTCATCCCTCACGTACAGTGAAGAGCGCATTCCCTCGGGCTGCTGACGCACAAAACAAAACTGACAGTTATTGCTGCAGTGTTTGGGTTGCGGATGAGAAAATTCCAGTCCCAACGCCTCATCGCCATCACGCTCGATCTCCAGCTCCCACACTTCACCACTGCCTTCTTTTTGCACTTCCAGCACCAGACATTCGTCGTCTTTGGTCAAGCGGCAGTAGTCAACAACATCGTTAACCTCCTGCCCCTGAAGAGTGAGCAGGCAATCGCCGGCATCAATCTGAAGTTCGTCAGCGATACTGTGAGCCTGTACGGCGGTGACGTGCAGCATGCGAAGGGTGTCCTTTAACCGGAAGATCGCGAATCTCGGGGCCAAAACGAGCACAGGTCCCTGTCGTTGCGCGACAGGGACCTGCAGTCATTAAAAACAGCGTCAGAAAAAATCAGTCGCGGCCACCGTGCAGCTTGAACAGGCCGTCCGCAGAGGTGATCGACGAGATTGCATGTTTGTACAGCAGATAATCACCACCACTTTCAATCAGCACGCAGAAATTATCAAACGATTTGATATAGCCCTGCAGCTGCTCGCCAGACATCATGACAACAGTGATTTTAACGCGCTCTTTTCGTGCCTGATTCAGGTACTGGTCTTGGATATTAAACGGGGTCTTAGCCATGCGACACTCTCCTCATCTACAATTACATAAAAATTCATCAACAAGCTTAAAAATAGTATCAAACTGCCCGGGGTAATCAACCCAAATAATCTGTGAATCCCGTCGCAACCAGGTCAGCTGGCGTTTTGCGTAACGTCGACTCTCCCGTTGTATCTGTTCGACGGCCTCAGGCAGCGGCAGTCCATCCAGCAGATGTGCAACGATCTGTTTGTAGCCGATCGTTTCCATCGCACTGAGCCGGCGATCATAGCCGCGACGGAGCAAACCCCGAACCTCCTCCACCAAACCCTGACGGAGCATCAGCTCAACCCGTTCGTCAATGCGCTGGTACAGTGCACCCCGATCGATGGCTGGAGCCAGTTTTAGCAGCCGGTACGGCTGATCGGAAAAATCGTGCTCCCGCTGCCATGCAGAGAGCGGTCGGCCCGTTGTGGCAAACACCTCGAGTCCGCGGATGATACGCGTTACGTCGTGAATATGCAACCTTTTTGCCAGTTCCGGATCAACGTCTTCCAGCTCGCGGTAAAGGCGGCCAGGAGCCTCCTGTTCCTGCCGTTCCAGCTGGCGGCGTAATGCCTCATCCGCACCGGGCACATCCACCAGCCCTTCCGTCAAAGCGCGGATATAAAGACCGGTTCCCCCCACCACTACGGGCCAATGGCCTCGTTGTCGAATGTCGGCGATGGCCGCATGAGCCAGGCGGACAAAATCAGCCACGCTGAAATCCTGGTCTACATTAACGACATCAATACCGTGATGAACGACCTGGGAACGCTCATGCGCTGTTGCCTTGGCCGTACCGATGTCCATAGCGCGATAAACCTGGCGAGAATCCGCCGAAACCACCTCAATGTCGAAACGACTGGCCAGCGCAACCGCCAGACCAGTTTTTCCCGAAGCGGTCGGCCCGGCGATAACCAACAGGGGACTTTTTTCACCCCGGAACGTTGAACCGTTCATACGCGACGAAACATCTTCTCAATCTCATAGCGCCGGATACGTTGCATCACCGGACGGCCATGGGGACAGTGGCGATTAAAATCAACCTCATCCAGCTGGCGCAACAGAGCGCGCATTGACAGCGAATCCAGGCGCTGATTGGCCCGAATCATGGTGTGGCAGGCCATACGGATCAGCAAAGCGTCAAAAGCCTCCTGACTTCTGTTACTCTTGCCCCACTCTGCAAAATCAGCCAGCATATCACGCACCAGCACAGTGCAGTCGCTCCCGGCCAAAAATGCCGGGATGGCGGTCAGAGCCCAGCTGGTACCGCCAAATGGTTCGAGTTCAAAGGCAAGGCGTTCGAATTCAGAACTAAACTCCGCCATCCGACTGTTCTCAGCCAATGTCAGCTCAATCACTTCCGGAAACAGCAGCTCCTGCTTCTCCACCCCTTTCCCGTTCAACTGACTTTTCAGGCGCTGATAACCAATGCGCTCATGTGCCGCATGCTGATCAATCAACAGCAGATCTTCTCCGTCCTGACACACGAGATAACTGCCCGCGTACTGACCGAGAACTTCGAGGGAAGTAAAAAAGCCGTGACGATCAATGGGCAGCGCCTGCTGTGGCGTTTCCAGATTCTGCTCCACCGCGCAGAACGCGTCAACCGACATGGAACTGCTTTGATCCCCACCCTGCGCTGACAGATAGTGGCCCGTTGTTTCACGCACACCACCTTCCATGGGCGGCGGCGCCGGCGTCTCCTTATCCTCAGGCGATCCGCCGACACAAAAGACATTGCGGCACGCCGCTTCAGCAATTGCAGTGGACCTGGCGTCCGCAGATCGTTCCGGAACCACCGGATCGGGCCGACTCGCCGCGACGTCCACAATTTCGGCTTCGGCTGTCTGCGGGGGCCGCAGCAACTGGCGGACCTGATGGCTGATAAAATCATGGACCAGTCGCTGATTGTGAAAGCGCACTTCGTGCTTGGTCGGGTGAACATTGACATCCACCTGATCCGTTGGCAGATCAAGAAACAGCACACACAGCGGATAGCGCCCTTTCATCAGCAACTGGCGGTACCCATCCAGAACCGCATGCTGAATCACCCTGTCGCGGATAAAGCGGCCATTAACATAGGTATAAAGGTGCTGGGTGCTGGAGCGGTTATGTTCCGACCGGGCAATAAAGCCGTGCAGACGCAAATCGTCATCTGTGATATTGACTTCAACCAGCGTGTCGACAACGGAGCGCCCCAGCACCGATGCAATACGGTCTTTCAACGTGCCATGACGATAAAAGTCCAGCACCACACGGCCATTATGAACCAGCTGAAACTGCACGAACGGGCAAGCCAACGCCAGACGGGTCACCACCTCACTGATATGGCCGAATTCGGTCTCTTCCTTGCGCAAAAACTTGCGCCGGGCAGGAACATTAAAAAAAAGATCGCGTACAGTAAAGGCGGTTCCCGGCGGGCGTCCCACCTCACGGCGATGGCGGACAACCCCGCCGCTCAGCTCGAGTTCGAGCCCCACCTCATCATCGGCGCAACGGCTGCTCACTGTAAGGCGCGATACCGCCGCAATGGAAGGCAGAGCTTCACCGCGAAAACCGAGAGAATGAAGCTGAAACAAATCCGCCTCCTGACGAATTTTACTGGTGGCATGCCGTTCAAAGCAGAGGAAGACATCGTCATGGGTCATTCCATGGCCATTGTCGCTGACCCGGATGAGCTTGCGCCCGCCCCCTTCGACTTCAACCCGGACCCAATCCGCCTGGGCGTCGAGAGCATTTTCAACAAGCTCTTTTACAACAGAAGCCGGACGTTCAACCACTTCGCCGGCAGCAATTTGATTGCAGAGTTTTTCAGGCAGAATCGCGATACGTGAGGCCATCGGCACAACCATTCCGTTTTTTGTTTCACAACGCCTCTCAATCCGCGGTGAAACAAAGAAGAGCGTTCAATAAAAAAAGCCCAGCGCACCGGGCGGCCACATCGTACATGAACCGCAAGCACTGGGCTTTCGCAGTACAGCAGCAACAATCAGGAGCGGCGTTTTTCCATCTTGGCCAGCAGCGCCTCAATCTTGCTCAACTGGGGTTCAGAACCGGCATGCTCAGACGCTACCAGCTCTGGCGTCAACCCCAGATCCCCCACCACACTCTGGACAATCTGTGGCGTCACCGCAGCCAGCTTTTGCAGGAACGCTTCAAACAGGCAGTTATCGCAAATCGTGTTGATGATACGTGGAACCCCTGACGAATAGCGGTAAATCACCTCGACGGCCGGCGATGTAAACAACATGGTCCGGGAACCCGCCACGCGCAGACGGTGTTTGATATAGGAAAGACACTCGACATCCGATAACGGATGCAGGTGGTAACGCAGGGCCACCCGCTGTGCCAGCGGTTCATCCAGGCGCAAACAATCCTCGACCTCAGGCAACCCGAAAAAGATCAGGTTCAACAACTTTTTACCCGGGATTTCCAGATTCAACAGGCCGCGAAATTCTTCCATCAGTGGCCGGGTCTGCAACATCTGGGCTTCGTCGATCAGCACCACAGCTCGGCGCCCTTCGCGATCAATTTCCAGCAACCGATCATACAACTGCTTCAAGACGGCCATACGGTCCGCAGCCGGCTGCTTGACGCCAAGCTGCATGGCAATACGCGCCAGAATCCATTCCGGGGTGATCCCCGAATGAACCATCACCAGCAGCGATGATTCATAGCGCTCCGGCGGCAAAATATCCAGCAGACGCCGGGCAAGTGTTGTCTTTCCGGAACCTATCCCCCCGACCAGAACCGCCAGCCCCTTGTTGGAATCAATCGCCCGCTGAAAACGCAACAACGCCTGGCTGTGTTCCTCGCTGTCAAAATAAAACCGGGCATCCGGAGCATTGGAAAAAGCCTCCCGCTCCAGGCCGAAATGATCGGTATAACTCACACGCCACCCATCTTCTGCGGATATCGTGCCGGACTAGGCAAAAGACACCCGCTGACCATCACCATCCGCTGCATTGAGCAATGATTTCAACTCCGCGATCTTCATGTTCACACTGCGAAATTGCGGGTCGTTATCCGCCACGACCTGGTAGCTGCTCAGAGCATCGGCATAAGCACCTTTAGCCTCGTAGAGCATACCACTTTCGTAATAGAGAATGATGCGGTCGTCCTGCGTCAACCCTTTGGCCGACAGGCCAAGGGTAAGAATTTCTTCCGCCTTGTCAAAAGACTTCTGCTCGACGTAACAGGCTGCCTTGAGACAGATACCCGATATCCTGTATTGCGGGTCGGCCATCGCCTTGTCAAATTCCGCAACCGCATCGTCGTAAAGTCCCATTTCCTTATAGGCGATACCGAGATTGTACGCAGACTCCGTATCTTCATCGGCAATAACCGTCTGCACCCCACGTTGTGAGTCAGCCAGACCGGCAGGACCAGCCAAATCAAAGTCATCCCCCAGCGACAGTTCAAGATCTTCAAATGTAACCTGATCCACCTGGTCTGTGGACCGGGCTGACATGGGCGGCGGAAAATCAATATCCAGCGACGGCAGTTCGAGCTCAACAGTCTGCTTTACTGTCGCCGGCGATGCTGTTTGCGCCTGTTTACGATTCTGGATAAGGCTTTGACGCCGCTTGACCTCATCGTGATCGGGCGCAACTTTCATCAAACGATCGCATACCTGCTCCGCCTCGTTGAGAAGCCCCTGCTGGAGATAGAAATCAATCTCTTCAAGATCCGCCTGAAGGTCCACCATGGATGACGAAGACGGCGTATCTGCCCCATCGAGATCAAAAGAAACATCCTCTCCATCATCGATCGTATCAAAAGCCAAGTCATCAAAGGCATCATCCGTACTTGACGCTGACGTCTGATCATCGACCAGGTCAAAGGTCAGGTCGTCGAATTCATCACCGGCGGCTGCCGGCACAGACGGCTCTTTAAAAGCAAGAGAGTCGAAGGCGTCTTCCGACTCCGCGGAAAAAACAGCAGCGTCTGGTTCGACCGGCGCGGACAGGACATCAAACAGCTTCTCGCCCTCCCCCAGCGTCTCGTAAACATTGCGCAGCATTTTGATGAGGTCGCGGTTCTCGGGCAGGCGCTCGCGAAGGGTTTCAAGAAAAGGCTTGAGATCCTGAACACGCTCCGCACTGAAAAATCTGCCCTGTTGGGCCGATATCGCTTCAAAACAGCTGTCTGAGTCTTCCGCATCAAGGTAGGCCTGAAATAGCCTCACCCGCACATCCAGATCATCCTCTTTCAGGATCATCAACTGTTGCAAGCAACCAATTTCTTCCCTGTAATCGCCCCCCTGATGGAAGCCAGCAGCCAGAGACGACAGGACGTCATGGTGATCCGGGTACTGGCGCAGCAGATTCGTCAGATACTCAACACCGCCCAGGACCTCGCCATGATCAATCATAGCCTGGGCATAACCAATCATGATGGCGACATTATCGGGCCATTGCCGCATGAAATGTTCGTACAGCTTCTGCAGTTGGGTATAGTCCCCCTGCTGCCGGACATGCGCTTCGATCTTGGCAAACTCTTCCTGTGCTTTATTCAGCTCACCCTTTTTGGCATAGCAATCAGCAATCTTGACCCCGAGGGACACACTCCCCCGATCCAGTTGCTGCATGCACTCCAGTGTTTTGATGATGGAAACCAGGTCATTGGTATCTTCATAATGTTTCAGCAGAATGCGGTATTCGGCCAGAGCGTTTCCGGTCAACCCCTGCTGTTCATTAAGCTTCGCCAGCTTCTGGGTATAGGATGTGTTTTCCGGCGCCATTTTCTGCATCTGTTTGTACACAGCAATAGCTTTGAGATAGAACGCGTGATCGGCGTAATAACCGGCGACATTCTCGTAATGGGTGAGCGCCTCTTCCGTACTGCCCGTCCGGCTGTAGAGTTCTGCCAGCTTCTGACGCGAACGATAATCCTTCGGATCGAGTTCCAGAAGCTTTTCGTATTCCTTGATAGCGCGGGCCAGATTGTTTTTCTGCAGATGCTTCTGCGCGGCCGCAAGTATTTTTTCTTTAGACACGAAACACCTCTGCCATGGGATAATCCAGCTGCTACAGCCGTATTTAAGGTCAATCGCAAATTAATAAAAAAAGTAAATCTTTTTGAATCTAAAACAGAGGGAGGGGAAAATCAAGGCCATTATCCAAAGTTTTTCCCAACAAAAACATTTATTTACCTCAAAAACGCCAGAGCAAAGCCTTATTTTTTAGCCAGAACTCATGAATCAACAGGGAAAGACTTGAGTTTCTGCACTTCCGCCGGGCGCAGAAACCGGTACTCACCCGACTTTAGATCGCCCAATTCAAGAAACGCCAGCGCCGTGCGCTTCAGCGCGCTGACGGAGCAGCCGACTTGCTCGCACATCCTGCGAACCTGACGATTGCGCCCTTCGTGAATGGTCAGATCAAACCAGGTATTATGTGCCGATGCATGGACATGCGCCACCCGCGCCGGAGAGGTCGGACCATCGTCGAGCAGCACGCCCTGTTCGAGCTGCTGCTGCATAAGGCCGGTCAGTGAACCCTTGATCTTGACCCGGTACGTTTTGGCAATTTTGAAGCGAGGATGCAACAGCTGCTGGGCCAGTTCCCCATCATTGGTCAACAACAGAAGCCCCTCGGTATTAAGATCAAGACGGCCGACGGGAAAAAGCCTCACCGGAATCTCGCTCAACAGATCGAGTACGGTTCGCCGCCCCTGCGGGTCGTGCGCGGTCGTGACAAAACCCAGTGGTTTATTGAGCAGAACGTAGTATTTTTCTTCAGCCGCCGCCAATAGACGGCCATTGATCTCAATCCGGTCCTGGGCCGGATTAGCCCGGTCCCCCAGCTGGGCAACCCGACCATTGATCCGCACCCGTCCTTCTTCAATCCACCGCTCCGCCTGTCGACGTGAGGCCAGGCCAGCTTTGGCAATAAGTTTCTGCAGGCGTTCGTCAGTGGCTCTACTCTGCATGGTCAAAATCGAGCTCCATTGATAAGGCAAGGTCCTCATCGCCCGCAAACTCGCTGAGCTGGGGCAGATCGGACAGACCCTTGAGGCCAAACAGTTCCAGGAATTTCTGACCGGTGCCATACAGCAGGGGCCGCCCGGGAACATCCTTCTTCCCAACGCAGCGGACCAGCTGTTTTTCCATCAAGGCCCTCAGAACACCGCCACTGTCCACACCGCGCAAATATTCAACCTCCGCCCGGGTAATCGGCTGACGATACGCGACAACAGCCAGCGTCTCCGTTGCCGCCCGTGACAGTCTCAACGCCCGGCTGCGTGTCAGCTTCAGAACCCAGGGTGCATATTCGGGGCGTGTACGCAACTGGAACCCCCCGGCAACCTCCTGCAGAACAATCCCGCGCCCAGGGTGATAATATTCATGCTGCAACTGCTGCAATGCGTTGCGCAGCGATTCTGTATCGGCTTCGAGGAGACTGAGCAGCCGGTCAAAACGCAAGGGTTGATCGCTGGCAAACAATAAGGCCTCAATACGTGCCTTGAGATCGGGCATCACAATTCCTCACAGGAATGAGGCGCCAGGGCAGCGACGCAGCGATCGGAGTGGAGCTCCGGCTGCGGATACAGGTAGATGGTACCCTGCGGGTTCAGCTGCACCAGACGGAGCTGGCCGAGCTTGACCAGTTCCAGCATGGCAATAAAAACGACAATCACCTCACTGCGCCCCGTAACACCTGAAAAGCACTGTTCAAAGGACACATACTCTTCACCATTCAGACGCCGCCGCAACAGGCGCATCCCCTGCTCCACCGACCAGGGCGATGAAATAATCGTATGGGGTGCAGGCGGAGGTTTATCCTGCAAAACACGCCGCAGCGCTTCAACCAGCTCAAACAGGCTGACCGGACTGTCGTTCAGGTCAGCCGGCACCGCCTCGGACGGGCCCTCCTCCTGCATCGACTGCTCAGGTCGAATAAAAACATCCCGATTGAGCTGGGGATAGGCTTCCAGTTTTTCCGCACCTTCTTTGTAACGGCGATATTCCAGCAGACGCTGCACCAGTTCAGCCCGCGGATCAACGCCTTCGTCGTTTTCCTCATCACGCGGACTGGCCGGGAGCAGAGTCCGCGATTTGATATGGAGCAACGTCGCCGCCATCACCAGAAACTCACCGGCCACATCCAGCTGGTGAGCTTTCATCAGCGACAGATAGTCCAGATACTGCGCCGTAATCTGAGCGATCTGAATATCGTAAATATCCATCTCGCTTTTGACCACCAGATGCAGCAGCAGATCGAGTGGCCCCTCAAACTGCTCCAGTTTGATGCGATAGGACACGATGGCACATCCCCCGCCCTGTGCCGCTTTATTAAAAAGCAGGCCCCATCAGCGACTGAACAGAAAATGGATAACTTCCTGAACAACCGGCGTGTAACTTCCGGCCAGAAAAGAAACAACGGATAAAACCAGAGGAGCGATCACAACCGACCAGGTCCGGGTAAAAAGAATCAGTCCCAGAACCAGAAAAAAACCAAACGGCTCCAATTTCAGCAGCCGCTTCGCCCAACGCGAAGGCAACAGCGCGGCCAGCACTCGTCCGCCATCCAGGGGAGGGACCGGCACCATATTGATCACAGCGAGAATGACATTGATATAAAGACTGAACGCGGCCATCAGCACCATGGGGCGCACAATAAAGCCCAGAACGGCCACCGGCCCCAGCCAGCCCGCAACCCGCAACAACAGAGCGGACACCAGCGCCAGCAACAGATTGGCTGACGGGCCGGACAACGCAACCCAGAGCATGTGACGATGGGGGTTGCGCAGATTCGATGGATTCACCGGCACCGGTTTGGCCCAGCCGAATCCGACCAGCAACACGGCCAGTGTGCCGAACAGATCAAGATGGCGCAGCGGATTGAGGGTCAGACGGTTCAGCAACCGGGCGGTCGGATCCCCCAAACGATCGGCCGTATAGCCGTGAGCCAGTTCATGAACGGTGACGGCCAACAACGCCGGCAGCAGCATGATGGAGACTTTTAAAAAAAATGATTCCATTCGCTTAATCGACAGAGTTTGTGCCCGCTGTCTCCTGCTGCTGTCGCAGGCGATCAACCAGGGCGATTTCGTCATCACGGGTCTGTATCAGGCCATCCAGGCGGGCGGCACGCAATTGCCGCAACAGATACCCCAGCTTCGGCCCAGGACAGCACCCCATCTTCAACAGATCTTTTCCACTCAGCAAAGGCTTCGTTTCCCGCACAGCCGTCACATAGTGGGAAAATTTCAGTCGCACCGATTCATGATGGGTGCGAGCCATGCCATACAACAGCAACTCGGTTCCAACACCACCAAGCTGCTCAGCCAGCTGGCTATCAGGCAATCGGGAAAGGGTCTTATGCTGACGTTCCAGCTGATTGAACAGACTCCAGGCCTGCTGCCGCTCATCGACGAGAAGGTTCCGCCAGCGCTGCGGAATCGTCAGCTTATCACAAATCTCTTCGACCGACGATGGTTTCAAGGCTGAAAACAAACACAGCAGATAAACCACCCAGGCGTCAAATTTTTCTCCGGTATAGAGCAATTCATACCAGCCGATAGCGCGCCCGGCCTGCTGAAACTGGCGCGCCGTTTCCGCATCAGCAATCAGCAACGGACTGATCTTTGCCAGCACCCCCAGTTCCTGCAGACGCTGCACCCCTTTCCACGGCACCGCCTCATTGAGCAGGATCGTCAGCTCATTGAATAGCCGCAACGGGCCGATCCGGTCCAGAAAATCCATGGCGACAGCACTGCGCAACAGATGCTCGGTGTGCAGGCCAAGACTGAATCCCAATCGCTGCTCAAAGCGAACGGCCCGCAGAATCCGCGTCGGATCCTCGACAAAACTCAGATTGTGCAACACACGGATCGCTCCGTCGCGCAAGTCTCGCTGGGCACCAAAGTAGTCGATCAATTCTCCATAACTGTCCTGATTCAACGACAGGGCCAGGGTGTTGATGGTAAAATCGCGCCGGTAGAGATCCAGTTTCAGCGACGCTTCCTCCACCGTCGGCAGCGCACCCGGCTCCAGGTAGTATTCAGTGCGCGTCGAGGCCAGATCCAACTTGAAACCATCGGCAAAAATCACCACCGCAGTGACGAACTTTTCATGAGCCCGCACCCGGCAGTCAAAGCGCTGTTCCAGTTCGTGAGCAAAACGGATGGCATTGCCCTCCACCACGACATCCACGTCCAGGTTGGGCTTGTTCAGCACCAGATCGCGCACCGAACCGCCCACCGCGTAGATGCGTATCCCGAATGCCTCAGCAACCTGCGACAGATCGCCGAACAGCTGACGCACCCGACGCGGCAGGCGGGTTTCCATCAGGCGCAAAACCTGGCGACGCTCAAGGCTGATGCCGTCACTGCCGGGCATGCCGGGCTGGGGCTGACAAAGGGATCGTCCGCCAGAGACCAAATGGCGCAAAAGATCGGTGCGGGTAATAACCCCCACCAGTTTCTCGCCCTCAACAACAGGCACGAAGCGCTGCCGCTGGCCGACAATGATCTCCTGGACTTCGGCCAAGGGTGCCCGCGGAGAAACAATCCCGAACTCCATGGACATGTACTCGCGCACCGCGATCTCCCCCAACCCATGATGCAACGCGCGTTCGACCGTCTGCCGTGTGACCAGGCCGACCAGTGTGCCCTGCTCCAACACCGCCAGGGCATTGATCGTGTAGCGGGTCAGCAAAGCGCTGGCCTGTCTCAGCGGCGCGTCCACGTCAATCGTCCGCACCGGTGCGGTCATCAGGTGCTGGGCCTGCCACTGGGGCCGAACATGGCGCAACAAAATGGAGGGCAACTGCTCCATGATCTGAACCAGAGTCTGTTCACGCACCGTCGCCGAAGCCGCCGTCGCATGGCCTCCGCCACCCAGCTCCGCCAGAACCCGCCCCACATGGACCTCGGGCAGACGCGAGCGCGCCACGAGAAAAACCCGGTCCTCGAGCCGCACAGCAATAATCAAGGCGTCAAGGTTTTCCATATCACGGATCTTGTGCGCCAGCACCGCCAGATCGCCGACGTAGCGATCGACCGAGGCCTGGGCCAGACACACCTCGATCCCGTTGACGGTCAGCATGGTGCGGGACTGTAACAGCTGGTGTAAGACCTCAACCTGAAGCGATGACAGTTCGCGGCTGAGAGAGTCGGCCACCAGATTCAGATCGGCACCGCACGCCAGCAGCCAGGCCGCGGCGGCGAAATCCTCTCCCGTCGTTGAAGGGAACAGCAGGTTGCCCGTATCCTCATAGAGTCCGAGCATCATGACCGTGGCCTGAGACGCATCGGGAATCAGGCCACGCTGCTTGAGCTGGCGCACCATCAAAGTGACCGTGGCACCGACGCGCTCGACGACCACGACATCGGCCTGGCACCCCGGTGGCAGGGGATGGTGATCAAAGATGTGCAGCTCTACATCCTCCCGTTCAATCAGCTCAGAAAACGGGCCAATGCGTTCGCCACTGTTGACGTCGACCAGAATCAGGCGTCGCACCTGATCCAGATCAACCTCTTTTATCCGGCCAAGCCGCAAACCGCTGACAGGATTCTGTTCCAGGAAATCACGCACGGCCGGCTCACGGGCTCCGGCAAAAACAGCCAGCGCTTCGGGGTAGAGCAGCTGAGCCGCCACCATGGAACCAAGGCAGTCAAAATCGGCATTGATGTGCGTGGTAATGATATCCATAAAAACTCGGCACACAGAGGATCCGGCTCGCCAACCGTGCAACCCGGCTGAGTGCCCCTTCACTCCTCGTTCAGGCTTCCGATCCAGTCATTGATGTCGGCAATGCCCTGATGTTGGCAGTAGGTCTCGATCCCGGCAACGATTTCCGCCATAATGCCCGGCCGCACCAGGTTGGCGGTTCCAACCTGGACCGCCCTGGCACCAACCAGCAAAAACTCCAGCGCATCTTCGGCCGTCATGATGCCACCGATACCGATAACGGGAATCGACACGCTGCGCACGACCTGATAAACCAGACGCAGGGCGACAGGCTTGATGGCCGGGCCAGACAGCCCCCCCGTCCCGTTGGCCAGATGCAGGCGCTTGCGTTTCAGATCGACCGCCATGCCCGTCAGGGTATTGATGCAGCTGATCACATCGGCGCCAGCCTCCTCAACCGCCCGCGCCATCACCCGGATGTCGGTCACGTTGGGCGTCAGTTTGACAATGAGGGGAATCTTCAGCTGACGCCGCACGCGCTCGACGACCTGTGCCGCGGCGACGGGATCCGTCCCAAAAACAATCCCCCCCTGCTTGACGTTGGGGCAGGAAATATTCAGCTCCACCGCACGAACAACGGAGACATCACTCAACCGTGCGGCCACCTGCTCGTACTCGTCCAGGGTGTTGCCAAAAAAATTGACCACCACCGGGGTGTTGATGCGTTCCAGAAAAGGCACCTTGTCGCGGACAAAGGCCTCGATTCCGACATTCTGCAGCCCAATCGCATTGAGCATTCCGGCCGAGGTCTCGGCAATCCGCGGCGTTGGGTTTCCCGCCTTGGGATGCAACGAAACGCCCTTGGTGACAAGGGCGCCGATCCCCTCCAGGTCAAGATAAGGCGTAAATTCCTGGCCATAGCCAAAGGTCCCCGATGCCGGCATGACCGGGTTGCGCAGATGCATCCCGGCCAGTTCCACCGCAAGGGATGGACGACTCACCAATTCAGTCATGATCCACCTCCCAGGACAGATCGCGGGCATCAAAAACAGGACCCTGCTTGCAGGTGCAGCGATAATCCGGTTGGTCAGAGCGATGTCTGCGGCCGGGCACCACGCAACCGAGGCAGGCGCCAATGCCACAGGCCATAAGCGCCTCAAGTGAAACCTGCAACGCAACCTCGTGCCGTACGCAGATGTCGTGAACCGCCTTGAGCATCGGCATGGGTCCGCAGGCATAGACCCGGGCCGTGGGATATTTTTTCAATTTGCGTTCCAGCACCTGGGTAACCAGCCCCTGCTCGCCGAGGCTGCCGTCATCCGTAGCGACATAGGTTTCCACGCCCAGCCGCTCGAATTCCGTCACCGCCAGCACATCGTCACAACGACGCCCACCCATCAGTAACCGGACCGGCTGCGTCTGCTTCACCAGATTGCAGGCCAGCATGAACAGCGGCACGACCCCGATCCCTCCACCCACCAGCAACGGAGGTCCAGCCGTGGTATTGCAGTCAAATCCCTGCCCCAAGGGTCCGAGAAGTCGGACCGCATCCCCCTCCTGCAGGGCCGACATCAGACGCGTTCCCCGGCCGACCACCTTGTAGACCAGCTCTACGTAGTCGCGCTCCGGCAGACCGCTGCACAGTGGCGGCAGGGTGCCGACATTAAAAATGCCGAAGGGACGACGCAGCAAAGGATCGTTCTGGGACTGAATCTGTACCATGACGAATTGCCCGGGCACAGCCTGCTCGGGATAACCCGGGGCCAGCAAACCGAGCCGATAGTATCCCGGCGCAATTTCACGATTATAGAGAACACTGGTCTGAAGATCGTTCATGATCCTTTTGCCTCATTCAACGGACGACTCGGTCCGCTGCTTTCACGATGACGTCCCATCAGCAGGGCGTCTTCACCATCACTGTAATAACGACGTCGCTGGCCGGTCACGCTGAAACCGTAACGCTGATACAGCCGAATCGCCGCCTCATTGCCACAACGCACCTCGAGAAAAACATCGGAAATGCCGCGTCGGGCCATCCACTCGTCCAGATAGGACAACAGGCGTTGCCCAACGCCACGACGCCGCATGGATGGCGCGGTGGCGATATTATGAATCTCAACTTCGCACCCGAGGTCCCAAAAGCACAGATAACCAGCAATCTCCTGCGCCGCACAGCCAACCAGCAGATGACTGTTCGTCAGTGACAGTTCGTGGTGAAACAGCTCTTCGTTCCAAGGCTCGGGATAACTGCTGCGCTCGATCGCCAGAACCTGGGGCAGATCAGAGTTCTGCATGGGACGAATCGTCCACAGGGTGTCAGATGTTTGCCCCTGGGCAAGCTCCTGCGGTGCCGTTATCGATTGATCATATTTCATCCATTAACATCCTGACAAACAGCGACCACTGCGCTAAACTGACAGCATTGTCCCGCACAACCGAGACAGCCCGACACCCTGGCAACTGCTTTTGCAGCTGTCATAGTATGTCAGGGCTTTATGCCTGTAAACCGTAAAGAAAAAAAGCGGTTAAGCGTTTCTGCCCAGTAACGGTGCCGGAGATAGGCGTTGACATCCAGCAATCCATGATTTATTACTTGTCGCCACTTTGTCACAAGGAGTCATGCCGTGGAGAAAAAGATTACCTATAAAGATGCCGGTGTGGATATCGACGCCGGAAACCGTCTGGTTGAAATGATCAAGCCGATGGTCAAGGCCACATCACGCCCAGAGGTTCTGGCAGACATCGGCGGATTCGGCGGTCTGTTTTCTTTTCACGCGGACAAATACAAGAAGCCGACCCTGGTTTCCTCAACCGATGGCGTGGGCACCAAACTGAAACTGGCCTTTGATCTGGACAAGCATGATACTGTCGGCATCGATCTCGTTGCCATGTGCGTCAACGATATCATTGTCCAAGGTGCCGAGCCGTTGTTTTTCCTCGACTACCTGGCCACGGGCAAACTGTCCCCGGAGAAGGCAGCACAGATCATCAAAGGCATTGCCGATGGCTGCAAGCAGGCCGGCTGTGCGCTGATCGGTGGCGAAACCGCTGAAATGCCCGGGTTCTATAAAGAAGGGGAATACGATCTTGCAGGCTTCACGGTGGGTGCGGTAGACAATGATGCCATCATCGACGGCTCGTCCGTCACCGTCGGCGACAAAATCATCGGCATCGCCTCCAGCGGCCTCCATTCCAATGGCTTTTCACTGGCACGCAAGGTCTTTTTTGAGCACATGGGTCTGAGCGTCCACGATCAGGTTGATGGCCTGAGCCAGCCGATCGGTTTGGAACTGCTGACGCCGACACGCATTTATGTCAAAACCATCCTCAATCTGATTCGTGATTTCAACGTCAAAGCCATGGCTCACATTACCGGTGGCGGCCTGCTGGAGAACATTCCGCGCGTCCTGCCGCGCCACTGCGTTGCGCACATTGAGAAGAACAGCTGGCAACGCCCCGTTATTTTCGACATCCTGCGAGAGGCTGCCGATATCGAAGAAATGGAAATGCACCGCACCTTTAACAACGGTCTCGGCATGGTACTGGTCGTTCCTGAATCTCAGCAGGAAGAGATCCTGCTGCGCCTCTCCGGACTGCATGAAAAGGCGTGGCTGATCGGTGAAATCGGCAAGAGCGAAGCTGACCATCCCTATGTCGAGCTGGTGGGATAAATGATCAACGGTAACCGGGTTGAGAAACTGCGGATCGGGGTGCTGGCCTCCGGTGGCGGGACCAACCTGCAATCGATCATTGATGCCTGCGCTGCGGGAAAAATCCACGGCCGGATTGTTCGGGTGCTGTGCAACAACCCTGACGCCGGGGCTCTTCAGCGGGCCGAAAAGGCCGGGCTGTCCCACTGCTGCATCAATCACCGCGATTTCGAGCGGCGTGAAGATTTTGATCAGGCCGTTGTCGGCCAGCTGCAGCAGGATGGCGTCGAACTGGTGGTGCTGGCCGGCTTCATGCGTATCATCGGCAAAGCCTTTCTCGATGCTTTTCCCGGTCGCATCATGAATATCCATCCGGCACTATTGCCGTCTTTCCCCGGCCTGCACGTGCAGAAAAAAGCCCTCGACTATGGCGCCCGTTTTGCCGGTTGCACCGTCCACTTCGTTGACGGTGGTGTGGACACCGGACCCATCATCGTTCAGGCCGTAGTCCCCGTTTTGGATGACGACACCGAAGACAGCCTCTCGGCGCGCATTCTGGAGCAGGAACACCGCATCTATCCCTATGCGATCGAACTCTTTGCGCAGGGGCAGCTGAAAATCGAGGGTCGGCGGGTAAAAGTCCTCAGCCAACCTGATACCCCATCGCAGGCCCTTATCAACCCACCGATCTTTTCGTCCAGCCTGTCATGAACGCTCCCATATCAGAGAGTCAAATCACCCGCTCCCGGGCGGTTCTGGTCAGCGCTTGCCTGCTCGGACTGCCGACCCGCTACAGCGGTGTGCCCAAGGAAAACCAGCGGGTACGTGATTTTCTACGACGCCACCAGCTGATTCCGATCCCGGTCTGCCCCGAACAGCTTGGTGGCCTGCCAACACCACGACCCAAAACCTTCTTCAGCCAGGGTGATGGGGAGGCGGTGCTCGAGGGAACGGGGCTATTGGTGAATGAACAGGGCGAAGAACGCAATCAGCCTTTTATCCTTGGCGCCCAGGCAACGCTGGCCATCGCGCGCGAATGCAACTGTGAACTGGCGATCCTCAAAGAACGCAGTCCATCCTGTGGCAGTCGCCAGATTTACCTTGGTTCACAGCTCATTTCGGGCCGTGGTGTTGCCTGCGCCCTGCTGGTCAAAAAAGGGCTTCAAATTGTCAATGAAGAGGAAATTGAACAGCTGAAAATTTCCGAGAAATAACTTGCCTCACGTTATCAATCATGCTATCAATACGCGTTCCAAATATCCAGGAGGTCTAAGGCAATGTCCAGAACATGTGAAATTTGTGGAAAAAAACCGACTACCGGCAACAATGTCAGCCATGCACATAATAAAACCCGCAAAGTATGGTATCCCAACCTGCAGAAGGTTCGGGCGATTCATGATGGCGCGGTTAAAACCATGAAGGTCTGCACCCGCTGCATCCGCTCCGGGGCAATCCAGAAGGGTTAATCCCGACAAAGTCAGACGGGTCTTGTGGCCCTGTGCATGTAAATCAGTCAAAAAAAGGAGAGAGGCAAATGCCCCTCTCCTTTTTATTTTTATATTTTAAAAACCTGCCCTGCTTTGATCATTCCGCATGGCGATCACGGATGCGCTCTACCCGATAGACACCCTTGATTTTACGAATGGCTGCCATGACCTGCTGCAACTGCTCGACATTTTCGACACTGAGATCAAACTCGTTAAACGCCTTGCGGCCTTCAGAGTGAACGCGCGCACCAACGATATTGGCTTCACATTGGGTAATCGCCGTCGTGATCTCGGCCAGCACCCCTTTGACATCATGGCAGAGAACCTGAATCTTGACCGTCCGCGTGGTTTTGGTGTTCCGGTCCCACTCAACTTCAACCCGACGCTGCGGATCGCTCTCCAGCAGATGGGGGCAATCTGCGGTGTGGATCGTAATCCCATGGCCGCGGGTAATAAAACCGATGATCTCATCGCCTGGCAGCGGATTACAGCATTTGGCATAGCGCACCAGCACATCGTCGATCCCCTGAATTTTGATCGCACTTCCGGAAGGCTTGCGGCGCATCTTGTTGAGCACCTTGCCGACCTTGCTGATTCCGGGCAGCTTCGGCCGCGCCGCACGCAGCTTGTCCTCTGGAACAATCCGGGTACAGATCTGTCCGGCTGAAAGCTTGCCGTAACCCACAGATGCCAGCAGATCTTCAACGCCCTTGAAACCAAGATCACCCGCAGCCTCACCCATAACCGGCTCACCGAGCATTTTATTGAGGCTCATCTTGTATTTGCGCAGTTCTTTTTCAAGCATCTCCCGGCCAAGCTCGACGCTCTTCTCGTGCTCCTGCGTTTTCACCCAGTGGCGGATACGGTTGCGCGCTTTCGACGTTTTAACCAGCTTCAGCCAGTCTTTACTCGGAGTCTGGTTAGGCGATGTCAGCACTTCGACCACATCGCCGTTATGCAGGGGGGTTTTCAGAGAAACCAGCTTGCCATTGACCTTGGCGCCAACGCAGCGATGGCCGATATCGCCATGAATGGCATAGGCAAAATCGATGGGACAGGCATTCTTCGGCAATTCACGCACGTGACCCTGTGGCGTAAAAACATAGACTTCTTCCGGAAACAGATCGACATGCGGGTCGACCTGAACTTCGCGCGAAGCATCCACCTCCCGCTGCCACTCGACCATCTGCCGCAGCCAGCCGAGATGTCCGTCATCCTTACCCGACGCCGAAAAACGTCCCTCCTTGTACATCCAGTGGGCGGCAATGCCCTCTTCCGCAATGCGATGCATTTCTTCAGTGCGAATCTGGACTTCCATGCGTTTGCCATAGGGTCCAATCACAGACGTGTGCAACGACTGATACATGTTGGACTTGGGCATGGCGATATAGTCTTTAAAGCGACCGGAAATCGGCTTCCACTCGGCGTGGATAATGCCCAACGCGGCATAGCACTCCCGTAGAGAAGGAACAATGATGCGAAACGCAATCAGATCATAGAGCTGATCCAACTCGATCTTCTGACGTTGCAGCTTACGATAGATGGAGTAGAGATGCTTGGAGCGCCCGGAAACATTCCCTTCGATGCCCTGAAGCTTGAGTTTCTGCAGAATCTGTTCCTTGACGCTCTGAACATACTGGTCACTGGCGTCGGTCTTGAATGCCCGCACCTGGCGACTGAGTTCTGCATATTCAGCAGGATAGAGGTGCTTAAAGCACAGGTCCTCAAGCTGGCTTTTCAGCCAGCTGATCCCCATACGATTGGCCAGCGGTGCATAGACCTCCATCGTTTCACGCGCCATCACTAGCTGCGTCTGCTGAGGCAGACAGTCCAGTGTCTGCATATTGTGCAGGCGATCCGCCAGTTTGAGCAGGATGATACGGATGTCACGAGCAATCGCCAACAGCATCTTGCGAAAACTCTCCGTCTGTCGATCCTCAGCCTTGTGATAGATAATGGTGTTGATCTTGGTCAGACCTTCGACCAGCTGTAGAATCTGGATGCCCAGCTCACGCTCCAGTTCGTCTGCCGTCGCCAGCTTGCGCTCCAGCACGTCATGAACCAGGGCTGCCGCGATAGACGGAACATCCATTTTCAGACGCACCAGCGTTGCCGCAACAGTGCGTGGGTGGCTGAAGGCATCTTCGCCACAGGGGCGGAAGTGGCCCTTGTGGATCTTTTCGCTGAAATGCCAGGCCCGGCGTAAAAGATCCAGGTTACCTTCAGGGAAGTAGGCTGTTACGGCTTCAACAAACTCATCGAGGGTTGTCACGCTCACGTCACATCCTCTCCGGACAGAAAAAATTGAGGTGCCAGAACGAAGCTCCGGCACTCGAGATAAACAGAGGTGGGATATTCTGAATACTTAACGCCTTTCAGAACGAGGAGCCGTCAGGCCTTGTATTTATCCTGCCCCTCAATTTCAATTTTGCCGGCAGCGATTTCACGCAGGGCCTGCACGACCTTCTTGTTGCCGGAAACATTTTCGACCAGGGGAGCCGCACCACGATACAGCTGCTTGGCGCGCTTGGCCGCCACCATGGCCAGCAGGAAACGGTTTGAAATTACTTCGAGACAATCTTCTACGGTTACACGAGCCATTTTACTCTTCTCCTCAACAGGATATGAATTATTTCAACGGGTCAGCCAGGCCGCCTGATGCCGGGACAACACCAGCGACGTGCGGCAGCGTTGGGCGCGGACAATGCCCTGCAGGGCCAGAGCCGCCTCCTCAAGATGATCATTAACAATCAGATAATCGTACCACGCCGCCTGTTCCAGCTCTCCGCGCGCATTGGCAATCCGCCTGCGGATCACCTCGTCGCTGTCCGTATTACGCAGGCGCAGGCGTTTTTCCAACTCAGTCAGAGACGGTGGCGCGATAAACACATAAGCCCCCGTCACCTGCTGTTTTTTCAACTGAGCCGCACCCTGAACATCAATCTCCAGCAGCAGGTCACGCCCGGACTGCCGAGCCTCGTCCAGGGTCTGACGGGCCGTCCCATAATAGTTGTCGTGAACCTGTGCCCATTCGACAAAAGCATTCTGCTCAATCATCTGGCAAAAAGCGGCCACGTCAACGAAATGATAATCCACCCCGTCCTGCTCCCCTTCACGCCTTGGTCGGGTTGTGAACGAGACAGAATGGTACAAATCGGGAAAAATGTCAATCAATCGGCGGCACAGGGTTGTTTTTCCGGCCCCGGACGGCGCAGAGACCACCAGCAGGATCCCTTCACGCACAGCGGCCATTTCCTGCCGTTTATCCTCATTCAACATTCTGCACCTGCTCGCGCACCTTCTCCAGTTCCGCCTTGATGCTGACCACCTGCCGGGTCAACTCAGCATCATTGGATTTCGAGCCCATGGTATTGGTTTCCCGATTGAGTTCCTGGATCAGGAAATCCATCTGGCGCCCGACCGGCTCCTTCGAACTGAAAAGCTGACGAAACTGCACCAGATGGCTTTTAAAGCGCACGACTTCTTCACTGATATCACAGCGGTCGGCGAACAGCGCCAACTCCTGAGCCAGACGCTGCGGGTCACAGTCGACGTCCCCCATCAAGCGCTCGATGCGGCCGCGTAGCTTAGCCTGCCACTCCATCACCACCACAGCGGTACGGCCTTCGATAATGGCCAGCAGACTCTCCATATTCTGCAAACGCTCCTCGATATCCGTCTGTAACGCATCTCCCTCGACCGCCCGCATTTTTTGCGCCGCATCAATCGCCAGATCCAAGGCGCCAAACAGCTGCCGACGGGCCACCTCTTCATCCAGATCGACTTCCTGTAAGGCCACCACATCCTTCTGCCCGAGCAGCAGAGGCAATGGAACTTCCGCCGTCAGCTGATACCGCTCGGCGACATCCTTATACAGCCGCATATAGGCATCCGCCAGCGCTTCATTGAGAACCGGCTCCTGGGCAGCCTGACCCGTCGCTTCACGGTTGACATAGACATCAATTTTGCCCCGCGCCAGCCGATGATTCACTCTCGACTTGACTTCGGACTCCAGAAACAGCAGTACACGCGGCAGCTTGATCGTCACATCGGCATAGCGATGATTGACGGTTTTAATTTCCACACTGTACTGGGCATCATCCCCGATACAGCTTCCCTTGCCATAACCGGTCATACTTTGCATCAACAATTCCCCGTCTGCTTTAAAAAATCACACATTCCGACGCGGCTGAACACTCACCAACCTTACTTACTTAGTCCGTATTCAGGCGTCTGGAAACTTTAAGTATCTTTTCGGCGGATGAATGTTCCGCAGGATGATACTCCGGGACAATTTCCCTTAATCGGCTCAAAACGGCTGCCAGATCCAAACTCCTTGCGGCCGACAAAAGAGACTCCACCAATTGATGCAATTCCTTCTCATTTTCGACCGCCGATGATGCTACACAAATTTTCTCATGATTGGTTGGTTTGACCTCTTCTTCTGCCAGCAACAGTTCTTCATAAAGTTTTTCGCCTGGGCGCAGCCCGGTAAATTCTATCTGAATATCTTGATAAGGTATTTTTCCCATCAAACGAATCAATTCCTCCGCAAGATGAAGAATTTTTACCGGCGCCCCCATATCCAACAGGAAAATCTCCCCACCCTGCCCCATGCTACCGGCTTGCAATACCAGCTGCGAAGCCTCAGGTATCGTCATGAAAAAGCGGGTAATGTCTTTATGGGTTACCGTAACGGGTCCTCCAGACCGGATTTGTTCCTTAAACGTCGGGATCACGCTGCCATTGCTGCCCAGCACATTCCCGAAACGCACAGTCACAAAACGGGTCCTGCTTTGTCGCGCCAAGGCCTGCACAACTTTCTCGGCCGCGCGCTTACTTGCGCCCATTACACTGCTTGGGTTGACCGCCTTATCAGTCGAAACCATCACAAACCGTTCGACATTGAATACATCGGCAGCTTGAGCCACGATCTGCGTACCACGAAGATTATTATTCACCGCTTCCGCAGGATTAAATTCCATCATGGGTACATGCTTGTACGCAGCCGCATGAAAAACAACCTGGGGCATGAATTCACCAAAAATAGCCTCCACCCGAGCACGATAGCGGATATCGCCAACAATGGGAAAAATCGACAAATCAGGCCAGCGATCCAGGAGCTCCTGTTCAATTGAAAACAGAGCGGTTTCTGCATTTTCAAACAAAATCAGTTTTGCCGGAGAATAACGGGCGATTTGACGGCACAACTCGCTGCCGATACTGCCACCAGCTCCGGTAACCAACACACGCTTTCCTTTCAGATAATCGCTGATAGCTTGGCTGTCGAGTCGAATCGGAGCTCTGCCAAGCAGGTCTTCCAGCGACACATCCTTAAGCAATCGCACCGACACCGATCCATCAAGCAGAGCCCCGACGCCGGGCAATGTTTTGAATGGCACATCAGCCCGGTGACAGAATTGTACAATTCGGCTCATTTGCTTTCCGGTTAACGACGGGATAGCGATCACGACTTCTTTTACCAGCTTCTTTCGACATATCGCCGGAATATCCTCACATCCTCCAAACACCGATAATCCATGAAATTTTTGATGCTTTTTGCGTCGATCATCATCGACAAAACCGACTGCCTCAAACTTCAATTTACGGTTCTGGCGCAGTTCCCGTGCAATCATCTGCCCAGCATGTCCAGCCCCAACAATCAAAATGTTTACTTTATCGGAACGATCAAAACGCATGGGATAGTAATTTTCACGCCATACTCGGATAAAAAATCGAAGACCCGAAACAAGTAAAAAGCAAAACAAACCATCCAGGAGCAAGACGCTGCGAGGAATGCTTTCAAGGCGGTAAACAAATGCGACGTAAACGACTACCGCAGCCGAAGACAGCAGATTCGCCTTCAGGATAACAATAAGATCATCAATACACACATACCTCCACCATCCACGGAATAGGCCATAGTACCAGAAAACCAGCAGCTTAATAACAATGACGGCAGGCAACAAACGATAAAAAAGCTGTACGACGAATTCAGAAAAAACAAATTCGTTGCGTACAAGTAAGGCAAGTAGCAAACTCAAGACAACAATAGCGGCATTAAGCGCAATATTGAGTGGCAAACGTCTTTCTAGAAGACGATCGATTGAAGATCCAGGCATTTGTATTTTATTCTTTATTTTGTCGTGTATGTTTTTCGATCAGCGTACCACACAATCCCCGGATCCAGCACCCACAGCAGTCTGAATAATACACGAGAAGTACATTAAAAGGCTTTGCTTATGGATCATTTTCGCATCCACCTCCGCCAGACGTTTCGGAGTTGACATGTCAACACCCTGAATCTGGGCCAAGCCGGTCACTCCTGGGCGAACTGAAAAAACACCGAGAAGCTCTCGCTCATGAATCAGTTCCAGCTGGGTTGGCAAGCAGGGACGGGGCCCAACCAGGCTCATCTCCCCTTTCAAAACATTCCACAACTGGGGCAGTTCGTCCAATTTCGTTTTACGTAACAGCCGGCCAAACCTCGTAATCGCTGCGGCATCAACCAAATGCGTGCCAACTGTCGGCGTATTGCATTTCATCGTGCGGAATTTATACAGGGTGAAGACCGTCTGCCCACGCCCCATTCGCTTCTGGCGCAAAATAGGCGAACCGGTATCCAGCGTGCCCAACAATGTCAGTACCAGCAACAGGGGAGAGCCCAAAATCAGACCCAGGGCTGAAAAAACCGCATCCAGCACCCGTATCAATCGTCTGTCTTGATCCTGGGTCGGCACACTGAAACACTGCTTAAGACCATCTTCAACAGACAAAGGAGGAGTCCAATGCAGCAAAGTTCGAGCCTTTCCAGTGTCAACCTGAAAGGAACACAGCAACCGGGTTGCCATAGCCTGTCGCCCCAACAACGAGGCTCCTTTCTCCAGCATCCTGACGGGAACGGGAAACAACCGGACAGGTGCCCCCTTGATCTTCCCTATCCGGCGCAACAGACCTGGCAGCGACAGGTCTTCGCCATCAGACACCAAAAACGTTTGACCAGCTGCCGCGGGATGATCAAGACAAAGAACCAGGAAATCAACAAGATTGTCCAAACCAACAAGACTGCGTCGATTATGAACGCTCCCCATGGGGAGAGGGATACCCGTGTCAAGCCATCTGAACAGACGCTGAAGATTGCCACCAGCGCCCTTGCCATAGACAAGAGGAGGGCGAACAACGACCAGTTCCAAACCCGTTGTAGACGCCACCTGCCAGAGTCCTTGCTCAGCTTCGACTTTGGACCGGGCATACCCGCTCAGGGGAGCAAAAGCACTCCGCTCATCAAAAGGGTGGTGCAGACTGGAATGCTCACCATGAACTTTGGCTGTGCTGACAAAGAGGAAACGACGGACACCAAAAGCAGCAGCCTGCTGCGCCAGATTCAAGCTCGCTTCAACATTCACCGCGCGAAACAATTCAACCGACTCCTCCTGGCATCCACCCGCGCTTGAGGTTTTGGCCGCGCAATGCACGACACAATCCACCCCCCGCAAGGCCGTCTCCCAGTCGGTACCGGAACTCAGTTTTCCAACGTCAACAACCTCGGATGATGGCGGGAAAAAACATCCAGGTCGATGAACTGCCACCCGAACAATCATCTTATTCTGTTGAACAAGTGCAGCCACAACAGCAGACCCTACCAGCCCCGTAGCACCGGTGACCAAGACTCTTCTCATCCTTCCCCCTCGAGATCTTCCAGCCAATCCATCAGACATTCATCCGTAAGCTGCTCCTGACAAAGCTGTTGCCAGCTCTGGTGCGCTTTAAGCTGATGGGCGTAATGGATCGATCTCAATTTCTCGCCGCGTACATCAAGGGTGGCCAATTTGAGTAAAAAGCTAAACAAACCACGAACACAGAGGACCCGGGCGAGCCGGCGTTGTGGGAAATCTGCCTGAATCAGCTGGTAGCGAAACCATTGAAGAGCTTCGTTTTCGTCAAGCGCAAAATCATCGCTACGACAACTTGTCATAAAAATATAATTGCGTACGATGCAGGCGCCTACACTCGGTTCGCACCGATCCAACCAGGCAAGAACAGCCTGCTCAGGACTAATATAACTCATCACATTTCAATCAGGGCCTGCACAATTTAGTCACTACTTTTTTTAAGAAGACCGTATCCATTAAAAAAGAAGCCTATAGAAATTAGTACGTTAGCCTTTTGCTGCGCATTTTCAAAACCATCCCAACAAACAACAGATAAACAGAACCAGACGATCTCGCCGGGCACGCCGACAAGATCCGACGTGCGTCAAAACAAACCAGCGTGCGGTCCAGCCACCGGCAGCGATCCGAATCAGCGCCTGATGATCGTCACACGACGGATGCCTATCCAGACACAGGCGGGAAATTCGCATGGCCTGCTGCCCATAGCGGCAAGAGCTCATCATTGCCAGCCGCTTCAATCCGCAATACAAGCCGATATTCGCACCGAGCTGATTGTGCTGATGCTGACGATAAAGCAGACCGGGTTCAGCGTCAATATACCAGTTGAAACCAGCCGAGCGCGCATAAGCATAAAAAAACCAATCATGAAAATAAACCTCGTCCAGTGCCTGTCGATGCAGACGAGCAAACTGTTGCAACGACTCGGCCAGCCGATGTGACAGGACATAGGTGCAGCCAGGGCCGGCCGCTTCGAAAAGATAGTCGTATGCACGTTGAGGACGCGCTTTCTCAATCAAGCAACTTCGGCCATCGGGCCAGAATGCCCTCACATTGGAGGAATAGGCATCATAACCGCGGTCCAGCCTGTTCCAGGCTCGACGCAACTTATCGCTGCACCATAAATCATCCTGATCCGCAAAGGCCAGACAGTCCACATCGCCAAGATCGACCTCACACAACAGATGGTAAAAATTTCCGGCAGCGCAGCCAAAGCGTTTTGCGACCGGCAGCAGCGTAACTCTCGAATCCTGCGCGGCGTAATGTCGAACCACATCCTCGGTGCCATCTGGAGACGGATCGATGCTGACGACAACGCGCACAGCCATACCACTCTGGTTCAAAATCGAATCCAGCTGCTCGCCAATCCATGGCTGCCCCCTGTATGCAGCCAGCACCACCACGCATTTTGGCATTTCAGAACGCACCGTCACAGAAAACCCGAATCAGGATAAATCGGCATGCAGCAAAGGCGATGCCCCGTTTCATAGCAAAAAAGCTGACTAAGGGCCGGTGTGCACACAAGCCCTGACATGGAGGAACTACCTGGTAATGGACCAGGTAAAGAGCTCTGTAGCTATGCCTTCTCCCAGGCAAAGCTGCTGATGTTGCGCTCGGCGGAATCGAAGTCGATACCGATCAGGTAAATATCTTTGCCCTGC
>JAFGXV010000006.1 GCA_016936455.1 Desulfuromonadaceae bacterium
AATCACCGGAACGCTGGACGCATTCACAGCGGAATGGCGGTCGCTTTCACGTCAGTTCAACTGGACGCTTTCGCCGGAATACGCAGCAACTATATCCTTGCATTGTTTTGCTATGAAATAGCTCCCAATTTATCGACTTCAACCTGTACCACCTCGGCAGCATGAATCAGGTCAACCACCAGACGTTCGTTGATATCAAGGAGGCCTTCATACTCTCCTTGGTTTCGCATCTTGTGGCAGTGAGCTAAAATCCGCCACACTTCAGGGCCAACTCCTATCGTGTGCTGGAGGCATTGAAAAACAATATACCGATTCTCAGAACGGTAGCCGTGCCAGCGAAGGGCAGCTAGTGAGAGAGCATGCGCCGCATTATAAGCCAAGTCGAAGCGGCTCTCCAGCGACAGAGCATCCATCCGGGAATCTTTTAGACGTAGATGCCCTGAATGGAGCAGCCCATCAAATTCTTTCTGATCCCCAGGCTCTAGCTTGATCTGTCCAATGTCAACCAGATTTTTAAACTGCTGGGAGGTCATCTACTGATCCTATCAAGAAGATTTTGGGTTGCTCAATGACCCGGACAACAAAACTGTTCTTCGACGTTATTTTCTCTCTGAATTCTTCACTCGTATAAATCGTTGGGTTGATCTGTCGGCCTAACTCACCTTCCAGCGCAGAAAAGCTGATCAATAAATCAGGATAAGTCAGCTGATCAGAGATCAACATCAGATCAATGTCACTTACTGAAGTGTCAGAGTTTTTTGCTATGGAGCCGTAGATAAAAGCAAGTTCTATCTTGCCCTTATGCTCATCCAGGGCATGGCGCAAGGGAACTGCCAGGCCGAATGTTTTGCGAACAATTCCCTGTAGCTCTTCAAAAATAGGCGACGCCGAATTGGCCTGATAGTGCTTCTGGTTGCCGATTCTTTTGACTGTAAGCAGACCGCACCCTGAAAGTTTCTCAAGTTCACGGTGTACGGTGCCAATCCCTACTCCGGCGGAGTTAACGATCTCTTTTGAGTAAAAGCTTCTTTGCGGCTGCCCAAAAAGAATACCTAAAACCTGACGCTGGGTTTTAGTAAATAGGGCCTCACCTAGGCTGATATTGTGTTTGTTTTCATTTCCCATAGTGGGAACGATATCTCCCGTAGTGGGAAAAAGTCAAGCTGTTTTTATGATTATCAGTCTATAAATTGATAGGCCCTACAAAACTGCTCAAGCACTGGTCCGTTCATGGGAAACAGCGTTCTATTAGAAATCAGATCAGAAATCAGAGCAGAAATCAGATCAATAACCTGCTCCTGCGTCATCCAGGTCAGGCCATAGCCGACACCCCATAGCTTAAAGTTACTGGCTGCTGATTGTCAAAAAACGAAAAAAAACAGTTTCTACGGGAGTGGTTTTGGGAGTGGTTTGCTCGAAATTCGGAAAAATTATTCAGCAGGCCGTTCCCGAATGGTTATGATCGAAAAAATGGACCAACGCCCTCTGCATGGCAACATTCGCACTTCGTCAGTGCCGGAGCGGAGTGCCCAACAGGTCGAGTTCTCCGCTCCAGATAAAATGTCAACAGGACGCCGACAGCACTTCGGTGCCATCAGTCCAGACAGGCAATCCACTCAATTTCGATCAGAGCCCCTTTGGGTAGAGCGGCCACTTCCACACAGGCGCGAGCGGGAGCTGGATCCGTCATGTATTCACCATAGATTTCGTTGACCTTGGCGAAGTCGCTGAGGTTCTGCAGAAAGATGGTGGCTTTGACAACCTGGTCAAAGCCAATACTGGCCCCAGACAGGGCGGCCTGCATGTTACGCATGACCTGATGAGTTTGGGTCTCGATGTCGTCTCCAACCATTTCTCCTGTTGCAGGATTGAGCGGAATCTGTCCTGAAAAGAAGATCAGATTGCCAGCCTTAATACCTTGCGAATAAGGGCCAATGGCGGCTGGGGCTTTATCTGTTGCGATGACTGTTTTCATAGATGTCGATCTCCCTTAATGAATAGTTGTTGTGTTGGATGTGCCCGCCGATGGGGGCAGAAGCTTTTCGCCGCTAAATCCTTCGATCTTTTCCCGGACGGTTTCTGACGGGATGTCTGTATCTGATTTTATCGGCATTTCCTTGTTCGTTACCATCTCCAGCAGAATCTGTAGGGCTGATATCTGCACGGGTTTGAACAGGAAATACTGGCAGACATCCATGCTGTTTCGGTAGATGTCATAATCGGGGCTGCCGGTCATCATGACGCGGATTGTTGAGGGATATCGCTCCTTGACCAGGAGTAATAGCTGATGTCCATTCATTCGGGCCATGCACATGTCGGCAACGATCAAGTCAATTGGCGCTTCCTCCATGATAATCAGGGCATCTGAGGCGCTGTTGGCAAAGCAGATTTTCGCGTTCAGATCAATTCTTCCCAGTAACCGCTTCAGACTACTGAGAAGAACTGCGTCGTCGTCGACAAACAGAATATTCAGGCTATTCATGGGCGTTCTCCTCAACCAGGGTTTCGAGAAGCGTTCTGATTGTCGGGCACTGTCGCAGCAGCTGGTAGGCACGAGCTGAGGCGCTTGTGTCTCCATGGCTGAGGCGGTTGGCATGCCAGACTGCTGCAGCCATGGGTGGCAGGGCATCGACAGAATCCTCAGGCTGCTGGTGCAGGTAGATAGCCTCTACGATGGAATGAGGCAGGCCCCAGAGCTGGGCAAGATAGGCGCCGATGGCCGCATGTGTGGTGCCAAGAACCTTTTGTTCCGCGTCTGTGGTGCTGAGCTGTTGCGTGTGGATGAGCTGATGGATTTCGCGATGGCGCTCAGGCAGACAGTGGATCAGGATCAGTTTGCCAATGTCATGCAACAGCCCGGCAAAGGAGGTGTAGGCTTGCAGGTCGTTGTACCCCTGCTCACGGATCAGGGTTTCCGCAAGCCGCGCCGTCGTGCAACTGTGCATCCACAGTTGGTGAAGCTGGTCTCTTTCCGTATCGGCGACATGGAAGGTAAAAATGTGCTGGGCCAGAACCAGGCTGCGAATGGTATTGATACCGAGATACTGTATCGCTTCATCCAAGGTTTTTATTTCCCGTACCAGACCGATGAAAGAAGAATTAACCATTTTCAGAATCTGCAGGGTCAGGGCGACATCCCCCCCGACCAGCCGGACGAGTTTCAAACGGTTTTCTTCAGGATCATTGAGAATCTGAAGTAGCTGCTGGTAGGCTGCTGGCAGGGTTGGCAGACTGGTGAGGCCGCGCAGATGCCGGATCAGTTCCGGATGTTCAAGCAGTCCGTTCAATTCCGCCAGACGCTCCAGTAGCGGAAGTAATTTTTCTGTTTCCAGCGGTTTCCACAGGAAATAGTGACAAACACCGATTGACTCGTCGTAAGTGTCCCGATCGGGTTGTCCGGTAAGCATAATGCGGATAACAGACGGGTATTCCTTTTGAACTCTGCTCAGCAGCTCGAAGCCGGACAGCCCCGGCATCCGATAGTCGCTGATGACAACATCCACCGGATGGGTGGCCAGATAAGCCAGAGCGTCCTCGCCGCTGGTAACAAAGTGCATATCCCACTGCTCCCGCAGTGGGCGCAGGCCGCGTTTCAGTCCGCTTAAAAGGTGAGGATTGTCGTCTACAAAGAGGATGCTGTTCATGGCTGGTTCTCCTCTGACAGGCTGGTCAGCGGCACGCGCAGGATCATGGTTGTCCCTTCTCCGACACGGCTGTCGCAGCGAATGGTACCCTGATGCTTCTTGACAACGATATCATACACGATCGCCAGCCCCTGACCGGTGCCTTTGCCGATGCTTTTGGTGGTGAAAAAGGGTTCGAAAATGCGGCTGCGCACCTCTTCGGGGATGCCGCCACCCGTGTCTGAAACGCTCAGTTCCAGCTGGCCGTCGAAGCTGCGGGTGGTAATCCGGATCTTCCCCAAGGTAACTGCTTTCTGCTCCTTGATGGCGTCGGCACTGTTCACGATCAGGTTGAGCAGCACCTGGCTCCAGGCGCCGGGATCACAGGAGAACAGCGGCAGCCCCGGGTCGAGATCGGTCTCCATCTCGGCATTGTATTTCCATTCATTTCGCGTTACCAGTGCGGCATTCTGAATCAGCTTGTTCAGGTCCGTATCAACTCTGTCCACGTTGCCCGGATGGCTGAAGGCCTTCATGGCGCCGACGATCTGCGACACATGATCAACACCGTCCAGCGCCTCCCGGATGCCTAGAGGAATCTCTTCACGCAGAAATTCCAGATCGCATGCCGCCATCATTTCTTTTATCTCGCTGCAGGAAAGAACGGCCTGTCGGACTTCCGGAGTGTCGGTGCAACGCTGCAGTTCGACCAGCAGTTTATCCATGTCGCCAAAAGCATTCTGGAGAAAGGTCAGGTTGTTTTGGATGTATTGGATCGGGGTATTGATCTCATGGGCCACACCAGCGGCCAGTTGGCCAACAGCTTCGAGTTTCTGGGCCTGGAGTAATTGCTGCTGCAGGGCACGCTCCTGGCTGACATCCCGCCACAGGGAAACGTAGTGGCTGATGTGAGTGTTTTTGTCGTCGCGTACTGGTGAGATGCTTGTTTCAACCTCAAATAAGGTCCCATCCTTAGCGCGATTGGTAAGTGAGCCGGTCCAGATGTTGCCCGCCTGAATTGTCGTCCATAGGTTGTTGTAGAAGGTCTGATTCTGTACCCCGCTTTTGAATAAGGAGGTTCTTTGTCCCTGCAACTCCTCGCTACCGTAGCCGGACATTTTCTGCGCCGCCAAATTGCTGAACAGAATGGAGCCGTCCGTATCCGTAATCAGAACGCCTTCAGAGGTTTGCTTCAGGACGGTGGAATGGAGCTTGCGCACGGCTTCGGCCTGGCGACGTCTGGTAACGTCGTGAAGGAATATTACCCTGTTGATTCGCTCATCCTGTGCCGTGGCGAGGGAAGCATAGTATTCGATCGTCAGTTCGCCGCTTTCGCCGGACAGGCTGAACTCGCCGATGCTGTTGTGCTGCAGCGAGCGAGCAAGCGTGAGCAGGATTTCCTGCCTGAGGTCCGGATTGCGGAAGCCATATTGCCAGTGCCAATTTTCCAGCAGCTGATCAAAGGTGTGATTCTGCTGCTGTAGGGAAAAAGTATCGTCAAGCACCAGCAGTCCGCCGGGGACAATATTGAGAATGTTTTCAATAAATCGTTTTTGCTCTTCCGTCCGCCGCAACGCCTGGTTGAGTTTACTGACGTCCCTGGCGCCAGCGATGACGCCGATGGTTTCGCCCTGTTCATTGGTCAGACGAGCCAGGTTGACAGACACGGGCAGCACGCTATGACCGTCGCAGCCCTTGAAGGTCAGCTCGATATTACGCAGTTCTTCAAGGTGCTCCGTTTCTTGGCGGGAGGGAAAGTCGAAACTGCTGTTGACGATTTCGGCGGATTCGACAAACAGCTCACTGATTGGCAGCCCGATCAACTGCTGCTCCGGGCAATCGAGCAGTTGGCAGGTCTCCTTATTGACCCGGGAAATACGCAACTGTCGATCGACAACCAACAGACTGTCCAGAAAATTGCAGATGACGGAATCCGCCTCGCGCCGCGCCTCTTCAGCGCGGTTGAGCGCTGTCTTCAATTCGGTGATATCAATATGAATACCGCGCACCAGAATCGGGTGGCCGGCCTCATCGCGGCTGAATACCTGACCGATATCGCGTACCCAGATCCAGTGTCCCAATTTATGCTGAAGCCTGAGATCAGCTGAGTAGATGGCAGTGCTCCCGGCCAAATGTGCATCAAGCCGGGATTTGACCCGCTTCCAGTCCTGCGGATGCACCATCTTGATCCAGGTGTCGAACTGATGGTTGATTTCGTGCAGTTCGTAGCCGAGCATGTGCGCCCATTGTTCATTGATGGTGATCGCCCCGGAGGGAACGTCCCACAGCCAGGTGCCCAACTCCGCTCCGCTGATAATCAGTTCCAGTTCCCGGTTCTTGTCTGACAGCGCCGCCTCACGTATTTTCAGCTCCATCAGGTTTTCGCTCAAGCCCTGGTTGCGACTGCTGGAGCGGACCAGGCGCAAAGAGAAGAGAATCAGGGAGGTTGAAAAAAGCAGCATGACGACCAGCAACATCAGCGGCAAATGTGGGTCGTAGAGGGAGGCCGCGTCCTCAATTCGATAGAGGTCAAGAGCAAAGCGGGGTATGGATGAGCGGAATAAAAACACATTACCGGAAAATGGCCGTTGCAGCGCCTGGGTTAGATCCCCTGGATGGCTTATGGTGGCGGGTTCATTTTCGCTCGTGCTGTGCTGGAACAGTTCGCATAAAATCCGCTTCTGGTCTGGCGCCAGAAGAGGAAAAACGAGGGTATTTTTATGGCAGACCAGATAGGGACTTTGGCTGGACTTGCCACGTGGCTGAAGGAATTCATGCAGGGTTGTATAGGGAATAATGGTGACAATATAGCCGACTGCGCTCTCATCCTGTTCTATCGGGCTGAGCAGATAGAGCTTTGCTTCGTACGAAAGCAGGCAGGGTTTTGTCTGAGCGACTCGCAGAGCTTGCGGTAGAAATATTGCCTTTTGTTCCGGCCAGGTCGTCAGCGGCTGGAAGCCCTCATCCAGTAGAAAAATTGCCTCGTAATGGCGTTGCGGCGACGAAGTGTGTTCTCCGGCCTGGTTGGCGAACAGGTTGCGGATGATGTTTAAACTGGTGCTCAACCCGTATTTCATCGACATTCCCAACGCACGGTTTTTGAAAAACGCCGTCACTTCTGGGCTGTTGGCGATTTGAGCCGTTTCGTCCATAAACCGCTGCAGTGCCAGGTTCAGGCGCTCGGCGCTGGCGTTGAATTCAGTCTGGGTCCACTGCCTGATGCGCTTTTGTTGTTGAAGTTGGGCACGGTAGTTGAGGATCAGCAGCGTACCCATCAGGCCCATAAGAACAATCAGGGCGAGAAAGATGGGAATCCGCTTTTCGTATCGGCTCACCAGCATGGCAGCACCTGTCTGACGATTCGTCTGCTAAAAAAGAGGCGTTTGCACACTTCTCAAAAGAAATCGGGATAATAATCGAATACCGCAGGATAATATTTTTTCACCAGCTCACGGTACGTACCACTGAGGCGCAGCTGTGCGTAGAAGAGGTTGAAGGCTTCGCGCAAATCCGGATTGTCCTTGCGAAAGCCAACGCCCATGGCTTGCTGTTCTGACAGGGGGCCCAGCACCTTGACTTCACCCGGCCATCGGCTGATGGCCACCAGAGCGTCGGGAACGTCAAGCAGAGTACAGTCTGCTTCGCCGGCCAGTACAGCTGGAAAAAGGTCGTTCAAGTTGCCGTCAAAGTAGACGGTGGTCAGCGGGTCTGAGGCAAAGGGATACAGGGCAGGATCGAGACAGGTGTTCTTTTTGCCCATCAGGCTGACGCCAGGGAGCAGCAACCGCGTGGCAGTGATGTCCGTTTGATCGCTGGAGGGCGTGATGGGTTTCAAGGGAGAGGCTGCCGCTGCGATCAGCCACACCTGGGTCGGGAACGTGGGATCGGAATAATCGAGAACCTGCTGCCGCCAGGGAAGGATGGTCAGTCCGTTGGCAATGAGATCGCCACGTACGGGCACCTCGGCGCCAATGAGCGCCTTTTTCCCATCCGGTTTCACCTGGTGGCCCGTCAGCTCGCTGATGACGTTGCTCCAGCTGGTCGGTACAAACTCGTAGCGGACTCCCAGGTAGCTGGCAAAGCGCTGAATGAGCTCAACACTCAAACCATCTCCCTGGCCGGTAACGAAATTGGCATAGGGAACGCCCAGATGGCGTAGCACCCCTTCCTGACGAATTTCATCGAGGGTGCGGGCCGAGCTGATGGATGCCAGTGCCAGCAGAATAGCGCAGGCGAGTGAAATAAGATGGAAGCGCTTCATATCAGTTTCTCCATTGTTGGCGGCACGTCTTCACCGCAGGAAATATGACTCTACTGATCACAAGCTTACGCAAGCAAGGTACCAACTCTTCATAATGACATGAAATTTTTTTTAGTGGCAGATTATCAACGTATTGCAAGCCTGATGCGCTGTACGAGTGCAGGATGGGAGACGGAATTTCAGGCAAAATTTCAAGCGGGTGAGAGATTCTCTCTCAATTTGAGAGTAAACAAAGAAGTCAGAATCTGGGCTGAGAGGGTTTTATGCGACACGGTTACGCCGTGGCGTTTTCTGCCGGTTTAGACTCTGCGTCGGGGGTGAGCGTGCGGCTTTCAGCACTAATCGCTTGACCTGATTGCGACAACTCGCTTAGGGAAACGGCGCATAATTGGCCGGTAAGCCGATTTTCGATAATGGAGACAGGCCCACGCAATTCTTGTTTCACCACTTCCGTTACGTGTCCTAGCTCAATTTCAACGCCTTCGTAGAGTTTTTTGTGGATGTTGATTTTTGGATTGCAGCCATCAGGAGTCTGTCTGGTGGAGGATTGAATTTCTGTTTCCGTGGAAAATTTTTCGTCCTGCAGTTTGGTCAACTGCTCAAGAAGAATATCCAAGCGCTTCTTGGCGGTTTCAGCCATCTCTGGTCGACGTAAAATGAGGGTTTCCAGTGGCTCGATTGCATTATTGATGGAGCTGATCTGGTCCTTGATTTGTCGCTGGCGTTTTTGCAGGTACAGAAAACGATCTTCATCCGGAAAATAAAGCCCGGAGGATACCTGCGTCGTGATGCCGGAGGGCGCGCCGATTTCCTGTGCTTCGATGCCGGAGTAGGCAATGCAGCGGCCGCCGATAATCGGGCCCCGCTCAACAATAATCCTGCCGGTAGCCTTAACCCGACAGTTGCGAATTTCCCGTTCAACAAGCACGTCACCATAGCAATAGACTGTCACCTGGTTCAGAAAGCGAGCCGTCAGATTGCCATGGCAGATAATGGTCCCGACATCCATGCCGGCCATGCTGCCCATGATGATATCACCGCCGGAGTCGATCTGGCATGCTCCGACCGTTCCTTGAATGAGCAAGCCCTTTCCGGCTCTGACATCGAAGTCGTCCGGCACATCTCCTTTGATTTCGACAAACCCGTTAAAATTGATATCTCCAACTGTTAAATCGACATCTCCGCTGATGGTTAAAAGGTCGACAACTTTAAGTGTGTTGTTATCCAGCAGCGCCTTGCCGGCTTTGCTGGCAAAAGCGACCCGGTCGTTGAATTTGAGATAAACTCCTTCTCCCGCAATCAACTGGAACGGATCGCCATCCTCTGCTGCAAGAGGCAGCCCGTGGATGGTGGCTCCCGGGATGCCCTTTCTGGGAGAGTGGACAACCGCCAGTTTCTGCTCGGGCTCGATTTCTGTGAAACGGTGAAGTTTTTTGTGATCAATCTGGCCGGTTTCGTCTTCCTTGAGTTCAATGGCTCCGCCCTCAATTTTTATCTTTAATTCGAGCCAGCCGTTCTCACCTTTTTGTGGCGGAGTGCCACGCACCAGAACGGTCGGGTCCGGTTCAATTCCTTTGGCAATACTGGCGCTGAAGAGATAGACGGCTTCAAAGTCAATCTGCTGATTGATTCCAAGCTGATTTAAAAGATCGATCAGATTCTCGGCGGTCAGTACGGGTTGTTTTACCTGGCCGGACTCGGTTTGCTCCTCTTCTGTTTGGTCGCTCGTGGACTCGGGAACGGTCGGTTCATGGGTTTTGTCATCCTCCTGCTCGACAGAGGTGTCGGGGTGGATCTTCAACTCTGCCCGGCATTCAAGATGGCAGGGGTCGGCTGTCAGGGTCAGGTGGTAGCGATCCGTGTTGACATCGTAGAGCTCATGGGCTGGCTCGAAGGTGTTGAGGTCAGAGTGCGGCTGGTTCATGGCGCGTCAGGCTTGGGAGAAGTGAGGCGGTTGAAAAACAGCTGCCAGTGTGAGTCTTGGCACAGGCCAGAGTAGTAGTCGCGGGATTTGTCGATTTTCCCCTGAGCCAGACGGTTGGCATGCCAGACCAGGTGGCTTATTGGTTCTGCGGTCAGGCACGGGGGGGCCGGTTGAACATGTTGGCAGATGGCTCGTACGACGCAAAAAGGAACACCCCACAGCGCCGCCAGGTAGGCGCCGGCCTGTGCATGGTTGGAACCAAGAATCTGAGATTCGGCCGTAGCAAAGCCTTTTTCTTTCTCTTGCTGCCAGCGCCCGAAAACGTGTCGGTAGACCTCGGGAAAGGCATGCGCAAGAACAATCCGGCCGGCATCATGCAGCAAGGCAGCGAGTTTTACCTCGGGAATCCGGTCTTGCAGATGGGTCATCCGTGCCAGGGCTTCGGCAATGTGGGCGACCTGAAAACTGTGGTTCTGCATCAAATCAAGTTCAAATTCTTTGCATATCTCGGGTTTATTGGGCACAAAGACCTGCTGGCCTTCAAACAGGGCCCGGAAATTTTCCATATCGATATAGTCAATCGCATCAGCCAGACTGTTGATACCGCTTTCAAGGGTAAAATTCGCTGAGCTGGACAGTTTGAAGAGCTGTAGAGCGAGAGAAATATCCTTCTGAGCGATGTGAAGCAATTGTTGGGGCTGGGTGTCGTAGTGGGCGAAGCAGCTGCTCAGTCGATCGAAGCTGTTCGGGTGCAGGGGCAGGAAGCTGATGGCATTGAGATGCTTGACCAGTCCCGGATTGTTGAGCAGAGACACAACGTCTGAGGCCCGGTCCAGGAATCGCTTGAAGCCTTCAATCTTAAATGGCTTGTAAAAAAAATAGTGACAGAGGTTTGTGGTCTGAACATATTTGATTTTACTGGTGTAGCCGGTTAATAAAATGCGCAGTGTTCGCGGATAAAGATTTTCGACGATCGTCAGCAGTTCAAGCCCGCTCATCTGCGGCATCTTGAAATCCGTTACCAGGATATCGACCGGCTGCTGCGCCATGATGCTCAATGCTTCGTCGGCGCTTGAAGCGAAAAGCAGATTCCATTTTTCATGGCTGTGTCGAAGTTCCCGCTCAATGCTTCGGAGCACGAGTTCTTCGTCATCAACGAACAGGACCGTATTCATGGCACCTCCACGACTTTTTAACAGCATCAAATCTCAGGGTCTGGGTTCGTGGTGACAGTCTATCATGCCCTGGCTCCCGGCGGCAGAAATGGGCAGTCGTAGTTTTTAGGCGCGGCTCTCAGATAGGGGGCCAGTATTTTCTGGAGCATTCGCGGCGTAATGGGTTTGCAGAATGTCCCTTCGGCACCCAGTTTGTGCAGTTTCTGGCCTATGGCGTCGTTGCCCGCGCTGCTGATAACAAAAACAGGAATATGGTGCAGTCTCGGACTGGCCTTGACCCAGCGGATCAGGGCTTCACCGTCCATAAGCGGCATGAACAAGTCCGTCAGGATCAGTCGCACTGGACTGCTTTTAGCGATCATCAATGCTTCACGCCCGTTTTTGGCCTCCCGGATAGATTCATCACTAAACCCGATGATGGTCAGGCACTTTTTCACAATCTCGCGGGCAATCGCCGAATCGTCAACAATGAGGACAGACATTTAGGCCTCCATTTTCGGGGTAAGCATGTGAGCTGTTTTATTTGCGGCAGCTATGAAGCGGGGCAGTTTCTCATCCGTTTAATGATTACATAAGCAACTTGAGTGCCAGATGCGAAGCGAGATGATCAAAATCCTCTACCCAGTTGGATAAACGCAGTATTTCGTTTTTTTGAAAGGATCTGTCCCTGCCGTTTCTGATCAGATCCAGGCAGGGACCTAACAAAGATAAGAGAGGACCTGTCAGAATTGACAGACATTGTTCGGTCGCCAGAAATAATTAGGGGGGTCTATGTTAGCTGTTGCTTTTTTGACAGGCCCGATTTTTTGAGTTTGCGGTATAGGGTTGCTTCGCTGATTCCAAGTTTTTTGGCGGCTTCTCGTCGGTTTCCGTCGGTTTGGGCGAGAGCTTCCGAAAGAGCAATTTTTTCCATGTCAGCGATGGACGACGTGTGGCTGCCATTCTTCTGGAGGGTGATTTTGGCGGGTAGATCATCAGGGGTAATCTGCTGTTGTTGGCATAGCGCCAGAGCGCGAATCAATGTGTTTTCGAGTTCGCGCACATTGCCGGGCCAGTCATACTGCTTCAGGATCCCGACGGCCTCTAGGCTTAGAAAATAGTCATTATTGGAGGCGTGTTTGCGAATAAAATGCTGTGCCAGCGCCGGGATGTCTTCGCAACGGTGACGCAAAGGAGGAATTTCCAGTTCAATTGCGCAGAGGCGGTAGTAAAGGTCCTCGCGAAAGCCCCCCGCATGGGAGGCCTGCAGCAGATCTTTGTTGGTTGCGGCCACAATCCGGATATTGATCGGGATGCTTTGGTTGCTGCCAACGGGCCTGACCTGGCGCTCCTGGAGCACGCGCAGCAGCTTGGCTTGCAGTTCCAGCTGAAACTCACCAATCTCATCCAGAAACAGGGTGCCGCCGTTCGCCTCGACGAATAATCCCTGTCGGTGGCTTTCCGCACCGGTAAAGGCGCCACGACGGTGGCCAAACAGTTCACTCTCGAGGATTTTTTCGCTGATGGTCGCGCAGTCTACCGGAACAAAAACGCCGCTATTGCGTGGGCTGAGTCGATGGATGGCTCGGGCGACCAGCTCCTTTCCAGTACCGGTTTCTCCATGAAGCAGCACGCTGGCTTCTGAATGGGCGATTCGTCCGATGAGCTGTTTGAGACGGCGCATCGGGGCAGAATCACCGATGAGCTCGGGAAAACTTGGAGGGGCCTTCGCAGGTTCTGATGGCGTATCCGCTTGCGGGGGATAAAAAGCACGAATCCGTTGGACCAGCGTTGCCGGCGGACAGGGCTTTTCCAGGAAGTCCGTTGCCCCCATTTTAACTGCCTTAACGGCATCCTGAATGGTGCCCTGACCGGTAAGCATCAGCACCGGCAGCCCCGGCTGTAGACGCTTGACGCGCTGCAGCACCTCGATGCCGCTCATCCCCGGCATGCGCAGGTCCAGCAGCAGTAGATGCACCGCCTGATTCTGGATCAGCGCCAAGGCTTGTTCGGGAGAGGTCGTGGTCAGCAGGGACACTGGCTCCAATTTAAGAATGCGGCGCAAGGAGTTGAGAAGCACGTTGTCATCGTCAACGGCAAGAATGGTGAAAAGGTGAGTCATTAATCTCCCGCATGTATCAGGTGTCAGCTAATCGATTCCGCACTCTACGAAACTCTACCAGGCAGTTTTCAAAGCACTGAAAGATCGCTGGGTCGAACTGACTGCCTCGACCCTCCCGCATAATAGCAATCACCTCGGGTTCTGGTAAGGCTTTTTTATACGTGCGTTCAGAGGACAGCGCATCGAAGACATCTGCTACAGCACAGATGCGCGCTGACAGTGGTATCGTCTCTCCCGCAATACCATTCGGATAGCCACTTCCATCCCAACGCTCGTGATGGCACAACGCAATGTCGGATGCCATGCTGAGAAAGGAATTTTCTGCCGGAATCAGGTCTGTCCCCATCTGGTTGTCATCCCGATTGTCCAGTTGCGGCGGTTGGATATCGTGACTGAGCATTTCGGCACCGATAAGGCAATGTCTCTCCATGATGTGGCGTTCCTGCTCGTTCAAGCGCCCCGTTTTGAGCAGTATCCCGTCCGGTATGCCAATTTTCCCAATATCATGCAGCAGGCTGCTCTGGAAGATGTGCTCGCAGAAGATCGAATCCTGTTCGAGCTCTGCGGCCAGAACCTTGCAGTAATGAGCGACACGAAAAATATGATTGCCTGTTTCACTGTCGCGGTACTCCGCTGTCTTGGCCAGGCGCCAGATCAGGTCACGACGGGAGGCTTCCAGTTCCCTGGTGCGTATTTTCACATTGCAATCCAGCAGGCAATTACGTTCCTTGATCTCGTCCTGCCGGGCCTTCAGTTTGAGGGTTCTTCTGATACGAGCTAAAAAAGTGTCCAGGTTGACAGGCTTCAATAACAGGTCTGTGGCGCCCATATCCAGCGCCTGGCGCTTAAGGTCTTCATCCTGGCTGCCGGTCATGATCAGAACCGGAAGATCGTGTGTTGCTTCAGAACCTCGCAGTTTTTTCAGCAGATCAAAACCCGTCTTCCCCGGCATGTTGAAATCGCAAACCACAATATCGATGGGCTGGCTGCGAATTGACAGCAAGGCCTCCTCTTTGCTGGCTGCATAATGACAGCGCCATGAATCCGAGTTGCCGCGCATCAAACGCCGGAAACTGGAGAGGACGGCTTGTTCGTCGTCGACGAAGAGAATATGGGTATTCTGTGTGCCGCCAATGTTGTCAGGCATATGAGAAAGATTCATGATTTAATGAATAACCTTAGGGATGGAAGTTATTGTCTGCCGATCTGAGGCGCAAGGCAACTGCCTGAAAGGTGTACCTTTCAGGCAGTTGCCTTGCGTGTGTCCTCAGGTGCCGGGTTGGCTGTTGGATTTTAGCTGCCTGTTCTGTGGCACCGGTACTCGTTCACCCCCTGCCGAGTAACGGTTGTGGCGCTCTCATGGACAACTGTTTGCGCAGCCGGAACTGACCCACCATCTCCTCCATCTGCAGTGCCTGGCCGGAAAGCTCTTCCGAGGCCGCCGCCGTCTGTTCAGCACTGGCGGTATTCTGCTGGGTCACCTGGTCGATCTGGGAGATACCGATATTGATCTGGTTGACGCCGTCCGCCTGCTCTTTGCTGGCAATGGAGATTTCGCCTACCAGATCTGTCACCTTGCTGACACCGGAAACGATGTCCTTCAGAGCCTCCGCAGTCTGGGTTGCAATCGCGCTGCCGTTGCTGGTTTTTTGTACGGAGCCTTCAATGAGATGTGTGGTTTCCTGGGCAGCCTTGGCGCTGCGTGCGGCCAGGTTGCGCACTTCCTCGGCGACGACGGCAAATCCCTTTCCATGCTGGCCAGCGCGGGCTGCTTCCACCGCGGCATTGAGCGCCAGCAAGTTGGTCTGAAAGGCAATTTCGTCAATGGTCTTGATAATTTTTGAAATACTCTGGCTGGAGGCGTTGATCTCATCCATGGCTGCAACCATGGCCTGCATCTGAATGTCGCCCTTCTGGGCCGCCTGCGATGCCGAGGCAGCCAGCAGATTGGCCTGATTGGCATTTTCTGCATTCATCGTTGTCTGCGAGGCCAGCTCATCGAGGGAGGAGGAGATTTCTTCCAGCGAACTGGCCGATTCCGTCGCACCCTGCGACAGGGCCTGGCTGGCATCGGAAATCTCATCGGCAGCGCAGGCAATCTGCTGGCTGGCCATCTGCACTTGTCCCAGACTGTTGTTGAGTCCGTCGACCATACGCTGCAGGGCGAGGCCGAGCTGGTCTTTTTCCGAGGCGAGGCTGACTTCGACGTCCAGATCGCCTTCGGCAATCTTTACCGCTGCCTCGGCATTGCGGGCAAGACTTTGCGCCATGGTGTTGAGAGCTGTGATCAGCGTACCGATTTCATCGCGGCTGCGTTCCGTGAGTCGGTGGCTGAAATCACCCAACGCGATCTGCCGGGCCAGTTCCAGCCCGTCACGGACCGGCCGGGTGATGCCGCGGACGATGATCAGGGTGGCCCCGATGCCGCCGACCAGGGCCAGGGCGACCAGGCCGAGGATCTGGGCAACGGCGCGGTGATTGGCGGCCTGCAGTGCGGGGCCGAGTTGGTCCTGCTCGTTCTTGATGTTCAGCCGGATGGATTCGATGTGTTCGGCAATCTCCGGGCCAAGGGCGTCAAGGCGGTCATGAATCAGGCCATTGCGGCGCTTGATGATCTGAACCGTCTGGGCAAAGGTGTCCCGATAACTGGTGAAGCCCTGGGTGGCCAGCGCCAGCAGTTCCTGGCGCCGGGGGTGTTTCAGTGTTTTTTGCAACAGCTCCAGGCTCTTCGACAACGATGCGGCATGGGATGACAACTGCTCCACGGTTTCAGGGGCATTGGTGTCGAGAAATTTGGTTGCCTGCAGGCGCATGAGCAGCAGGTCGCGGGTGGCCAGGGCCGCGAAGTAGGCGGCGGCCATGTCGTCATCTTTTTTGGCCGAAAGCAGGATCTCGCTGAGCTGCTGTTCCGTCTCGGGGCCGGTTTTGTCCAGGCCATCGCGCACCAGCTGGTTGCGCCGCTCCATCAGACCGATCACCTCCTGAAACGCCTGATCGTAGGCCCGCAACTGTTTGTCCGTCTCCTGAATCAGCTGCGCCCGTTTCGGCTCACGGATCTCCTGCCGAGCGGCTTCCATGAAGGCTGAACTTTTTTCCCGGTACTCCCGGTAGTGGTCCAGCTCCTGGCTGTTGCCGGTGAGAATGTAGTCCTTGACCTGCAGCCGCATCAGCAGCAGGTTGGCCTCGACGCCGCCCATCAGATTGGCATGCCGGGCCGTGTCCCGATAATTGTCAAAACCTTCAGAACTGCTGTGTAACGTGGTGTAGGAAATAGCCCCGACGGTGCATAGTAAAACGAGAATGAAGCCAAAGCCGACCGCGAGTTTTTTTGCCAGGCCTAAATTCGCAAACATCTTTTTTCCTTTCCAAATTCCGGAGGGCAGTTTATTCAGATTGTTTCGTTGGGAGCGTGTAATTCTGCTGGAGAAATTGTGATTTTTTATTGGATATGCGCTGTTTCAGTATCATCCTTCAGCGTGCCTAGCAGGTCGGAGCCGACGATCTGTCGCGCATCCAGCAGAATTTTTACCTGCTGCCCGATTTTTCCCAACCCTTGCAGGTAGCGATTTCCTCCAAGTTTGCCAGCCCGCAGGGGCTCGATATCCTGTTTTTTAATTTCGATCACCTCGCTGACCTGATCAACCAGAAGTCCGACAAAAACGTTTTCGATATCAACAACAATGATGCAGGTGCGGTTGTCGTGATCACGGACTGGCAGGTGAAAACGTCGTCTCATGTCCAGTACAGGAATCACCTTGCCCCGCAGGTTGATGACGCCGACCATGAAGTCCGGCATGTCGGGAACACGGTTAATGGTCTGCATTCCGATGATTTCGATGATGTGCTTGATTTCAAGGCCGAATTCTTCTTGCCCCATCTTGAAAGTAAGGTATTGATCTTGGATGGAGTCTCCGTTTTGGGCTGCTTCTGTTGAATCCGAATCGATCATTTTAGTGATGTTCATCTTCTTCACTTTCTGACTTTGGATGATTTTGATTCCTGAAGGTTTCCGTGATGGTATTGATTTGAATAGCTAAAATTGTGCCAGCTAAAAGGTAAATAGCTAAGTCATTGATAAACGAGGGAAGTTTTGGGGTGGTGCGAGAGGGTCTCTTTCAGAATTGACGTAGGTGATTGATAGAATTGCGAGTGCTGATGAGCTTTATATTCATGTACCCTCGGCAAAGCCTGGGGCTTGTTTTGTGAACCGCTCAAAGCGGTCGTTCAAACCGTGCGCCGCCTAAAGGCGGCTACTCCAATAATTTCAGCTAATCCAGACGGTGATCCTCTGCTTCCTGGCGGCGGATGTATTCCCGGATCATTTGTTCATCACGGCCTACTGTGGACACGTAATAGCC
>JAFGXV010000001.1 GCA_016936455.1 Desulfuromonadaceae bacterium
AAAGTAGTTGGCGTTCGGCGTGTAGGTGACGGTGCCATCCGGGTTCAGCGTTACACTGCCGTTTGCGCCGTCCGTGACCGAGGCCACTGGTGAAACCGGGCCGTCAATGTCGGTATCGTTGGCCAGAACGTCGATCACAACCGGCGTATCCTCGTCCGTTACAGCCGCATCATTGCCCACAACGGTTTCAGCCTGTGTATCTGCGGCATCATCTTCTGTAGCAGAAGAGGCCGCAGCCTGTGTGCCGTCGAAGGCGACGGGGGCTGTTGCTTCAATGATGCTCTCCAGACGAACAAAGCTGTTCCCGTCGTCACCACCACCGGCGGCACCGGCGGCAGGGGCTTCGGCCGCCATCAGAGCGTCGAGATCGCCGCCCTCTTCCAGGGTCTGGACGATCTGTTCGAACTGATCGGGCTGGGCAGCTGCGTCATCATTATCAGACAGAGCAGAATCAAACATCTCCGCTGTCAGGCGAACGGTCTGATCGGAATTAAGGGTAAAGGCCTCACTACCTCCCATATCGAGCTCGACCTGGCCGCCAGCTGAGGTGATCACCACCTGACCGGGCTGGAGCACATCACCGACCTTGAGCTCAACGAGGGTACCATCGTCCGCGCGGACGTAGGCTTTTCCAACGATAGAGGTAACGACTGCAACGGATTGAGTTTCGGCCATGATGGGACTCCTTTTTTAGAGGCTGAGACAAACGGACCGTAAGAACCGCATAACGTAAAACAAACGTCATAAAACTTTCTTAGTCTTCAGACTCTAACAGACAAATCAAACAATGAAATTGGACCAAAGTACCAATTTGAAAAATTTTTTAAGGAAGGAGAGAAGGATGCGAAGAAGAAAAAGAAGAAAAAAAAACGCGCGGGCGAGCCGTCAGTCTTCCGGAGAGATCAGGACGGCCAGCTGCAACCGGTCGCGAATGCCGAGTTTTTCAAAAATAGAGGTGAGATGCGCCTTCACGGTGCGCTCGGCAATACAGAGGGTATCGGCAATTTCGCGATTGGAAAGGCCGGCGGCGACCTTGCGCGCCACCTCCTGCTCGCGCACTGAAAGCTGGCCCAGTGCTGAAATCTGCTGCGATGGCACGGGCAAGCGCCCCAGTGCCCCGACCAGGGATTGTTTGAAATCCTTGCCCAGCCACAGCCCGCCATTGCTGACAATCAAAGCAATCTGCTGAAACAGTTGCGGGGTGGAGAGAACATGACAGTAACCGACGGCACCCTGCTGAAAACGCAGCATCGCGTCCCGATTGTCGGGCATGGCCGTCATGAAAAGCAGTCTGGGGTCGGGAGTCAGGGCTTTCAGTTGGGCCACCTCCTGCCACTGCTGGTCGTCGCTGAAACCCTCGACATGAAACCAGCACAGGGCTGATAAGGCCGTTGCAGAATCGAGTTCACGCCAACTGGCAACAATGCGACTGCCTGGAAACGCCTGCTTCCAGCGCTGAAGCTGATCGGGCCGAGACGACAGACAGACATGGTTCATACTAGCGCTCTCCCAGGGCATTGGTTTTCGCCCGCAGAATCGGTTTCAGCAAATAGGTCAACAACGTCTTCTTGCCGGTAAGAATATCAACCTGCGCCACCATGCCGGGGATGATCGGCAGATTTTCTCCCAGCGATGCTTTCAAAGTGCGTACCCGAACGATGTAGAAAGCATTGCCGCGCTCATCGACCACGGTATCGGCACCGATCGTCTCCACCACCGCTTCCAGACTGCCATAAATCGAAAAGTCGTAGGCAGTGAAACGCACCTTCGCCGGCAGATCCGGGCGCAGAAAAGCGATGTCTTTGGGGTTCACCTTGACCTCCAGCACCAGCGTATCATCCAGCGGCACAATTTCAACCACCTCTTTTCCCTGCTGCACCACGCCACCGACGGTATTGACGTAAAGACGCTTGACCGTCCCACGCACCGGCGAGCGCACTACGGCATGTTTCACCCGGTCGGCCAGCGCTGTCTTTTCCTCGGCAAGACCTCCCAAGGTTGCCATGGTTTCAGACAGTTCCCGACGAATCTTATTGTAAAAACTCAACTCGACTTCCTGAATCTTGCGCTGACCTTCTTCCATCCCTGACTGGATACGTTCAAGCTGCGCCGCCACCTGGTTACGCTGACCACGCAGCTGGGCCACTTCGCGCTCAAGACGCAATAACTCAACCTCGGACACAGCACCCTTGCTCACCAATGGCTTGGTGACTTCCAGCTCGCGTTCCAACAGGACATAACGATCGTTGAGTTGATCCCGGTTCGCCTCGGCCTCGTTGTACTCCTTACCGCGCTGCTCCAGTTGCTGGCGAGCAATGGCAAGCTGGGCTTCGACTTCTCTCAGTGTCGTTTCGTAAAGATCCTTCTCATGCTCAATAATTTCCGGATTTTCTTTCACCACCTCTGCAGGGGGCAGAAAGGCGCGCTTTTCCGCCAGAGCTTTCAACCGCTCCGCCCGAACCAGCAGCGCATGATACTGGGCCTGATTTTCACGAAACGACGACACAAAACGCGTCGGATCAATCTGCAACAGCATCTGTCCCTCGTTGACCACCTGCCCTTCACGCACCCGGATATCCGAGACGATGCCGCCATCGACCGCCTGAATAATCTGCACCTGACGCGAGGGGATAACGCGCCCTTCGCCCCGCGTCACCTCATCGATCTGGGCATAGGCCGACCAGACAACCAGAATCACGATCATGACGCCAACCCAGTAGAGCAGCGCCCGCGCCCGCAGGGGCTGCTGATCGATCTGGGCCCAGTCGGCTTCGAGTTCCCAGTTGTAGTTTTCGCGCGTCCGAACAGGCAGAACGGTCCGCAATATCCAGTCGATAAAGCGCGCGATCATGACGCCCTCCCGATCCGCCCCTGGCGCAGGGCTTCCAGAACCTGCTTCTTGGGACCATCCGCCACGATCTTGCCATGATCGATCACCAGAATGCGCTCGGCCAGGGCCAGCAACGACGTGCGATGTGTCACCAGCACCATCGTTTTTCCGTGGGTAAACTGATCAAATGCCTGCTTGACCTGCTCCTCACTGGTATGATCCATCGATCCCGTCGGTTCATCAAGCAGGATAATCTCGGGATTTTTGATCACAGCGCGGGCAATGGCCACCCCCTGCCGCTGACCACCGGAGAGGGACTCGCCGCGCTCCCCCACCAGCATGTCGAACCCCTTCGGGTGGCCGTTGACAAAATCGAGCAGGGCGCCCATGGAGGCGGCCCGAACGATTTCCCGGTCCTCTACATGGGTCATACCCAGGGTCAGATTGTCACGCAGGGTGCCGTAGAACAGGGTGGCTTCCTGGGAAACGTAGCCACAACTGCGCCGCACTTCGGCCGGGTCGAGCTGGCGCAGGTCGATCCCATCGAGATGAACACTGCCCTGTGATGGCTGGTAAAGACCGAGCATCAGTTTGAGCAGCGTCGTCTTGCCGGAACCGACGCGGCCGAGAATCGCCACCCGCTCTCCGGCCTTGATTTTGAACGAGACCCCCTTTAACACCTCGAAGTCCTGTCCGGGGTAACAGAAGCTGACATCCTTGAATTCGATCTCACCCTGAAAACTGGTGCGGGTGAGAAAATTGGCGTCGTCCTGGCGCTCTGTCGGCTGTGCCATGATGGTGTTGAGGGAAGCAAAAGCCGTGGTCGCATGGTGGTACTGCGTCAACAATCCTGCGACCTGACCGATAGGGGCCATGGCCCGGGCTGACAGAATTGAGCAGGCAATCAGTCCACCCATGGTCAGCTGGTTATCCATAATCAGGTAGACGCCCAGCACAATCATGGCCACGTTGACCGTCTGCGCGACCCACTGAGCCAGTCCCATGGTCGCTGCCGAGAGCAATCGCAACCGGTTGGCGATCTGGCTGAGAAAAATAACGCTGCTTTCCCACTTGCGCTGCATGGTCGATTCAGCGCCCAGGGCCTTAAGGGTTTCAAGTCCGACCAGGCTTTCAATCAGTGTTGCATTGCGCTGGGCTGAGGCACGGTAGGTGGTTTCGGACAGTTCGTGCATCTTGCCCTGCACCATGAGGGAGCCGACGATAGAAACCGCCATGCCAACAATAATCGGCAACGTCATGGGCCAGGCGATCAAGCCAATAACCAGCAAAAACACCAGCGCGAAGGGCAGATCGATAAAGGCGGTAACGGTGGTGGAGGTGATGAAGTCGCGCACGGTTTCAAACGAGCGCAGGTTCGCCGCGAAGGACCCCGCCGAGATGGGGCGATGTTCCAGCCGAGTCGCCAACACCCGTTCCATGATGTAGGCCGACAACTTGACATCAACACGCTTGCTGGCGAGATCGAGAAAATAGCTGCGCATGGTGCGCAGAATCAGGTCGCCCACCAGCACAATACCAACCCCGATGGCCAGCACCCACAGAGTGTTGACCGCCTGATTCGGCACCACCCGGTCATACACGTTGCGCACGAACAGCGGCATGGCCAGAGCGAACAGGCTCAAGAAAAAAGCCGCCATCAGCACATCGCGATAGAGGGCAGAGTTCTCGGCCATGGCACTCCAGAACCAGTGCCGACGCCGGACCTGGCCGACCTCGGGAACACGGGCATCGAACCGGAACCGTGGCTGAAGATAAACGATGCGGCCGCTGTACTGCGACAGCAGGGTCTCCAAAGGCAACTCCACCTGCGCATCCGCATGCTCAGGAAACACCACCTTCGCCGTTCCCCCCGCTGCATCCAGCCCGATCAGGACACAGGAGCGGTGGTCCTTCAGCAGCAGCAGCGCGGGCAATAAATGAATGTTCAGTCGCTTTAACGGTTGACGAACAATCCGACTGGACAGCCCCCCTTTTCGTGCAGAACGCTCAATAAGAGAGGGGGTCAGACGCCCCTGCTCAAGTGGCAGGCCAGCAATCGCCGCCTCACGGCTGAGAACGCCACCGCGTAAAGCCACAATTACCAGCAGGCATTCCAACAGGGGATCAAAATTCTCACGGTCGTCCTGAGCACTCTGAACCGGCTGCGGCATCGCTTCCGCCGGACGGGCGGGAGCAGGAGTGGGATTCGCGGGGTGCGTCGGATCAGTCATTGAAAGCAACCTTCTCTGGAGTATTCCCCAATAAAACGATTTTTAATGATTCAGAATGCCGGAGATAAAGAATGAGTTTAATATAGCGCATCCCCCCCGGAAGAACAACGCGGGAAAGTGTTGCCACCAGAGGTTTTGGGTTATTTTGCACAACCCGACACCGCCGCACTAAAAACCTCGACAACCCGTTAACATCGTTCTAATCTCAATAGCAGGACCGCAGTTCAAAGGAGAACACGATGTGGACAGATAGTCAAATCTTCCAGGGCCAGTTTCCACTCCTGCTCAAGCTGGTTCTGGCTTTTGTGGCGGGAACACTGATCGGAATTGAACGGGAAAAGCACGGCCGTCCGGCCGGCTTGCGTACCCACATTCTGGTCTGCACCGGTGCCTGCCTGATGATGGTGGTTTCCGAAGGCGTCTTCTTCAAATACGGCCACCTTTCGGCCGAGGGCGTCATCCGACTTGATCCGGGACGGATCGGTGCCCAGATTATCACCGGTATCGGTTTCCTCGGGGCCGGAGTCATTATCAAGGAAGGCATCACGGTCCGTGGCCTGACAACCGCAGCCTGTCTGTGGTATGTGGCAGGGGTCGGAATGGCGTTCGGCATGGGTATGTTCATCACGGGAGCACTCGCGACAGCGCTGGCACTGGTCGCCCTGATGGGCATGAAAAAACTGGAGCCAGTGATCAGAAAGGACCGCTTTCTCAACCTGTGCGTCGTGACAGGCTGCGAAGCGGATATTCTCGATGATCTACACTCAGTGTTCGACAACCATCAACTGTATGTGACCAACATTGAACAGGACATCAATCTGGCGGAAAAACTTCGCCGTTATGATTTCATCCTGACCCGCCACCACAAGCGCATCGGTCAGGACCTGCTCAAAGAGATCCTTCAACTTGATGGGGTCATTCGGGTGCGCTACAAATAGACGGTCCACGCTGTCGCAAAGACGCCAGCAAACGGGCAGCGATCTACTGAAAAAGATAAGTCATCGCACTCAAGTCAAGCTGGAGGCGGCAAGCAATGATTTTTGACAATCATATTAAACAGGCCGACGAACTGCAGCAACGCATCAATGCCATGCGTCCACTCGACCGCGACGCCGTATTACAGCTGCAGGAATATTACCGTATCGGCCTGACCTACAGCAGCAACGCCCTGGAAGGAAACACCCTGACTGAATCCGAAACCAAGGTGGTGCTGGAAGATGGTTTAACTATCGGCGGGAAGCCCCTGCGGGACCATTTGGAGGCCCTTGGTCACAGTGCGGCATTCGACAAGCTACTGCAACTAGCACAAGGACAGCACATCGATGAAACGGCGATCCTTGAACTGCACCGCTTATTCTATCAGCGCATCGATGCCGACACTGCCGGGCACTTCCGCACCAAGCCGGTCCTTATCACCGGCACCAGCTTTGTCCCGCCGCCACCGTCCAGAGTCCCGGAGGCCATGCAAGCTTTTGTCGAAGCGATTCCGTGCCAGCGCCAAGAGCTGCATCCGATTGCTTTTGCTGCCTGGCTGCATATCCGCCTGGCCAACATTCACCCGTTCATCGACGGCAATGGTCGCACCGCCAGACTGCTGATGAATCTGGCCCTGCTGCAAAGCGGTTATCCGATCACCATCATTCCGCCCGTGATTCGTGGTGACTACATCACCGCTTTGCAGGCCAGCAACAAAGGAGACAGCCAGCCATTTGTCAACCTGCTGTCCAGTCTGGTGGTAGAGGCGCAGAAAGACTATTTGCGCTTAGCGGTGCACCTGAACGAAGCGTAGGAAAGTATCACCGGACCGGAGAAAGTGGCTTAAGTGACTCTTTTTCAAGCGATTCCAGAAAAGCTTGTCACCCATCTTGTTACCCAACATTAAAAAACAACAAAGGGGCTAGCCTACTATTGGCTAGCCCCTTGTTTTTACTGGAGCGGGAAACGGGATTCGAACCCGCGACCTTCAGCTTGGGAAGCTGACACTCTACCACTGAGTTATTCCCGCTCGGAAAATGTGTGGCGAGTATAGGGAAAGGCCCTCACCTTTGTCAATGGCTTTTCACCTGTTGCGCAAGATAGGACCACGCCTGATCCCTGGTGCGAACCGTGCCGTTTATTTCCTGCAAAATCAATTGGTTCAACAACTCCCCACAGTCTTTTCCCTGCAGCTGAGGCCAGCGTTGACACAGCTCGGCTCCCCTGACCAGTGGAAGAAGACGTCCCTGCTGTTGTTTTTCTTCAAAGTAGCGCCAGGCTCTGGAGAGCACCTGACGCATTTCGTTATCAGCACCAAGAGCACACCGTATCAAAGCTAAAGGGATGGGCCAATTCTGTTGCTGGTAGAAAAGCACCCGCTGACGACTGGACGCGGTTGAGGGGAGGCCGGCACGGGGCGCAGCAAGACAAAAAGTCAATCCCTGGGCCAGCTGACGCGAAGGTTTCAGCCGCTGCAAAAACCTGTCAAAAAGAGGTCCGACACCATGCCAGGGCTGCAGGAACGCGACAAATCGGAACAGGGCGCCAATGGTAAACTCATCTCCGGCAGCATCCTGCAGCCGTTGACTGAAAAAAGACGAACCGGCTGCGAGATCATCAATTCGCTCCCCGAACGCAGTGCTGGCGGTGAGAGCTTCAGAAGACAAACGCCCGTCCGGATCGGGCAACAGTGCCTCCAAAGCGGAACAGGCAACCAGCGACTGGAGTGCGCGCATCTGATATCCGGCGTAGTGAGTGGAAAAAATCATCGCCAGTTCGCTGCGGATGCGCTCTCCGGCAACATCCTCCAGACCCAAACGTGCCTGTTCGCAGGCCGCGAGTGTAGCCGGGTCAAAATCGAATCCCAACACGGCGGAATGGCGGATGCCCTTGAGAATGCGCAACGGGTCATCACGGAACGCCGTCGGGGCACAAAAACGCAAACGCCTGTTTCGGAGGTCCTCACGGGCAGCCAGCGGGTCAAAAAGCTCTCCTGACCGACCTGAACAGGACAGCGGAAACGCCATGGCATTGATGCTGAAATCGCGGGCACGCAAATCCTGCTCCAGGGTATCCGCCCGAAAAGGAGAAAAATCATAGTGTTTTTCTCCAGGCAACAGAACACGGCTGTAACGTCGCGTTGCGTCGAGCCAGAACCAGTGGCCGCCGAAGTGCCGCGCCAGCTGACGGGCCCAGTCCGTCGGATCCACGGCACTGACCAGGTCGTAGTCGATGGCTTCACGACCAAGGCAGGCATCACGGACCGCTCCGCCCACCAAATAAAAACGCAGGTCTGACGGGCTGGCCTGTTCAGCCAACCAGCGCAGACCTGCGTCGTGACTGATGAGGGTGTCAAGTTTTTGCTTCACGACCGCATGACTCGTGCTGAGACCAGCACAGCGTTTAACCGTTCAAGTCAATGGTGGCGCTCTGCTTCAACTCCTCCACCCAGTGCTCCATGACCAGTGCCCCATTGCGGTTCTTGAGGAATTCAGCAATCTGGTCCTTGACCTCCTCCAGGGGCAGTTGGCGCGACTGCTCGCCGTCCGTGACCTTGATCAGGTGATAGCCGAACTGGGTTTCAACCACATCGCTGACTTCTCCGGCTTTTAGGGCAAATGCGGCCTCTTCAAACGGCTTGACCATGGAGCCCGGCCCAAAAAGGCCCAGATCGCCGCCCTTTGCAGAACTGGGGCAGGCGGAATGGTCGCGCGCAAGCTCGGCAAAATTCTCACCGGCCTGGATTCGGTTTTTCAATGCTTCAATCTGGCTCTGCGCCTGAGCCGGATTTTCCTGATCGTGTTTCACCAGGATATGGCTGGCACGAACCATGGGCGGTTTCCGCATTTTATCCGGATGCTGCTGATAGAAACTGGCAATCTCTTCTTCACTCGGATCGGCAGCCTGTGCCAGCTTCTGGTCGGTAATCAGGTTAACGGTCAGGTCCTGACGGATCATCCGGTAGTAGTCTTCGCGGCTGACATCAGCCTTTTCTAACGTGGCGTAAAATTCCTCTTCACTGGGGAAATTGGCCATGACCTTCTGCGTCTCCTGACGGATCTGCTCATCGCTGGCAACAACCCCCTGCGCCAGGGCCGCCTGAAAAATGAGCTCACGGGCAATAATTCGCTCGGTTGCGATTTCCTGCACCCTCTCCTGCTCCTCCGCAGACAGCTGGTCAGCGGTTTTGTGATAAAGCTCCATGGCATAACTCTGGAGGGCATTGATAAAATCGAAATGACTGATCGGTGTGCCGTTAATGACAATGGTTTTTTCCACGGGAATCTCCTGCATGGCAATGAAAAGACTGGCGACGGCAGCGGGAGACTCGCATTCTCAGCAATAGGGCAAACAGCCTGTTGCAGACGCGGATGCCCTGTCCCTGCAGCTGGGCCGCACAGAGGGTTGAGGATCTGTTCGTAATGATCCGTTTAGGTTGCGGAATGAAGGGCTTTCGCCAATCGTGCGAATTCGATCAGGTTGAGGGTCTCACCACGACGTTGCAGATCAATAGCGGCTTGCTGCGCGGCCTGCTCAACAGATTCCGGCGCTAAATCACTGGCCTTGAGACTGTTTTTCAGGGTTTTGCGACGCTGGGCAAAAGAGGCCTTGACCACCCGGGCAAAAAAAGCCGGATCGTCCACCTCAACCCGCGGCGCGCTGCGACGCATAAAACACAACACCTCAGACATCACCTTCGGAGCCGGAGTGAAGCATTGGGGTGGCACCAGCACAACGCGCTCGACATCGAACCACAGCTGACACAGAACTGTCAAGGCACCGTAAGCTTTTGTCCCCGGTTCGGCCCGCAGGCGATCGCCGACTTCCTTCTGAAACATCAGCACCATGCAGGTGAACAGATGACGATGCTCAAGCATTTTAAACAGAATCTGGCTGGAAATATTGTAGGGCAGGTTGGCCACCAGTTTATAAGGCGGCTGCGTCAGCAGCCTGGTCCAGTCGAAGTGCAGCGCGTCCCCGGCATGGACCTGCAACCGCGGGTCATTCCGCTGTTGAAATGCCTCGACCAGATCGCGGTCAATTTCCATAATATGAAGTTGGCCAACCCGCGGCAGCAGACGGTTAGTCAGCGCGCCACGTCCGGGTCCGATTTCGAGCACGCGGTCATCGCTTTGCAGCTGAGCCGCAGCAATGATCGCATCAATAATCCGGTTATCCTTGAGAAAATTCTGACCGAAACGCTTGCGGGGACGGTGGCTATCACTCATTTTTGATGTCTGTGCTGAAAAGGTTTGGGCCAGCGCGGAACGCGCCAGGCTTTGAGGCTCGGCAGCAGGCGCAGAACCAGGGCGTAGGCAATGCCCGTAGCCAGAATTGCATGAATCAGACTGCCAAGGAATAACGGCAGCATCAGATCGTGACCGAAATGACGAAAGGCATCCATTGTCAAATGCGCCGGGAGATGAAGATGCGGCAGCCCCAGCAGGAAACGACCGGTCTCATACTGCGTCCCATAGATAAAAGGCGCCGTAAGCGGATTACTGATCCATACCGCCAGCGCGGCGGCAAACTTGTTTTCTTTGAGCAACATGGCGAAAAACACCGCAATCGCCATCTGAAAACCCATGGTCGGTGTCATGCCAATAAAAATACCGAGAGCAAAACCCTTGGCAATTTCATCCGGTTCACCGCGCAAGCGGATAAAGCGCAAAAACAGCAACTTACCAAGTCGGCTGATCCCCCAGCGCTTCCACATGCCGCTACCCTCCCAGCAGGCCGAGACGCGCTGAGAACTCCTGACCGGCCTGCTCCAGCGGCCAGCTGGCACAGGCATTCAGACTCAGATCGTCGGTCAGGCCTTGCCGCAGATAGAAATCTCCGGCCACCGCCAGCATCGCCGCGTTATCGGCACACAATTTCGGCGATGGGAAAACAACCTGGCAACCGCTGTCCGCCGCCAGCCGACTGAATTCCCGCCGCAACTGGCTGTTGCAGGCCACCCCGCCCGCCACCACGATGCGTGACAGACCATTGGCTTCGGCCGCCCGAAAGGTCTTACGGGTCAACACCTCAACGACGGCCTGCTGGAAACTCGCCGCCAGGTCAGCGAGATCTGACCCCACCGGCAAGGTCCCGCGTTTTTTTAATGCCGTCAGAACCGCCGTCTTGATGCCGCTGAAGCTGAAGTTGAAATTCGGCTGGTGCAGCATGGGACGGGGGAAATCATAGGCCCCGACATTCCCGTCGCGTGCCAGGCGGTCAATCTGAGCCCCCCCCGGGTAGCCGAGACCACACATTTTGGCCACCTTGTCAAACGCCTCGCCGGCCGCATCATCGAGGGTATGGCCGAGGAGGCGATAGCGACCGATGCCGTCAACACGAAACAGGTGGGTATGCCCTCCGGATACGGCCAGCGCCAGAAAGGGGAATGCCACCTCCTGTTCCAGTAGCGGTGCTAAAATGTGCCCTTCAATATGATGAACACCGACCAGCGGCACCTTGCCGGCCCAGGCAATGCCCTTGGCCTGGGACAGGCCGACCAGCAGCGCGCCGATCAGCCCGGGACCGCGGGTGACAACCACCCCCTCGACCTGATCCAGTCTGATCCCGGCCTGCTGCAGGGCCTGTTCCACCACCAGCGGCCCGGCTTCAAGATGATGGCGTGCCGCCAGCTCCGGCACCACCCCGCCATAGAGGGCATGCACATCGACCTGCGATGAAATCTCATTGCTCAAAACCTCCCGCCCGTCGCGCACCAGTGCCGCAGAGGTTTCGTCGCAGGAGGATTCGATGGCCAGTACCAGCATAAAACGCGTCAGTGCCCTTGTTTCAGTTTGTCAAAAATAATCGTCTTACAGCAGTCTCGCCGCCAGTTCAGCCAGACCCGATCGCTCACCATGGGTCAGGGTGACATGTCCGGCAATCGGCTGTTCCTTGAACTTCTCGACCACATAGGTCAGACCATTACTGGAGGCATCGACATAGGGATTGTCGATCTGGTACGGGTCGCCCGTGAGGACGATCTTGGTCCCCTCCCCGGCACGCGTGATAATGGTTTTAATTTCATGCGGTGTCAAGTTCTGCGCTTCATCCACCACCATGTACTGGGTGGGGATGGAACGGCCACGGATATAGGTCAGTGGCTCGATCTCCATCAGGCCCATATCCACCAGTTCTTTATAACCGCGCTTGCGCTTGCCGCGTTCCTCAACGGAACCGAGCAGCAGCTCGACGTTGTCGAAAATCGGCTGCATCCAGGGTGCCAGTTTTTCCTCGACGTCGCCAGGCAGAAAACCGAGATCCCGCCCCATAGGGAAAACCGGACGGGAAACCAGCAGCCGGCTGTATTGTCCCTCATCGGCCGTCTTTTCAAGACCGGCGGCAATCGCCAGCAGGGTTTTACCGGTTCCGGCGATGCCGACCAGCGTCACCAGCTGAACAGCCGGATCCAGCAGCAGATCCAGAGCAAAATGCTGTTCGCGATTGCGGGCATGAATTCCCCACACTCCATCCTTGGCCAGTTTTGGCAAAGGTTTCAGTTTGGCTTCCTCCTGGTGATAACGCACCAGGGCGGTATGGGAGGGATTGGTCTCGTCGATCAGGGTCAGGCATTGATTGGGAAACAGCCCTTCGTCGGTAAAATCGAGAAAACCCTGCCCATAAAAACGATCAATCTCGGTGGCGGGCACCAGCAGCTCTTTGGTGCCGGTATAAAGTTCATCGATGGCCACCTTGTCCGAACGGTAATCCTGCGCCTCCATCCCCAAAGCATCGGCTTTGATGCGCAGATTGGTGTCCTTGGTCACGAAAATCACAGGGCAACTACAGGAGGCCTTCAGGGCCACCGCAATCGCCAGAATCCGGTTGTCCGCGCGGGAGATATTGAGTTGGGGCGGCAACTTGCTAAACTGCTCCTCCGTCGCCAGCCAAACCGTCACCGTGCCGCCGTTCGGCAGCGGCACCCCTTGCGTCAGATTTCCTTTGCTGCGCAGCTGGTCGAGCTGCCGCGAAACATGGCGGGCATTGCGGCCGATCTCATTGAGATCCTTTTTGAAGGTGTCGATCTCTTCGATCACCGTAATGGGAATGATGACATCGTTGTCTTCAAACTTGTTCAACGCCTGAGGGTCATGCAGCAGCACATTGGTGTCCAGAACGTATTTTTTCATTTGTTCTCCCGTCATCAAATCGTACGCAAGTTAACGTAACGCGGCAATCGCGGCAATAAACGCTTCAATGTCCTCTTCCGTGTTGAAAAAACCCGGGCTGACCCGCACCGTCCCCAGCGGCCAGCTGCCAAGGGTGCGATGGGCCAACGGTGCGCAGTGCAGACCAACGCGCACCGCAATATCGAATTTCTGATCGAGAAAGAACCCAGTCACCGAGGGATCCTGTCCGTCAATCACCAGCGACAGGGCTCCGGCGCAACGGCCCGAATCGGGTCCGGGGCCATAGAGGGTAACACCGGACAGCGCTGAAAGTCCCTGCCACATCTGTTTCAACAGGGCCTGTTCGTGCACCAGAATCCGTTCACGACCCGTCTGCTCGATGAAATCAAGCCCCGCCGCCAGCCCGGCCAGCCCAGCCAGATTAAGAGTACCGCTTTCGAGTGATTCCGGCAACGACTCCGGCTGTTCCAACTGGCTGGAAAAGGTTCCCGTTCCACCATAGATCAGTGGACGCAAGGTCAGCTCCGGATGGACATAGAGCACACCGGTTCCCTGCGGTCCGAGCAGACCCTTATGCCCCGGAGCTGCCAGCAGGTCGATGCCCATCTCTTCCACATCCAGCGGCAGGATACCGGCGCTCTGGGCGGCATCCACCATGAACAGGATGCCCTGAGCGCGACACCAGCGGCCAATATCCTCGACCGGCTGCACCGTGCCGCTGACATTGGAGCAATGATTGACCACCACCAGACGCGTCGGCACCTGGCAGGCCTGCCGGATATCCGCCAGGTTGATACAGCCACGGGGATCCGCAGCAACATGGACAACCTCAATCCCATGCTGCTGAAGATGGTGCAACGGCCGGGCCACGGCATTGTGTTCCATGGAGGTGGTGACCACCCGGTCGCCGGGTTGCAGCAGGCCGAACAGGGCCATGTTCACCGATTGCGTGGCGCTCGCGGTAAAAACCAGACAACGGCTATCCACGATATGGAAGAAGTTCGCCACCTGTTCCCGTGCCTGTGAGACGACCTGAGCCGCCTGCTGGGCAAGACGGTAACCGCCACGGCCGGGATTGGCACCACAGCGACGCGCAACCTCATCCTGGGCCCGATAAACAGCTTCGGGTTTGGGAAAGGTTGTCGCGGCGTTATCCAGGTAAACGGGCAAAAGAAAAGTCCTCTCAGGAAGTTGTAACCCGTGAAAAATATCATTGCCTCGCCCTGATAGCAACGGCTAATGGCACCACCGGACCGAATCGGTCACCGAGTTCGCAGAACTCTAACATTAAGAACGTTGACACCTACGACATGTTGTGTTTTATATTCTGACCACCACTGAATGTAGTACAAATCGAACAAAAATCTTTTCAGCCGAAGGACAGCGAACCATGCCAAAATCCAGCACTTCCACCACCCTGCCCCTCACTCAAAATGCTCTGACCGTTCTCGAGCGACGCTACCTGAAACGGGACGAACAGGGTCGGGCTCTGGAGACCCCCGCCAACATGTTCCGCCGGGTGGCCGATGCCATTGCCTCGGCCGAAATCAGTTTTGATGCTGAAGCGGACACCAAAGGGTTGAGCGATCAGTTCTATACCATGATGACGCAGCTGGAATTTCTCCCCAACTCGCCGACCTTGATGAATGCCGGGCGTGAGCTGGGCCAGCTTTCGGCCTGCTTCGTCCTGCCGGTGGCCGATTCCATGGAGAGCATCTTTGAAGCCATCAAAAACACGGCGCTGATTCACAAAAGTGGTGGCGGAACGGGCTTCTCCTTTTCTCGCATCCGGCCGGCCAACGACGTGGTGCTCTCGACCAAGGGCGTTTCCTCCGGCCCCCTGTCCTTCATGAAAGTTTTTGACGCCGCAACGGAAACCATCAAACAGGGCGGTACCCGGCGCGGCGCCAACATGGGCATCCTACGTGTCGACCATCCGGACATCATGGACTTTATCATGTGTAAACGTGATCAAACCGTGCTGACCAATTTCAACATCTCCGTCGGCCTGACCGAGGAGTTCATGGAAGCAGTGAAGAACAACGGGGAGTACGACATCATCAATCCGCGCTCGGGTGAAGCCGTCAGTACCCTGTCCGCGGTCAAGGTGTTTGACCATATCATTGACCTGGCCTGGACCAATGGCGAGCCTGGTATCATTTTCCTTGATCGGCTCAACCGCGACAACCCGACCCCGCACATTGGCGAAATCGAAAGCACCAATCCCTGTGGCGAGCAACCCCTGCTGCCTTACGAGTCCTGCAACCTCGGCTCCATCAACCTCAACAAAATGGTGCGCAACGGTCAGGTCGACTGGGACAAGCTGAGTGCCACCGTCAATCTCGCCGTGCGTTTCCTCGACAACGTCATCCAGATCAACAACTATCCAATCCCGCAGATTGCTGAAATGTCGCTGGCCAACCGCAAAATCGGTCTCGGCATCATGGGTTGGGCCGACATGCTGATTCAGCTGGGCATTCCCTATAACCACAGCGAAGCCATTGAGCTGGGCGACAAAATCATGGACTTCATCAATGAAACGTCCCACAAAGCTTCGCGCGAGCTGGCCAAGGAACGGGGTGCCTTCCCCAACTTCAAAGGCAGTGTTTTTGAACAGCGCCGCGAACCGGCGATCCGCAACGCCACCTGCACCACCATTGCCCCGACCGGCACCATCTCGATTATCGCCAACAGTTCCAGCGGCATTGAGCCCCTGTTTGCGGTGTCCTACGTGCGTCAGGTCATGGATAACGATATCCTGGTGGAAGTGAACCCGCTGTTCGAAGCCATTGCCAAGGAGCGCGGCTTCTACTCGCCCGAGCTGATGAAACTCATCGCCGAAAAAGGATCGGTCAAGGAGTTTGACCAGGTGCCTGAAGATGTGCGCCGGCTGTTCGTCACCGCCCACGACATCACACCCGAAGACCACATCCGCATGCAGGCCACCTTCCAGAAGCATACGGACAACGCGGTTTCAAAAACGGTCAACTTCTGCCACAGCGCGACCCGCGAAGATGTGGCCACCGTGTATCAGCTGGCGTACGAAAGCGGCTGCAAAGGCGTCACCATCTATCGCGACGGCTCCCGCAGCAATCAGGTGCTGTCGGTGAAGAAAGAAGATAAAAGTCCGGAACAGAACGTCCCCATGGAGAGTAAAAAAGCGACCCGCAAGCGTGACCGGCCACGCACCCTCAACGGTTCAACCTACCAGATGGAAACCGGTTGCGGACCGCTTTACATCACCATCAATGAGGATGAGCATGGGCTGTTTGAGGTTTTCACCACCATGGGCAAAGCCGGCGGCTGCGCTGCCTCCCAGTGTGAGGCCCTTGGGCGGCTGGTCTCTCTGGCCTGGCGCAGCGGCGTTCAAGCCCGTCAGGCGGTCAAACAGCTGATCGGCATTTCCTGCCACAAACATGCCGGATTCGGCAACAACCGCATCACCTCCTGTGCCGACGCCTTGGCCAAAGCCATTCAGCTGCACATGAAGCAGGATGAAGAGCGCGACCAGCATACAGCGGGCGGCGGGGCCTGCCCGGAATGCGGCGGTCCGATTGAGCACGAGGGCGGCTGCTGTGTCTGCCATGCCTGCGGTTATTCCGAATGCGCCTGATGATTTCGATGATCACAGGCTGTTGAGAAACAGCCTGCGTCGCCCAGAAAGGGGCGTCGTTGAAAAGTCACCGGATGAGCTTTTTTAACGCTTACTGATACGGGCACGAATAGAAATCCGATTCATTTCCCCTTCAGTGCAATGACGGGAAAGAGCGAGCTCTTTCCCGTTTTTTTATTTTTTCTCTCACTCGCGCAGCAGATCGCGGGCAATGACCAGGCGCTGGATTTCCGACGTGCCCTCACCGATCTCACATACCTTGGCATCCCGGTAATAGCGCTCAACCGCAACATTTTTCAGATAACCGTAGCCACCAAAAATCTGCACTGCTCGATCGGCACAGGCCACGGCACTGCGCGAACTGAACAGCTTGGCCTTGGCCCCGGCGATGCCGCAGGATGCCCCGGTGTCAGCCAACTGCGCGGCATGGTGCGTCAGCAGCCACGCGGCCTCGTGCTCGGTGGCCATATCCGCCAGCATCCACTGGATCGCCTGAAACTGGGCGATGGGACGACCGAACTGCTGACGCCGTTTGGCATGGCGGGTCGCGTCTTCCAGGCAGGCACGGATCAGTCCGCAGGCCAGAGCGGAAATGGCAATCCGGCCCTGATCGAGCAGGGTCAGCGCCGCACTCAGCGCTCGACCCTCTTCACCCAGGAGCGCCTGATCGGCGATCTGAACGTTTTTCAGACTCAGAGGGCAGGTATTGGAGCTGCGACAGCCCATCTTCTCCAGTGCCGGTCCCGCCTGTACGCCTGGGCTGGCCGGATCGACCAGAAAAGCACTGACGGCATTGCGCCTTTCATCGCTGGTGCGTGCCAGCACCACGTACAGCCCGGCCCAGTTCCCCTGGGTAACAAACATCTTGCGGCCATTCAACAACCATCCATCTTCGTTTTTTTCTGCCCGGCAACGGATGGATGCGGCATCGCTGCCACTGCCTGATTCCGCCAGAGCCCAGGCGCCAAGCTTTTCCCCTCGGGCCAGATCCGGCAGATACTGTTGTTGCTGCTGTGGCGTACCAAACCAGCGCAGATGATCACACACCAGACTGTGAGCGGCCAGCGTCAGCGCCACACCGGCATCATGGCGGGCAATCGCTTCGATCACCCGAACCAGGGTCTCACAGGAAGCGCCGCTGCCACCCAGGTCCGTCGCGATACGCAAACCGAACAACCCGTGCTCCGCCAATATCTTCAGTGCCGCGCGCGGGAAAATCCCGTCGCGGTCCCAGCGTTTACTGTGCGGAGCGAGCACGCAGCGCGCCAGTCTGTCAATGGTTTCAAAATCAAAACAGCTCATGGGGTCTCCTCATGCGGTTCACGTGCCAGCAGCGCCTGTTCGAGCCTGTGATAAAGAGGCTGTGGCAGAGAAACTGGCTCTCCCGCGCCATTCATCAGCAAGTGACGGGTCGAGCCCTGGGCCAGCAGCAGGCCGTCCTGGCGCAGAATGCGATAATTGAATTCGAGCAGACGTTTTTTGAAACGACCCAGGGTCGTCTCCACCGTCAGCAGGTCCTCATAGCGTGCGGGAGCCAGGTAACGGATCTGCAGATCGGACACCACGACATAAAGCCCCTGCTCTTCCCACTGGCTGTATGGCAGCTCGAAGGCGCGCAGAAACTCGGAGCGGCCCTCCTCGAACCAGACCGGATAATTGGCATGATGAACAATGCCCTGCGCGTCCGTCTCGGCATAGCGAACCCTGAGCTGATAGCGCTGTGTGACCATCGAATCCTCCGAACAGAAAAATAACCTAGCGTAACAAGACGCACTTTTTTATACTGTCAGCCTTCCGCCAACCCTTTTGACCTCCGGATATAACCATGACCGGCAAGGCTCTGCAAGAATTTATCAACCAGCCCCAGCGCGTCGGCACTCTGGCAACAGCCTCGGCAGACGGACAGCCCAATTGTGCCCTGATCGGCTCGGCCGTTCTGGAGGACAATGATCGTCTGCTGCTCGGACTGGGCAACAACCGGACGCTGCGCAACCTGAAAAACAATCCCCACGCCATCTACAGTGTTTTCGAGCCCGGGGCCAGCCTGCTCGCGTGGCAAGGAGCCCGTCTCTACCTTGAGCTGGAAACCCTCGACGAACAGGGGCCATTGTTGCAGCAAATGATTGACCAGGTCACCCGACAGGCCGGAGCCCTCGCCGGTGGCATGATCGTCGCGGCGGTGCGCTTCAAGGTGACCGCCGTCCGTCCCCAGCTCGACAGCTGTGCGAACTGAGGGCGCATATCATGAAGATCTTGCTCGTCAATCCCCCCAACAGCGGTCGCAGCATCCCGGAAGAACGCTATGGCATCGACTCGCTGAAACAGATCTTTCGCAGCGAACCGCTGGCGCTGGAGGTTTTGGCAGCAACAGTGCCCAAGCACGAGGTGGCGCTGGTCGACCTGAAAGCAGCACCCGATCAATTTGACGAGACCCTGCACCGCTTCCAGCCTGATCTGGTGGGTTTCACGGCCATGACCTGTGAAGCGAACCGGGTCATCGAACTGGCGCGGCAGGTGCGCGAACAGTCTGCAGCCACCATCGTTGTCGGCGGCATCCACGCCAGCAATGCCCCAGAGGATTTCAACCGTCCGGAGTTCGATTACGTTGCCATCGGCCTGGGACACGAATCCTTTCCTGAACTGATTCAGGCCCTGGAGCAACAGTCGACCACGGCTGTTGCCGGAATCGCTGCCGTGATGCCCGGCAAAGCGCTGCAGTGGAAGCCTCGCCAGCCTTCAGACCGCTACAGTCTGCAACGCAGTCCGCGCTACGACCTGACCGCTGTCTATCGCGACGCCTATTTCCTGCCCAAGCTCAATGTTCAACTCGGCTGCGTGGTCACGGCCTACGGCTGCCCCTACCAGTGCCATTTCTGCTCGATTGCCGGACAGAACAGCGGTCGCTATCTCAATCTGGACACAGACCAGATCATTCGCGATCTGCAACAGCTTGAAGATATTCCCTTTATCCGGCTGGTTGACGCCAACAGCTTCGGCAACCCCCGGCGCGCGCAACAGCTGGCCGATCAGATCGCCGCAGCCGGCCTTCGCAAGCAGTTCCTGGCTGACGCCCGCGCCGACAGCGTCGTACGCCATCCCGGGCTGTTTGAACAATGGCGCAACATTGGCCTGCGCTCTCTGGTTATCGGTTTCGAAGAGATATCAGACCGCCGGCTGAACCGGATGAACAAGCAGGGCAATGCTGCAGTCAATGAGCAGGCACTCAACATCCTGAGGGATATGGGCATTACGGTGGTCGGCGATTTTATTGTCGACACCGATTACGAAGATCAGGATTTCGACCAACTTGAACGCTATATCGTCGATCATCCGATCAATTTGCCGATGCTTACGATCATGACGCCCTTGCCTGGAACGCCACTTTATGCTCAAATGCGTGGCGCCATTACCGAGCACAATCTCGACTACTACACGCTGACCAACGCGGTGGTCAAAACCGCCATGCCGGAACAGCAATTTTATACCCGCTATGCGGACCTGCTACGCACCTGTCATGCACAGGCTCGGATCTGATCACAGCCTCTCCTTGACCAGCAGCCTGACATCCGAGCCGCCAACAGGAACACTTCGACAGGTTCATTGACGAGAGTTCGCCAGGAGCACCATGGAAGCCTATATCACCGCACTGGGCAGTTTTCTGCCCAATGAACCCGTTTCAAACGATCAGATCGAAACGGTTCTGGGTCAGGTTGGTCACCTGCCCTCGCGCAGCCGACGGCTGATTCTGCGCAACAACAAAATCCGCCAGCGCTACTACGCAATTGATCCGACAACGCGCAACGCCACACACACCAACGCCCAGCTCAGCGCCGAGGCCATCCAGCAGTTGCTGCGCAACAGTGGTCATCATCTGAGCGAAATGGAACTGCTCTGCTGCGGCACCTCCTCCCCCGATCAGATCATGCCTGGCCACGCGTCCATGGTCCATGGTGAATTGGGCCAGTATCCATGCGAGGTCGTTTCGACCGCTGGCATCTGCGGCTGCGGCACCACAGCCCTCAAATTCGCCTGTCTGCAGGTGGCTCAGGGGGAAGCACGCCATGCCGTGGCCTGCGGGTCCGAACTGGCTTCTTCTTTCACCCGGGCGGAAATGTGTCGCACCTTGCACAGTGAAACGGCCAAGGGTCTGAGTGACTGCCCTGAGCTGTCGTTCAATGCGGATTTTCTGCGCTGGATGCTGTCCGACGGCGCCGGCGCCACCTGGATTGAATCACAGCCTGCCACAAGTGGAATCTCGCTGAAAGTGGAATGGATTGACCAGATTTCCTCGGCCCACGAACTGGAAACCTGCATGTATACCGGGGCAAGCAAGGACAGCCAAGGTCAGATTCACGGCTGGCGCGAAAAAGGCGATGTACACAAAGGGGACGACCAGGAGATCTTTCTGATCAAGCAGGATGTCAAACTGCTCAATGAGGAAATTGTGGCCACGGCCATTGATCGAGCCCTGCTGCCGATCATCGAAAAACGTCAGTTGGATCTCAGCACCATTGACTGGTTCCTGCCCCACTATTCCTCGGATTACTTCCGGGAGCGGCTCTATCAGCACATGGTGGCAAAAGGCGTTGCCATCCCCTACGAAAAGTGGTTTACCAATCTTGCGACCAAGGGGAACACCGGTGCCGCTTCCATCTATATCATGCTGGAAGAACTGTTTTACTCCGGCCGGCTCAAACCGGGGGAGCGATTGCTGTGCTTCGTTCCCGAAAGCGGCCGTTTCTCCATCTGTTATATGCTGCTGACGGTTGTCTAGCCCCGTTTGCCTAGCCTGAACAAAAAAACGCCGCAGAAAGCATGCCTTCTGCGGCGTTTTTATTCTATGTCCAAAGGCTGAAGTTAAACCTTCTCAGCTCTCGTCAACCCGCTCGCGCAGTTCCTTGCCGACCTTGAAGAAGGGCAGCTTTTTGTCTTTGACCTGAATGGCTTCGCCGGTTTTAGGATTTCGTCCGGTATAGGACTTGTAGTCCTTGACCACGAAGCTGCCAAAACCACGGATTTCGATGCGGCCGCCCTGAACCAGTTCTTCCGTCATCGAGTCAAAGATCAGATTGACAATCTCTTCGGCACGCTTATAGGTCAGGTCTTTTTCTAAAGACAGTGCCTCAACAAGTTCCGACTTATTCATGCTTCCTCCTGCCCCCTGCCGATTTGAACTTCATGGCCGACAGCATTCACAACAAGTAACGCCCGACCATTTTAACTCTGTTATTGCACCAACATACAGGATTGGAATTTTCTGTCAACCGGTGATCCGATCCAATCGACTGAAATTTAAACAAAAAGGACCTTCAACAGCTTCCCTCCAATAACCGCTGCTCTCAGATCACCGTAAACGGAGAAAGCGTCCAGACAACACGCGTTTCTTTCTCATCAACATTTTCCCACTTGTGCGGCAGATGAGATTTAAACGAAAGACTGTCCCCGGGATTCAGGATATAGACATCGTCAATCACCGTCACCTTCAGCCGCCCCTGCAGCAGATAGATCAACTCGTCGCCCGGATGGTACATGTTGTGCTCACCACTCTTTCCGCCAACGGGAATCGTGCAATAAAAAGAGGTAAACTGCGGATCTCGCAAGCCCGAAGTGAACGATTCGGTAATCATGTTGCTGTTATTTTCATACACGGTTTTATCACGGTGGCCGCTACTGGTATAAACCACCTCATGAGTGGTTTTCACCTCTTCGACAAAATAATCGATGCTTTTTTCAAAAACACGCGCCAATTTCATCAGGATTTCAACCGAAGGAATCGTCAGTCCACGCTCGACACGGGAGATCATGTTGGATGAAACCCCCGAAGACAGGGCCAACTCCTGAATCGTCATATCACTGCCCAGACGAATGGCCTTGAGTTTTTTTCCGATAATTTTACGTAACTTCAAGACAGTCTCCTCAAGGCTGATGCTGGGCGATATCAGGAGCCGGTGCCACAATCCATAAAATCTTGGTCTGACCGGCATGGGTATTCACCCAGCGATGCGGCAGATTACCTTTAAAACAGATGGAGTCGCCCAAGGCCAGTGAATAGCGCTGCCCTTCGATGAAAATATCCAAAGCACCCTCGACCACCATGGCAAACTCTTCCCCGACATGCACCATGTCCCCTTCGCCGCTGTTACACCCTTTTTCAATGGTATCGTAGAAGACGGTATAACTGGGATCGCGTAACCCCTGGGTCAGACTGATAATCTGATGCTTATCCTGAAAGAAGAAGATCGGTTCTCCTTTGCCCGCCTTGGTGTGGACAACAGTAGAACCCTTTTCCGCTGCTTCGACAAAGTAGCTGATGCTCATACCAAAGGCATTGGCCAGCTTCATCAGAATCTCAACGGAGGGCGTCGTCAACCCCCGTTCGATCCGGGAAATCATATTCGACGAAACCCCGGATTTATGCGCCAACCCCTCGATGGTCATGTCGTTTTTCAGCCGCATCGTCTTGAGCTTTTTGCCAATCAGTTCCTTAACCATAGCATTTCCTCAAAGCAATAAAATGATGTTTTAGCATCGCTAAATATCAGTTGTCAATCAAGCAGAGAAAACCAATGGCGGATACAGCAGTTTAAAAACACCGTAATAGCATTTAAAACATGTCCGCAAAATTCAGCTGAACGGAATCCGCGGTTTGACTGCACAACAGCAATGATGTTCAGTTTTTTGGCAGCAAAAGCACGACAGGAGTTAGACAAGAAAGGAATATCGCTTGAAGAAACGATCTATTTATCTAGAATAAAAGGATTTTTTTCACAAAACTACCTACAAATAATTTACGGCACGGTAGCTGCATAGCATAAAGTCAAAGGAACCTACCAGGCTTCCTACTGTCTCTTTTAGCCCCGGCGCACTCCTCCTCCTTGGCCCGGGGCTATTTTTTTATCTGCGGCTTTCGCCCCTGCTAAAATTCTTTTCAGCAACAGGTGCCGATCAGCCGCTCTCCATCGCATCCGACCACCTGAACCGCTCTGCACAGCCCCCCCAGTGGAACCGCACTCGAACAGACCAGGGGCAGATATTCCCCTGTCAGGCCTGGCCAGAGATCGCCGTTCGCGGCTGCGTCGCGCCATTTTTTTTCACCCGCGAAGGCCAGCGGACGCTGTTCGAACACCACATCAACCTTTTGATCCATAAATTGCTGCAGAAACAGCTGCTTTTTTTTCTGCGCCAGCACACGTAGGCGTTCGGCACGCTGACGCGCCACAGCTCCGTCAACACGTCCGCCAAGAGAGGCCGCCACGGTTCCGGGACGCGCACTGTATGGAAAGGCGTGCAGATAACTGAACGGCAATGCCTCAAGCAAAGCAAAGGTCTGCTCGAAGGCCTCCGCACTCTCGCCAGGGAAACCCGTCATGACATCGAGACCGATGCCGAGATCGGGAAAACGCTGCTTAAGACATGCAACCAGGAGGCAAAACTCTTCGGCCCGGTAATGACGGTTCATCCGTTCAAGAATGTGGTCACACCCGGACTGCAACGGGATATGCAGATGACGGCACAGGCGGGAAGAAGTGGCGAGCAGTTCAATCAGTGGCGCTGAAATCTCCTGCGGCTCAACGGAGCCTAAGCGCAACCGCTCAACGCTGGTCCGCGCCAGCAGCTGATCCAGCAGGCCGACAAGGTCGGTCGGCGTTTCGAGGTCCCTGCCGTAGCGGCCGATATGGATGCCCGTCAGCACCACCTCGGCATAGCCCGCGGCAACCAGCAACTGAACCTGATCAACGACACGGTCAACGGCAACGGAACGACTCGGCCCACGGGCAAAGGGGATGATACAGTAGGAACAGAAGGCATCACAGCCGCTCTGGATCTGAACAAAGGCCCGGCTGTGCTGGGTAAAGGAAGAGATGGTCAGATCGGGACACTGTTTCGCCTGTCGAATATCGCCGACTTGCACACAAGGGCCGTCGCCACGCAGGATGTCAATCAGCCGCTCTTTCTCCATATTGCCCAGCACATGAACTACGCCGGGAAGATCGCGAAACATGTCGGGCTGAACCTGAGCAGCACACCCCGTGACCACAATCCGGCAATCCGCATTAAGACGCCGGGCCCGGCGCACCAGCTTGCGGGTCTGAGCATCTGTTGCCGCCGTGACGGTGCAACTGTTCACCACCACCAGCTCAGCCCCGGCCTCAAAAGGACGGATCCGATACCCCGCGGCCTCGAGCTGTTCGCGCATGGCCTCACTCTCGAACTGGTTGGCCTTGCAACCCAGCGTCACCAGGGAAGCTGTTTTTTTATCCCCCGTCGTCATCTACCGAATCCAGCCGCCACCGATGACCAGATCATCACGATAAAAAACAGCGGCCTGCCCCGGAGTGATCCCGCTTTGGGCCGAGGCCAGCGTCACACGGGCCTGCCCGCCATCCAAACGCTCCACCTGAGCAGGAACCGGACGGTGGCGATAACGGATCTGGCACGACACATCGGCCGTACCCCCTGTCTTTGCGAAAAACGATTCGTGCCAGACCAGTCCGTCCACCTCCAGCTGCTGACGCAACAGTTCGGACTGCTCACCGACGATGACATGATTCAAAGCAGCATCCAGCCGAACCACATACAGCGGCTCGGACCAGGCAATGCCGAGGCCACGGCGCTGGCCGATGGTATAGCGGTGAATGCCGGCGTGGCGCCCCAGTACGCGGCCGTTCACATGGACAATCCTGCCCGGGGAAGGCTGAGTGAGCGTCTCGTCGACCAATCGGATGTAATCATTATCCGGAACAAAACAGACATCCTGACTCTCTTGCTGTTCGTGGACGGCAAGCCCCAGCTCGCAGGCATGTTGCCGGACCTGCTCCTTGGTCAGATCGCCGAGGGGAAAGCTCAAACGACTGAGCTGATCCGACCGTAGCGTAAAAAGGAAATAACTCTGATCTTTGCGTGCATCGACCGCCCGCCGCAGCCACAGCGATGATCCATGACCCGCCAGCCGGACATAGTGGCCTGTGGCCAGACAATCACAGCCGAGGCTTTCCAGTTTCGGCAGTAGAAAGCCAAACTTGAACAGGCGGTTGCACTGAATACAGGGATTGGGGGTGCGACCCTCGCGGTAAGCATGACAGAACGGCGCGATCACCTGCTCAGCGAAGGCAGTACTGCAATCGTAAACATGCAGAGGGAGACCCAGCTCAGCCGCCACCCGACGTGCGCCCTGCTCCGTCCTGTCGCCTTCGGCACCGGGCAACAGCCGCAGGGTGGCACCGATCACCTCGTGGCCCTGATCACGCAGCAGAGCTGCAGCAACGGCGGAATCAACACCGCCACTTAGGGCCAGCAGTATTTTTTGAGTGGTTTTCATGGGGATCAGGCGGGTGAAAGCATGCGGACGGGACAGGTCATCCCTGCCGTGCCCCGATGCGATGCGTCAGTGATCATCAATGGTGCATTCGACAACAGGACAGTTAAAAACGGAGAGGTCCTCGTCCTGCGGGGAGGAAAACGGGCTCATCTGCCGCAGGCGCTCCACCAGCGGCGGCAGCTGTTCCAGCACGTAATCGATCTCCTCCTCCGTTGTCTGGTAGCCGAGACTGAAACGGACACTGGAGTTGAGCGCCATGTCGCTGGCCCCCATGGCCCTCAGCACATGCGAGGCTCCTTCGCTACCAGACGTACAGGCGGAGCCGGATGAGGCCGCAATGCCCAGCATGTCCAGTGCCAGCAGCAACCCCTCTCCTTCGACGAAAGGAAAACTCAGATTCAGGGTGTTGGCCAAGCGCTGCTGCGGATGACCGTTCAGTCCCACTTCGGCGACACCGAGACGGATTCCCTGCTCAAGCCGATCACGTAACCGCTGCAGCCGCTGCATTTCCTGCTCAAGGCGCGGTCCAATCAGGGAACAGGCAGCACCAAAACCGACGATACCGGGCACATTGTGGGTCCCTGCACGCAGCCCCCGCTCCTGATGTCCCCCATGCAGATAGGGAACCATATCCGTCCCCCGGCGGATGTAGAGGGCACCGACACCTTTCGGGGCACCGATCTTATGACCGGAGAGAACCAGCAGGTCGACTCGGGCCCGTTCGACGTCAATGGGAACCTTGCCCAAAGCCTGAACCGCATCGCAATGAAAACGCACACCATAGCGTCGAGCGATCGCTCCGATTTCTTTGATCGGAAACAGGGTGCCAGTTTCATTGTTCGCCCACATCACCGAGATCAGCACCGTCTGGGGAGTGATCGCCGCCTCCAGCTCTCCCAGATCAATCAGCCCCTGACCATTGACCGGAAGATAGGTAACGCGCCCGCCACGTTGCTCGAAATAACGGCAGGTATCGAGTACGGCCGGATGCTCCACCGCCGTCGTGATCAGGTGATTGCCTTTTGAGGCCAGCGCTTCCATGGTGCCGAGTAGCGCAAAATTGTCACCTTCGGTACCACAAGCCGTAAAGACGACCTCATCCGCCGTGGCATGGATCAGATCAGCCACCTGCTGTCGAGCTCTTTCTACGGCGGCATTCACTTCCCGTCCGGCCCAGTGCAGGCTGGACGGATTGCCATAACAAGCCTGATGGCTTAAAAACGGCAACATGGCCTCGAGCACTTCCGGCCATATCGGCGTCGTGGCATTGTTGTCGAGATAAATAGGTTTCATGAGAGTTCACCGGTTTCGGGGTTGAGGAGATCACCTCTCCGCCGCTCCAGGGCGTCACGGGACAGGTCTTCGATGGAAATTGACGCCAGAAAATCCCTAATCCGCTCGCCCAGTTCCAGCCAGACCTGATGGGTGACGCACTGTTCGCCGTGGCAGCAGGGTTCTTTCTGTTCGACGCAGGAGGCCGGAGCCAGGGTTTCTTCAACACTGTCAATAATGGCATCCAGCGCAATCTCTGCCGCCGGACGCGCCAGCACGTAGCCGCCACCCGGTCCACGGACGCTGCGCACCAGATCTGAGCGCCTCAGCTTGGCAAATAACTGCTCAAGGTAGGTCAGAGAAATTCGCTCGCGCGCAGAGATTTCCCGGATGGAGACCGGCTCGCCGCCCTTTTGCAGGTTCAGACAGACCATGGCGCGTACCGCATACAGAGCCTTGGTTGACAGACGCATCGATTTCTACCCCTGTTTCCGCTCGGCCAGCAAGGTGGCAACCTGCTCTTCCAGACGCTGGATGGTTTCCGTCAACTGGGCAATCTGGCGCGCCTGCACATCCGGCAGCCGGCCATGTTCCAGATCGGGCCGCCCTGAATCCTTCTGCTCGCGACGTTGCTGTTCATCCAGCACAACCCGGCCGGGAATGCCAACCACCGTCGCATTTTCCGGTACTTCTTTCACCACCACCGAATTGGAGCCGACCTTGCAGCCGTCCCCCAGGGTAAAGGGTCCGAGAATCTTGGCACCGGAACCGACAATGATATTATCCCCCAGAGTCGGGTGGCGCTTTTCCTTGGCCCAGGAGGTTCCTCCCAGGGTCACTCCGTGGTACAGGGTACAGTTGTCACCGATTTCCGCCGTTTCACCGATAACGACCCCCATGCCGTGATCGATAAAAAAACCACGACCGATGCTGGCACCGGGATGAATTTCAATGCCGGTAACAAAACGGCTGAAATGGGAAACGCAACGCGCCAACACCGGCCAGTTTTTTCCCCACAGAAAATGGGACAGACGATGGAACTGAAGGGCATGGAACCCGGGGTAGCACAACACCACTTCCCACACCGAACGAACCGCCGGATCGCGCTCAAACACAACCTGAATATCTTCCCTGATCCGGCCCAGCAGACCCAACTTTTTTGTCAAGGCACCCTCCTCCTACAACCCAAACAGGCCGTGAACAATCGGCCATGTGGAAGCAATAAAGTCACATCGATAACATTCCCGAGCAAAACTGTCAATTAAAGCCACGACGGGTCGACGTGAGGAATCAGCCTTTGAGAAACAGCCGATAAGCAGAATTGGCACTTTCATCAATGTAGTAGTAGCCCAGTTGGTCGAGAACGCTGCTGACACGAGAGGATTCAGCTTCCGGCACTTCCAGTCCCACCAGCACGCGGCCGAAATCGCCCCCCTGATCGCGGTAGTGAAACAGCGAGATATTCCACTCGGCTCCCAGCGCGGCCAGAAAACGCACCAGTGCGCCGGGGCGTTCGGGAAACCAGAAACGGTAGAGCCGCTCCTGCGTCGCCTGCTCGGAGCGACCGCCAACCATGTAGCGGATATGGGTTTTCGCCAGATCGTTGTCCGTCAGATCCACACAATCGTAGCCCTGCTGTTGCAGCTGAGCCAGAAACGCACCACGCTCCTGCTCGTTGCGAATGGTGATGCCGACAAAAATCTGTGCCTTTTCCCGCTCGGCCAGGCGGTAGTTGAACTCCGTAATATTGCGTTCCCCGACCAGACTGGTACAAAAATGACGCAGGGCGCCGGGTCGCTCGGGGATGGACACCGCAAACAGCGCTTCACGCTTTTCACCGATCTGGGTACGCTCGGCGACAAAGCGCAGGCGATCAAAATTCATATTGGCGCCGGAATTGACCGCCACCAGATGCTGATCCTGCACCCCATGCTGCAGGGCGTATTTCTGCAGCCCGGCCACGGCCAGGGCACCGGCCGGCTCAACAATGGAGCGGGTCTCCTGATAGATGGTCTTGATGCCGCTGCAGATCTCATCGGTATTGACCAGAACCATATCGTCCACATACTGCTGGCAGTAATGAAAGGTCCGTTTACCGACCTGACGCACGGCCACGCCATCGGCAAAGATGCCGACGCTGTCGAGTTCGATGCGCTGACCGCACTCCAGGGAACGAGCCATGGCGCAGCTGTCTTCCGGTTCCACGCCGATGATCTTCACTTCCGGGCATACCGCTTTGATATAGGCCGCGATCCCGGCAATCAGGCCGCCACCGCCGACGGGGACAAAGATGGCGTCAAGGCGGCCGGAACTCTGGCGCAGGATCTCATCGGCGATAGTGCCCTGACCGGCAATCACCGCCTCATCATCAAAGGGATGGATGAAAACCATGCCGTTATGTTGGAGTAATTCGGCACAGTGCTGTGCCGCTTCGGAATAGTTGTCGCCATGCAGCACGACTTCGGCTCCATAGCTTTTCACCGCCGCAACCTTGATCGCCGGCGTGGTGGCGGGCATGACAATAACCGCGCGGATGCCGAGGTAGCGGGCGGAAAAGGCCACCCCCTGGGCGTGGTTTCCCGCCGAGGCGGCCATGATGCCGCGCTCCCGTTCCTCTGCGCTCAACTGGGCAATGCGGTTGTAGGCGCCGCGCAGTTTAAAGGAGAAAACAGGCTGAAGATCTTCCCGCTTCAGCCACACCTGATTACCGATCTTTTCAGACAGACCCGGCGCTCGCTCCAGGGGCGTCTCCCGGGCGACATCGTACACCCGTGAGGTCAGAATCCGTTTCAGCATTGCCTGCATTCCCTGCTCCTTTCTGCTCCGGGAGACACCATGCTTCTCCATTGAGGAATCCGCGTGTTGTATCACGCTGTTTCACTGAAAGCAAACAGCCATCGTACAACAACGCGGACCTGTGACGTTATCGACGGCACGAGAGCGGATTTCAACCGCACTATTCTGTTCGAACCCTGTCGTGAAGCATGGCCAGACAGAGGGGACAACCCATGATCGGCAAATTAATTGGCCCCATTCCTTCAAAACAGCGTATGGGTATCGACAACTGTATACAGTTTATTTATACTGTCCCGGTTTCTGGGGTAGTCCGTGTGGCAGCAGCCCTGTCACAGCATTCATAAAATGTCATGCAAAGGAGAGCACGATGTCAGAGTTCAAGTACCAGGATCCGTTTCCGCTGGGCAAAGACAAAACCGAGTACCGCCTGCTGACCAAAGACTATGTCAGCACCGTTGAGTTTGAGGGCCAGCAAGTTCTGAAAATTGACCCGCAAGCCCTGACGTTCCTGTCCAATCAGGCGTTCCGTGAAGTCAACTTCCTGCTGCGTCCGTCTCACAATGAAAAGGTCGCTTCCATCCTGCGTGACCCCGAAGCTTCCGCCAACGACCGCGGCGTGGCCATGGCCATGCTGCAGAATGCGGTTGTTTCCGCCAAATTCGAACTGCCGTTCTGCCAGGACACCGGCACCGCCACCATCCTCGGCAAAAAAGGTCAGGCCGTGTGGACCGGTTGCAATGACGCTGAAAAACTCTCGGAAGGGGTCTATAAGACCTACACCGAGGAGAACCTGCGCTACTCCCAGAACGCCCCCATCAACATGTACGATGAAGTCAACACCAAGTGCAACCTGCCGGCTCAGATCGACCTGATGGCCACCGAGGGCAGCGAGTACAAGTTCCTGTTCATCGTCAAGGGCGGCGGCAGCGCCAACAAAAGCTACCTGTATCAGGAAACCAAAGCCACCATCAACAAGAACTCCCTGGTTGACTGGCTGGTCGCCAAACTGAAAACCCTCGGCACGGCAGCCTGCCCTCCGTACCATGTGGCCTTCTGCATCGGCGGCACCAGCGCGGAAACCTGTCTGAAAACCGCCAAGCTGGCATCTGCCGGCTATCTGGACGAACTGCCGACCGAAGGCAATGAGTTGGGCCAGTCTTTCCGTGACGTAGAACTTGAGAATGAACTGCTCAAGCGCGCTCAGGAAACCGGCATCGGCGCCCAGTTCGGTGGCAAGTACTTCGCCCATGACATCCGCGTGATCCGTTCCAGCCGCCACGGCGCGTCCTGCCCCATCGGCCTGGCCGTGTCCTGTTCAGCGGACCGCAACATCAAGGCCAAGATCAATAAGGATGGTGTCTGGCTGGAGCAGATGGACAGCAATCCGGCACGCCTGATGCCGCAGGGTGGCCGCGACAACCGGCCGGAAGTGGTCAAAATCGACCTCAACCGCCCGATGAAGGAAGTTCTGGCGGACCTGAGCAAATATCCGATCAAGACGCAACTGTCACTCAACGGCACCATCATCGTCGGTCGCGACATCGCCCATGCGCGCTTCCGCGAGATCATCGAGCGCGGTGAGGAACTGCCGCAGTATCTGAAGGACTACCCCATCTACTATGCCGGTCCGGCCAAGACGCCGCCGGGCAAGCCGTCCGGTTCCTTCGGTCCGACCACGGCAGCCCGCATGGACCCCTATGTCGACATGCTGCAGTCGCGTGGTGCCTCCATGATCATGATCGCCAAGGGCAACCGTTCCCAGCAGGTTACTGACTCCTGCCAGAAACACGGTGGCTTCTACCTTGGCTCTATCGGCGGCCCTGCTGCAGCGCTGGCCGAGTACAACATTAAGAGTGTTGAGTGCCTCGACTTTGAAGATCTGGGCATGGAAGCCGTATGGAAGATCGAAGTGGTTGACTTCCCCGCCTTCATCCTGGTCGATGACAAGGGCAACAACTTCTTCAAAGAGTTGGGTATTTAATTCCAGCCAACAGCGTTATACAAAAAAAGCCGGGCTCCTTAAGCCCGGCTTTTTTTGTGCGTACGGCACAAAGTTCTGCTACCTTTGCCCTTGAAACCTCCACACTCATCCGCCAGGAGTTCTCCATGCACGGCTTGCACACCTACCGGACAACGCCCATCCTGATGCTGGCCATTCTGCAACTGAGCATGCTGTTGCTAATCCTCCTGTGCACGGGGCGACCAGCTGCCAGCGCACCCCTTCCCAACAGCCTGCTGCTCGGCGGCGGTGTCAGTCATGTCGGCCTTGGCAGTACTGATGTGGACGTGCAGACCCTCGATCTCATCCCGCGCTGGCAATTCCCCCGTCGGGTTCAGAAGATCGGCCCTCTCGCCCTGGAACATAGTTTCCTGCTGGAAACGCCCGTCAGCCAGATCCGGCGACCGGTGCACGACCTGATGCTGGGCCTCAACTTTCTCGCCTGCTGGCGCTGGCAGCCCACCGACGCAGCCACGGCCCCGTCGCCCTACGTTGCTCTGGGCGGTGGTCCGCTCTACACCGCTGCCGATATACCCGGCCTCGGCGCGGAACTGAACGGCTCATGGCAGATCGTGCTCGGGGTTCAGCTGCCCGGGACACAGGCTCTCGCCATCGAATACCGCTATCACCACATCTCCAACGGCGGTCGCAAGGATCCCAATCACGCCATCAACTCCAGCAAGCTGCTGCTCGGCATGCATTTTTAACCCCGCTCCGCCTTGGGGTCAGGGCTCTTCGTCCGACGCGACGACCTCGAACGCATCGAGCACCTCGCTATCGATCGCACAGGGACGGCCGCTCTCCGCTTTGACATAAACCCATTCAGTCTCCGCCCGCGCCAGCACCTTGCCATCGCTGACCCGCACAAAACGGTATTGGCGCACCGAGCTCGAACGCTTGTGGCCGGCAATCCAGGTCATGGCGTCAATGCGCTCCCCGGCAAAGGCCGGGCTGCGGTACTCGACATAATGGGACCGCGCCACCCAGGTGGTTCCCAGCCGCTGGTAGAGGTCATTATTGCAGCCCTGAGCGTCGGAATGCATCACCGCCACATCCTGCATCCACTGGACGTAGACCACGTTGTTGACATGACCATTCTGATCAACGGCCTCCTCGGACACGTTAAACTGATGATGAAAAATCTTCGGCATGATTACCCTTTCCCTGTCATAGTGCGGCCGGGGCCTCGTCCTGCAGGCGAGCCCAGCGCCAGCCGCGCAATGAATTGATCAGATAGAGCGGGGTCTGTGCTGTCAGCTGCTCGCTGCGGATAACCCCTTCAACGATGCGCCCCGCTTCGAGCAGTTCCCGACGCAACACCCCGGGCAGCAAGCCGCATTCAAGCGCTGGCGTCACCCAGCGGCCGCCAAGATAGGCCACCACATTGGCCATGGTTGACTCCGTCACTTCGCCCCGCTCGTTGATCAACAGCGCATCATCCGCCGGCGCCACGGCCTCATGCCACTGCTGATAGCGCTGGCGATCATCCGTCTTATGACGCAAAAGCGGATCATCGTGACGCACCGCCCCATGCAAGCGCTTCAGCACCAGTGGTTGTGTGGAAATCGCTGGAGCGTAGGGGTAAAACTGGACCTCCAGTTCGCCGCAGGATGCCAGCAGGCAGCGGACCCGATACCAGCCGGGCGAGCGGCGTGACGCGGTATCGATGAGCTGTTGGCGCAACGCATAACGCTCAAACGGATAGCCGAAAAAAGCAGCGCTGCGCTGCAGGCGATCGAGATGACCGTCGAGCCGCTGGAAGCCGGAATCGGGGCGCCACAGCAGGGTTTCCAGCAACCGAAACGGTTCGATCCCCGGCAGGACACGGGCCTTGATCCGCGTTTCACGATATTCATCCCCGGCCTGCGAATCCCACACGATCCCGCCGCCCACGCCATAGCTCACTCTTTTGTGCCGGCGATCCACCAGCGCGGTGCGGATGGCGACACTGAATTGACTCCGCCCTTGCGGCGTCACCAGTCCGATGGCCCCGGTGTAGATGCCGCGCGGGCTGGTCTCCAGCTCACGGATCAGCTCCATCGTCCGCACCTTGGGCGCGCCGGTGATCGAGGCACAGGGGAACAGCGCCGCGAACTGCTGCTCCAATCCGGCACCCGGCAACAGCCGAGCGCTCAACGGCGTGGTCAGCTGCCACAGGGTGGGATAGCGCTCGACACGGCACAACTCCTCCACCCTCACGCTGCCGGTTTCGGCAATGCGTCCGATATCGTTACGCAGCATATCGACGATCATCAGGTTTTCCGCCCGGTTTTTACTGCTGCTGAGCAACTGACGGCGCTGGCGCTCATCCTCTCTCTCATCGCGGCCGCGCGGAGCGGTGCCCTTCATCGGCCGCGCACGGATGATCGGAGGATCGACGGCAAAAAACAGTTCCGGTGAGGCGGAGCAGATCACCTGCTCGCCCAGATCGATATAGGCGCCATAGCGCCCCTGCTGCCGGCACTGCAGATAAAGGAACAGCGTCCACGGATCGATCTCGCCCTCGGCACACAAGCGATAGGTGTAGTTGATCTGGTAGCTGTCGCCGGAGGCAATAGCCTGCTTGATGCGCTCGATGGCGTTTCGGTAGGCCTCGGGTGTCACATCGGCCCGCCAGCAGAGTTGCGGGAACGCAGCGCTACACTGCGGCAACAACGCCGGCTGGGGCCGCTCATAGCCGGCAAACCAAGCCAGCGGCAGTGCCTCATCCCGCACCCGCGGCATGGCCGGGTCAAACGCGGCCGCCGCCTCATAACAGACAAAGCCCACCGCATACAGTCCCCGGCGCACCCACTCATCCACTTGGCGCAGGACAGGACGTACCTCGTCATGGCACGTGCAGGAAAGCAGCTGTTGCGGCTGCTCAAAACGCCACCACTCGCCGCTGTCACCCAGCTGCAGCCAAACGGGAGCGTTGGGGGGACATTCATTCATGGCCATCAGCCGACTTCGCTTATCATCGGTCAGAGCGCACCATGGTGGGTCAGCCGTTCATGGATTGCCCCGGCCAACGCCCGGTATCCTTCGGTATTGAGATGGATCAAGTCCGACTTGTAGCCCGGCGTGCGCAGCAAGCTATAGACCAGCTCCTCATCGAAAACCAGAGCATACTGCTTGGCCAGTTCAGCATAAAAAGAAGGAACGCCAACCAGCATGTTCTTACTCGGCACGCCGAGCAGCACCACCTGGGCGCCATGCTGCTGGGCCAGTTCAATCATCGCCGCCAGATCGTTCTTGATGGCTGCGTGATCGCGGTCGCGCAGCAGGTCATTGCCCCCTTCGAGCAGAATGACCAGTTGCGGTTGGTACTCGTCGAGAACCGTAGTCAGACGCTGGCGACCGCCGGAAGTCTCTTCACCGGAAATTCCGGCGTTGACCACCCGCCGCCCACTGAGTTGTTCCAGCACTGCGGGATAACTTTGAGACGGGTCTGCACCGACCCCCACGGTCAGGCTATCGCCGAAGGCGAGAATGACAGCGTCCAGCGCAATCGGCTTCAGCTCGGGTTGGCTGCAGCCGCCCAGCAGCGCCATGCCACACAACAGCAACATGAATCCGGCATGCAGAATTTGGGTCATGAGATCGTTCCTTTGTCAGTCATGGCATCCATCGCCCTGGTCCATGCAGTACTGCTCGATGGCCGCGATAAAACGACGACCGTAACGGCTCATCTTGTGTTTGCCGACACCATTGATGGCCAGCATCTCCTTTTCGTCCATAGGCAGGTAAAAGGCCATTTCCATCAGGCTGGCGTCACTGAAGATAACAAAGGGCGGCACGTTCTCTTCCTCGGCCAGCTCCTTGCGTGCTTCACGCAGAACCTGATAGAGCCGTTCATCGTAATCCAGGTCAATCGCCCGCTTGCGGACCTCTTTTTTGGCGGTGGATTTCAGCCGTGGACGCACCAGCATCAGCGTTTCCCGGCCAGTCAGAATGATTCGCGCCGCCTCGGTCAGTTTCAGTACCGAATAATTGGCCACATCCTGATGCAGATAGCCCAGATGGATCAGTTGGCGGATGAGACCGCCCCAGTACTCCTGGCTCTGCGCTGCGCCAATGGCAAAGGTGCTGAGCTGGGTATGGCCCAGATCGACCAGTCTCTGGTTATGGGACCCCCGCAGCACATCGATCACATGGCCGGCGCCGAAGCGCTGACCGACACGAAACACGCAGGACAGCACCTTCTGGGCATCGACGGTGGCATCGAAACGCTCGGGCGGGTTCAGGCACATATCGCAGTTGCCGCAATCGCTCTCCAGCTTTTCGCCGAAATAGCCCAGCAGGGCCCGGCGACGGCAGGTCAGCGGTTCGGCGTAACTGACCATGGCATTGAGCTTGTGCAACTCGATCCGTTTCTGCTCGGCATTGTTCCCCTGCTCGATCAATCCCCGTGCCAGGGCGATATCGCCATAGCCGAACAACAGCAGGGCTTCGGCCGGCAGGCCGTCGCGCCCGGCGCGGCCGGTCTCCTGGTAATAGCTCTCGATGTTCTTCGGCAAGTCGTAGTGGACAACGAAGCGCACATTGGGTTTATCGATCCCCATGCCGAAGGCCACCGTGGCCACCACGATCTGCAGCGCATCGCGCGAAAACCGCTCCTGCACCTGGTGACGGGTGGCATCAGGCAGACCGGCATGATAGGCCGCGGCGTCGAAACCCTGCTGCTGCAGACGCTGGGCGATCTCCTCCACCCGTTTGCGACTCAGGGCGTAGATGATACCGGACTCGTCCCGATGACTGTCGAGAAAGGCCAGCAGCTGCTGATGGGGTTTCTGCTTGTCCACCACGCTGTAACGGATATTGGGCCGGTCAAAACCGCTGATGAATACATCCTCTTCAGCCAGCTGCAGGCGCCGCAGGATGTCCTGCCGGGTCTGCGGATCGGCCGTCGCCGTCAAGGCAATAAAGGGCAGTTGGGGAAAACGCTGGCGCAGCTGACCGAGCTCGATATACTCCGGCCGGAAATCGTGTCCCCACTGCGAGACACAGTGGGCCTCGTCCACGGCGATCAGGGCCAGTGGCACCTGCTCCAGCCGTTCGAGAAAGGCCGGACTCATCAGCCGTTCGGGCGCGACATACAGCAGATCGAGCTGCTGCTGGTGGAAGCGCGCCAGCACCTGCCGACTATCCTCGGCATTGAGAGAGGAGTTGTAACAGGCTGCGCGCACACCGTTGGCGACCAGGGCATCCACCTGGTCCTTCATCAGCGAGATCAGCGGAGAGACCACGATGGCCGTCCCCGGACGACACAGGGCCGGGATCTGGTAGCACAGGGACTTGCCGCCCCCCGTCGGCATCAGCACGAAGGCATTGCGCCCCGCCAGCAGCCGTTCAATGATGGGCTGTTGCCCGGGGCGAAATTCCCGATAGCCGAAAATAGACTGCAAAACATCAAGGGGTGTTGTCATATCCATCCGCTGATTGAAGCCAATCGCAAGGCGATTATTCATAAAGTCGTCAGTCTACAACAAACAGTCCCGGAAAGAGAACGAAATGGCTGAAAACTTTTCCCACCCGACAAGATCAAACAGAAAAAGCCCCTGAAATTCAGGGGCTTTTTCTGCATACACAATTTCACAGCTGCTGCGTGGTACGCAGCGTAATGATTAACAGTCGAAGTACAATGCGAACTCTTCGGGGCAGGGACGCATGCGAACCGCATCCACTTCAGCCTGTTTCTTGTAGCTGATCCACATATCGATAACGTCCTCGGTGAAGACATCGCCCTTGAGCAGGAAGTCGTGGTCTTCACGCAGGCAGTTGAGGGCTTCTTCCAGGGTGCCGGCCACACACGGAATGTCTTTCAGCTCCTCGGGGGACAGACCGTAGATGTCCTTGTCCAGCGGCTGGCCCGGATCAATCTTGTTCTCGATACCGTCCAGACCGGCCATCAGCTGGGCAGCGAAGGCCAGGTAACCGTTGGCCGCCGCATCCGGGGTACGGTATTCAACGCGCTTGGCTTTCTCGTTGCTGGTGACCGGGATACGCAGGGAAGCGGAACGGTTACGGTTGGAGTAAGCCAGGTTAACCGGTGCTTCATAACCGGGCACCAGACGTTTGTAGGAGTTGGTGGTCGGGTTGGTGAAGGCACACAGAGCCTTGGCGTGCTTCATGATACCGCCAATGTAGTACATGGCCGTTTTGGACAGACCGCCGTAGCCATCGCCGGCAAACAGGTTTTTGCCGTCTTTCCACAGGGACTGGTGGCAATGCATGCCGGAGCCGTTGTCACCGAAGAGCGGCTTGGGCATGAAGGTCAGGGTCTTGCCGTTGCGAACCGCAACGTTTTTCATGACGTACTTGAACCACTGCAGGTTGTCACCCATGTTCAGCAGGGAGTCAAAACGCATATCGATTTCGATCTGGCCGCCGGTGGCGACTTCGTGGTGGCCGCACTCGATGTGCAGACCAACTTCCTGCAGCACGGTCATCATTTCGTTGCGCAGGTCAACCATGGAGTCGGTCGGCGCACAGGGGAAGTAGCCTTCTTTGTGACGGGGCTTGTAGCCGAGGTTCGGATATTCCTGACGGCCGGTATTCCAGATCCCTTCGACGGAGTCAACCGCATAGAACGACTGATTGGTGCTGGACTCGTAACGGATATCGTCAAATACAAAGCACTCGGGCTCCGGACCGAAGTAAGCGGTATCGGCAATGCCGGTGGACTTCAGGTAGGCTTCCGCTTTCTGGGCGATGAAACGGGGGTCGCGGGTATAGCCTTCGCGGGTGATCGGGTCAACGATATTACAGATCAGGCTCAGGGTGGTCATCTCGATGAACGGATCGATCTTGGCCGTGGTGGGGTCCGGCAGAATCAGCATGTCGGAGTTGTGAATCGGCTGCCAGCCACGGATCGAAGAACCGTCGAAACCGATCCCGTCTTCAAAGATATCTTCGCTGAACTCGCGGATAGGCGTAACAAAATGCTGCCAGATACCGACGAAATCGAGGAATTTGTAATCAACAAATTGACAATCGTTGTCCTGGGCAAACTTGACGACTTCTACAGGTGTCATGTGCGTCTTTCTCCTTACTCGGGTTGATGAATCTAAATGGTGTCGATACACTATCGACGCTATTATGTACGAATAAATCCAGCCTGACAGGGTTATTTAGAGCGCCTCATCCCCGCGCTCACCGGTACGGATGCGCAGCACGTCCTCGACAGGGGTCACGAAGATTTTGCCATCCCCGATGCGGCCGGTTTTGGCCGCTTCAGCGATCTGCTCAACAACCTGTCCGACAACATCATCAGAGACAATGATCTCCAGTTTGATCTTGGGGATGAAATCGACCACATATTCAGCACCCCGGTACAGCTCAGTGTGGCCTTTCTGACGACCGAATCCCTTGACCTCGCTGACCGTCAAACCCTGAACACCAATCTCGCTCAGAGCCTCTTTGACTTCATCCAGCTTAAAGGGTTTAATAATGGCTTCAACTTTTTTCATCGACGTTCCTCCCGTAACAGAACCACTGCCAGACAGTCAGTTCAGGTGTTAAGCGCCAAAATCGTTTCCTCCTGTAAAGCAAGGACCTTGCCAAAAAACAGGCAGTTCTTAAAGCGCAATAAGTGTTGCGTAAAAACAGTGGGTTAACAGTTCGGCATACAATGATGTGCTAAAATACTGATCTTTTTTGCCCGCCAATCCACCAACAGATGCCCACGTTTAAAGCAGCGAGCGGCACAAAACTGCCTATTTTTTAGACTCAGCCTGATACCGCTTCCAGCGTTGCCACTCCTGCTCGAAATTGGGCGTCAAGGTGCCACTACCCAGGGCAGCGTCAATCTCCTGCGCTGACCAATAGCGCACAGCTTCAATTTCATCCTCGGCGAAATGAATTTTTCCATCGTAGCACAAAAAATAGGTCATTACATTTTCCGATTCCACGTCATTGCGCATCTGCGATGGATAGAGAGGCTGCAATGCCCCCTGCTCGATTCCCAGCTCCTCTTTCATTTCACGGTACGCCGCTGTGAGATAGTCCTCACCCGGATCGAGATGGCCTCCGACACTGGTATCCCAGCGACCGGGCTGGATATCCTTAGTGCGGGCCCGCTTCTGTAACAGCAGGCGGCCGGCCGGATCAAAAATCAGAACATGCGCCACCCGGTGCACCAGAGAAGGATTCCCATGGCATTCTGAACGCCGCCGCAATCCGATCACCCGATCCTGTTCGTCAACGATTTCAAAAAACTGATCTGCCACGTGCTTCACTTGCTTCCCATCCCGGTCATCCCCCATGCAGATATCCTTTCCAGCTCATTCACTCGCCTGACTACACTGCCTGAACCGATGCGGATTTTCAATCCATTGGTCAACTTTACCTTGCATCCCGGCTAATAAATATACGAGTATCCCCACAGTTCTTGCCGAAAAATCAATTTCTTTACCCCTATTTTGTCACCAGACAGGTTATCCGCCCATGAAACGTTTTTACCAGAAACCCTGGTTTTTTTATGCGTTCCCCTTTCTCGTGTCCCTGACCCTCTCCGAAGCGACCGTCTATCTGACAAACTGGCAGCATCAACTGTTTGTCGCCCGCATTCTGCTTACTGCCGGCTTACTATGGACTTTGCGCAAAAAATTTTCCCCCGTCCTTCAAACCGCACTCGGCGGCCGGGATCTGCTCACGGCCCTGTTGACAGCCAGCATCGTCGCCGCAATCTGGTTTATCGTCTTAGAAAATGATCCGTCAACCGTCCGGCCACTGATCTTTCCCGCACAATGGCCGCCGCCGCTGGTCATGACGATCACGCCCCTGCTGGCGCTGGGCTACAGTTTTGTTCTGCCCATACTGGAAGAACTGTTCTGGCGCTCCTTCATGCTGCGCTATCTGATTGATGCCGACTTTTCTTCTGTACCGCTGGGGCACTTTCAAGCCTTTTCCTTTTTCGGCGTCGCAGCTCTCACCGCACTGCCCTCGCATCAGGCCATTGTTCCCGTCGCACTGAGCGCCGCGATTTACAATCTGATCCTGATCTGGCGTAAAAACCTTCGCTGTTGTATAGTAGCTCACATTCTGGCCAACACGCTGGTTGCGGGTTTTCTACTCTACCGCGGCCAGATCTGGTATTGACCCCTGAATTCGCTGTGCACCCCAGAGGCATGCCCATGGATCACAAGCCACTCACCCATGAAAATTATGTTCCGGATCAGCTCTATCAGATCCCGTTGAACCAGCTGCAACCGGACCCGGATCAGCCGCGCAAACACTTTTCCGAAGAGGCGCTGGAGGAACTGACAAAAACCATCCTGGAACACGGCATCCTTCAGCCCGTGCTGTTCACCTGTCTGTCCGACGGCCACCTGAGGCTGATTTCCGGAGAACGCCGCTACCGTGCCGCCCTCAGGGCTGGGCTGATGCATATCCCGGCGATCTACAAACAGCAGGCGAGCCACGCCATCGCCCTGATTGAAAATATCGTCCGGGAAAATCTCTCGCCGATTGAAGAGGCAGAAGCCATCCAGAAACTGATTGATGAAAAAGTCTGCAGTCAGAAGGATCTCCCGCAGAAACTGGGCAAAGCCAAGTCGACGATTTCCGAAATCCTCTCGCTCAACCGTCTGCCCGAGGACATCAAAGCGGAATGCCGCACAAACAACCGCATTCCCCGTGGCATTCTTATCGAAGTCGCCAAGAAGCGCAAACCATCCACCATGCGGACCCTGTATAACCGCTACAAGGAAAAGGGTCTGACGCGTGGCGAGGTGCGTAAAGTCGCACGAAAACCGCAAGACCGTTCCGCGGCGCAGGACATCGAGCAGGCCATCGCTCAACTCAATCGAAAAATCGAACGGATTTACGAACGCGGCTTTACCACTCACGAGGAACAGGAACAGATCGAAAGCACTCTTAACGAGCTGAAAAAAGGGATTGAGCTGCGCTTGAAAAAAGGGCGCAAAGGCCCACATGAGTCGTCACAGAATCTTGACTTACTTTTTTAAAGTACATTGGAAGAAAAAATCATGAACTATTTAAAACTAGCTATTATTTTCTTTTTCTGTTTTATCCTGACTGCCTGCGCGACACCTGAGGAAAAAGAGTACAACCAAGGCGTGGATGCAGAACGGGAAGGTCACTATGATAAGGCCCGCAGCCATTACCTCAACACGCTGGGAATAAACCCCTCCCTGGCTGAAGCCTACCTGAACCTGGGAGCACTGGCGATCAAAGACAAGGATTTCAGTCAGGCGCAGGAATACACCCTGAAAGCGTTGGAACTGTTCAAGAAAAATCAGACAACGATCGTCAGCGCGACCGTCTGGCAGGACCAGGCAGCACTGGCCTGTAACAACATGGCCTCCATTGTTTTCCAGCGTGCCAAACAGGCGTATGAGACGGGCCAGGTTGACCTGCAACAGAAAGCCCATGAAGAAGCGAAACAATGGCTGGATAAGGCTGTGGAGTTCGATCCGGACAACGAGCTGATTCTCAACAACCAGCGCTTCATCCAACTGTGGCCGAACTGATATGACGAGGCGACAGAAAATACTTGTCACCCTGAGCGGAATTTACCTGATAAGCCTGACCGCCTTGGCGATAGCCGCCATGAGCCAGCAGAGCCGAATCTTATTCGGCCTGCTGTTCATCGGCATCACCCTCGGCCCGGCAGGTCGTTTCTTTCTGAACCGGAATGAAAAACTTCAGAGCTGGCTGTCCTCATCCAAGAACTGAATCGGCATCCTCTTCCTCACCGGACAAAGCAGCACCGGACCGCACGGATTCTTCCTGCGCGGCGATCCTCTTTTTTTCCAGCTGTCCCGCCCAGCGGATACTGGCAAGCCCTGCAACCAGGCTGACCCCACCCCAGATCAATTCACCCTCGCGAAACATTGATGTGGTGCCCAACAAGACAACAAAAGCCAGACAGCAACAGGCCACACAGCAGATGGCCAGCTTCTCCTGAACGCATTTGGCTGGATTTACACGACTTGTAGGAGACGGCAGCAGCAGCGTCTCACACTGCGGACAGCATTTGGCTCGACGCGCCACGGGGGTCGCGCACTGGGGACATCTTCTGGCGACAAACATAAACCCCTCCCCTCGCGATTTTCATCCAGATGAAGAAAAACGAAAAACGGGAGCTGTCGGTGACAACTCCCGTTAACTTGTGGTGGGCGAAACAGGGATCGAACCTGTGACCCTCGGTTTGTAAGACCGATGCTCTCCCAGCTGAGCTATTCGCCCGGGTGATGGCTTTGTATCAAGAATCGCTTTGTGCTGTCAACTGATTAATCCTGACGGCAAAAAAACTATTCAGGCTGCCCCGATCGCGTTAATCTGAACAGCCAACCGCCGACGAGGAGGCTGCATGGCATTCATTCCCCCGCGCGATCTAACGCAACAGCTCAACACCCTTTGCATTGCCAAAACCCGGCTGACCATCCCGCAATTATTGATTCTCGGTTTTCTGGCCGGCGCCTATATCGGTTTCGCCGCGCACTTGGCAACGGTCATCAGCACCGGAAGCTGTGCCTGGTTCGGTGCCAAGAAATTTCTTGCCGGCGCCGTTTTCAGCCTCGGGCTGATGTTGGTTATCATTCCGGGATCAGAGTTGTGGACCGGCAACACCCTGATGACCGCGTCGCTGTTCGAAGGCGATATCCGTCTCGGACAGATGATGAAAAACTGGTGCATTGTCTACTGTGGCAACCTGGCCGGCGCCGCCTTTCTGGCCTGGATGATCGCCGGGCACAGCGGGCTGCTGGACAGCCCGGTTGGCACCACGGCCTTAACCATTGCCGTGAGCAAAACAACTCCCGCTGCAGGCTGGTTTGACCACCAGATTGCCTATTTCATCCGTGGCATCTGCTGTAACTGGCTGGTCTGCCTAGCTGTTCTTCTGGCTTTAGCGGCTCAGGACATTGCCGGAAAGATTCTCGGCATTTTCTTCCCGATCATGGCCTTCGTCGCCTCCGGCTTTGAACATGCCATTGCCAACATGTATTTTATTCCGGCCGGAATTATCGCCAAGAACTCGGCCGCAGCCGTTCAGGGAACAGCTTTTACGCTTGCCCAGCTCGACCAATTGACACCCGTGACCATGTGGACGAACAACCTCATCAGTGTCTCTCTGGGCAATCTGGTGGGCGGCGGCCTATTTGTTGCTTCGCTCTACTGGTGGTGTTTTTCCCGCCGTCAAGGACGTGGCGAGCAGGAATAAGGTAAAAAGAAACCCCGCATTCGAAAATGCGGGGTTTCTTTTATCAGGCATGATCATTCCGATCAGTGTGCTGCCGTCGCCAGGTTGGACAGATCAGGCTTCGGCGTCGCCTCAGTGCTTGCCGGCAGGACCGGATGAACCACGGCAGGCTGATCGCCATTCAAGGCTTCAAGGAAGCTGGTGATCTGTGCGACTTCTTTTTCATTGAGTTCCATACCCAGCTGGGAAGAACCCATGACCCCGACGGCCTGCTTCAGCGACCAGACTTTTCCACTGTGGAAATACGGGGCCGTCAGCGCGATGTTGCGCAGGGCCGGAGAGCGGAACACATAGGCGTCGGCTTCCGTATTCGTCACCTTGAAGCGCCCCTTGTCATCAGCAGGCAATAGATCCGCACCCGGCTGTTCCACCACACCGAAGGGGAAGTAGTCGGTACCGCCCAGATTGACACCGTCATGGCAGCCAGCACAGCCGACGTTGACGAACAACTCGAGACCTGCTTTCTGCTCAGCAGACAGCGCCGCATTGTCGCCCGCCATGAAACGGTCGAGTCCGTCATTGGGGGTAATCAGCGTGGCCTCAAACAGTTCAATCGCCTCTGCCATATTGTCAAAGCTCACCGGATCGCTCGCGCCGGGAAACGCCTTGGCGAAAAGCTCGACATACGCGGGAATTGATTTCAGCGTCTTCACGACGTTTTCCGGCTTGTTGTTCATTTCGACCGAAGCCTGAACCGGGCCTTTAGCCTGGGCTTTCAAATCTTCCGCACGACCGTCCCAGAACTGCGCCGTATTGAAAACAGCATTGAACGTTGTCGGTGCATTGCGCGGACCTTTCTGCCAGCCGTGACCGGTCGAAGTTTCCTGCAAATCGCCACCAGCCAGGCCGACGTTATGACAGGTCTGGCAGCTGATCAGTTGAGAGGCAGAAAGACGGGGCTCAAAATAAAGCATGTGCCCCAGCAGCAGTTTGGCATCGTTGTGAGCATTATCGGCAATAACCGGAGCCTGCTGCGGGACCGCCTTGAACAGCCCCTGACAGTTAGCCCGCAACGCCGTATCATCCGCCACAGCGACGGACACCAGCATAGTCGAAAGCACAACAACAAGCAGTGTTACCTGTTTCTTCATAATTCCTCCTTTTTCAGGTTAAAAAATGGCACACGTGCCTCAGTGAAAATTTAATGTGCTGCAATGAAGGCTAATATAACCATTTCCGTCCGCATTGCAAGCGGAAAATGATAACGAATATCAAAACCAGCAACTTAAGTCACCGGGCGAGGACGACATTTTCACTGTAGCAAAATTTTGATGAATTCAAATCGCACAGGCATAAAAAATAACGATGCGAATATCCATGACAGCTGTGTCCGAACGCGGCACAATAGCACGGTCAATTCACGACAAGGAGGTCATTGACGCATGCCTTTACAAACCTTTTCCGGCGTCTTCCCCTATCTGGTTTCCCCCATTGATGATCAGGGCCGGGTCATGGAGACGGTACTGGGATCATTGGTCGAGCATCTGATTAACTGCGGGGTCCACGGCCTCACGCCCCTGGGCAGTACCGGTGAATTTGCTTACCTCAACGACCAGCAACGTGAACGGGTCATCGCCGTAACCGTTGAAGCCTGTCGTGGCCGGGTGCCCGTTGTTGCAGGAGTTGCGGCCACCACCACGGTTGCTGCACGCGAACAGGTGCGGCGATACGAACAACTGGGCGTCGACGGCATTCTCGCTATTCTCGAAGCCTACTTTCCTCTGCCGGATGACGCCATTGTCCGCTATTTTAAAACCATCGCCGACAGCACCTCGTTGCCGGTGGTGCTTTACACCAATCCGAACTTCCAGCGCTGCGATCTGACCCCTCCGCTCATCGAACAACTGGCCGTCGTGGACAACATCCTCTATCTCAAGGATGCCTCGTCCAACACCGGTCGGCTGCTGTCCATCATGAATCGCGTCGGTGACCGGCTGAAGATCTTCAGTGCCTCGGCCCATATCCCACTATGCGTTATGCTGCTCGGCGGCGTCGGCTGGATGGCCGGTCCCGCCTGCATCATCCCGCGTCAGAGCGTCCGTCTCTACGAACTCAGCCAGCAACAGCGCTGGCAGGAAGCACTGGAGCTGCAGAAACCCCTGTGGCGCATCAACCAGTTGTTCGCGCGCTACAATCTGGCCGCCTGCATCAAGGGCGCTCTGGAGATACAGGGGTTCCCCGTTGGCGCCCCCCTCCCTCCGCAACCCGCGCTCACGGACGAGCAGCGGCATGAAGTGGCACTCGTACTGGACGAGATGGAGCAACTGATGAAAGATTAACGAAACTACAGCGACGTTTTCAGCTCTCAACGCGCAATAAAAAAGCCACCTTTTGGGTGGCTTTTTTATTGCGCGTCTAAAATATCCGGTCAGGAAAAGGGGATAACCAGAACCGGCCTCACAGACTTGCGCAGAACTTTTTCGGCCGTACGCCCGAGAAAAGCGTATTCCAGCTGCCCTTTTGAATGCGCTCCCATAACGACAACATCGGCATCAACACGCTCAGCAGTCTGTAAAATCTGGGTAATCGGATTGCCATGGAGCACTTCGAATGTATCAATTCGATTTAAATCCTCCGGGTGATCCGCCAGTTCGCGCGCGGCAAAACTTTTCAGTTCGTCCTGAAGGGTTTCCCGGGCCTTGTCCTCATGTCCATGTTCAAACCGATCAAGGCTGCCCTTAACCAGCATGGCCTCGATATAGCTGCGCATGGCGGCATCCACTTCGGGAATGACATGGAGAAGATGCAGACGTGAATCATTATGGCGCGCGAGCATGATGGCGTGTTTGAACGCCTGAATCGAGTTGGGGCTCAGGTCCATGGGAACCAGAATATGTTGGTAATGTGGCAACATGTCGCACTCCTGCGCCTTGAATAAGGCACCGAGATGAAGATAAAGTCAAACGACGGGAGACCTGCTACCGGCCTCCCGCTTACGGTCCAATGCCTTACTTGCCGGCGGCGATAGCACCTTCAATCAGGTCTTTGCCGATGACATCATAGAATTTGGGATAGATGGTCATCATCTTGTCCTGCCATGCCTTGCGCTGCTCGGGAGTCAGCGTATGCACCGCGGTCTTGCCGGACTCCTTGACTTTCTGCAGATAATCCTCGTCCATTTTCAGTGCCAAACCATTGCCGTAAACCGTAGCTTCGTCCATGGCCGTCTTGATCAGTGCCTTGTTCGCATCGGAGAGTTTATTCCAGAAAATCTTGTTGGTCACGACCAGGTAGCCCAGGTAGCCGTGATTAGACATGGTCAGATCTTTCTGCACCTCATAGAATTTTTTGGTGTAGAAGTTCGACAGCGGGTTCTCACAGGCATCAACAACACCCTGCTGCAGTGCGCTGTAGACCTCGGAGAACGGCAGTACCTGCGGATTGGCGCCAACGGCATGGAACTGCTCTTCCAAGACCTTGGACGACATGATGCGGAACTTGACGCCAGCGGCATCTTCCGGATTCAGCAACGGCTTGTTGGCGGAGAGCTGCTTGAAGCCGCTGTCCCAGTAACCCAGACCAACCAGACCCTTGGTGCCCACGAGATCGAGAATTTTCTGGCCGACTTCACCGGTACAGACCTTGTGCAGATGATCCACATCGTTGAACAGGAAAGGCAGGTCAAACAGCTGAACCTGGGGAGCGAACTTGGTAAACTTGGAGAAACTCGGAGCGGCCATTTGCACCGAGTTGGTCATCAGCGGCACCATGACGTCATTGTCATTGAACAGAGACGAGTTGGGATACACCTCAACCTTGATCTCGCCATGGGAACGCTCTTCCACCAGCTTCTTGAAATACTCAGCGGCCTGACCTTTAGGGGTATCCACGGCAACAACATGGCTGAACTTGAGAACGATCGGGCCAGCCAAAACCGGTGTTGCCATCAGGGCAACCAACAGCATCGCGACAAACAAACCGAACTTACGCATACAATACTCCTCCTTTTTCGAGTCGCCGGCAAACCGGCATACAGGGCAGGTTCTCCTGCCAGCTTCAAATCAGTTGATGAATCAGCTGCCGTACATCAGATTCGGCAGCCACAGGGAAATGGCCGGGATGTAAGTAATAATCAGCAGGCCAACCAGCAGGGCAAAAAACCAGGGGATGGAGGCGTGGACCACCTCCCCGAGACTTCGCCCGGAGATGCCGCTGGCCACGAACAGATTCAACCCTACCGGCGGGGTCAGCATGCCGACCTCCATATTGACAGTGATCATCACTCCCAGATGGATCGGGTCAACCCCCAGCTGCATGGCCACTGGAAAAATCAGCGGTGCGATGATCATGATCAGGCTCGACGGCTCCATGAAGTTCCCCGCCACTAGCAACATGATATTCACCAGCACCAGGAACATCACCTTGTTCAGGTTCATGCTCACGATCCAGGCCGCCAGTTCCTGCGGAATCTGCTCAATAGTCAGCAGGTAGGCAAAAACCATGGCGTTGGCAATGATGAACATGATCATAGCGGCCGTGGACGCCGAGGCCCTGATGACGTCGGGAATCTGTTTCCATTTCAGATCCTTGTAGATGAACTTCACCACGATAAAACCGTAGACTGCGGAGACCGCTGCTGCCTCGGTCGGCGTAAACAGACCGCCATAGATGCCGCCGATGATGATCACCACGACCAGCAGACCCCACGAGGCCTCCTTGAACGACGCCCACACTTCCGACATGGGCGCCCGCTCGGTCTTTTTGAACCCGCCGCGCACGGCGGCGAGATAGGTCACCAGCATCAGCCCGCCACCCAGCAGCAACCCGGGCACCACGCCAGCCATAAACAGCTTGCCGATGGACTGATCGACGGTGACACCGTAGACGATCAGCACGATGGACGGCGGAATCAGAATCCCCAGGGAACCGGAACAGACGATCGAACCGATGGAGAACGACGGAGCGTAACCGTCATCTTCGATAGCGCTGATCATGATGGAACCGATGGCCGCCACCGTCGCCGGCGAGGAGCCGCTGACCGCGGCAAAGATAATACAGGCGAAAATAGCCGACATAGGCAGGCCGCCAGGCAAGTGGCCAACCACCGAGCGGGCAAAACGGATAATCCGCCGCGCGGCACCTCCCTGAGAGAGGAAGTTGCCGGCCAACACAAACAGCGGGATGGCCATCAGGGCAAACTTGTCGAGGGAGGTAAACATCTGCTGGGCAATGACCAGCGTCGGCTGATCGGTAAACAGCAGAATGACGATGGTCGTCGACAAACCCAGCGCCACGGCAATCGGCACCCCCATAAACAGCAGGGCGAACAGCGAAAAGAACAGAACGGCGACAGACATCAGGAATGCTCCTTCATAACCATGTCATAACTGAATTCATCCGCAGGAACCTGCAAGGTTTTGATCAGCTTCAGCAGCACCTGGTAGGCGGCGATAAACATGGCGATCGGCACACAGATATAGATAATCCAGTACGAAATCTGCAGATCCACGGAGACCATTTCCAGCATGTGGTTGAACATGACGAAATCGTAGCCCCAGACAATCAGGCAGACCAGGTAGCCGAAAATGATCAGCAAACTGAAGGACAGCACCCACTTAGCCACCTTGGGTGGCAACTTCTGGATCACAACGGTCACCCCGAGGTGCATGCCGATTTTAAAACCGTAGGCGGCGCCGAACAGGGCGCTCCAGATAAACAGGTAAGATGTCAGTTCCCCGGCCCAAGTCAGGGAGGCATTGAACAGATAGCGCAACACCACGTTGACAAAGGCAACCAGAGTTGCCACGGTCATGGTCAGGACCATGACAGTCGTGCTGAACAGCTCAAGATAGCGGTCAATCTTGTCAAACATGTAAAGACCTTTCAGATAAGTGAAATGCGGTCAGCCCAAAGACACAACCGGCTTCTATAGCCGGACAAAATAAAAAAACGTTTTAGTTTCACACGATAAACGCTTGAGCAAACATGATACCAACTCTTCTCAGGCCGCTAACATCCCGATTAGATAGCCGATCTGAGTCATGGCCAGCGTCTAGACAGGGGCGGATACAGGCGATATTCCGCCACCCTGAACTCGGACTGGCGGGAATCGGCCAACTCGTTCAAAAATGTTTTTTACCCAGAATAAAAATAGGCGTGATTTTGACGCCTTCTGAAGGAAACACGCTTCAAGGGAAACTGTATCGGTGAAAAAAAACAAAAGCCGTTGCAACTCAGATAAAACTTCACTATAAATTAAAAACATCGTTTTATTTCAACAAGGAGAATCACTCATGCCTGAAGCCCCGATTTTAACCAGCAAGAATGGCCGTATCGGCACCATTACCCTCAACCGTCCGGAGGCCATGAACACCTTTACGATTCCTTTTGCCAATCAACTGGATGAGGCGCTGTGGGACATGGAAAACGACCCGGAAATTCGTGTCATCCTTATCAAAGCCAACGGCAAAAACTTTTCGACCGGCATCTCTCTGGACCAGTTCGACCACAAAAGCCAGCAGGCGTATCGTGACTTTCTCTATCAGATTGACGCCTTCTATCACACCCTGGCCAAAATGAAGACTTTGACCATCTCGGTGGTACAGGGCTACGCCCTGGCCAATGGCGCCGGGCTGGCCTTTGCCACGGACATGACCATTGCCACGCAGTCAGCGGTCTTCGGCACCACCGCTATCAATGTCGGGCTGATCTGTCTCGGACCGGCAGCACCGATGATGCGTATTCTGGGGTATAAAAAAACACTGGAGATGGTCCTGACCGGCGACATGATTTCAGCGCAGCAGGCCTGTGATCTCGGCCTGATCAATCAGGTGGTTGAAGACGGAGAGATCGATGAGATGGTGGAAAAGCTGGTCGGAAAAATGTTGAAAAAGAGCCCGCTGGCGCTGACGATTGGCAAGGAAGGGTTGAATCGACTCAGTGAAGCATCCTGCTACGACCAGGGCCTCAACACCATGGATGACCTGTTCGCCACCCTCTGCGCAACGGAAGACGCGGTGGAAGGCGTCAGCGCATTCATCGGAAAACGGGCTCCTCAGTGGAAGGAAAAATAAACGTTCAGCCCCCTACTCTCCAAGCTTTGTGCCTGGAGAGTAGGACACCTTACTTAACAACCAACCCCGCAGCAACCTCACGAACCCGTTCAGGATAATTACAGAACACCCCATCGACGCCCCACTGCCGGAGACGACCGATCTCCTCAGGCTCATTCACAGTATAGACATAGACGGCAAGGTTGAGATGATGAGCGCGCTCAACCAGTTCCCGGGTGACGAGCTTGCGCGAAGGATGCAGGGCAACAGCTCGCAGTTGACGGGCCAGTTCGATCGCCGGACCAACCCGATCCTCAACCAGAACACCAATTGGCACGGTGGCATGGCAGGCCCGGATCTGCTGCAGAATCTCGTGTGAAAAACAGGACAGCCACAGGCTGTTCTGTGCCCAGCCCTGTTGCCAACAACGCACCACCAGTGCCACCACGGCGGGCACACTGGCAGCATCCTTCAGCTCGATATTGATCGCCGCCCGTCGGTCGACCAGCGCGCAGACCTCTTCGAGAAAAGGAATCGGCTGTCCTTCTCCGGCATCAAAACGGCGCAATTGCGTCACAGAATGGGCATATAACAATCCCGTCCCGTTGGTGGTGCGGTCAAGGGTTTCGTCATGAAAAACCAGCAGCCGCCCATCCACGCAGCGCACATCCAGCTCGATCGCCTGCGCGCCCAGGGCCAATGCCTGGTTGAATGAGGCCAAGGTATTCTCCGGGGCGTGGCCCATAGCCCCACGGTGACCGATCGACAGCATGGTGAAGAAACTACAGCGCTCGCGTCACCGTAGCCAGTCGCAGGCCAAGCACGGCAAGTACCGCGGCGGTCAGACGGTTCATCTTCCCGCCCAACACCGGATGCGCCAGGATCCGTCGGCCGAGGGCCGCCGAGAACCAGGCCAGAATCGCAAACTGAATCAGCGCCTGCGACATGAAAATCATTCCGAGCAGCATCATCTGCCAGGGAATGGAACCGGCGTCGACGGAGACAAACTGGGGCAGAAAAGCAAGGAAAAACAACGACACCTTGGGATTGAGGACATTCATCAGCACTCCGCGCCGCCATAAGGCCCCGGCTGAGCGGCTGACAGGCTGTGCGACGACATCCTGCGACACGGGTGAACGCCACGCCTGCCAGGCCAGGTACAGCAGATAGGCCGCCCCCAAGTATTTAAGGGCATTGAATGCCAGGGCCGATGAATAAAAAATCACCGACACCCCCAGCGCCGCCGCTGCAGTATGCACGGAAACACCACTACACATGCCGAAAGCCGTCCACAATGCTTCACGACGGCCGCGTGTCATCCCGACCGTCAGAACATAAACATTATCCGGCCCGGGCGAGAGGGTCAGCAACATGGACGCCAGCAAAAAGCAGCTCAAAGAGCCTGTTTCCATCAAACCTCCTTGTTCAGGTGCGGGAAAACCCCACCTTCATTGCCTGGCAGTCAGGACGATTGCTTGAACTTGTCGCGCCGTTCATCGCCACTCGCGTGCATACCACAATGCAGACAATGGCGAAAGTAAAGCGGAATACATCCGTTCATGTGGAAAAACTCGCCACAGCGCGGGCAGCGGGTGAAAGCCGTGAGGTTGGCCGCAATGCCCACCAAGACGACCCAGACCGCAAAGAAAAGACCAGTGGTCCGGTCGGATTGACTGATCTCGAGAACAGTCCAGATCATGGGTAGGTAGATGGCAATCATCACCCACAGAAACAGCCGTCGGCGCTGAAGTTTTTTCAACCCCGCCTCGAACTCGGCTCGATTCGTCATGGAACCACGTTTTCCTTTCTTTCATCATCCAGCGGCGAAGCGATAATAAACAGTCCTCGCACGACAACACCGCGTCGTCAAGCCTGCCCCTACGATGAGGGGATCATTCAAGGAGATGCGCTATCAGCTTCCGCCCCAGATAGAGACCGGCGGCACTCCCGAAACAGGCCGCAAAATAGGCTGTCATAAATCCAGTGGAACGAAGTCCCGTCCAGCCCAGCCAGCCGCCTCCGCTCACACAGGCGACAACCAGCAGTCGTCGCAGCATCGGCTTCTCCTTCTAATTCGGAGTAATCTTCAGTTCGACCCGGCGATTGAGCTGCCGACCATATTCACTCTGATTGTCGGAAATGGGCAGGCTTTCACCGAAACCAACTGTCGTCATACGTTGCGCAGCGACACCGGAGGCCAGCAAGAGATTGCGAACCGCAGCCGCCCGCCGTTCCGACAGCACCTGATTGGATTCTTCGCTGCCGGTACTGTCCGTATGACCGCTGATAAGAATTGAGGTTTTGGGATACTGGTTGAGAATCGTCGCCAGACTGGCAATGTCCTGACGGGCTGACGGATTGAAATTGAATGAACCAACCTCAAACTGATTATCAGAACGGAATGTCACATAAAGAATGTTGCCCTCACGCGCAATATTTACGCCTTCGACCGTAGCATACGCCTCCCGCATGGCCTGCTCCTGCCGATCCATGTAGTAACCGATGCCGGCACCGGCACCGGTCCCCACTGCGGCACCGATACCGGCGCCGATCAGGGTAGAACGCGTATCATGCCCGGCGGCCTGACCAATCAATGCCCCGGCTACCACACCCGACGCCGCCCCGATGGCCGCCCCCTTCTGAGTCCGTGTCATGGGCTCGCTACAGGCACTGAGAAAAAATAGCAGTCCGCAAAGCATGAGTACCGCTGATTTATGTACGTATTGCATCGTCCTCTCCTGTTATTCCAGAAATGTCAGAACCTCTTTCCGTCGTGAGCAATGATCCAACCGGAATCAGAACAAACGACTCGATAAAAACTGAAAGATTAATGATATCACGAGTTCGCACTGGAGGATAAGCTTTTTGACGCCTCCACCTCCTGTGCGACAGATGGCGCAACCCGAACAATCCGGTACTGCGAAACCTGAACCTGGCCAGGACGCGCCCCTTTGATGTGGCGAACCGACTTTCCATCCGTCACCATGACCTCCGCCCAGGTTTCATGGCGCATGGAGGAATAAAAAGCAGCAATCGATGCCGCATACAGGACATCCTCTTCCGTCACGCTTCCCGAGTCCGATTTAACAACCAGATGGCAGCCGGGAGCCCCATGGACATGCATCCACACATCACGTGGCCCCAGAAGCTGCCGACTGAGGTAGTCATTGGTGCGGCTGTTACGCCCCCAAAGGATCTCCAGCCCTCCCGGGGTACGCGCCCGGCGAACCTGTTCGTCCGCAGAGACAGCGCGGCGTCGCTGCTCCGAAGGACGCGTGGGGCGGTAATATCCAGCCGCTATCAGGTCCTGTCGCAACAGTTCGAGATCCGCCACCCGGTCCGCCGTTTCGATCTGCAACCGCAGGGTGTCAAGCCACTGCTGTTCCTGCTCCGTTTCATCGAGGCGCTGCCGACAATGCGTCAGACCGCGACGTGCTCTGCGAGCCCGGTGGAAACGGGCATCAATATTTTCCTGGACCGACAAAACCGGATCAAGGGGCAGACAGCGCGCCATGGGTGGATCGGCATAAAAATCATCCACACAAACCTGTGTCATGCCACGCCTAATCAGGTGTCGATAAACAGCCAGCAACTCTCCCTCGCGCTGCCAGTCCTGCGCCCTGCCACAGGCGACCAACTCGGTCTCCAGGCGTAGCCGGCGTTTTTCCAACTTACGACAGGCGGCCGTAACCGCCCGGGACAGCGCCTCATCGATTGCCAGCCGATCCGGCTCCTCATTGCCGTTTCTGCCAAGCCGTGCCTCCAGCCATGCTGACAAGTCGGGTCGTGCATCCTGTGACACCGCCTCGTCGGCAGCCGGTTCCCGCATGGTCATGACCTTTCCACGCTGTACCGGCAGCAGCAGCCCCTGTTGCCAGGCACCAACAAAACCTATCACGGGCTGCAGGCAGTCCTGCGCCCTCACCTCCTCTGCCAGCGTCTGTGCGACCGCGCGGCTCATGGGGGAGACTTGCTGCAACAGCCATTGATCAAAGGGCTGCGACAGCTCGTTGAAAAAACGCGGAGAGAAAAACTGCGGATGAATCAGTTGCTCCAGCGCCGTCATCCCCTCTTTGAGCGGGCGTTGATACGGGCTGCCGGGGGCATAGCGTTCATCTTCCACCCGGCGCATCAGATCAACAATGCGCTGCTGGTCATCGAGCAGCAGCAACTTTGGCGAACGTCCAAACAGCTCCAGCAGCAAACAGTAGGACATGTCATCCTGCGAACAGAAATGCAAGGCCACAAGACGGTCCTCATCGAGCAGCTCAATCCGCTCAAGGCGATATAGACGCGCCCGCAACAGCTGGCAGAAACGGGGCGGCTGCAGAGGATTGCGACAGCTGATCGAGGTTTCATGCAACCGGGCTCGGCCGACTTCACAACAAAGCAACAGAGGCACTTCGCTGCGGCCCGTCCAGAACCGGAAAACAAGCTGTGTTTCGTCGGTCTGATAAATTTTCTTAACCAGACTGCCCGCAAGGCGCTGGTTCAGCTGCTCAACAAGTGCCTGCAGAAAAAAAACATCTAACGTCATATCCGGTCACTTCTTTATGATGGAAATCTTACACCAACGGCAACGACCCTGAGCACGATCACTTTCTTGCCGACCGAGTTGCCCCGTGCTACACTCCGCCACGCTATTGAGCAACAAAAATCGTTTCATTCTATTCTGGCTCTACATCCAAAACGGGACATGATGATCAATCGCACCACGATACAAAACGCCCTGGAAGCTATCCCTTTTTTTATCCTGGCTTACTCGGTTCGCCTGCTCCCGCGGACCCTGGCCCTCAACTTTGGCCGCTACCTCGGCCGCTTCAGTCGCTTTCTTCAGCCGGCACGCTCTCGCACGGCCTATGAAAATCTGAAACGCGCCTATCCCGAGTACCCCGAAAGCTGGCACAAGGGCACCCGCAACAAGGTATTCGAACATCTGGGCATCAGTGCCGTCGAAATGCTCAGGCTGGACAGCTTCAACTCAAAAGCGGACCTGGAACGGTATTTCCAATTTGAAGGTCTTGAGCATCTGGATTCGCTGCGCGCCACGCCCACAGGAGCTTTTTTCTTTTCCGGCCATATCGGCTTCTGGGAAACAGGGACCTTTTTTCTGGGGCAACTCGGCTTCAGCGCTGACTTTGTCGCCAAGACGATTCGCAACCCGTTCATCGACCAGTTTTTTCTCCGGCAGCGCGAAGCCGGCGGAGGCCATTGCCTCGACAGTAAAAACGGCGCCCGCCGCATTCTGCGTGCCCTGGCGCAAAAACGCCAGGTCTGTGTCCTGCTGGATCAGCATATTTCCAAAAAACAGGCCGTTATTGTGAATTTTTTCAACCGGCCCGCCTATGCCACGCCCATCATTCCCCAGATTGCCCTGAAAACAGGCGTACCGATCTTTCCGATGTTTACCTATCGCAATCCGGATTTTACTTACCGCGTGATCATCCATCCCCCTCTCCAGCTTGAGGGACCGGAGACAGCGGAAAACATCCAGCGCCACACCCAGACGTTGAGCAACATCCTCGAAAAGGCGGTTCGTGAGCAACCGGATCAGTGGTTCTGGGTGCACCGTCGCTGGCGCAAATCGGCTGAAATCCGACAGATAATCGTACCGCCGACCACGACCTCACCCCCTGCCGAAACATCAAACAGCTCCGGAGAAGATCAGTGACAGACGCTTTTTTTCATATCGCCCTGATCGAACCGGAAATCCCACCGAACACCGGGAATATCGCAAGGCTATGCGCAGCGACCGGTACCCATCTGCATCTGGTCGGCCCGCTGGGCTTTTCCCTGGATGATCGCTATCTGAAACGGGCCGGGCTGGATTACTGGCCACACGTCAAACTGCACCGCTGGGACAATTTCGCCGCCCTGCAGGCAGCCTATCCTCATCGACGCTGGTGGCTGACCTCCAAGACCGCGCAAAAATCTTTTTTGCAGGCCAGCTTTCAACCCGGTGATTTTCTCGTTTTCGGCAAGGAAACGCAAGGTCTGCCCGATGAACTGCTGGCACAACATCCAGAGGACTGCCTGCGCATTCCCCTGCCCTGTCAACAGGCGGTTCGCAGCCTGAACCTGTCGACCGCTGCGGGCATTGTTCTCTACGAAGCCCTGCGGCAAAGCGCTGTCATCGACTAACGCCAACAGCATTTGATTCCCGCCTTAATCTATCTCGTATTAAAAGTCAGTTAATCAGCCAAGCAAGGTGTCTGATGGTTACGTTGAAAACAGCGCCAATTATTTTTTTATCGAAAAAACAGACAGTATTCGGCCATTTCTTGCTGAAATAGTAAACTTTTTCACATCAGGTGAAAAAATAAAAAACGTTGTTTGATTGTTGACGTTTTATTGTCTAGAATAGCGTCAGAAGATATCCTGCCTGATTGTTCGCCAAAAAAACACGACCCTTTAAAAGTTCATGGAGGAAATGTGGGGGCCCTGACATCTCTTTACCGGACGCTGGAAGGCTTGTTCTTTAACTCGCTGACCAAAAAAATCGGCGGCAACCTCCTTTTTGCCATCTTATTTTTACTGGGCTGTGGCGCATTGATCCGCTGGGAACAAGCCGCTGTTTCCGATCTGCTCCGCCAAGGGCTGGCAGCGTCTGCCCTGCATGATCAGATGGCACAGATTCATGCGACAACCTGGTGGGGCTGGCTGATCATTCTGACGCTGGCCATCGTTGCCAGCATCCTTCAGATACTCTTTCTGCGCTACATGATCGTCAGGCCAATCCGACAAACCACCCAGATCTTCAACGAAATCGGGCAAGGTGCCGGCGACCTCTCCCGCGACATCCCTCCGGCAACTCAGGACGAAATCAGCGAGCTCGCTCATGGGTACAACAGCCTTATGAACAAGCTGCGCGAAACCATTGGAGAAGTTCGTCGCCAGGGCGTCGAAATAGCAGTGCGCTCGGCTTCCGTCGGCAAGCAGCTGACAGAGACGACAACCATATCGACCCAGCAGGGTGAACTGGCTGATGCCATCTATACCAGCAGCCAGGAGAGCACCGGCGCCACCAATGAAATTGCCGACAACGCCCAAACGATCCAGGCCAGTACGTCACAGCAGCTGGATCAGGCCCGCACATCGCTGTCAAAGCTGCAACTGGCCAGTGAACATATTACGATTGTCGATGACAAGCTCAACAGCTTTGAAAAAACGGTCGCGGGACTCGACGAAAAATCCAAAGGGATCGAGCAGATCGTCGAACTGATTCAGAGCATTTCAAATCAGACCGGCCTGCTGGCGTTGAATGCCGCAGTTGAAGCCGCCCGCGCGGGGGAAGCCGGACGCGGCTTTGCCGTTGTCGCAGAGGAAGTCAAAAACCTGTCGGGCCAGGTCAGCGTTGCCACGCAGAACATCTCCCGCACCCTGCACGACATGATCGAAGGTGTTCGGTCAACCCAGGAAGGAACAGGCATCATCACTGAGCACATTCGAGACACCCGCAGCGTGGTAGAAGAATCCTGCTCGCTGTTCACCGAAATGGTCAATGACTTTGAAAAAACCCATGACAGCCTGCATCGTATCAGTGCTTCCGTTGAACAACTTTCTGCCGCCTCCAATATGGTCCACGAAAACATCCGCCATGTTAAAGAACTCAGTGGCATCGTCAGTTCCTCCATGCAGGAGGCAGCCTCCTTCTCCGGCGCCCTTAACGACACAACACAGAGCCTACAGGAAATGCTGTCGCATTTCAAAATCGGCTGCGGGGGTCTTGAACAGACACTTCGTCTGGCGCAGCGGGCCCAACATCACTTTCAGGAACGCATCACAGCATTTGCCCGGCAGGGGCTTAACGTGTTCGACGAGCAATATCGCCCAATCCCCGGCACAGATCCGGTCAAATACGCCACCGCATACGACAAATCTTTCGAGAAATATCTGCAACCGCTTTACGACGAGGTCGTGAAAAGAGTCAGCGGTGGTCTCTTCTGCCTGTGTGTTGATCGCAATGGCTACGCACCGACCCACAACAGCTTTTACGCTCATCCCTTGACCGGAGACCATGAACAGGACCTGGTCAACAGTCGCGACAAACGGATTTTCAACGACCCGGTTGGCCTCAGGGCCGCACGGAACAAAAAAAACTTTATTCTGCAAACGTATTGTCGTGATACCGGACAGGTCGTCAGCGACCTCTCCCTGCCGATCCTGATCGATGGCCGGCACTGGGGAGCGGTACGCATCGGTCTTGATCCGCAGGGGCTGCTTGAAGGTTAAATGATATCTGTTTGATTTATCAGACTTATGGTGAAAAAAAGACTATCCATTCGAAACAGGGAGAATCATCATGAAGATTGAATTTTACCGCAGCGGTTTGTGACCACGCTGCTTACTCGCGGGTCGCGCGCTGAAAAAAGTCTTATTCGATTACCCGAACATCGAACTGGAAACGATCGAACTGGCAACCAACGCCATCGCCAGCTGGAAAGCAGGCATTCGCCTTTTTCCGGCGCTGAAAATCGGTGATGATATTCTGTCAGGCGTCCTGCTCGATGAACAAGAAATACGTGCCTTCATCGAAAGTCACCGCTGCTGATCCCTTTCAGCCGCTTCGGTGCAGCTTTCTGTTTACCCATTGAGAAAGAGACCGGATTTCGTCAATCCCGAGAAGAAAACAGACCAGCCCGTACAGCCCGACACCGCCTGCAACCGCGGCTAAAAGGAAGATAAGGTTCAGCGGTGTCAGCCCACTGCGCCAATCCCCACCCTGCAGCATCCATTGAACAAAAAGAGTCATGAGTGCCGTGGCTGCCAGGATTTTAACCAGCAGGGAAAATATTGACGACAATCTCAACGGACCAAGCTGTCGCCGGAGTTGCCACAACAGCAGCACCGCATTGAACAGCGACGACAGTGTCAGGGCCCAGGCCAGGCCAGTATGAGCCCAGTAACGCATCAGCAGCAAGCCAAGCCCGGCATTGATCAGCAATGTCCAGAATGAAATCCATACCGGTGTGCGCGTATTCTGCCGGGCATGAAAAACGGGCACAACGACACGACTGATCCCGACAAAGACCAGTCCGGGAGCGTACGCGACCAAGGCTGTCGCCGTTTGCTGCACATCCGAGAATTCAAAGGCCCCACGCATGAACAGTAGACTGAACAGCGGTTCAGCACAGCAGACCAGACCTGCCGCTGCGGGAATTGTGACCAGAAGAATCAGCTTCAGGGCATGAGAAAGGGATTCCAGCAATCCATCCCGATCTCCGCGTGCCGCATGGCGGCTCATGGTCGGCAAAACAGCCTGAGCCAGAGAGACGACAAAAATGCCCTGCGGAAACTCCATCAGACGCTGACTGTAGTAAAGCCAGGAGACACTGCCCTGAGCAAGAAAAGAAGAGAGCAATCGGGTAACCACCACATTGATCTGGTAAATTGCCACCCCGGCAATACCTGGCAACATTAAACGGGCTATTTTACGAACAGCTGCGTGCCGCCAGTGAAAGGCAGGCCAGAGCTGGAATCCGTAGCGGCGAACAACGGGCCAGGTCATGGCCAGCTGACTGACACCGCCCAATAACACCCCCCATGCCAACGCGCCAACGGGAATGTCAAGACAGGGCCCCAGACACAGCGCAGCGCCGATCATGCACAGGTTAAGCACCAGCGGTGATAGCGCCGGAATAAAAAAGTGCCCGTAAACATTCAGGATTCCCGTCATAAACGCCAGCAGGCTGACAAAAAAGATGTAAGGAAACATCAGCCGTGTCAGCTCAATGGTCAAGGCCATCTTGCCCGGAACGGTTTCAAAGCCCTGCCCAACCAGATGAACCAGAACCGGGGCCAAAAGAATACCGGCGGCAGTGACGGTCGCCATGACAACAATGAGCAGGGTCCAGCACTGGCGGGCAACATAAACCGCCTGGGCATGCCCCTCCTCGTGATGAATCTGGGAAAAGATCGGCACAAATGCGGCGGTCAGGGAACCTTCAGCAAAGAAACGCCGCAACAGATTGGGAATGGTAAAGGCGACAAAAAAAGCATCGGTGGCAAAACCGGCACCGAACAGTGTCGCAACCACAACATCCCGAATGAGACCGGCACAACGGCTTAACAGTGTCGCCACGGCCAGAACAGATGCTGCAGCCGTGACCTGTCGTTTTTCAGACATCGGATGCACCAAAGTGATTATTTATCTCTAATCCCATCACAACAACGCCCAACAATATGTTTTTATGTCACTTTATTTGAAAGATTTAGATTTACTAAACTTGACAGCAACAGCTCCTGGGTGTTATAACCGCGCGGCAAAGACAGTCAACCTGACATCAAATTCGTGACAACATCAAAGAACTGCCCGAAAGAGAGGACCACATGGCCAACCATAAATCCGCCGTTAAGCGCAATCGTCAAGCCAAAGTACGCACCGCACGCAATGTTCACGCCCGCAGCACCATGAGAACCCTGGTCAAAAAGGTTCGCGAAGCCGTTGCGGCCAAGGAAAAAGAAACGGCTGAAACCGCACTGAAAGCCGCGATGCCCTACATTGATAAATGTGCCAGCAAAGGGATCATTCACAAGGCAACAGCCAGCCGCAAAATTTCGCGCCTGAACAAGCTGATCAACACCCTCGACTGATCAAGCGACCTTGCTATCACGACACCAAAAGGGCCTGCTACGCAGGCCCTTTTTATTACTGTCCCTGTGGACCCTGCCCGTCCCCTACTTTGTGGCGAGTCGGCAGAGAGCAACGACACCTTGCTGCAAACTGGCTTCGGGATGCGAACCACTCGATTTCATGGCAAGATCCATCTGAAGAAACAGTCCAAACGCCGCTGGAAAATCCTGCAAACGGAACAGTCTTGATTGCCTGAGCAGCGATTCAACAAAATACGGGCTGACCCCAACGGCCTGGCACAATTCTCCCTTAGACAGATTCTGCTCCTGCGCCGCTTTGATTTTCCACAACTGACGAAAATGTCGCGTGATCATGCTCAGGAGTTTCAAGGGAGCCTCACCGTCCTGGATCAATCGTTCGAGCAACTGCAACGCACGCGACAGCTCCTGCGCACCGATCGCATCCGTCAAGTCAAACACGCTGTCGACGCGGGTATCCGAAACGACCTGGGCTACGGAATCAACGTCAATCAGCGCGCTATCGCCGCAATAACTGATCAGCTTGTCGAGTTCTGAGGCAATTTCCCCCAGATGAGCCCCGACACGCCGGCAAAACAACTGCAACCCATCTTCAGTAAAACGTCGCTGGAAGCTTCGTGCACGCCCCTGAACAAAAGCCGGCACCTGATTGGGATAAATCTTTTTAAACTCAACGAGCTCACCGGTCTTCTTAAAGCTGTTAAAAAACTTTTTGCGCTGATCGATCTTGTCGCCACAGAAAATAACACAGCACTCGGGACTCGGGTCCTCAACATAGGGCAGCAGAAATCCCAGCTGGTCAGCCGTTAACAGGTGAGCATCACGAACAACCACGCAGCGCCTGTCAGCAAATACAGGAAACGTACGGGCGCATTCAACAATCTGCTCAGCACTCTGTTCTTTCGCCGAAAACTGATCGAGATTGAAATCCTGATCATCAGCCGACACCGCTGCCCCGATCAGCCCATGCAAGGCTTCATCCAATAAAAAAGCTTCCTCCCCATAGAGATAAATCAGGGGAGGAAGCTTGCGTGAAACAATAGCCTGATACAGTTGCGCCGGCGTCATGGTTGATTAAAAATTATCGGTGATGCGATTATAGAGTTCCGCAGCCAGCCGGCGACTGAGATCCTCCTGCGCCAGCGTCTCATTGTTATCCTGCTGAGCACGATCATCACTGGCTTTAAATTCTTCACTCCAGGACACATCACCCTGCCACAGAATTTCATCCCGGGTTGCACGCACCAGCCGAGCTGTCAGCGTCATGGTCGCACGATATTCGGCAATCTCGTCATCACGATCATAGGCCACCGCACGGACATGATAACTGCTGATTTCCCCCTGCAACAGTGCATCAGCCTGCGCCTCGGACGCAACAACGTCAAAATAGGGCCGGCGAGCAAATTGATCGCGCACTTCGCTGGTCAACCGCGTTTCGATAAAAGGCTCGGTCGTCTTGTTTTTCAGCACCTCAATCACCAGGCGCTGAACATCTTCGGGCAATTGATTCCCTCGCCCCGGCAGGTGATAACCGCAGGCCACAAGAGACAGCAGTGCAAGAGCAACCAGGACCGCCCTCATGCCACCACCACATTCACCAGCTTGCCCGGAACAACAATCACCTTGCGAACCGCTTTACCTTCGACAAAGCGCTGAATCGTCTCATCATTCAAAGCGGCCATTTCCAGGTCCTTTTGGGTCGCCGTCGCCGCAACTGTCACTTTGGATCGAACCTTGCCGTTCACCTGAATAACGATCAGTTTCTCATCATCAGCCATGGTCTCCTCATCCCACTGTGGCCAACCGGCGTTATCAAGAGAGCCGCTATGGCCCATTCCTGCCCACAACTCTTCACAGATGTGCGGCACGAAGGGAGCAAGCAGACGGACAACGGTTTCCAGTGCCTCACACAGAGCTCCGGGATAGGACTCTTTTTCTTCAAAGGCATAAATAGCGTTGACCAGTTCCATGATTGCGGCAATGGCCGTATTAAAGTGGAAACGACCATCGACATCGTGAGTGACCTTGTAAATGGTGCGGTGGCTGATTCGGCGCAGACTACGGGCGGCACCATCATTTTCAGGCTGGGGACGCGCACCGAACAGCGCGCGATTTTCATAAACGGCACGCCAGACACGGTTAAGAAAGCGATAGCAACCCTCAACACTCTGCTCGTTCCACTCCAGATCCTTCTCCGGTGGCGCCGCAAACAACGAAAACAGGCGCGCCGTATCGGCCCCGTACTGGGCGATAAGATGATCGGGATCGACCACATTCATCTTGGATTTGCTCATCTTCTCGGTACGACCAATCACGACCTGCTGTCCGCACTTGGTGCAACAGCCATCCTTGACCTGTTCCGGGTAGAGCCAGCCGTGCTGTGGACAGGACTGCGTTTCCTTGCACACCATGCCCTGTGTCAGCAGATTGGTAAAAGGCTCGTCAATGCGCATATAGCCAAGGTCTCGCATGACCTTGGTAAAGAAGCGGGCGTAAAGCAGATGCATGACCGCATGCTCAACGCCGCCGATATACTGATCGACTGGCATCCAGTATTCTACGGCGTTACGGTCAAGAGGCCCGTCGGTATAATCCGGACAGGCATAGCGGGCGAAATACCAGGAACTTTCAACAAAGGTATCGAATGTATCCGTCTCACGCCGTGCCTTGGCGCCACATTTGGGGCAGGTCGTCTCATAGAAAGAGGCATGCTGAGCCAGAGGGCTGCCGCCCTCGCCGGTAAACTTGACATCCGTCGGCAGCAACACCGGAAGGTCCTTTTCCGGCACCGGCACCGCACCACAGCAGTCACAGTAAATGATAGGGATCGGCGTTCCCCAATAGCGCTGGCGCGAAACGCCCCAGTCGCGCAACCGGTAGTTGATGGTCTTCTGGCCGATCTTTTGCTCCGTCAGGTAATCGGCAATTTTTTCTTTGGCATCCTCATTGTTCAACCCATCGAACGGCGCTGAATTGACCATCTGGCCCGGTCCGGTCCACGCCTCAGCCATGCTTGCCGGATCTAGGGTCTCGCCCTGCGGCTGGATAACAACCACCAGCGGCAGATCGTACTTGCGCGCGAAATCGAAATCGCGCTGATCATGCGTTGGTACAGCCATGACCGCACCGGTGCCATAATCCATCAGAACAAAATTAGCCAGGAACACCGGCATCTGGCGCCCGGTAACAGGGTTGACACAGTAGGAGCCGGTGAACACACCCTCTTTTTCAAAATCTTCACTGGTACGCTTCGTTTTATCCTGGGCCTTGATCCGGGCGATAAAAGCATCAACTTCCTCACGCCGGTCCGCTGTGGTCAGAGCCTGCGCCAGAGGATGCTCCGGAGCCAGGCTCATGAAGGTGGCCCCATACAGCGTATCCTGCCGCGTCGTGAAGACACGGATGAACTGATCGGAATTCTCGACGGGAAATGAAATCTCGCATCCGGTACTGCGCCCGATCCAGTTGCGCTGCATGGTCAGAACCGAGTCCGGCCAGCCGGTCAGCTTTTCCGTATAATTCAGCAGTTCGTCGGCATACTTGGTAATGCGGAAAAACCACTGTTCCAGCTCTTTGTCCACCACCTCACTGTTACAGCGCCAGCAGCATCCCTCTTCAACCTGCTCATTTGCGAGAACGGTCTGACAGGCCGGACACCAGTTGACCGTCGAGTTCTTTTTATAGGCCATGCCCTGCTCGTACATCTGCAGGAAAATCTTCTGTTCCCAGCGGTAATAATCGGCATTGCACGTCGCGAACTCACGTTGCCAATCGTAAGACAGGCCCATTTTCTTGAGCTGGACGCGCATATTGGCAATATTTTCCACCGTCCACTTGGCTGGATGAATTCCGTGCTGAATCGCCGCGTTTTCAGCCGGCATACCAAACGCATCCCAGCCCATGGGATGCAGCACGTTGAATCCCTGCAGACGCTTAAAGCGGGCAACCACGTCACCAATGGAGTAATTGCGCACATGACCCATATGAATACGGCCGGAAGGATAAGGAAACATTTCGAGCAGATAGTACTTGGGCTTATCCGATGTCTCCGTGACGCGGAACTGCTTTGTCTCCTCCCAGCGACGCTGCCAGGACTGTTCGATGGCTGCCGGGTTGTAACGCTCTTCCATTGTGCCTCCGTATGGTGAGCAACATGCTCAATTTCAAACAGGGACAAATGAAAAAAACCGGCTTCAGCCGGCTTTTCATTGCCACGTGCGCCGTATGATCAACGCCTGTTTTTCCGTTATAAAAAAACGATCGTGGACGATCCTATTTTTCGCGATAAGTAATCCGGCCGCGGGTCAAATCGTAGGGCGAAAGTTCAACAGTCACCCGGTCACCCGGCAGAATACGGATGTAAAATTTACGCATTTTCCCGGAAATATGTGCCAGAACGATATGATCGTTGTCCAGCTTCACCCGGAACATGGCATTCGGCAAGGGCTCAATAACCGTGCCTTCGACCTCAATAGCTTCCTCTTTAGCCAAAAGAACCTCCAACTGTAGAAAAAAACACACAGGAACGAGCCTGCATATAACATTGAAGCCGCCAGTGTGTCAAGCACGGCGGCTTCGGAACAGCTTCTTCTTGCGATTGCGGCTGGCGGTCACCAGCCCTGGTACTAACGCGCCAGAAGCTTTTCGATCATCTCAATCACCTTTGCCGACTTGAAAGGCTTGGTCACATACCAGTCGGCGCCAACTTCGTTGCCACGCACCATATCCTCGTGGCTTTTTTTCGCCGTCAGCAGAATGACCGGCAGATTACGCGTCCTGGGATTTTCCTTGATCCGTCGGCAGACCTCAAAACCATCAATTTCCGGCAGCATGACATCCAGCAGAACCAGGTCAATTTTTTCCGTTTCCAGAACGTTCAACGCCGCCAGACCATGAGGAACACCCACCACCTCAAATCCTTTTGATGTCAGCAAGATGCTTTCCAGCTTGAGCAGACTTTCTTCGTCTTCGACGACCAGAATCGTTCTCTTGTCCAAAACAAACCCTCCCTCAACACAAAGCCCGGATCAGGTTTCCACAACCATCCTCCCGACCTCCCCTGAACAAGTGTATAAACAAACCCCGGCAGGCGCAAGAAACGTGCGAAAAAAAATCCTCAGCGCTCCCGGTTGCGGTACGTGATCCGAATCGGGCAACCGGAGAAACCGAACGGTTCACGAATCTTGTTCGCCAGGTACCGGCGGTAGGAGAAATGAATCCCTTCTTCCCGGTTCACAAAAATCGTGAACGACGGTGGCCGCACAGCGGTCTGGGTGATGTAGAACAACTTGACGCGCTTGCCATGGTACATGGGCGGCTGGTGCGTCTTTTCAGCTTCCTGCAACACACGGTTAAGCTCGGCTGTCGAGACCTTGCGGTTAAACTGGTTCGCCACCTCTTCGACCGTCTCCATGATTTTCGCCACACGCTGGCCGGTCAGAGCTGACACAAACAGGACCGGGGAAAAACTGAGAAACTTGAACTGCCCGCGCATCTCCTCGGTAAAAGCCTTCATGGTCCGATGATCTTTTTCGATCGCGTCCCACTTATTGACAACCAGAACAATGGCGCGCCCCTTTTCGAACGCATAACCGGCAACCGTCAGGTCCTGCTCCGTAATACCCTCTTCGGCGTCAACAACAAGCAAAACCACATGGGCTCGATCCATGCCCTTGAGCGCCTGTATGACGGAATATTTCTCCAGCTTCTGGCTCACCTTGCCTTTGCGTCGGATGCCCGCCGTATCGATCAGCACATAGCTCTGCCCGTTGTACGTGAAAGGCGTATCGACACTGTCGCGGGTCGTCCCGGCCGTCGGGTTGGCAACAACCCGCTCATAGCCCAACAATTTATTCACCAGCGAGGACTTGCCGACATTGGGACGACCAATCACGGCCAGTCGGACCTGACTGTCATCCGCCTTGCCGGTCTTCTGCTCAGGCAGAGCGTCCATCACCGCATCGATCAAATCACCGACGCCACGCCCGTGCTCTGCAGAAACCGGATAGAACTGCTCAACCCCGAGGGCGTAAAATTCTGCACTGTCCTCTTCCTGACGATCGCCATCCACCTTGTTCACCACATAGAGTACGGGCTTGTCGACCTGACGTAACAGGCCTGCCACTTCGTAATCTGCCGGGGTGAGTCCTTCGCGATTATCCATAACAAAGAGAATCAGATCGGCTTCCTCGACAGCCAACTGAGACTGCTCACGCATCTGCACCAGCATGCGATCTTCACTCACCGGCTCGAACCCGCCGGTATCAATCAGGGTAAAATGCTTGTCATAACGGGTGACATCGGCATAGTTACGGTCACGGGTAACGCCGGGGAAATCCTCGACGATCGCCTTGCGCTGACCAAGAATACGGTTAAACAGGGTCGACTTGCCGACATTCGGTCGACCAACAATCGCGACAACAGACATAATACGCTTCCTTTAAAACAGCGAATCACCGACGAGCATGCCGGGGGAAATTAAACCAGATACAGCGCGCATCAGAACGCGCTTATTCGTAACCGAACTCGCGCAGGAACCGGTCGGAATCGATCCAGTTCTTCTTCACCTTGACAAAAAGTTCCAGGTACACCTTCGCATCAAGCAGGCGCTCAATTTCATGGCGGGCATCCGTCCCCAGTTGACGGATCATACTGCCGCCCTTGCCAACCAGAATGCGTTTGTGTGCCTCGCGGGTAACATAGATAACAGCCTGAATAGAGACCAGGTCGCCACCGCTGCGTTCTTCAAACTGTTCCACCTGTACCGCAACGCCATACGGCACCTCCTGCTGGGTTCGGCGCAGAATCTTCTCACGAATCATTTCCGCCACAATGAAACGCTCCGGCAGGTCCGTAACCATATCCTCCGGATACAACGGCTGACCGGCGGGCAAGCAACGCTCAACCTCCTGAAGCAGGCGTTGGACGCCATTGCCATCCCGAGCCGATATGGGAACGATCTGAGCGAACGAAAAGCGCTGGGCATATGCCTCGATCAACGGTAGCAGCTTTTCCTTTTCCACCTGATCAATTTTGTTGATCACCAGCATCACCGGAATGGACCCCTGAGCCAACACATCGAGAATAAAGTCATCTCCCCCACCCAGGGAGTCGTGGGCTTCAACCAGCAACAGAACCAGATCAACGCCCCGGCAGGCGGATAACGCCTGTTCCACCATATAGCGGTTCAGTTTTCCCGATGGTTTGTGAATTCCGGGGGTATCAAGAAACAGGGTCTGCGCTACATTCGTGGTGTGAATGCCGAGAATCCTGTTACGGGTAGTTTGCGGTTTATTGGCAGTTATGGCAATCTTCTGCCCCAGAATCTGGTTCAACAGGGTTGATTTTCCCACATTCGGACGCCCGACGATGGAAACAAAACCACAGCGGAACGCTTGTCCGACCTCTTCACGCTCTACGGTCATTCTTCAAATCCTTTATTGTTTGCACACTGCGCCAATGCCAGGACATTGCCACCGGTCAAGCGCTCTGTTTAGCCGATAATTCGCGTTCTAGAAACTGAATCGCATTGGCCGCGGCCTGCTGTTGAGCCGCTTTTTTGCTCCGTCCGCAACCATGCCCCAACTCCCGCCCGACGCAATAAACACTGACCTGATATTCGCGCTGATGATCCGGACCGCTTTCATCCATCAGCTGATAATGAGGAGGTTCAGCATAAATCGCCTGAGCCAGTTCCTGCAGCCGGGTTTTATAATCCTGCGACCGGCGCGTGCCAACCTGTTCCGCAGCACGAGAAAACAGCGGCTCGACCACACTGAGGGCGACCGCCCATCCGCCATCGAGGAACAGGGCGCCAAACAACGCCTCCAATGCATCAGCAAGCAGATTGTCCTTGTCCCCACCGCCCGTCATCCGCTCTCCCCGACCAAGCAGAAGGTACCTGCCCAGATCAAGCCGGCGTGCCACGGCCGCCAACGCTGGCGCACTGACCAGCTCCGATCGAATTCGCGACAACTCCCCTTCCGATCGACCAGGAAATTCCCGGAACAGATGGCGCGCGACGATCAGATCCAGCACCGCATCGCCAAGAAACTCAAGCCGCTCATTGCAGGCCGACAGATCCCCCAGAGACTCGTTGGCGTAGGATTTATGTACCAGGGCCTGATAGAGCAGATCCTGATCGACAAATTGGTAGCGCAATTTCACCTGCAACGCATCAACAAGCTGTTGCTTTTCCACACACCCTCTCCAGATGAGGCGCCAAACGGAACAGAATCGATGCGACAGCGCTCTCCACTGCATCGTTGATGGATACATAAACGCGTCAATATACGCATAAAAGCCAAACCACGCAATGACTTCCTCCACCCTCCTGTCCCGCTTTTTACCTTGATTCACGGTCACGCCTCCCTATAATAGGGCGTCAACCCCCGTTGCAAAAGAAACTTTTGGTCACGATTGCCTGCCTAATCTCACGATCCGGCGTCGGGCCAACCTTCAAAAAAGCAGAAACCAAATGGACTCAACAACCGGGCTTATGGGACATTTCATCACCTTCGAAGGAACAGAGGGCTGTGGGAAAACCACCCAGATCATACGTGCTGCCGCGCACCTCCAGCAACGTGGTTTTACCATTGTCCCGACCCGCGAACCCGGTGGATGCGAACTGGCCAACCGCATTCGTGCCATCCTTCTGGATCCGAACTCCCGTCACATGGTGCCATCGACTGAACTGCTGCTGTACGCCGCAGCACGTGCCCAGCACATCGATGAAGTCATCCGCCCGGCCCTACAGCAAGGGAAAATCGTACTCTGTGACCGCTTCTGCGACGCCACCCTGGCCTATCAGGGCTATGGGCGCCAACTACCGCTGGATGCAATCCACTGGCTGAATCATTTTGCCTGTGGAGACATCGTCCCACACTTAACACTGTGGCTTGATCTGCCCCTCAATCTCGGGCTGGAGCGGGCACAGGAACGCAACGCCAGTCAGCAACTGGAAAATGAACAACGCTTCGAACAGGAATCGCTGAATTTTCATCAGCGTGTTCAGAATGGATATGAGCAACTGCGCCAGCAGCATCCACGACGTATTCAGCGCATTTCTGCAGAGGGTTCTGTCGATCAGGTCGCCCACAGTATCGCCACTTGTCTCGACCGCTACTTTTCCAAGGTCTGATTTCAGCCATGACTTTTACCGCCATCATTGGCCATGAGCGCCAGAAAAAGTTACTTCAGCACGCATGGCAATCCAGGCGACTGGCGCATGCCTACCTGTTCAGCGGCACCGAAGGCATCGGCAAACGGCTGATGGCCATGGCACTGGTGCGCATGATTTTCTGTCAACAACAAACCGGTTGCGGAAGCTGCGTCGCCTGCCGCCGCATTGACAGCAACAACCATCCCGATCTGCTGTTTCTTGAACCGGATGGCAATCAGATTAAAATCGATCAGGTCCGGGCCATCCAGAAAGAGCTGACCTTCCGCCCCCTGGAAGCCGCATACCGGATCATCCTTGTTGACCAGGCGGAAAAAATGAACGTCGCTGCGGCGAACGCATTACTCAAAACCCTTGAGGAACCTCCGGACAACACACTGCTGCTTCTGATCAGTGCGCATCCCGAGCAACTGCTTGAAACAATCCGCTCACGCTGCCAGCATATCCCATTTTCCCGCCTGCATCCCAAAGAGATCAAGCGGGTTTTGGTCGAGCAGGTTGACAGCAACCAGGACAGTGAGGTCCTGACAACAATGGCACAGGGCAGCCTGAAAAAAGCCCTGGGCAGTGACCGGGATTTTTATATCGTCCGACGGCGCGAACTGTTCCGGCAGGTCAGCCATCTGACCCCTGCCGCCATCCTGCCGCTGTTCAAACTGGCGGAAGAACTGTCGTCGGACAAGGATCAACTGGAAGAACAGGTAGGCCTTCTGATCAGCTGTTATCGTGATGTCTTTCTGCTCTCGGCCAAAGGATCGGAATCCCTTGTCGCCAACGTCGACCTGCTTCCACAGTTGCAGACCCTGGCCGGAAAACTGTCACCGGAACAAGCCACGGCAAAGCTCAACGCCCTGCTCGACTGCCAATATCATCTTAAGCGCAACGTCAACCGTCAACTGGCCATGGAAAACCTGCTAATCCGGCTCGTTCATCACGGCCCACTGCCGATCTCAACGACTTCACTGCTTTAAGGCGTTGCCTGCATGAAAGGAATAAGCTAAATTACCCTTTCACGCGAAACCCGCACGCTGCACATATCTTCATCTGGCGCATGCCAGCTATCAGGCCCTGAACTCTATGACTGAAGACCAACAACTGGAAATTGAAACCCCAGCGCCCCCCCAGCGTGAACTTGTCACTGTCAAATTCCGCAACGCGGGCAAGCAATACGACTTTGACACCAACAGTCTCGAACTGCATTACAACGATGATGTCGTCGTGGAAACCAACCGCGGGAGAGCCCTAGGCCGCGTCGTCCGTCCGCCGCGGCATGTCAATGAGGACAACTGCCCTGCCGAGCTGAAAAAGGTGCTGCGACTGGCCACCGAAGCCGATCATACCATGGCCAGCATCAGCACCGCCAAAGAGAGGGAAGCGTTCGCATACTGTCAGGAGCGCATCCGGCAGCGCACCATGGGAATGAAGCTGGTCAAGGCCGAGTATCTTTTTGATGGCTCCAAGATCATCTTTTACTTCACCGCCGACGGACGAATCGACTTTCGCGATCTGGTCAAGGATCTGGCCCACCACTTCCATACCCGTATCGAAATGCGGCAGATTGGCGTCCGCGATGAAGCCAAGCTCATTGGTGGCATCGGCATCTGCGGTCGTGAGCTCTGCTGCGGAACCTTCCTGACTGACTTCCATCCCGTTTCCGTCAAGATGGCTAAACAGCAGGGTCTGGCTCTGAATCCGAGTAAAATTTCAGGGCAATGCGGACGACTGCTGTGCTGCCTCGGCTACGAATACGATACTTATTGCCAACTGGCCAAGCAGCTGCCCAAAAACGGCAGCAAAATTCTCCTTGATGGCGAAACGGCTGAAGTTGTCTCCTCCCAGATTCTCAATCAGAGCGTCACACTTCGAACCGAGCAGAAAACCGTCACGGTTTCGCTGGCAAAACTTCAGGATCAGCGTGACACGGCTCCAGACAAGCCGCAGGAAAACGCCCGCAAAAACTCGAGGCCCGACGACCGAAATGAATCCTCGGCCGACAGTAACAGGCCGTCAAGTGCAAGCGGCAACGAGGCGCCTGCTGCGGGCAACACAAAAGAAACCGCTCACGGCTCGGACCGGGAGCCCAACCGTCGCCAGCCACGCGGCAACCGCAGGCCGGGAAAACCACAGGAACGCAGCAAACCGTCAGGGGAAGAGAACCGCTCCGAAGGAAAGCCTGCAAAAGCAAAGCGGCCGCAAACGACGAGCGATCCCGGCACTAAAAAGCAACGCGAGCGGCGTCCGGAGCAAGCCGCCACAAAAAATGAGCCGTCGTCGAGCACCCGCCCAGAAAGCAGCCCCGCTGCACAGGAGAATCGGCCTCCCAAGCGCCGGAACCGGGGACGGCGGCGACCGCGCAAACCCGTTCAGGAATAAAAAGTTTTCAGTGTTATCTCAGCGACTTTGACAGGAGCTTTCATGGACAAGCGTTTTTATATCACCACGCCGATTTATTACGTCAACGACGTTCCCCATATCGGCCACGCCTACACCACCCTCGCCTGTGACGTGCTGGCGCGCTACAAGCGTTCCTGTGGCTATGAGGTTTTTTTCCTCACCGGGACCGACGAACACGGGCAGAAGGTGGAAAAAGCTGCCATTGCAGCCGGTGAAACACCGCTTGAACTGGCCGACCGCGTCATGCAGCGTTTTCAGGCGCTATGGGATAAGCTCAACATCAGCCACAGCGACTTCATCCGCACCACCCAGCAGCGCCACAAGCTGGGCGTCCAGGAAATGTTCAAGAAAATCCAGGCCCAGGATGATATCTACCTCGGCTCCTACGAGGACTGGTACTGCACACCGTGCGAAACCTTCTGGACCGAAACCCAGCTCATGGACGGCTGTTGTCCCGACTGTGGTCGGACAACGGAAAAGCTCAAGGAGGAATCCTACTTTTTCCGCATGAGCAAGTATCAACAACAGCTCATCGACCATATCGAGTCCCATCCCGATTTCATCCAGCCCCGTTCCCGGCGCAACGAAGTGCTCAGTTTCGTGCGCGAGGGTCTGCGCGATCTGTCAATCTCACGCACCAGCTTTTCCTGGGGCATTCCGGTTCCCGGCGATGACAAGCACATCATTTATGTCTGGTTCGACGCGCTGAACAACTACATCACCGCTCTAGGCTACCCGGACGATATAAACGGCAACTTTGCCAAGTTCTGGCCCGCCAGCGTCCATGTCATTGGCAAAGATATTCTGCGCTTTCATACCGTCTACTGGCCGACGTTCCTTATGGCGGCCGGTCTTCCCCTGCCGGAAAAAGTCTTTGCCCACGGCTGGTGGACCGTCGAAGGCAAAAAAATGAGCAAGAGCCTGCAGAACGTCGTTGAGCCCAACATGCTGGTGGAAAAATACGGTATTGACGCTATCCGTTATTTTCTGCTGCGCGAAGTACCATTCGGCCTCGACGGCGATTTTTCTCACAACTCCCTGATCCATCGCATCAACTCCGACCTGGCCAATGATCTGGGGAATCTGGTCAGTCGCTCGACGGCCATGGTCAACAAGTACTTCGGCGGCACCCTGCCCGCACCGGGAGCTCTCGCACAGGAGGACAGCAACTTTATTCAGCTGTTTGGTGAGAAGTTTGCGCTGGTTGACCGTCAGATGAACGATCTGGCCTTCAACAAGGCACTGCAGAGCATCTGGGAACTGGTCAGTGCCGCAAACAAATATATTGACGACACGGCTCCCTGGGCCCTGGCCAAGGATGAAAACCAGAAGCAACGGCTGGGAACGGTTATGTATAATCTCATCGAGGCGGTACGTCTGGTCGGGTTGCTGGCATCACCCTTCATGCCGGACACCGCCGAACGCATTATGGAGATCATCGGCCAAAACGAGCCGCAGACCCTTGAGCACGACAGCGCATGGGGCTGCGTTAAAGGTGGCACCATCATTGAAAAAACAGCCCCCCTGTTCCCACGCATCGAAACAACCTGAATTTTAGCGTTTTCTGCTCAGACGATTATCGGCAGGGGCGCATAAGCGCCCCTTTCCGTCTGCCTGTGCGCAGCGCTGCAACAGGAGCATTTATGTCTCAAACTCCGGCCCATCACCCGGCACTGGTTGACACCCATGCCCATCTGGATGGCAACCGTTTCCGTGACGATCTCGATCAGGTCCTTGAACGCGCCACCGAGCAGGGCGTACGCACCATTATCACGGTCGGCTGTGACCTGCCCAGCTCCGTTGCTTCCGTCGAGTTGGCACAACGCTTTTCTCAATTATATGCCACGGTCGGCATTCACCCGCATGACGCCTCGACTCTGACGCCGGAGGTTTTGGCCCGGCTCGCTCAGCTCGCCGGACATGAGCGGGTTGTGGCTGTCGGCGAAATCGGCCTGGATTATTTCCGCAATCGTTCGCCGCAAGATGTTCAGCAGCAAGCGTTTCGCCAGCAGATTCAGCTGGCCCGCCAGTATCGCAAGCCCATTGTCATTCATGACCGCGACGCGCATGAAGATATACTCCGTATTCTGAAGGAAGAACTCGCCGATGACGACCTGGGAGTGGTATTGCATTGTTTCAGCGGGGATCTGGCCATGGCCGAGGAATGTGTGAAACGTGGCTACTACCTGTCCTTTACTGGCACCATCACCTACCCGAAAAATGACGCCATGCGCGAAATCATCCGCCAGATTCCTCTGGAGCGAATCCTGGTTGAGACCGATTGCCCCTACCTGTCCCCCCAATCTTGGCGCGGACAACGAAATGAGCCGGCTTACGTCGTGGAAACCGCGCGGGCCATTGCCACCCTGCGCGGGCTGACCTTGCATGATATTGCCCGCATCACCAGCCTCAACTGCTTCCGGCTGTTCGGTGTCGGGCAGGTGGATCAGTCGGCAAAAATCGCTTACCGCATCCGCAATGCCTTGTATCTGAACATCACCAACCGCTGCACCAACCACTGTGTTTTCTGCGCCAAATTCCGCGACTTCGAAGTCAAGGGTCACCAGCTGAAACTCGACCATGAACCCGATGCCAAAGAAATCATTCAGGCAATTGGTGATCCAACCGCCTATGAGGAAGTGGTTTTCTGCGGCTACGGTGAGCCGTTGCTGCGGTTGGAGACGGTTATTGAAGTGGCGCGCTGGCTGAAGCAACAAGGCATCCGGGTCCGTATCAACAGTGACGGCCAGGCCAATCTAGTCCATGGCCGCAACATCCTGCCTGAACTGGAGGGACTGGTGGACAGCCTTTCCATCTCTCTCAACGCACCCTTTGCTGAACAATATCAGCAGCTGTGCCATTCCCGCTTCGGCGAGCAGGGTTTTGAGGCAGTGAAAGAATTTCTGCGCCAGGCTCCGCACTTCATCCCCGAAGTGGTTGCCTCGGCCGTCACGGTTCCGGGTGTCAACATCGAAGCCTGTGCCAAGCTCGCAGATGAGTTGGGGGTCACCTTCCGCAAACGGATCTATAACGACGTTGGTTAAACGCAAATCAAGGAGAGAAACGGATGTCACAAACCCCGTGGGAACATCGTCCTGATCCCCTTGAGCAGGCCTTGCGTCTGCTCTCAGAGCGGATAAAACGCAGCTCCGGTCCACCGAAAAATCTGTTGCCGGCGATTATTCTGTTTGTTGTCCTGGTGATGTCACTGAAAAGCGCCTTCTACAAGGTCGATACCGAGGAAACCGGCGTCCTGCTGCGGCTGGGCCGATTTACCAAGACCGCGCCTCCCGGGCTGCATATGAAGCTGCCCTTCGGCATCGACGAGATCTACCGGGTCAAAACCGGTCGCGTGCTCAAGGAAGAGTTCGGTTTTCGCACTGAGGCACCGGGCGTCCGTACCGTGTACAGCAAAAAAGACTTCAACGAGGAATCCCTGACTTTGACCGGCGATCTGAACGTGTGCGATGTCGAATGGATCGTTCAGTATCAGATCGTCAGCCCGGATAAATTCCTGTTCAATATCGCCGATCCGCGCGCTACCATCCGCGACCTCTCCGAAGCGGTGATCCGCTCGATCATCGGCAACGCCAATGTCAGCCAGGTGCTAACCACGGAACGCGCGGAACTGGCCATGAAGGCCGAAAAGGAGTTGCAGAAAATTCTCGACAGTTACGACATCGGTATCCGGATCGTGACCGTCAAATTCCAGGACGTCAATCCGCCCGAAGCGGTCAAGGCAGCGTTCAATGAGGTCAACGAGGCCGAACAGCAACGTGAAAGCCTCATCTTCCAGGCACGGGAGCTATACAATCAGGAAGTTCCCAAAGCACGCGGCGTGGCCAAGAGCCTCATTCTCGAAGCGGAGGGCTATGCGCTGGAGCGACTGAACCGTGCCTACGGCGAAACGGAACGCTTCAACGCTTTGCTGAGCGAGTACAGTAAGGCACCGGAAGTGACCCGACAGCGCCTTTATCTGGAAGCAATTGAAAAAGTCCTGCCCAAGGTCGAAGAAATCTATATCGTCGACAAACAGACCACCGGTATTTTACCGCTGCTGCCCCTGCGCAGTGGATCAGCGGCAGGAGGTGTGCAGTGAAAAAGATCCTTCTCCCTTTGATTCTGGCTTTAATTCTTTCTCAAAATGCCTTTTTCGTCGTCAATGAGGCCGAGCAGACACTGGTCACCCAGTTCGGAAAACCCGTCGGGGAGATCCGACAGGCGGGAATCCATTTTAAAATCCCCCTGATTCAGGAGGTCCATCGATTCACCAAGCAGATTCTCAATTGGGACGCCTCTCCGAATCAGATCCCGACCAGCGATAAGAAATACATCTGGGTCGACACCACCGCGCGCTGGCGCATCAGTGATCCTTTGCTCTTTTTTACCACTGTTGCCAGCGAAAGTGGTGCCCAGAGCCGCTTGGACGATATCATTGATTCCGTGGTCCGCGACGCGGTTTCCGGCAACCTGCTGCTGGATCTGGTTCGCGGTGAAGCCTACCAGCCAATTGAAAGCGAAAACCTTGACGGAGGGCCAGAAGAACTGTCGCTGATTGGCCGAGAACAGATCATGGCGCATATTCTCAGAGAAGCTCAGCGCAGTACACCGGAATATGGCATTGAACTGATCGACGTTCAGATCAAACGGATCAACTATGTCGAGCAGGTCCGGGTTCGTGTTTATGAGCGCATGATCTCGGAACGGAAAAAAGTCGCCGCCCAGTACCGCTCTGAAGGTGAAGGCGAAAAAGCCGACATTCTTGGCCAAATGCAGAAAGAACTAAAAAAAATCAGTTCAGAATCCTACCGCACGGCGACGGAAATCCGTGGCAATGGCGATGCTGAAGCTGCGGCGGTCTATGCCAAGGCCTACAGCCAGAATCCTGAATTTTATCGCTTTTTACGAACCTTGGAGTCCTGGCAGCAGACCGTCGGCAAAAACAACCGCATGGTACTCTCCACCGAGGATGAATACTACCGGTTGCTGCAGCAGTCTGCTACGGCCCCTAAATAACCTCATGCGTTGAGAATTGTGCCATGGCTGGAAAATCGACCCCCTATTATCGACTACTTATACTGCTATTCATCACACTGCTATGGGGATGTGACCGTGCCCCCAATGACGAGCAACTGCGACGGCAGATCGGCGCTCGGGTACTGCAAAACGAACAGGCCGAGCTATTCTCCCTTGAAAATTTTCATAAAATGAATGGATTCAAGCGCGATGACGGTAGTTACATAGCCCAAGTCAGCTACGATCTGGTTTTCCGCAAAAGCGCCGAAGAGTGGGCCGAAGAACTGGAACAGAATGCATCCAGCGCACCTCTGGCGGCTCTGGGTCATAGTGTTGCCTTCATGGGACAAGTCATGCAGTACGGAAACTTCAAAGCCGGTCAGCGCATCACGCGGGAGGAAAAGTACCGCCTGGTCAAAACTGAACAGGGATGGCGACTGGCAGATGAATTCGAGTCGCCGCTGAAATAATAGGTTCAGAGCCGTAACGCTTGCACTCCCCCATGCCATGAAAGATGAAATGATGACTGACAATCTGATCACACGTACTGCGTCGGCTTATGCCTATCCGCTCCTGATCAAAAATCTGCTCCAGTCGCCGGTTGTCGATGATCCGCAACAGCAGATCGTCTACCGCGATCAGATGCGTCTGTCCTACGCCGAGTTCCGGCAACGGGTGTATAAGCTGGCCAATGTGCTGACGCAAATGGGTGTGCGTCCGGGTGACACCGTAGCCGTCATGGACTGGGACAGTCATCGTTATCTCGAATGCTTCTACGCCGTTCCCATGCTCGGGGCCGTACTGCATACCGTAAACATCCGCTTGTCCGCCGAACAGATTCTCTACACCATTGACCATGCTGAAGATGACTATTTGCTGGTCAACGAGGAATTTCTACCGATTCTGGAACAGATCAAAGGCCGTATTGACACGGTCAAGGGCTATATCCTGCTTCAAGACGGCAAACAGACCGTGGAAACAACCCTGAACTTCGAGGGTGAATATGAGGCTCTTCTTGACGCGGCTTCCGATCGGTTCGCGTTTGCTGATTTTGATGAAAACACCCGCGCAACAACCTTTTACACCACTGGCACCACAGGTTTACCAAAAGGCGTGTATTTCAGCCATCGTCAGCTGGTTCTGCATACTCTCGGCACCTTGGCAACAATGGGAACCACAGCCCACCAGGGAAGATTCCACCAGGAAGATGTCTACATGCCGATTACGCCCATGTTTCACGTCCACGCCTGGGGGCTGCCCTATGTCGCCACCGCTCTCGGAGTCAAACAGGTTTATCCGGGAAAATATGCTCCGGATATGCTGCTGCGACTGATTGACAAGGAAAAGGTGACGCTCTCGCACTGTGTTCCGACGATTCTGCACCTCCTGATAAACCACCCCCTGTATAAGGAGGTCGATCTGTCTAATTGGAAAGTGCTGGTCGGAGGTGCGGCCCTGCCGAAAGCCATGTGTCGTGCGGCACTGGAAAAAGGCATCGATATTTTCACCGGTTACGGCATGTCAGAAACCTGTCCGATTCTGACCGTCGCGCATGTCACGGAAAACGATCTCAGCCAGGAAGAAGAAGTGGAAATCCGTTGTAAAACCGGCCGCCCGATGCCACTGGTCGATCTAAAGGTCGTGGATGAAAATCTCGATGAAGTCCCACGAGACGGGGTCAGTGTCGGAGAAATTGTCGTGCGTGCCCCGTGGCTAACACAAGGCTATTTAAAAGACCAGCGTAATTCAGAACAATTATGGCGTGGTGGCTACCTGCACACCGGAGATGTTGCCCAACGCAATAAACAGAACTACGTCAAAATCACGGATCGCATTAAGGATGTCATCAAGATTGGTGGCGAGTGGATCTCTTCTCTGGAGATTGAAGATATACTCAATGCCCATCCCGCCATCAGCGAAAGCGCGGTCATCGGACTCTGTGATGCGAAATGGGGGGAGAAACCTCTCGCATTAATCGTCAAAAAAGAGGTTGTCGACGAGAAACAGCTTCTTCACTATCTGCGTGATTTCATCAGTAAAGGACTGCTGACAAAAGAGCTGATTTTGCTAAAGATTCGATTCGTTGAACAGATTGAAAAAACCAGTGTCGGCAAGGTCAATAAAAAAGCCCTGCGCGAGAAGTATCATTGCGCATGATCTTCCCGGCCGGGCTTTGAAGAATGGAGCAACAGAACAACAGGCCACCAGAACGGTGCTATGAACCTGCCGGATGAACAGTCGCCAGATCATCAAGATGGGTTCTGATCTGTTGGGGTTTCCCCTGATACGACACGTCTGTCACCCCTGAGGCCGACACCTCGAGCTGTTGCAACGCCTGAACTTTGGCACTCGCCGTTCCGGACGCATGAATCGTCACCAGATCGGCCTTCAGATCAAAAGCATCCATTTCGGATGTTCCATGCACCTCACCAATCAGGTGTTCAACCGTACCACTCAAGCGGGCTGCGTTCGCTCCCTGCAATTCGAATTCAAAACGCTGGCCCGTCAAGCCCGACAGTCGAATATCGTGCGAACCATCCGCATAAAAACGATCCAGACGTGGCACCTGTAACGTAATAACCAACGGTTGCATCATGCAAAGTGACCTGTCCGTATCAATCTGTAGCTCTCGATTTTCGACCCGGGTCACAATGTGAGACAAAAGATTGGCATCCCCACCGATCGTACAACGGTAATCATCCCCGAGGGACACAAGAACAGTAAACGCGCCCTGAACAACAATACTCTCATAGCCTTTGATATTTCGGGCCTTCTCGGCAAATGTGCCATTACCTTCAAGACAGTTCGACGAATAATGAACCGCGCTGCCCGCATACGAAGTCGAAAAGAACAGGCAACTCAACAACAGTAAAAATCTACGAAACATCGGACAATCCCTTACCTTGGCAGTTGTTGTTGATGTTCGATCTGACCGATGGAAAACAACGGCTACTTGCTGAGCCGGCTCGGATTCTGTTCAACCGCATGGAACGGCTTGTCCAGCTGGTTGATGTAATAACGGGCGTCACTCCCGGCCGCTTTCCATTGATTGCAGTAAACAAGCTTGGTTTCGCCCGTCACACTGTCCAGGACAAAGGCACCAAAGCTCGCGCCCTGTTCCGATGGAGCCCCCCAGGCCGAGATCTGATAGCGACCATAATTCGGTGGCGGGCTGCTGGTATTTCCGAGGAGAAGAAGCACAGTAAGCGATGCGACAATACCAAAAAGAAAGTATTTGATTTTCTGGTTCATCATGCAATCTCCATCACGTTAAACCGATTAAATCCGTCGTTACTGTTTCGTCGCAGCATCCTCTGTTGCAGGTACGGCTTCTTCTTTCGCTGGCATATCATCTTCCTGGGCACCATATCCGATGACTTCGACCACCGGTTCAGCATTCTCAAGAGGCTCACCAAGCAATGCTCCCGCCGTTGCCAGATCCAGCTGCATTTTGACAAAGGCGTTGCCATCCTCTTCCCAGCCATACTCAACGACTTCAGCAAGGAAAAGCGTAGAAAGCACCTTGGTTTTAACCACGTCTGATTTGAGCATGAAATTTTCAACCGATGTCTGGCTCTCCAGCTTAAAACCAACCAACCGCCTGATCAACTGCTTGTAAGCATCAATTTCTGCCGCACGCAACGCTTTTAACGGTCCGGCAGAAGAAGGCGTTGACGTAGCAAAAGCGACCCTTCTGAATGTCTTATTCTGGAGATCGACATCAACACCATCGATATTGGTAATGCGGGGCAACGACACAGAAGCCGTCACCTGGGCCACATCCTTTTCCGGATCATAAACGACGTCTTCAATCACAACATTCTTAATTTCTGCAGATGTCTTCGATTCGGAACTTTCGACAAACAGCGCAGCAACCATATCCTCGACCTGTTCCTGGCTGCGCAATTTCAAACCATAAATTGATTCAACCAATGCGCGTTCAGCCAGAACGGTAGCCGCCCGGATACTCATAATCCTCTTGTTTCCAGCCAGCGCTGACGAAGCCACAACGCCAACCAGAACAAGACTCATGACAATAAAAATAAATTTATGGGTGCGCATTCAACATTCCTCCTGCTGCGAAGCGATGGTTTCACACGACATACGGCATCAAAACATGTTCACGCGATGGCAACTGCCGTTACCATTCATCTTCCGTTAACTTTCGACCGATACTGCTTTTTTGTTTCTGCATAACCTGTTTCGTTACGGCCTTTTCCTCAACTGGTTGCTGTTTTGGCGCTGCCGGCTGAGGGCGTTCTTCCACCGCAGCTACTGGTGCAGGAGCAGGTGCCGGTTCGGGTTCTGGAGCAGCGACCGGTTGTGGGGCCGGCGTCGCAGGAGCATGGCGCACCTGTTTAACGGGCGAGGCAACGCCAGCCGCGGCATACGCCTCCTGAAGCTGTTTTCTGCGACCAAGGGTTTCATTGTTAATTGGAACGCCGGTGTAAAGCGAAACAAAGGTGTCTGCATCCAACATCGAAATGGGAGCCCCTTTAAACTGATTCAGTGCCATGACGGTCTGATCATCCAGCATCCCGCTGATCGGGACATTATACCCATAGAGGAAAAGAAGCTCTTGGCAGATAATCACCCGTTGCGTATCCGTCATGGTGTAATAACGTTTCGACAGGTTATCCACGACCAGCTTATCGGGCAAGCCGCCTTCATCAATCAACCGCCAGTATGGGACATCCAGATACTTGCCGATAATCTGCAACATACTGACTTCGACCAGCAGACGAACCGCCGCATGACGACCCTGCACTTTTTTAATCGAACCTTTTCGACCAAACGTCGGTCCGAACAGGGTAATTCCGAGTTCTTTTTCACTCAGGCCCTTGCGCACTTCCATGCTGTTAACAGCATTGATACGCGGGATTCCAGCCATCGTCTTGAAATCAAGCAGGTTGAAGTCCAGAGTAATTCGGGCCAGACCTTCCTTGCTGCCCTCACCATAATCAACAGCCACAGATTTAGAAGGAAACCACTTGGGCGCATTGGTAAATTCCGCTTCAACCCCAGCGTCGGTGTTTGTTCCACGCGTCTCGAGTCCACGGTCGAATTCGGTAATCCCGCCGCTGACCACAACATCCGGAATCAGCTTGGAATCGAAATTGGAGTATCCAGTCACCATCTGATTCTGAATGAACGCCGGATCATAAGGGATAAAGGTGATCTTGCCACCAATCGCATTGAGCGTGCTCTTGAGCATCTCGGTAATATCCCGAGGAATTTCACCACCCGTTGCTCCAGATGTGCCCGTATTGTCATAAATAGGGTTGCTCTGGATACGCATGTGCGGCGTGTTATAGATTTCCGTCATCAGACCAAGCTTGCTTAGCGCTTCGGTATAGGAAGTGATCTTGGCCTGGGGAGCCGTTTCCTTTAACTCCACATCTACTTTAGCGGGGTCCATGCCGGCGCAAGAAACAAGCGCAACAACACTTAATACGGCCGCAGAAAAACAAGAGGCCTTTTTGACATATCTCCAGAGCATAAAAAATCCTTTTTCTTGAAAACAACAGTCGGTCTGAACCGCTTATTCCACAACCTGAGTCTTGTCGCCTCGACTCTCATCAATAATAATGATATCGCCACGGACCGTCCCACCTGGTCCAAGCAGAACACTGTTGATGGCACCGGTACTGTCCGTTCCCTGAGCACTGGTATTGGTCCCGTTTTTTGAACGAACGGCTGCCGCGCTTTTTGCTTTTAGAATCGTGAACTTGACATTCCGGTCATTTTTACCGATTTCGTCCCACTTGGAAACGCCATCGTCAGTAAACTTCGAAATTCCATCATCCAGGTCATCGGCAAAAACAAAAGAGGGTACAGACAGGATGACCAGCACGACAACAGTCAGAACAAGAACGAATGATGTTTTCACAAAATCATCCTTTCGAACAAAAAGGGTACTGCATAAACAGGTGACTATCAGGCCTCAACAGACCCGATAGTCACCAGGAGCAATGCGGATTGTCTCCCATCCGCTGAATAGAACATCACCGGACGGAGGAAGTCAGATCAAGATTACTCGACAGAAACCGAACCCAGGCTGGAGGTATTACCAGTACCAATCGCAATATTGGCCGCGTTTTTCACATCAGCCTGATTGATGATTGCACCCTTAACGTTGGAATTCTTGATATTGACCGAGCCCATATTGGCCGTATTGCCGGTGCCAATCGCGATATTGGCAGCATTCTGGATGTCAGACTTATTGATGACGGCGCCCTGAACGTTGGAACCGGTAATACCAACCGAGCCCATGTTGGCTTTATTACCGGTGCCGATGGCGACGTTGGCGGCATTCTTCACGTTGGACTGGTTGATCACAGCACCCTTGACAGCGGAACCGCTGATACCGACTGAACCCATGTTGGCTTCGTTGCCGGTACCAATCGCGATATTGGCAGCATTCTGGACATCCGACTTGTTGATCACAGCGCCCTGAACAGCCGAACCTTTGATACCAATCGAACCAACATTGGCCTTGTTGCCGGTACCAATCGCAACGTTGGCGGCATTCTTCACATTGGACTGATTGATCACAGCACCCTTGACTGCCGAACCGCTAATACCGACTGAACCCATGTTGGCCTCATTGCCGGTGCCAATCGCGATATTGGCGGCATTCTGGACGTCCGACTTATTGATCACAGCACCCTGTACCGCTGAACCAGCAATGCCAACCGAACCAACATTGGCTTTGTTGCCGGTACCGATGGCGACGTTGGCGGCATTCTTCACATTGGACTGATTAATCACAGCACCCTTGACTGCCGAACCGCTGATACCGACTGAACCCATATTGGCTTCGTTGCCGGTACCAATCGCGATATTGGCAGCATTCTGGACGTCCGACTTATTAATGACGGCGCCCTGCACCGCCGAACCTTTGATACCAATCGAACCAACATTAGCCTTGTTGCCGGTACCGATGGCAACGTTAGCAGCATTCTTCACATTGGACTGATTGATCACAGCACCCTTGACAGCGGAACCGCTGATACCAACCGAACCCATTTTTGCTTCGTTACCAGTACCAATCGCGATGTTCGCTGCATTTTGAGCGGTCGACTTGTTGATAATAGCTCCCTGAACATTCGATTCTGCATAAAGAAAAGAACTGCTCAGCAACAGGATCCCGCACGTTAACGTCAGACACTTCTTCATCATTTCCCCCTTTTTAGTATGTGTTGTTTAACAAAGCTCAGCAATCAGTCCACGGATAGACTGTTCACTCAGAAATAAATTCGACATAAATGTTCTCCAACCCACTCAGGCTGGTATTGATATTCGTAGAGGCCTCGAACAAACCATGTCCACCGGGCTTGATCGCCTTCCTCTCATTGACCGTCGACACGACGCGACGCAAAACAGACTGGTTCCGATCTATAAAATTAACCTCTACGTGCCCACGTACAGGAAATGTGCTCATATTTTTCACAATACCCGTAACAAGAATAATCCTGCCATCAGAAAACACTTCTGCTGCGAGATTCTCAATCTGATAAGCCGGAGCAGAAAAAGTCGCCACGTCATGCCGTTCAAAGGCACAAACCGGAACATACCACATCAGCACAACAACGAATAAAATGATTAAAAAGCGCATCAGGGCCGTCATCCCATCCAGTTCCCTTTTGTCATTAAGCAGTAGCGAATAACAGTACCATATAAAACGCCCGGGTCAAGAATCGCGGAGCTAACAAAAAGGCAACAGATTAAAAAAACATTAAAAGACGGGGCAAAAATAAAAAATCTCAGCAGACGCAGTTGTTATAGTCAAAAATACATATAACACAAATCTAAAAATTATCACCAACTAATCTAAAAACAAAAAAAATATTAACAATCCAATACGTTGTAGCTACAAAAAAAGTGGCCACCTAGCGGAAAGCCACTCTTTTCAGCAGGTTCAGTCTTATTCTGCAACCTGCGATTTGGTAAAAATAGCCTGGAACGGAATCTGATTTTCATCGAAGTATTCTCTACCGCCTTCTTCGCGATCAACCAGGGTGATCACACCCACCACCTCAAGGCCTTCCGACCGGGCACGCTCAATGGCTTTCATGGAAGACCCCCCGGTGGTCACCACATCCTCAACAATAACGACCCGCGCGCCCGGCTTGAAATTCTTGCGCCCTTCCAGCCACTGACCGGTTCCATGACCTTTGGGTTCCTTGCGAATAATAAAAGCGGGAATCGGCTGTTCTTCCAACGCACTGATCAGCGAAGTCGCGGTTGCAATGGGATCGGCCCCCATCGTCAATCCGCCGACCCCCTCAATCGGTCCGGGAAAATTCTTCAGTGCCTGAAAAAAAGCCTTGCCGACCAGCACCGAGCCTCGCGGATGCAGGGTGGTCTGCTTGCCATCAAAATAGAAGTTGCTTTTACGGCCGGAAGCCAAGGTGACTTCCCGTTGCTCATAAGACAATTGACGGATAATCGCCATCAATTCTTCGCGCTCGTTTTCCAGCATGAACCTCTCCTTCCCTATTAATCCCGTGACTGATCAGAACAACCCAAGCTGCTTGTCGTCTTTCAGGCGTGGGAACTTGATCGGATACTGCCCGCTGAAACAGGCGGTACAAAATTGTTTATTTTCACAACAGTCCTTGCCACAGGTCGCTTTCAACAGCCCGTCGACGGACAGGTACCCCAGGCTGTCAGAGGTAATGTAACGGTTGATCTCATCTACAGTATGAGAAGAAGAAATCAGTTCCTTGCGCGTCGGGGTATCAATGCCGTAATAGCAGGGATAACTGGTCGGGGGGCTGGAGATCCGCACATGCACCTCTTTGGCGCCGGCCTGACGGATCATCTTGATGATCTTGCGCGCGGTGGTGCCGCGAACAATGGAATCGTCGATTACCACCACCCGTTTGCCTTCGATCACTTCGCGCACCGGGTTGAGTTTGATCTTGACGCCAAAATGGCGGATCGACTGCTGTGGCTCAATAAAAGTACGACCGACATAATGGTTGCGGATCAGGCCCAGTTCAAACGGGATACCGGACTGCTCGGCATAACCGATGGCAGCCGGTACTCCGGAGTCCGGGATCGGTACGACGACATCGGCCTCCACCGGATACTCGCGCGCCAGCTGACGGCCATACTCTTTGCGCACACCATAAACCTCATGACCGAAAATGGTACTGTCGGGCCGGGCAAAGTAGATGTATTCAAAAATGCAGGAGGACTGCTGCGCTTTCTCAAGCGGGAAAAACGAGCGCAGGCCATTTTTGTCAATAATGACCAGCTCTCCCGGTTCCAGCTCACGAATAAATTCGGCCTCGATCAGATCAAGGGCACAGGTTTCCGAGGCGACAACGTAAGCGCCGTCCAGCTTGCCCAGAATCAGCGGGCGGAAGCCATGAGGGTCACGCACGGCCACCATGCGGGTCTCGGTCAAAAACAGCAGGCTGTAGGCCCCACGCACCCGTTTGAGCGCATCCACCAGGCGGTCGGCCAGGCTGTCACTCTGGGCCCGGGCCAACAGGTGGATGATGACCTCGGTGTCGGCAATGGTCGAGAAGATCGACCCTTGCTGCTCAAGTTCATTGCGCAGCTCCTGGGCGTTCACCAGATTGCCGTTATGGGCAACGGCGATGCTACCACGCACGTAGTCCACCATAATCGGTTGCACATTCTTGACGTCATTGCCGCCCGCAGTGGAATAACGCACATGGCCGATGGCACTACGGCCGGGGAGGCTGTCGAAGATCGCGTTGTCCTTGAACACATCAGCAACCAAGCCGAGCTTGCGGTAGGCCCGCAGGGAGGTACCGTCGGACGCGACGATTCCACAGCTCTCCTGTCCACGGTGCTGCAACGAATAAAGACCAAGGTAAGTCAGGTTGGCCGCTTCCGGGTGACCGTAAATACCGAACACACCGCATTCATCATTGAACTTGTCAAACATCAGAAAACTCTCCTGGCAGATAGAGAAGCGACTAAAGCAGATTTTCCCGGATAAAGGTCACGGCATTCTGATAAAGCCACAACCCCATACCCTCTTCCGGCAGGGTCTCACGGGTCCAGCGCGGATGATGGGTACGGTGGACATAGGCTTCGGGATGTGGCATCAGCCCAAACAGGCGGCCACTTTCATCACAGACCCCGGCAATGGCCGCCGTGGACCCATTGGGGTTCAACGGGTAATCCATGGTCGGCGCCTGATAGCCGGCATCGCAGTATTTGAGCACCGCCAGATGGCGGGATTCGATCTGCTCCAGCACCGCTGGTGTTTCCGTGACAAATTTACCCTCGCCATGGCGAACGGGCAGATAAATCCCCTGCAACCCGCGGGTAAAAACGCACGGCGACACGGGATCCACCTTCAGATACGTCCAGCGGTCTTCAAACCGACCGCCGTCATTGAAGGTCAAGGTCGCGGTCTGGCGCTGATCGCCACCCAACGCCGGCAACAACCCCATCTTGACCATCAGCTGGAACCCGTTGCACACCCCCATCACCAGCTTGCCGGATGCGATGAACCCGCGGATGGCATCGGCCAGCGTGCGCGAGCTGCCCGCGATGACCGCATGATTGAGACGATTGGCACCGGCCTTGGCACTGCCCAAGTCGTCGCCATCGAGGAAACCGCCGGCAAAATTGAGAAAATGATAGTCGTTCAGCTCGACTTCACCGGCCAATAAGCAAGAGAGATGAACGATATCGGCGACATCAGCGCCTGCCAGACGACAGGCATTGGCGACCTCGCGCTCGCAATTGGTTCCATTACCGGAAATGACGATTGCCCGAACCTGCTGTTGTGCCATATTACAGCTCCCTCAGAGGCGCTTGCCAGGCCTCTTTTAAGACAGAATTTTCGCGGTCGATAATCAGCGTCCCATCCAGGCCGGTGACGCGCAATCGCGGTTCGGCCGTAACCTCTCCGAGCAGGCTCAGCGGCTGGCCGGCAAACAGCTTTTCGAACTCCTCGGCTTGTTCCGGCGCAACGCTAACCAGCAGCCGGCTCTGCGACTCAGAGTAGAGAATTTCCATGTCCGTTAATGTTCTTTCGCAGCGCACCTTGCGCAAATCAATCGCGAGGCCATAACCGCCGGCAAAAGCGGTCTCCGCTGCGGCAACACCGAGTCCACCGTCGGACAGGTCGTGGCAGGAGGCCAGCAACCCGCCCTGCTGCGCACGATTGAGGGTACGGTAACGCAGCAAGGCCGTATGGGCATCCACCGTCGGCACCGCATTACCGGTAAAGCCGAGCTGGCTGTAAAGTTCCGAAGCACCGAGTTCCGCCCGGGTCACGCCCAGCAGATAAACCCGGTCGCCTGGCCGTTTGACATCCATGCTCACTGTCTTGCGCACATCCTCCACCTTGCCAATGACGGAAAACAGCACCGTGGGCGGGATGGAAATCTTGGTGCTGCCGATCTGGTAATCGTTTTTCATCGAATCCTTACCCGAAATCAGCGGCACGCCGAACGCTAGGCAGTAATCGTAGAGCGCCTTGTTTGCGCGGACCAGCTGAGCGGCCTTGTACTCACCATCGGGCGTACGTTCGCTCTTGACCGGATCACACCAGCAGAAGTTGTCGAGTCCGGCCACATGATCGATATTGCCCCCCACAGCCACGTAATTGCGCAGCGCCTCATCAATGGCACAGGCCATCATGTGATAGGTATCGATATCGCTGTAGCGTGGGCAGATACCATGAGCCGTTGCGATGCCGGCGAAAGAATCAAACAGCGGCCGCACCACGGAACCATCGGCCGGGCCATCGTTGTCAATACCGGTCAACGGCTTCTGCACGGTCGCTCCCTGCACCTCGTGGTCGTAACGTCGCACCACGCATTCCTTGGAGCAGATATTGAGCCGCGACAGCAGTTGCTCCAGCGCCTCATCGGCGGACGGCAACGCGGTTGAAGATGGCTCCGCATGCTGTTTGAGTTCCCAGCGCGCCGGGATCTGCATCTGCGGGGTGCCCTCATGGAGGAACGCCATGGGCAGATAGGTAGCCGTCTTGCCCTCATACAGACAGTGATAATAGCCGCTGTCCGTGAACTGGCCGATATCTGTGGCCTCCACGTCCATCCGCCGTGCCAAAGCAATAAAGGCCTCGACCTGCTGAGGCGGAACCGCGACAGTCATGCGTTCCTGAGCTTCCGAGATCAGGATTTCCCAAGGCTGCAAGCCCGGATATTTGAGCGGGCAGCGGTCCAGATGCAGTTCAAACCCGCCAGTATCCTCCGCCATCTCGCCGACTGAGGAGGACAGCCCACCCGCCCCGTTATCCGTGATGGCGTTATAGAGGCCCTGATCGCGGGCAACGAGCAGAAAATCGAACATGCGGCGCTGGGTAATGGGATCGCCGATCTGAACCGCGGTTACCGGAGAATCCTCGTGTAACTCCTCGGAAGAGAAGGTGGCGCCGTGGATGCCGTCCTTACCGACCCGGCCACCAACCATCAGAATGTGATCACCGACTTCCGCCTTCTTGTCATGACCGGGACGTCCATGCAGTTCGCGCGGCATCAAGGCAGCGCTGCCGCAGTAGACCAGCGGCTTGCCAGCAAACCGGTCATCGAACACCAGCGAACCGTTGACCGTTGGAATCCCGCTTTTGTTGCCCCCGTGCTCGACACCTTCAACCACGCCCTCGAAAATGCGGCGTGGATGCAACAGCCGCGGCGGCAGAGGCTTGTCGTAGAACGGCGAGGCGAAGCAGAACACGTCGGTATTGAAGATCAAACGGGCGCCCCGTCCGGTGCCAAAAGGATCGCGGTTGACACCGACGATACCGGTCAGGGCACCGCCGTACGGATCAAGCGCGCTGGGGGAGTTGTGGGTTTCCACCTTGTAGACCATGCTCCAGTCGTCGGTGAAACGGATAACGCCCGCGTTGTCCTTGAACACGGACAGACAGATATCCTTGTCGCCTTTGGCCGCCCGGATATCGCGCGTAGCCCCCATGATATAGGTTTTGAACAGCGAGTTAATGGTTTCGCGGTTCCCCTGCCCGTCCTCATAGTCAATACGGGCCGAGAAAATTTTATGTTTGCAGTGCTCGCTCCAGGTCTGGGCCAGGGCTTCGAGTTCGGCATCGGTCAGCTTCCGGCCCAGACCGACGCTGGCACGCTGCTGCTGCACCTGGGGCTCGGCAATGAATGCCTGGATCGCCTTCATCTCTTCCAGATTAAGCGCCAGCATGCCGTCACGGCTGATCTGCATCAGGGCTTCGTCATTGACATCCAGGTCGATTTCACGAATCTGGGGCGTGGCCGTGCTGACAACCCGCGGCGGCTGGGCGGGTAGCCCGCTGGCGCGGTCAAATTCCTCACGGCTGACAATGGTCCAGCGCTGAATCAGTCCGTTGGCCAGAAAGCCGGCAGCAACCTGCTCGGCACCGGCCTTGTCGAGATCGCCGTTCAGCAGATACTGAACAGAAGTGTATACCGCTTCGCCCGGGGCAAAAGAACGGCCGGTAAGGTACTGGATCGCCTCGCGGGCGGTCCGCCCGACATTATCGGTCACACCGGGACGGAATCCCACTTCGATCAACAGATCGAAGTCGTCGGCCAGAGGTCGATTTACGGCATACTCCTGAATCACCGGATCACTGAATGGCCCCCGGGCGGCCGCAAGCAGTTCCTCCTCGCTCAGTTGCGCGTCGATGGTATACACATCAATGGTCCGCACCCGATCAAGGTTAATCCCAAGATGCTCCATCATTTCGCGCCGGACCCGCTCTCCGCGGGCATCACGTACGCCGTCTTTCAGGGCAACGACAATTCTGCTGGCCATACATTCTCCTTGCGGATTTCAGGGCACCGAGCCCCGAGAGGAATCAACGGGGAAGCAGTCCCCGTCGCTGATTGCAGATCTCTCATATTTAGACGTATTGTTTCGCATCACCCGCCGCATCGAACCCTGGCAGGACAACAAAAAATGACACGCCAAGCTGGCATCAACATTCAAAGCACTGGCTGACTCGATCGGGCCTGCCCATGATGACTTGGGGGCAGCACTGATTCTGCCGTGTTAAAACATGTGCCACGCAAGACTGGGCCGCCTGTGGCGTATTGTTCGTCTCACTCAGATGGGCCAAAAAAAGCGCCTCCAGTCCCGGCCACAGGAGCTGCGCCAGCAATTCAGACCCCTCCCGATTCGACAGGTGTCCATGGCGGCTGCGGATACGCTGCTTTAGCGGCCAAGGATAGGGGCCTTCACGCAGCATTTCCTCGTCGTGGTTGGTCTCCAGAACCAGCACCCGACACTGCTGCAGACGGTCCTGGACCAATCGGGTCGCCACCCCTAAATCCGTCGCCAGACCAACGCGACCCTCACAGCCTTCAATGACAAAACCAACAGGCTCTACGGCGTCATGCGTGACCGGGAAAGACTGCACACGCAGATCTTTCAAAACCACACTCTCGCCGGATTCAAAAAAACGCGTCTTAACAGGGCCCAATTTCTCAAGAACGGAAAAGGTCTGCTGCGTGCAATACAGAGGCAGCGCATAACGTCGACAAAGTGGCCCGAGACCGGACGTATGATCCACATGCTCATGGGTTAAAAAAACAGCATCCAGGCTTGCGGCTTCAATGCCAATATCCTGAAGATGGGCACTCAGGCGGCGCGCCGACAGACCCGCATCAATCAGGATACGCGTCTGACCACTTTCAATATAAAGGGCATTACCCTTGCTGCCGCTGGCCAGCTGACAGACTCGCACCTCGCTACCTTCTCCCTCAGGCTGAAAAGCCATAGATATCAAACGCGAATTCGGTCGCGAAACGCCAGCGCTAATAAACAATGGCGCGAACAACGCGCCCTCGTTAGTGAGATAAAAGCACTGCTGCAAAATTCAGCGTCTACATAACACAGGCATGGCAAAAGGGCAAGACGGGCAAACAATGCAATTCCCACAGCAGGGGTCAAAAACCGCCCGCTATTCTATTGCCCGCTCTGGTCAGCACAAAAGGGCATGGTATACTGGCTGTTATCGCTTGACGGAAATTATCGAGCTGTCTATTATCTGCGCGACATTACAGATTTTTTCGCTCTTTTTTTCTCTGTCACGCCAGGAGTGCCCTGCCATTGTGGCACGATATCACTCCGCTGTAATTTATTGTTTTTTTCTACTTTTTCATGGCAAGGAGAATCGTATCATGTCGGTAAAAGTCGCTATCAACGGTTTCGGTCGCATTGGACGCAACGCTCTGCGTATTGCTCTGAACGAAACGGCTTTCGAAGTTGTGGCCATCAATGACCTGACCGATGCAGCCACTCTCGGGCATCTGTTCAAGTATGACTCGGTTCACGGCATCTCTCCGACAACCGTCCAGGTTGAAGACAATCGGATCATCATTAATGGCAAATCCATTCAAATTTTCAATGAACGCGATCCGTCCAAACTGCCATGGAAAGAACTCGGCGTTGAAATTGTTCTGGAATCCACTGGCCTGTTCCGTAAACGTGAAGCCGCGGCGCGTCACCTGGAAGCCGGTGCCAAGCGGGTCATCATCAGTGCCCCGGGCAAGAATTCCGATATCACCGTCGTCAACGGCGTCAATCTCGATAAATACGACCCGGCCCAGCATCAAATCATTTCCAATGCTTCCTGTACCACCAACTGTCTGGCCCCTGTCGCCCGCTTGCTGGTGGACACGGTCGGCATCAAACGGGGCAGCATGACCACGGTTCACTCCTACACCAACGATCAGCGCATCCTGGACCTGCCGCATGAGGACCTGCGTCGGGCCCGTGCTGCCGGGCTGTCCATGATCCCCACCACCACCGGCGCCACCAAAGCCGTGGCCGAGGTCATCCCTGAGCTGAAAGGCAAACTGACAGGGCTAGCTATTCGCGTTCCTACACCCAATGTTTCACTGATTGACCTCGTGGTTGAGACTGAGCGTCCCACCAGCGCTGAGGAAATTAATAATCTGGTGCTTGATGCTGCTTCGAGCAGGTTGAACGGTATCGTTGAATACTGTGACCTTCCTCTGGTTTCGAAGGATTTCAATGGTAATCCGGCATCCGCCATTTTTGATGCCCTGTCAACCACCGTCATTCAGGACTCCTTACTCAAGGTCCTGTTATGGTACGACAACGAATGGGGCTATTCACAGCGCATTGTTGATCTGTTGCGTTTTGTCGCAACGCGCTGATTTGCTCCCTGACCCACGACACGCCAAGCAGGATCACGCCAAACCGATCCTGCTTTTTCACATCTTGCTATTCGAGGAGTTTTTTTCATGTTCAACAAGCTCTCCGTTACCGATCTGGATTTGAAGGGTAAAAAAGTTTTCTGCCGCGTCGACTTCAATGTACCGCTCACCGACAAGGGCGAAGTCAGTGATGGAACCCGCATCGTTGCAGCGCTGCCGACCATCCGCTATATCCTTCAGCAGGGTGGCAAGCTGATTCTGGCTTCTCATCTTGGCCGCCCCAAGGGAACGGTCAAACCACAGTACAGCCTGGCACCGGTCGCACCTTATCTGGCCAAACTGCTGGAACATCCCGTCACCATGGCAACGGACTGTATCGGCCCCGAAGTTCTGAAACTGGTTGACAGTCTCAACGAGGGCGATGTGCTGCTGCTGGAAAACCTGCGATTCTACCCAGGAGAAGAAAAAAACACGCCCGAGTTCTGTGCTGAACTGGCCAAACTGGCCGACATCTATATCAATGACGCCTTCGGCACCGCTCACCGTGCCCATGCCTCGACCGAAGGCATTGCGCACTTGCTGCAACCTGCCGCTGCCGGCTTTTTGATGGACAAGGAACTGAAGTATCTCGGTCAGGCGCTGGAAAAACCGCAGCGTCCTTTCGTCGCCATTCTCGGTGGGGCCAAGGTCAGCGACAAGATTCCCGTCATTACCCGACTGCTCGACAAGGTAGACACCCTGCTCGTTGGCGGCGGAATGGCCTATACGTTCCTAAAAAGTCAAGGGGTGGCCATCGGCACCTCCCTGGTCGAAGAAGAACAGATCGAACTGGCTGCCTCGCTGCTGAAATCAGCCGTCGACAAAGGTGTCACACTGCTATTGCCCTGCGATCATGTCATTGCCACGGAATTCAGCAAGGACGCCTTAGCCACGGTCTGCGAGGATCGTGCAATCCCCGTTGGCAGCATGGGTCTGGATATCGGGCCGAAAACAGTCCAGCTATATGCCGAGGTTATCCAACAGGCGGCAACCGTGGTGTGGAATGGCCCCATGGGCGTGTTTGAGTTCCCGTCCTTTGCCAAGGGCACCTTTGCCGTAGCCGAAGCGCTCGCCAATTCATCAGCCCTTTCAATCATTGGTGGCGGAGACTCCGTGTCCGCTGTCAACAAGGCCGGCCTCAACGACAAGATGACCCATATTTCCACCGGCGGCGGAGCCTCGCTGGAATTTCTCGAAGGCAAAGAACTTCCCGGCGTCACCGCTTTAACCGACAAATAACAAGGAGGTCCCGTGCGCAAGCCCCTGATTGCCGGAAACTGGAAACTGCATAAAACCATTGCCCAAGCGACGGAACTCGTTAACAGTTTGCTGGAAAAACTGGCGGATGTAAAAGATGTCGAAATCGTGGTGGCCCCGGTGTTCACAGCCCTGCCTTCGGTATGCCGGCAGAGCCAGAACAGCGCCATCATGGTCGCCGCCCAGAACTGCTACCCCCAAACAGAAGGAGCGTTCACCGGCGAGGTCTCCGCTCCTCTTCTGGCGGATTGCGGTTGCCGCTATGTCATCTTAGGCCATTCCGAGCGACGCCAGTTGTTTGACGAACAGGACGAGTTCATCAATGAAAAGGTTCTGTCAGTTCTGGCCGCCGGCCTGCGTCCCATTCTGTGCATCGGCGAAACGCTGGAACAGCGCGACAGCGGCGAGCTATTTGAGGTCATCGCCTACCAGCTCCGTTTCGGGCTAGCTGAAGTGACCGCCGAACAGATGACCGATGTCGTCATCGCCTACGAACCGGTCTGGGCCATCGGCACCGGCAAAACCGCAACCAGTGAAGAGGCAGCTGAAGTCCATGCCTACATCCGTGGTCTGCTGCAAGGACTATTCGATCATGAGGTTGCAGAGCAGACACGGATTCTCTACGGCGGCAGCGTCAAGCCTGGCAACATTGGTGAACTGATGGCCGAAGCCGACATTGACGGCGCCCTGGTCGGCGGTGCCAGCCTGAACGCTGAAGACTTTTCAGCTATAGTTCACTTTCCAAAACCGTTACGCATGTCAAACACTCCCCTGCCATAAGGAAAAAACAAAAAACCTTCTTGGCAACAGGCGGCAGCTATGTTATTTGTTGCCGCTGTTTTAGTCGTGTTTTAACAACAACTTTCCGGAGGCCGTCATCACATGACCACCTTGCTGCTGATCATCCATGTCACCGTTTCGATTGCACTGATAATTATCGTTCTGCTGCAAGCCGGCAAAGGGGCTGAAGCTGGAGCTTCCTTTGGTGGTGGAGCCAGCCAGACCATGTTCGGCGCAACAGGTGCAAAAACGTTTCTGAGCAAGATGACCACCGCAGCGGCCTGTGTCTTCATGCTGACCAGCCTGTCTCTGGCGTATTTCTACGGCAAACCCGGCTCCGACAGCCTGATGCCGGATCAGATCAAAGTTGAACAATCAGCCCCCGCGCAACCCGCTGAAACCGCAAAATAAATCTGCCTTTTGAAGGTATCGGTCAGGCGAAGAAAAAAACGTCATTACAGCGAAAACGCTATTGACAGAAAAATAGTAACTCAGTATAAATACGGCTCGTTAACGCCGAAGTGGTGGAACTGGTAGACACGCCATCTTGAGGGGGTGGTGGCCAATTGGTCGTGCGAGTTCGAGTCTCGCCTTCGGCACC